>JBMFGT010000013.1:0-72943 GCA_049977205.1 Acidobacteriaceae bacterium | reverse complement strand
GTCAGGTCTGTGTTGTTCCATACGACGACCGTGCTCGACGTAAAATTCACTCCTTCTACGGTGAGCGTGAAGGGCGCGCCCCCTTCTACGGCTGAAGTCGGACTGATGCTGTACACTGCTGGATAAATCGGTGTTCCACCAGAACCAGGATTCAGTGTGCCCGTAAACTTGGCCCCGCCGCATCCCATCAAAGCGCCCGTGACGGCAACAGCCAATACCGATAGCAAGGACAATTTGCGCACCTTGGCCCCTTTTCCCCACCCAAAATAGACGTTGCAGATATTCGCAGAGCAATATAACAATGTTTTTTTTTGATATGCAAGTATTTCTTCGGGCATTGGGGCCATTTTATTGCTATCGATCCCCTCTGCCCGTGTCCGCACTCCAGAATGTTTGCCGGAAAACAGGCGGGACCTTACAATCAGGTATGTCCTCCTCGAAATGTTCCTTTTGTGACCAGCAATCCACTGAGAGGCCTGGCGGCCAAAAACCATGATTGAATTTCCCGTACCCGAAGCCCTGACCTTTGACGACGTCCTCCTGGCCCCGGCCTACAGCGAGATGGTCCCCTCGCAGGTGCAGACGCAGACCCATGTCACACGCAACATTGTTGTCAACACGCCGCTGTTGAGCGCGGCCATGGACACCGTGACGGAATCGCGGATGGCCATAGCCATGGCGCAGCAGGGCGGCATCGGCGTCATCCACCGCAACATGACCCTGGAGCAGCAGGCCGGCGAGGTGGACAAGGTGAAGCGATCTGAGAGCGGCATGATCGTGGACCCGGTCACCATTGCGCCGGAGCGGCCCATCTCCGAGGCGCTGGAGGTGATGCGCCGCTACAAAATCTCCGGCGTGCCGGTCACCAAAAACAAAAAACTGGTCGGCATCCTGACCAACCGCGACCTGCGCTTTGAGACGCGTACGGAGGTCCCCGTCAGCGAGGTGATGACCAAAGACAATCTCATCACCGTGGCCGTGGGCACCACGCTGGAAGAAGCGGCCCAGCTATTGCACAGTCATCGCGTGGAAAAACTCCTGGTCGTCAACGACCAGTACGAGCTAAAAGGCCTGATTACCGTCAAGGACATCCAGAAAAAACTGAAATATCCTAACGCCGCCAAAGATGCGCAGGGGCGTTTGCGTGTGGCCGGGGCGGTGGGCGCCACCGGGGACTTTCTGGAGCGCGCGCAGGAGCTGGTGCGCAACCGCATTGACGCCCTGGCCATCGATTCTGCGCATGGACATTCCTCGCGCGTGCTGGAGGCCATCCGCACGCTGAAGAAACATTTCCCGCAGATTGACCTGATGGCGGGCAACATCGCCACCTACGACGGGGCCAAGGCGCTGATCGAGGCCGGGGCGGACGCCGTAAAGGTCGGAATTGGGCCGGGGTCCATTTGCACCACGCGCATGGTGACCGGCGCGGGGATGCCACAAATCACGGCCATCGCCGAGGCCCATCGCGCGGCCAAACAATACAACGTCCCCGTCATCGCCGATGGCGGCGTCAAGTATTCCGGCGACATCACCAAGGCCATTGCCGCCGGGGCCAGCGCCGTGATGATCGGCTCCCTGTTCGCCGGCGTGGATGAAAGCCCCGGAGAGACCCTGCTGTACCAGGGCCGCACCTTCAAGACCTATCGCGGCATGGGGTCGCTGTCGGCCATGGCGCAAGGGTCTGGCGAACGCTACTTCCAAAGCTCCCGCGATATGGAGATGGCCGCAGAACGTTCCCCCTTGACCAGCCACGAGGACAATGGCCGCAACCGCCTGGAGAAGTTTGTCCCTGAAGGCATTGAAGGCCGCGTGCCCTATCGCGGGCCGCTGGAATTGATGGTCTATCAACTGGTCGGCGGCCTACGTTCCGGCATGGGGTATCTTGGCTGCGCGACCATCCAGGAACTGCAAGAGAAGGCCCGCTTTGTCCGCATCTCCAATGCTGGCCTGCGGGAAAGCCACGTACACGACGTCATCATCACGCGCGAGGCGCCAAATTATCATGTTGAGTAAACGCAGGCTTGTCCTGCTCAGTGCCTGGGTACCAGCAGTGATTTGCGTCCTGCTGATTGGCGTCTCTTCGAGCGACGCCTTCTCGTCCGACAACACCAGCAGCGTCCTGCGCCCGCTGTTGGAGCGCATCTTTGGCGCGATGAGCGACCATCGCTGGTGCCGCTTGCTCTTTGCCATCCGCAAAGTCGGCCACTTTTTTGTTTATGGATTTGTCAGTCTGGTCTTCTTCCGTGCCTGGCGTATGACCTTTCGCCTGAGCCATGCCTACTCTGCGGTCACGGCCTCATTGCGCGCGGCAGCCGTGGCCTTGCTCTCCACGCTGGTGCTCTCCAGTCTGGATGAGTTCCATCAGGCATTCCTGCCCAAGCGCACCGGCTCTCCGTTCGATGTGCTGCTGGACATGTGCGGGGCCGTCACCTGCCATTTGATACTCTTCTCGGTCTTTGGCGGCCTGCTGGAGCTGTCCAGCACCTCCCGCCCAGACGTGTAGGGTGCAGACACCGCAAACAGCATCCGGGGCCGATGTACCGGCCCCCCCTGCTGGTCTAGTGGACCACTGACTGGAAGAGGCTGGAGTTGAGCAGCGATGCAAAGTCATTGTCCGACGCGGAAAAATCCACCTTCAGAGTGCTGCCGCTGGAGGTGATTTTTGTATCGTCAATCGCCGTCTTTTCTGACGGCGTGGCGCCCATCTTTTTATACAACGCAGCCGCGCTCAGCAAGGAAGACATGGTCGCCGCAGACATGGCGTCTGAGGTCAGCACGTCCAGATTGAACTTGACCCCATGCTCAAAATCCATGGTATAGCGGGACCCCAGCAGCCGCTTCTTGACCACATCGAAATCCGCCACACCCGATGCCTCGCCCAGCACAGACTTCATCATGGTCTGCGTCCCTTTGGAATCCATGATGCTCCAGACCGCATCGTTCTGCACGGCAGGTATCAAGTTCAGCATGTCGTTGTTGCTCAGAAAGCTGGGCGCGATGCCATCACGCGCATCCAACGCTGCCTTGACTGCGGGCACTGAGCCAAAGACCATGGTGGTCTGGTCCAAAAAGGCCACGTCCAGGCCAGTGCCGCCCATCGGATAGATGGTGGAGTTGCGGACCTGCTCGCCCTTGATCTTCTTCTTCTTGAAGTTGGCCAGGATGTCCGTGGTGGGGAATTGCCCGCTGGCAATGCCCACAATCTGCGTCAACCCACTTTTTTGTCCCATAAAAGAGGCAAAGGCAAGCTGGTCAATGCTCTGGCCAACATTCATGCCAGAGTGCTGGAGCGCATCCTGCAAGCTCTTCAATTCTGGCGGCAGGACCTTGTCGCGCAGTTGCATGGCAATGTTGGAACTTTGCATTGCCTGGTAATCGACCACGATCACCTGCTGGACCCCAAAGGGCACTGCGGCCTGTGACTCTGTGGCCAGTGGCGATGCCATTGCGGCCAGCGGCAGCAGGCCGACGGCTGCGACCATGCCTAGATTGCGAAAGATGTCCCTGGTAAATTTCATGGTATTTCTCCTTGGTTTTGCCCGCTTACGCAACAGGCCGCGGTCTATTTCCGCATTGTCTTCCTGTTGCAATGTACTTCTGTCCCGTTGTCCGATGCATGGATGTTGCGTCCGTGGGGAAAACACACAACACGACCCTCGAATGCGGTGCGTTTTTGCCCTTACATCGCGTGGCCTGCCCCGGCGCAACGACTCATGGCCACGCCAGCGGTGATTCCAGTTTACGCTCCAAGGCCCTTTCCTGCGAGTGGAATCCGGTGGCCATCTGCATCCACTCGCTGCCAGGTTCCAGCGCCGCCTCTGGGACCAGGCCGATGATCTCAACCCGTTCTGGCTGCACTCCGGCGTGCGCGGCGGCCTTTTTGACCGCAGCATACACCACGCCCAGCGGCGTGGCACGAAAATTTGTAATGTTCATGGACACCTGGGCGCGGCCACGCACGGGTACGCCAATCGCCTTGACGCCAGCCAGTCCGCCACTGGAGGCGCGCACCTCGCGGGCAATGGCGCGGGCGGCGCCCACATTGGCGGTGTCCAGAAAGACGTTAAAGGCAATCAAAAACTGCCGTGCCCCCACGGCGCAGGCCCCTGCCGTGGGATGCAGCGATGGCCCGCCTACATCGGGCCGCCGTGCCGTATTGCCAGTCGATTCCCTGCTCAACCCCTCGAATTGTCCGCGACGGATGTTTTCCAGCAAGACGCGGTCGGGCCGGGTGGCGGCGGCCTCATAGAAGTACACCGGCACATGGTAGCGCTTCCATATCTCTTGTCCCACGCGGTGCGCCAGCAATGCGACCTCCTGCAAGGTAATGCCCTGAATGGGGACCAGCGGGACCACGTCGGCTGCGCCAATGCGGGGATGGACGCCCCGCTGCAAGGTAAGATCAATCAGCTCCACGGCCTTTCCCACGCCCCGCACCGCAGCCTCCACAATGGCCTGGGGCGTGCCCGCAAGCGTGACCACGGAACGATTGTGGTCCGGGTCCAGCGACCAATCGAGCAGCGACACGTCTTCCACCTGCATGGCGCGGACGATCTTGCGGACAATCTCCGGGTCACTGCCTTCAGAGAAATTCGGTACGCACTCAACAACCGGTCTGCCCGCCTTGCCCAGACCGCTGCAAGGGCCTTCTATGCGAGGTGCGCTCATTTCCACCAGGTATATCCGATTTGGAATTGCACGCTGGCATTCACGCCAGGGTTTTTATCGCCCAGGCTGGCGCTGGAGATGTGTTCGGCATTGGCGCCAAAGGTAATGGCCTGTTTGGGCCGGACGAAATAATGGATGCCCACGCCAAACTGGGGCGAAAAATTCCAGACGCTGGTGGCAATCGGTGGGAATTTATGGTCGGTCCAGATCATCCCTCCGCCCCCTTGCACCCACGGCATTACGTGGCGCCAGCGCACCAGGTCCCAACGCAGGAGGATGGGCGTAATGCTGAAGCCCGTAAAGGTGCCTCCCGTGTGGTATTGCAGGGTCTGCGGTGGGTTGACGGTGGTCACGCTGACGACTTCCCTGGGCGTAAACGCCTGCCAGTAGGGGGTCAGCTCAATGGCATATTCAAATTGACCGCGCAACAGGCCCGGCCCCGCAGCATGGGTGAGCACCTTGCCCAGACGGAAGCCAGCGTTCAGGAAGTGGTAGCCAGTTCCGGGATGACTATGGGCGCCAAAACCGCCATCCACAAAAACGCCGCGGTCCCAGGGAAGGTGCTGCATCCAAGCAGAAACAGGGGCCTTGTCCGCCGGTGCGGATGGGGATGTCAGTGTGGCTGAGGCTGAGGTTGATGCCAGGGTTGAGGTCTGCGTTCTCTCTTGCCCTGTGGCATAGGGAAGAAGGAAGAGAGTAAAGGCCGCACACAAAACAGCTATTTTCTTCAAGACCACTCCACCTGGGATGGGAAATTTAGGTCCAGGGCCGCTTTGCCCAGCAAAACGAAGGCCCCTTGGGGCGGCCATTTCCAACAAAGAACAGCCTGAATTTAGCCTGCCACTTCTTCGAGTTGCTTGGCGTCCACATCAAAATTGGAATAGACGTTCTGCACGTCGTCCTGGTCTTCCAGGGCCTCGATCAGGCGGACCATCTGCGCGGCTGCCGGGCCTTCCAGCTTGGTGTAGGTGGAGGCCAGCATGGTGATCTCCGCCATTGTGGTCTCAATCCCCGCGGCCTTGATGGCGTTGTGGACGGCCTCAAAGGCCGCTGTACTTGTGATGATCTCCCACACATCGCCTTCATCGCGCAGGTCATCGGCGCCCGCTTCCAACACAATGCCCATCAGCTTTTCTTCATCGGCAGCGGCCTTGGGGACCACGATCAGGCCCTTCTTGGAAAACATCCAGGAGACGGAATTCGACTCGCCCAGATTGCCCCCATTTTTTGCAAACGCATGGCGGATTTCGCTGACGGTGCGGTTGCGGTTGTCTGTGGTGACTTCCACGATGAGAGCAACGCCGCCCGGCCCATAGCCTTCAAAGACGATCTCCTCGTAGGCCGCGCCTTCAACCTCACCGGTGCCCCGCAGCACCGCGCGCTTGATGTTTTCCGCGGGCATGTTTTCCGCTTTGGCTGCAAGGACCGCCGTGCGCAGGCGCGGATTGCCATCGGGGTCCCCTCCGCCCTGGCGGGCGGCCATGGTGATTTCCCGGATGAGACGGGTGAATGCCTTGCCGCGTTTAGCGTCCAACGCGCCCTTTTTGTGCTTGATGGTGGCCCACTTGGAATGACCGGACATGGGAAGACCTCAGAGGAAATTAAAAATTGGAAACACCACTGCCCTGGACGGCAATCCGCATCTCCATACAAATCCAGATTTTAACACGGCAAGACGATGTGGCGCTGGGCCTTGGCCTGGGGACTGTCTGCGCGGGCAAACACCACCAAAACATATCAGGACAACCCCAGCAAAACACCCCGCAGCAAACAAAGATTGTTACACTGGCAACAAATGAAATTTGGCGTCCTTGTTTTTCCCGGCTCCAATTGCGACCACGACACCTACCATGTGATTGCGGCCATTGCCCGCCAGCCCGTCACCTTTCTCTGGCATGAATCCACGGACCTGGAAGGCTGCGACGCCATCCTTGTGCCCGGGGGCTTTGCCTATGGCGACTACCTGCGCACCGGGGCCATCGCCCACTTTGCCCCAATCATGCAATCGGTAAAGGAATTCGCCTCCCATGGCGGCCTGGTGCTGGGCATCTGCAACGGCTTCCAGATTTTGTGCGAGAGCGGCCTGCTGCCGGGCGCGCTGATGCGCAATGCCGGACTCAAATACATTTGCAAGCAGGTCCATCTGCGCACGGAAACAACGGACTCACCTTTTACCAACACCCTTCGTGAAGGTGAAGTGCTGCAAATTCCCATTGGCCACATGGAAGGCAACTATTTTTGCGACGCCACAACACTGGCCCAACTGGAGCGCGACCACCGCATCGCCTTCCGCTATGCGACACCGCAAGGGGCCATTACGCCCGCGGCCAATCCCAACGGCTCTTTGGGCAACATTGCAGGCATCCTGGACGAAGGCCGCAACGTGCTGGGCATGATGCCGCACCCGGACCGCTCCAGCGAGGCGCTACTTGGTTCTGCGGATGGTCTGCGGATTTTTGCTTCCATGATTGCCTCGCTGACGGCAAAATAAAGGGGTGCGCCAGCTATTGTTGCGCTGCGCCCCCTTCGGCCAGACTTTATGATTGACGTCCACCACCACCTGCTCTTCGGCCTAGACGATGGCCCCCCCGACCTGGAGACCTCGCTTGCCATGGTCGAGATGGCCCTGGCGGACGGCATCACGCACATCGTCTGCACCCCGCACGCCAACCATTCTTACCCTTATTTGCCGGAAGAAAACGCCGCGCGTCTGGCGCAAATCCAGGAACACACCGGGGGCAAAATCACACTGGGCATGGGGTGTGATTTCCATCTGAGCTATGAAAACATCCAGGACGCCAAGGCCCACCGCACTCGTTACACCATCAATGGCAAAAACTACCTGCTGGTGGAGTTCCCGGACTTTGGCATCCCGCAGAACATCACGCAGACCTTTTACGAAATGATTCTGGATGGCGTCACTCCCATCCTGACCCATCCCGAACGTAACCAGACCCTGGCCGCAAAACCGGCGCGTATGGCAGAGTGGGTGCGCATGGGCTGCTTGGTGCAGGTGACGGCTGGCTCGTTGTTGGGCAGATTTGGCAAGACCGCGCAGCGCGTGGCCGAGCAGTTGCTGCGCGACCGCTGGGTCCATCTATTGGCCACCGATGCGCACAACACCACCTCCCGCCCTCCGCAAATGCGCGGGGCGTATGACTGGCTGAAACGCGCCTATGGCAAAGAGTGCGCAGAACGGCTTTGCGTGACCAACCCGCTGGCCGTCTTCAACGGCGAAGCGCTGCCAGAGCAGCCAACGCCCCTGGGGATTTTCGAGCAGGAAGTACCCAAAC
The DNA here is from genome assembly GCA_049977205.1 of Acidobacteriaceae bacterium. Taxonomy (GTDB): domain Bacteria; phylum Acidobacteriota; class Terriglobia; order Terriglobales; family Acidobacteriaceae; genus JBMFGT01. The sequence continues at coordinate 64,982 of JBMFGT010000013.1, read as the reverse complement.
GCGGCCTGCTGGCGCGCCTGTTTTCGCGTGGCCCAAAGGCCTAAAGGCCCAGACCGCCATCCACGGCGAGCACCTGTCCGGTGATAAAGTGCGGGCCGGTGACAAAAAACATCACCGCTGCGGCCACCTCTTCCGGCGTGCCATTGCGCAGCATCGGGGTCTTGCGGGCAAAGTGTTCATACTCTGGTTGCACTTCCCCGTTGCTAATCATGCCAGGGGCCACGCAGTTGACGCTGATCTCCGGCGCAAACGCCTTCGCCATGGTCTGCGTCAGCATGTGCAGCGCGGCCTTGGAGGTGCAGTAGTGCGCATGGGTGGGCCAGGGACGCAGTCCACCCAGGGAGCCAATGTTCAGGATGCGCCCCCGCGCTGTCTTCAAGTAGGGATGGGCGGCCTGCGCCATGAGAAATGGCCCGCGCGTGTTGGTCTCAAACATCGCGTCCCATTGTTCCACCTGCATGGTCTCCAGCGGGGCCGTCTCAAAGATGCCGGCATTGTTGACGAGCACGTCCAGGCGGCCAAACTCCTCCACCACGGCGGCCACGGCCTCGCGTACAGAGAGCGGATCGCGCACATCACAGCGCAGGGCCATTGCCTCCTGGCCATGTTCCGCCAGCCCCAGCAGCGTCCTTTGCGCCTCCAGGTCCGATTCCCGATAGGTGATGGCGACATCGGCCCCGGCCTGCGCCAGCGTGCTGGCAATCACCCGGCCAATGCGCCGGGCCGCCCCAGTGACCAGAACAGTTTTTCCCTTCAGCGGCTGCATACAGGGATTGTACGTTCGGGCCGCAAAACCATCCAGCAAGTCCCGTGGCCCACTCATGTTTTTTGGCTTTTTATAGGACGCAAAAGCGGAAGGCCGCTCAGGATACACTGCTGGAATGGAGATGTCCGCCATGCAGCCCACGGCCCCAATAGAAGACAGCGCGCGCTTACGAGACAAGTTTGGACGCGCCATTACGGACCTGCGCATCTCCGTCACTGACCGCTGCAACTACAAATGCGTCTATTGCCGCACAGGAAAAGAAGGGGCGCAGTACGCGGACCTTCCGATTGCCGAGTATTTGCGCATGGCGCGCGTCTTTGTGTCGCTGGGTATTGAGAAGGTACGCCTGACGGGCGGCGAACCGCTGCTGCGCAAGGGCCTGGTGGAGATGGTGTGGGGACTTTCCAAGCTGCGCACTTGTTTCGACGCCGCAGACAATCGCCTTGCCGACGGCCAGGGAAGGCCCCTGGACATTGCGCTGACCACCAATGGGCACCTGCTGGAAGAGCTGGCGCAGCCGCTGAAAGACGCCGGACTGCACCGCATCACGGTGAGCATGGACGCCGTGGACCGTGGGAAATTTGCGCGTATCACGCGCGTGGAAGACGGGTACGACAGGGTGCTGGCGGGCATCCGCGCAGCGCAGCGTGTGGGACTGGGGCCGGTCAAGATCAACTGCGTCCTTCTGCGCGGATTCAACGAGGACCAGATCGCCGCCTTTGCCCAGTTCTCCCGCGACGAGGGCGTCATTGTCCGCTTCATTGAGTTCATGCCATTGGAAGAAGACCGCATGTGGTCGCCAGAGGTGGTGGTGCGGATGGACGAGATACTGGAGACCTTGCGCCACTTCCGCCCGCTGGTCCCCTTGCCGCCCAATGCGTTGAGCGAGACCGCGCTCCGCTATACCTTTGACGATGGCGTGGGTGAGGTCGGCATCATTGCCCCGGTCTCACACCCATTTTGCGGCCATTGCAGCCGCGTCCGGCTCACCTCGGATGGCAAGGTCCGCACCTGCCTCTTTTCGCAGACAGACCATGACCTGTACGGCGTGCTGAAGCACGGCGGGGATGATGCGGCACTGGCGGCCACCATCCGCCACATTGTGGAACATAAAGAACAACGCCACCACATTGGCGAACCGGAGTTCCTGAAGCCCTCCCGCAGCATGGTGCATATCGGGGGCTAAGGCCCTGCCGAATGCTGGACGCGCCTTTTTCATCTTTTTTCCGCAAATGCCGATAGAGACAGGAAATGCTGTCTGGCCCCAGTCTGCAATGTTGGCCTGGACAAGCGATGCAAAGGCGCAACATGTCTCCTGTCTGCGGAAAAATGAAGTGCCCGGCGGTTGCCGGAAGAGAAGGCGAGCGCGGCCAGGTGATTGTGCCCCTGCTGCTGATTTTCGCCTTGGTGTTGATCGCGGCGGCTGGCTTTGCCGTTGACTACAGCAATCTGTGGATGCACCGCCAGATGGCGCAAACAGCGGCAGATGCCGCCTGCGGGGCCGGCGCCATGGACATGCTGGCCGTCAGCCAGGGGACCAGTTTGCCCAACATGGGATTCACCATTGGCACGCCGGGCAATTGCGCGACGAACTCGTCGGCAACCATGTGCGCCTATGCGCGCTTTAACGGATACAACGGCAGCGGTCTGAACGCGGGCAGCGTCTCCAACGCTGTTTCCTGGGGCTTTCCGGCCACCGTCAATGGCATCACGGCCCCACCCACCTCTATGACGGCATTTCCGTTCATGCAGGTGAAGGTGCAGGACAACGTGAAGATGTATTTCAGTGCTGCCGTAACGGGACAAAGCGTGCGCACCGTTGGGGCCTCCTCGTATTGCGGACTCGCCATGGTCAATGAGGCCGCGCCCATCGTGGTGCTGCACCCGACCATGTCCGGGGCATTCAGCTACGTTGGCGGGGCCATCTTAAAGATCGTCGGCGGCCCGCAGCATTCGCTCCAGGTAAATTCCAGCAGTCCGACCGCAATTGTTTATCATCCCTCTGCGTTGATTGACACCAGCCAGGGTGGCCCCAATCAAACCGGCTCGGACGTGGGCACCTTTGGTGGCCCTCAAACAGCCCCTGCGGGCTACAATGGCGGGACTACGGGCAAATGGGTATGGCCTGCGTCGCCGGTAAGTGACCCTTACGCCACCGTACCTGCACCTGCCAAGCCTGCGCTCTCCACGACATCCAGCGCTCCACACGTTGTAACTTACGGACAAGATGGCTGCCCAGACCACTCCCCGACCAACTATGTCCCCACAGTCCCCCACTCTGGTTGCCTGGAGTTTGAACCCGGCTACTATCCGAACGGGATCAATCTCAATGGCAATGACGTGGCGATCTTCAAGCCAGGAGTCTACTACATGGACGGTGGCCTGTCTGTTGGTGGCAGTGATGACATCCGCATGGCCAAGCCCTGCGTGACCACATGCAGTCCCTATTCGACAACCACATGGCAGCAGACCGACGGGGCCATGTTCTATTTCCACCAAGGGGCGCTGAGCGTGCAGGGTGGGGCTGGATCGTTGGCCCCTCCTCGCGTTGATCCGATCAATCCCGCTGACCTTACCTGCGATGGAAGTTTGCCAAGTGCATCGCTAGGGATGCCGATGGCGCTCAATGGCAATGTGCTGGTCGCGCAATGCACCGTCAATGGCACCTATTGGGACAGCAACGGGGACACCACGGACGCGCGGGGCAATCCGGGCAATCGAGGACTGCTCATCTTTCAGGACCACGGCAATACAACCACACCGTTCTTCGGAGGGTCTGGCACCCTGAGCTTCTCCGGGGCCATGTATTTTCATTCCACCGGGTACGCGGACCAATTCCAAGTGACAGGTGCGGCAGCCAGCGGGACCTTCATCCTGGGCCAGATCGTAGCGGACCAAATCAGCATGACCGGAAGTGGAAAATTGAGCATGTCCCTGAACAGCACGCCCGACAGCTACATCCTGAAGGCGGGGATCTTCCAGTAGCCGCTGCGCCAGGAGTGGCCAACAGCAAAGCAGAGGGATGATGATGCGGGCGCAAAATTCCGCTGAAGAAATCCCCAAGGATGCCGATAGAAGAGGGAGACCCATATCAGTAGATGGCCGGTGTGGGCCGCGCCTGCGGGTAAGCGGGTAAGAAGATGCATCGAGGAATGCAGAGGGCCATAGAGAAAACATGGCGGGGCACAATGTGGCGAAGGACGCAGGAGGACGGGCAAAGCCTGATTGAGACGGCCATGATGGTGCCGCTGCTCCTGCTGCTGGTCTGCGGGGCCGTGGATTATGGGTATTTTATGATTGCCGCCGCCAACCTGACCTCCGCTGCGCGCGTGGCCGCGCAGTATTCCGTGCAAGGCACGGCCAGTCCGGCGCAGGCGGCGTTGCCCAATGCTTTTCCATCCAGCGACCCCAAGTCCGTCTCCGCGCTGGCGCTGGACGATCTTTCTGGCCTGCTGAACGGGAGCACCGCGACCACGGTCTATGTGTGTTCGCAGCAGATTGGAACCACGGGGGACCTGACCCAGTGCCAGCCCAGCGGAGGATACACGCCGGACGCCGACCCGGAGGCGCCCACATTTTTCTTGAACCGGGTGGACGTGGTGTATACCGTCACGCCCCCGGTCCCGATAGGATTTTTCTCGTTTCAACTGTTGCCCTCCATGCAGTTCCACCGGCAGGTCTCCATGCGGGCCATGAATTAAGGCAAAAGCTTAGGAGCAAGGCGATGCGAAGGTCCCCAGAAGAGTGCCGGAAGTCCAGTTGCCACTGGCGCGAAGTGGCCGACGGGGAGCAGGGGTCGGCGCTGGTGGAGACGGCGCTGACCATGTCCCTGGCCCTGATGCTGGCGCTGTCCGTCCTGGAGTTCTGCATGATGACCTACACCTACGCGACCCTGGGAGAGGCCGCGCGGGAAGGGGTGCGCTATGCAACCATGCATGGGACCGGCAACTCCACATGCAGCGGGCCAAGCCAGGGCTGCGGCGACGCCAACGGCGCCAACGTGATTGCCGTGGTACAACAATATGCCGCGTATTCCCTGCACAATGTTTCCGGCATGAATGTCCAGGTCACCTATCCCGATGGCGCTTCCACGCCCGGCTCGCGGGTGCAGGTGCAGATCAGCTATCCCTATGTCCCCTATGTCAAGGTGCCAGGCACGGTGCTGACCATGGACCTGAGCGACAGCGGACGCATCCTGAATTAAGGCAGATAGGATCAAGTCCTACTGCTGTCCCTCAGGGGCCAAGGCCCGCGTTGCTTTTTGCTACATTTACGGCGCGGCTAAAGCCGCGCCCCTTCAGAACACATACTTATTCAGAGGTTCCTTGGCGTGAAGGGGACGGGCTTCAGCCCGTCCATAACAGACGCAAAACAAGTGCGGCTTTAGCCGCTGAGGGAATGCCGGATGGCCAAATCCTATCTTCTAAAAAGCACCTGGAGGGTCTGTCCATTTTTTCTTCGCCACGCTTGTCCTGTTACCAAAGTTTGGACTTTCGTGCTGGAAGCTAGAGCAGCAGGACTTTTCGTCGATAACCAGAGTACAGCGATCACCCTGAGAGATTGGCCATTACGGCATCGCAGCGGGTGGCGCGAAAGGAGAGGGACAATGATCAACAAATATTATCGTGTACTGGTCAATCTGATGCAGGACGAATCGGGGCAAGACCTGATAGAGTACGCCCTGATCGCGGCGCTGGTGGCGCTGGCTGCCGTGGCAGCAATCCAGGGTGTCACCACAGAAATTACTGCGGTTTTTGGAAATATCACAAACGCATTGACAGCCGCAGCGTAGCAAGAAACACAGGCCCTGTAGGGTCTGGGTTGTCAGCAATGCTCCAGGCCGGTCTTCCGATGTGCATTTTGCGCGGAGTTACAGCGCAAGGACCGTCGAGCGAAAGAACGGTCGCCTGCATGGGTCTCTCCTGAATCCTGAAACAGGAGGGCCGGTCTGGATGGGTAACGAAGAGGAAATGACCACGGTGACGACGGTCCCCCACTGTCGGACAGTCCAATGGGGAGCGTTGTCGCAAAGTACCTGGCTGTTCTGAGGTGGGACGATGCTTTCCATGGACCCGGAACTCGTTTGGGGGGGCGCAGCGGTGGCCTGCACCGCCGTGGCGGCGGGATGGGACCTGAAGACGCGGCGCATTCCCAACTGGGTCTCTGGCAGTGGGTTGGCCGTGGGCCTGTTGCTGCACCTGCTGTTGCGCGGATGGGCGGACGCCGGATGGGCGCTGCTGGCCGCGCTGATGGGAGGTGCGGTCTTCTTTGTCTTCCATCTGGCTGGCGGGATGGGCGCAGGCGACGTGAAGCTGATGGCGGCAGTGGGCGCACTGGCAGGCTGGCCGCACCTTTTTCCCATTCTGTTTGTGACGGCCATTCTGGGCGGCCTGATGGGGCTGGTGGTTGCGTTGTTGCATGGCCGGGGCAAGGAGACCCTGCGCAACATCCTCACCCTGGGGATGCACCACAGTTTGGCGGGACTGCACCCGCACCCTGAATTCAATATCGCCAACCCGCGCGCGCTGCGCCTTCCCTACGGCGTGGCGATTGCGGCAGGCACTGCGGTGGTCTTTGTCGGCCTGCTGGCGGGACGTGGGTGAACCATGACTGCGCGCCGCATCACTCTCGCATTGCTGATTGCACTGGTCCTTTCCGGGGCCAGCACCTTTCTGCTGAGCCGCAAACTTGGCAAGGAAAAACCGCGTCCGGCAACGGTGCAATATGTGGCCGCGGCCCGCGCCCTGAACCTGGGAGAGCCGCTCCAGAACGACAATCTGAAAATGGTCGAATGGCCCGCCAACGCCCCGTTGACAGGCGCCCACGTTCGTATGGACGAGGTCTTGGGCCGGGTGGTGCTGTATCCCATGGATGCTGGCCAGCCGGTCCTGGACCACAACCTGGCCGCGCCGGGAGTGGGCATTGGATTGACGGCCCGGATCAAGGACGGGATGCGCGCCGTGGCGCTGCACTCGGATGAAGTGGTCGGCGTGGCGGGGTTCCTTTTTCCGGGTTCGCGCGTGGACGTGCTGGTGACCATCCATCCGCTGGATGCTTCCATGCCGTTGACCAACACCGTCATCCAGGACGCCGAAGTGTTGACCGCGGGGCAGAACTCTGAGCCAGACCCGCAGGGAAAGCCCTCCAAGGCCAGCGTGGTGACGCTGTTGCTGACTCCCACAGACGCGCAAAGGGTGGTGCTGGCCAGCAGTCTGGGGACCATCCATTTTGTGCTGCGCAACGGGGCCGACCACACCGTTGTGGACGAAGCGCCTGCGCGTTACGCGGAACTGGCGCCGCCGAGTGGCGCCACCAAGCCTGCGGCCTCGCCCACCGGCGCGCACCCAGCGCCCCGGCACCTGTACGTGGTGAAGACGGTCCTGGGCAACAAGATGTATGAAGACAGCTTTGATTGATTTTGAGGTCCACTGCAAGTGAAGACATGTGTACCAATTCGTTGTGTTGGCTGTGCCAGTCTGCTCCTGCTGCTGGCGGTCCCACTTTCTGGTGCGGAGACGCAGGGCGGGACGCAGGCGGCAGAGGTCGGGCAGGCGGCAGGCATTGCGGTCAGCCACAGCAGCGCCAGCCTGCGTCTTACGGTAGGCAGCTCGGTTTTTATTAACACCACGGAGCGGGTCCGTCAGGTTTACATCAGCAATCCCACGGTGCTCAGCTCGCATACGGCCAGCCCCAGGGAACTTGTTTTGACGGCCAACGCCACAGGCTCCAGCAGCCTGGTGGTATGGACGGAATTTGGTTTGGCGAAGGCCTACAGCGTCTATGTGGACGAGGACATCACCGCGCTCCAGGCAGCGCTCAACCAGGCCTTTCCCGGCGACAGCGTGCTGGCCGCATCCAACCAGGGGCATGTGACCCTTTCCGGGAATGTGGGCACACCTTCGGAAGCGGAGCAGGCCGTCAAAATGGCGGGGGCCTATGCCAAAGACCAGGTGGTCAATTCCCTGCTTGTCCTGCCGCGGCACATTCCGCAGGTGCGGCTGAAGGTGCGTTTTGTGGAGGTGGACCGCACCAAACTGGAGCAATATGGCTTTAATTTTTTGAGCAATGGGAAGAACACCAGCGCCGTCTCCACACAGCAGTTCCCTGCCGCCACCTTTAACCAGATGGGGGGGGCCACGTCAGCGGCCAGCCCGACCACCGGCACCCCCAGCAGCAGTAGCAGCAGTAGCAGCAATTTGATTAGCAGCACCCTGAGCCTGACCAACCCGCTGAACCTTTTTTTGTATAACTCCAAGCTGAACATGGGGGCGACGATTGAAGACCTGGAGCAGAACCAGGTGCTGCAAATCCTGGCCGAGCCAACCATAACCGCCATCAGCGGACATGAGGCGAGCTTCCTTTCTGGCGGGGAGTTCCCTTATCCGGTCATTCAAGGGGCCTCTTCCGGTTTTACTTCCGTGACCATCATGTTCCAGCCCTACGGCGTCAAGCTGGACTTTACGCCCACGGTGAATGACGACGGGACCATTCGCCTGAAGGTAAAGCCGGAGGTGAGTGCGCTGGATTACACCAATGCGGTGACCATCTCCGGGTACACGATCCCGGCGCTTTCCACGCGCAAGGCAGACACGGAGGTGGAACTGAAGGACGGCCAGAGCTTTGGCATCTCTGGCCTGCTGGACCATCGCACCACGGTGATGTTGAGCAAGATGCCAGGGATCGGGGACATTCCCATCCTGGGGGACTTCTTCCGTTCCAAGAACGTCAACAAATCGCTGGTGGAGCTGGTGATCATTGTGACGCCGACCATTGTGGACCCGCTGACGGAAAAGGTGAAGCCGCTGGCCAACCCGAAGCCCGTCCTGCCGGAGATGCAGGGCGACAAGTTTGACAAGCAGTTCAAAAAAGACCTGAGCAAGACCCCTTAAAAAATGACTGCTAGACAACGAGCGGACCAAACAATGGAAGCAGACCAACTCCAACACAGGGCACTTGATTGCAGTCTCCTTACCGTCTGCGTGGACGAGGAGACAAGGGCGGTGTTGACGCAATCGGCCCCCTACTTTGTACGCGGGGAGATGGCCGGCGCCCTGACCGAGTACGCGCAGGTGGACCGGAACACGCGCGCCCTGCAACGCGCATTGCACAGTAGTGCGGTGCTGGTCGTCGTGGACTTTGACCGGGACCGGGAACAGGCGCTGGGGGCCACCCAGGCGCTGTTCCAGATGTTCCGCTCCCATGCGGCCATCGTGGGCATCGGGTCCAGTATGGATGCCGGAAGCGTGCTGGAGGCCATGCGGGCCGGCTGTGCAGATTTCCTCTCAAAGCCTTTGGGCTTTGAGCAGGTCGCCGAGTCTCTGGCGCGTCTGGAGGTGCGCTGGGCGCCGGAAGAACAGTTCCAGCAAAACCGTGGGCAGGTGTTGGTCCTGCTGGGGACAAAAGGCGGAGTGGGCACAACCACGCTGGCCGTCCATCTGGGGACCTTTTTGGCCCGCACGCAAGGGAAAAAGACGCTGCTGATTGACCACCACCAGCAACTGGGACACGTCTGCCTGTATCTAGGGATGGACGCGAATTACTACAGCTTCCAAGAGATGGTGAAGAGCGTGGACCGGCTGGACCTTTCGCTGCTGAACAGCTTTGTGGCGCACCATGCCAGCGGACTGGACGTGCTTGCCTCCCCGGACACCTTCAACCTGGCGGCGACGACGCAGGCCGAGGACGAGGTGCAGACGCTGGAGTTCCTACGCACCCAATATGATTTTGTGCTGCTGGATTGCAGCCTCGGATTGACCGAGGTCAATCTGGCCCTGATGGAGCACTCGGACGAGTTCTATCTGGTCTCCACCCCGGATGTGGCGGCGCTGCGCGACCTCTCGCGTTATGTGGACCGGCTGTTGCAGACCAGCCATTTTGAAGGGAAAATACAGGTCGCCATCAATCGCTATTCGTCAGAAAGCGCCGTCAGCCTGGAACAAATCCAGACGGCGGTGCGGCTGCCGATTGCAGTCACGGTCCCCAATGATTACTTCAAATTGTTGCAGGCGATCAATGAGGGCAAGCCCATTTCCCCGGAGAAGAACACGGAACTGGTCCGGCAATTTCGCAAGTGGGCCGGGCGATTGTGCGCGATCTCTGCGCCTGCGCCCGCCCAGCCAGCGGGTGGCAAGCGATTTTTCCGCTTCTGGCAATAGGGCCACGCAACGGGCAAGTAAGGAAGGGAATACACGATGGCCACAGTACGAAACAACTATTCCTCCGCGCCCATCCCCGCCAAAGGAGCAGGCGGGAAAGGGGCGCTGCCCGTCCTTGGCCAGCAGGTGATTAAAAGTGAGGTCCACCGGGAACTGATCAACCGCCTGGACCTGGACAAGCTGACGCAGATGCAGGACGACCGTTCCCGGCTGCAACTGTTCGCGGTCATCCAGCAACTTGTGGCCGAACGGGGCGTCCCGTTGAGCGCGGTGGAAATTGACCGTCTGGCCCATGAGGTCCTCGACGAGGTCTTTGGTCTGGGGCCGCTGGAACCGCTGCTGCAAGACCCATCGGTGAGCGACATACTGGTGAACACCTACAGCACCGTGTATGTGGAGCGCCATGGGGTGTTGGAAAAGACCGCCGTGGTCTTCAAAGACAACCAGCACCTGATGCACATCATTGACCGGATCGTCTCTGCGGTGGGACGCAGGATCGATGAGTCCTCGCCCATGGTGGATGCGCGCTTGAAGGACGGCTCGCGCGTGAACGCCATTATCCCGCCCCTGGCCGTCGATGGCCCGCAGCTCTCCATCCGCCGTTTTGGGGCCACGCCGCTGACCGCCGAGGACCTGCTGCGCTATCGCGTGATGACCCCGCAAATGCTGGAGGTGCTGAAAGGCGCAGTCAAGGCGCGGTTGAACATTGTGATCTCTGGCGGGACCGGGGCCGGCAAGACCACGCTGCTGAATGTGCTTTCCAGCTTCATCTCCGGCAAGGAACGCATCGTCACGATAGAAGACTCCGCCGAACTCCAGCTCCGGCAGGAACACGTGGTGCGCTTGGAGACGCGGCCACCCAGCGTGGAGGGCAAAGGCGCCGTGCGCCAGCGGGAATTGATGATCAATGCGCTGCGCATGCGGCCAGACAGGATCGTGCTGGGTGAGGTACGCGGCGAAGAGGCGCTGGACATGTTGCAGGCAATGAACACGGGCCACGACGGCTCCCTGACCACGATCCACGCCAATACGCCACGGGACGCCATCGCCCGCATGGAGACCATGTCCATGATGGCCAACCTGGCGCTGCCGGAAAAGGCCATCCGACAGCAGATCGCCTCCGCCGTGCAAATCATGGTGCAGGTCGCGCGCATGAGCGATGGCTCACGCCGGGTCACGCATATCACTGAGGTGACCGGGACCAGCGGGGAGGTGGTGAGCTTGCAGGACATTTTCCTTTTCGAGAAAAAGGGCCTGGATGTAAGTGGCAAGGTGCTGGGCCGGTTCTATACCACGGGCATCATACCCAAGTTCACGGAGCGGTTGCAGGCCGCCGGGTTCACGCTGCGGCTCAACCTGCTGGACCAATCCGTCGATGTATAGAAAAGAGGGGCCAACACAGTGTTCCTGGGCATGGTATTTTTCGGGATTGCAATGCTGGTGGCCCTGTTCATGCTGGCCGTCACGCGGCCTTCTGCATCTGACAAGGCCGTGCGCCAACGCATTACCAATTCCCGCTTTGCCCGACAGAGGGCGGCCCAACAAATCATTGAAGAATCCAACCTGCTGAAGGTGACGCACCTGAGCCGGTTTGGATGGCTCGACCGCCTGTTGGCCCGGCTGCCGCTGGCGCACAGGATGCAGGAGACCCTGGAGCAGACGGCGCTGCGGTGGGACGTGGGGGACCTGCTGCTGGCCAGCGTGGCCGCTTTCGTTGTGGTCAGCGCGGTGGCGATGCTCTGGGCGCCAAGTCCTGTTGTGGCAGCAGGGATGGGTGTTGTTGCGGCCAATCTTCCGTATCGGATGGTGCTCGTACTGCGCTCCCGGCGGGTGGCCGCATTTGATCGCGTGCTGCCGGACGCCATTGAGATGATGTCGCGCGCCCTGCAGGCCGGCCAGTCTGTGAGCGCGGCCCTGGACATGGTGGCCAGCCAGGCGACCGAACCACTGCGCTCTGAATTTGCGGAGGTGGCGAAGCGCCAGAACCTGGGCCTGCCCTTCCGCGAGGCCCTGATGCAAATGTCCGCCCGCATCGCTTCCTCTGACCTGCACTTTTTGGTCACGGCCATATTGGTGCAAAAAGAGACCGGCGGCAACCTGATTGAAATACTCGGCCATACTTCAGAAGTCATCCGGGAACGTATCCGCATCCGCGGCGAAGTCAGGACCTACACAGCGCAAGGACGCATGACCGGATGGATACTCGCCCTGCTGCCACTGGTCCTGATGGTGCTGATGGACCTGGTAAACCCCGGCTATGCGCGCGTGCTGCTGGATGACCCAACAGGCCGCAAGCTGCTGTATGTCGGCATGGGAATGCTCCTGATTGGTGGGTTGCTGATCCGCAAGATTGTGGACATTGAAATATAGGGGGCCCCTGAACAAGTCAGCGTTTTGAAGGGGCGGGACTTCATTCCCGCCGTAAGTGCCTGAAATCATAGTGGGCTTCCGCTCCTGAGGGACAGTAGTAGGACTTGACCAGGATTTCCATAGGGGCGGACAGTCTGCTACAGAAGGCACCCTGTCAGATTTGCGGTTTTTGTACGCAGGATGTAGCGGAGGACGGACCGGTACATCTTTGGTTGTAAGAGGTGGTTGATTGGACGGCCACATAGCAAAGGAAGAAAGAGGTTGCGGATGTCTACTGGGTTGCTACTTGCCACGGCCATGACGATCTTCAGTCTCTGCGCGCTGGTTGTGGTCTTGCTGCTGTCCCGCTCCTCGGACCCGTTGAAGCGTGTGCTTTACGCCAAGCCGTCCACCCTGCTCCAGGAGCAACGCAGTAACGCCTTACATCGCCTGGAAGGTGCGGTGGTTGGTCTGACCGTCTCCGTGGGCCGTCGCGTAGGGTTCTCAGCAAATGAGAAGCTGCAACAGCGGTTACGGATGGCCGGAAGGAAAGGGGCGGCGGCCCGTGATTTATTCATGGCGGTGCGGCTCCTCGGGCCTGTGGCGGCCATCCTTGGTGGCAGCTTCATTCCCCAGAACACTTTCTTTTGGGTCATGGCCCTTGCAGTGGCGGCCTACCTGGCCCCGGAGATATGGTTGGACCATTTGGTCCGGCAACGGCGCGAACGGATACGCAAAAGTGTCCCCGATGTGGTGGACCTGCTGGTGATTTGCGTTGACGCCGGTCTGGGCCTGGACCAGGCCCTGCTGCGGGTCGCGCAGGAACTGGGGACCACGTATGGAGAGATCAGCGAGGAACTGCTCCAGGTGAACCGGGAACAGCGGGCCGGTATGCCGCGACTGGAGGCATGGAAGAAAATGACGGAGCGCAACAAGGTCCCGGACCTTGAATCCTTGACAAGCATGTTGGTGCAGGCGGAGCGGTTTGGCACTCCAATCACGGTGGCATTGACCAACTTTGCCAACGTGGTGCGCGTCAAGCGGCGGCAGAGGGCCGAGGAAATGGCCGCCAAGACCACAGTCAAAATCATTTTCCCCCTTGTGATTTTCATCTTTCCGACCATGCTGATCGTTCTGGTGGGGCCTGCCATGCTGACCCTGACAAAGGCCTTTACCGAGTTAATGAAATAGGCCCCGACGCCGATATGGGTAACAGCGTGGTTGCAGCACAGGGCCATGAAAACCATGGAATCTGCAAGGCCGTATACGGCAACGGGACGGCCTGAATCAATAAACAACCAGGAGGAGTGCGATGATGAGCGTAAATGTAGTACGAGTGGTGGCAGGGGTCCTCTTTGTGATCGTTTTGTCGATCATCGTGTGGCGCAGAAAACGGGCATCTTAAGAAGTGTGGCATGGGCAAGGTCCTGCGCATAACAAACAAGACCCGTGGAACAGAGATTGGCGGCAACATCCGGCTTGCGGACTCCACTGTTTCGCGTCTGGTGGGCCTATTGGGAAGCGCCCCCCTGCAACCAGGGGAGGGCCTGTTACTCCGGCCCTCTTCCGGGGTGCATACCTTTGGAATGCGCTTTCCCATTGACGTGGTCACGCTGGACGCGGGGATGCGTGTGCTCGGAGTGTGGAGGGACGTGGGCCGCTGCCGGATCGTCGGCCTGGGATGGAAGACCAGGGAGGTACTGGAACTGGCAGCGGGCAGCACCCATGAAGGTCTGCTGCAAGTTGGGGACCTGCTGGAAGCAAGACCATCCGGCCATCCGCCCCGCTCCCGGGCAGAAGCCAGGAATGACCAACCAGAGTAAAAGACCTGGTCAGGAGGTCCCTGGTCCAGCGCTGTGGTGAAGGGACTGGTCCCAGTATGTCCGCGGCCATCGCAAAACAGGTGCGGCCCCAACCGCCGACGCAGGCCGTATGACGGGACCCGGCTTTTCCTGGCCACGCAGCATAAGTGTGTCAATAAAACATTCCCTGGCCCATGTTCCACCTGGAGCAAGGCCTATTTATAATGCAGACATCCCCCGGTCTGCCCGGAAACACGCCGGAAGAGGGGCAGACTTGGGCCAGCGTCCAATGGGTACATCTGCTTCTTTTTGAGGGCAAGGGTGACGACACATATAAAATTCCCCGGGCCACAGCAGCACCATGAATTACAGGTGCTCCACGATGTTGCCCGCACTCTTATCTCTTCCCTCGACCTGGACCAGGTGCTACGGACCATCATGCAACAGATGGCCCAGTCCTTCCGCCCCGAAACATGGTCCCTGCTGATGGTGGAGGACTCGACCCAGGAACTTTATTATGTGGCTGGCGCTGACGGGGACCATGCGCATCACCGCCGCATCCCCATGGGAGAAGGGATACCAGGCTGGGTCGCGCTGCATGGGGAGCCGCTGATCCTTGCCAATCCGCAGAAAGACCCGCGCTTCCATGAGACCCACCCTGCCGGGAGCAGGCCCGCGGAAACGGTCATCTGTCTGCCCCTGCGGTCGCGCTCGCACACCCACGGCGTCATCCAGCTTGTGAACTGCCATCTGGACGCCATGCGCGACCAGGACATCTTCTTTTTACATGCCCTGTGCGACTACGCGGCCATCGCCATCCAAAATGCGCGCGCCATGGAGCAGATACAAACGCTCACCATCACGGATGACTGCACGGGCCTCTATAACTCCCGCCACTTATATGAGATGTTGGGGGCCGCACTGGAACGTGGCAGCCGCAAGCACCAGCCGGTCAGCCTGATCTTCCTTGATCTGGACCACTTCAAACAAGTGAATGACACACATGGCCATTTGATTGGGAGCAGGCTGCTGGCGGAAGTAGGCAGGGCCATCCGCAATAACATAGGTCCCCTGTGTACCGCCTATCGCTATGGTGGCGATGAATTCGTCGTCCTTCTGCCGGACCTGGGGAAAGGACCTTCCATCCAGACGGCCTTGCATCTACTGGAAACATTGCACAATACTTTGTTTTTACAGGAAGACGGGCTGAAGGTCAGTTTGCAGGCCAGCTTTGGCGTGGCCACGGCCCCGGAGGACGGGCGCGACCTGCATGAGATCATCCTGGCTGCGGACACTGCCATGTACACCGTGAAAAATTCCACCCGCAATGCCGTTGCAGCAGCCGGAAGCAGCAAGACCACCCCGGTCATCCCCATCCATGCACGGCATTGATGGGCGCCCCTGCAAAGCACATTTCAATATAAAACCATGGACGTGATACCCGATGGTCTGCTGCACCTTCCGTGCTAAGATCAAATTCTGAGAGTGGAATGCGGGGACTGGAACCATTTTCGGTAAAGGACGGCGGCAAACTGCCCCTGTGGGCCAGTTGGTGCGCTGTACTATGCATTGGGATGCTCATCATGGCCGCCTCTTTACAGGTGTGCCATTTCCACGCGCCGGGCAATCCTGGCGGCCCGGAACACTGTCCCATCTGTATCGTCCTGCACTCTGCTTTGCCGGCCACGGCCTATACGGTATCTACCATTGCACAGGCCACGCTGGAACTTGTGGCCCCTCCCACGCTCTGCCAGTACCAGCGCATTTGGGCCTTTCGTCTCTCCTGCCGCCCACCCCCCACGCCCTTTTCAGTTGCCTGCGCCTAAAAACTAGCTTCTAAAATTCGGCCACCAACAACTACAAAGGGGTTCGTATATGCACTCGTTTTTGCGACGTGCGGTTTTTCTATTTTTGTTTGTAGGTTTTCTCTCCATCTTTCTTAGCGTAGCTTCCGCGCAAACTAACTCTGGAACAGTCAATGGGGCTGTGACCGACCCTACCGGTGCCGTGGTTCTAGGCGCTATCGTGACCATCCAAAATCCGGTAAGCCATTATCTGCGTTCGATGGAAGCCGACAGTGCTGGGCAGTTTGATTTCACCAATATTCCCTTCGGCCAATATCACATGACTGTGACCCAGAAGGGCTTTAAGTCCTTCGTGCAAGACGTGGATGTGAACTCCAGCATCGCCATCACGGTCCCTGTCAAACTAGAGGTTGGCACATCCGCAATTACCGTCCAAGTAACCGGGGAAGATCTTGTGGAAAACAGTTCTACATTCCGCACTGACGTGGACCGTCAGCTATTCAAGAAAGTCCCCCTGGAAAGCCAGTCTTCCAGTCTCAGTTCCCTGGTCACTCTCGCGTCACCCGGCATCTCGGCCGATTCCAACGGCCTCTTTCACGGCATGGGCGATCACGCTTCCAACTCCTTCTCAATAGACGGGCAGTCGATAACGGACCAGGTAAGCAAAGTGTTTTCGAACCAGCCGCCGGTCAGTTCCATTGAATCCATCGAGGTAATTGACGGTGCGCCGCCAGCGGAGTACGGCGGCAAAACCAGCGTCGTCATCGTGGCCACAACACGCTCTGGCCTGGACATGACCACACCAAAAGGCCAGGTCTACAGCTCTTACGGGAGTTTCGGGTCCGTCGCCGGCGGTTTCGACCTTGGGTATGGCAAGAAAAACTGGGGTAATTTCTTATCTACCGACCTGCTGAACACAGGACGGTTTCTGGATGGGCCGGAATTCTCAGTCTTCCATAGCAAGGGCAATGAGGAGAATTTTTTTGATCGCGTCGATTACGTCCTCGATCCGAAGGACTCCTTCCACTTAAATCTGAACTACAGCCGGTCCTGGTTCCAGACCCCCAATTCTTACGACAATCTGGACGTGATAAATGTCGTTCCAGGTACCGGTGACACAGCCAACCCAATCGTAGAAAACGTTGGCAACGCTGATCAACGCTCTGAAATCGGCTCCTTCAATATTTATCCAAGCTATACGCGCATCATGAATGACCACGCCGTCATCAATCTCGGGGCATGGGTGCGCAAGGACTTCTACGACTACTTCGGCAGTGACAATCCTTTTGCGGACCTGGGCCCCTCCGATCTCCAGACCTCCTCCATTTCCCAGATTCGATCTTTGATGAATACTGCGGCCCACGCAGACTACACATATCAACATGGCATCAACAACTTCGATATTGGCGCCCAGTACGGACAGACATTCTTGCGCGAGAGTGATACCCTCGGCATCGTTGAGAACACCTACAATTCCCCCTGCATGGACGCGAATGGCGTACCTGTGCCAGGATACTCTGACTCTTCCGGGTGTACCAGCGCAGGCCTGCAGCCCAACCAAAACTATCTTTCCGTCCTTGCGCCCTACGATTTGACTCGCGGCGGCAGTGACTATTCCTTCTTGGGCCATACCGACATCAAGGAACTGGCGCTCTATATTGAAGACCGCATCCACAAAGGGGGCTGGAGTTATAGCCTCGGCCTACGTGAAGATGTCTATAATGGCCTCGCAAATGCCAACCAAACCCAGCCGCGCGTCGGCATTTCTTATCAGGTCAAAAAGACCGGGACTGTCCTAGGGATATCCTATGCGCGCACCCTGGAGACCCCTTTCAACGAGAACCTCGTTCTTTCCAGTCAGGGCTGCCTCAATCCTGTGCTCAACCCGCTGCTTTCCTGTCAGCCAGGCGTCACGGGGGTTTTGCAGCCGGGCTTCCGCAACGAGTTCCACGCTAACCTGGAGCAGGGATTTGGCAACCACTTGGTAATCAGCGGCGAATACGTTTGGAAGTACACCCACAACGCTTTTGACTTCAGCGTGCTCGGCAATACCCCTATCACCTTCCCTATTGATTGGCACAACTCTAAAATCCCTGGCTTCGCGCTGCGGGCTGAAGTCCCCACCACGCACGGCTTCAGTGCCTATGTGGTCATGTCCTCGGTGGCGGCGCGGTTCTTCCCGCCGCAAGTCGCCGGAGCTGGGGCCACGAGTGGCGCCGCAGTTGGCTATCCTTTCCGCATCGACCACGACGAAAGATACAACGAAACCACCCATCTTGAGTACACGGTTCCCGGCACAGGCATGTTCCGCGGGACTTGGGCAGCTTTGAACTGGCGTTTCGACTCAGGATTGGTAGCTGGTTCCACACCCTGCTACAACCTTGTCAGCAACGATCCCAACTCAGCCTGCGCGAACAGCTCGTATGGACCAGACGGCAATCCTGCTGTGCTGGACGGCCTGCCTGCCGTGTCGTTAGTCGACAATGGCATCCCTGCCAGTACGAATCCTGTGACCGGCACCCCTGTGGCGCTTCCTCTTACTGCGGACCAGGAATTTGAATCAGGGCTGTCCTGCGGAGGGGACCGAGCAACGCCGGCCCACCGGATTGGAACACCTGTCACCATGAACGGTACGACCTACTATGAGTGTCCTGCGAGCACACTCACCTCGAGTCTGCTGAGCATTCCGGCACCGGGGAAGGGCGATAACGATAAAGATCCGCCCCGCGTCGCTCCGCGCAGTCTCTTCGACATTTCCTTCGGCAACGACAACCTCTTTCACACCAAGCATTACAAATTGGGGACGACGTTCACCGCCATCAACTTCACCAACAAATACGCACTCTACAACTTCCTCTCCACCTTCAGCGGCACGCATTATGTGACGCCGAGGGCCATTACAGGCCAGATTTACCTGCACTTCTAGGCCCGCTACGGGCCGGGGGACATATCCCACCATCCCCCGCCCGTGCCCAGACAGACCGTTCCAGTGCCCTAAAACTTACTGCCACAAATTTCACCAACAAAGTGTCCATGTATAACTACCTGCCCCCATTTAGCGGGACGCACTTTGTCCCGCCAAGGATGTACACGGCCCAGTTATCTTTGACTTTTTAGTACATGCGACGACGGAAGAGCTGGCCTGCAATCACCATCGTAACGACGCCCATGGCGACCAGGGGCAGGTATTGCGGCCAGAAGAGCGAAGGCCCGGCACCCTCCAGAAAACATCCGCGCAGGACAACCAGAAAATACCGCAGGGGGTCCAGCAAGGTGATGTACTGGACGGCCTTGGGCATGTTGGCTATGGGCGTGGAAAAGCCGGAAAGCACAATGGCGGGGACCATGAAGAGAAACACACCTAGCAGCCCTTGTTGCTGCGTAACGGCCAGCGATGAGATCATCAGCCCGATGCCGACCGTGGAAAGTAGAAAGCAGAAAAACCCAATATACAGCGCCAAAACGCTGCCCGTGAATGGAACCTGGAACCAGAGCATCGAGACCAGAACAATAAACGACCCTTCCAGCGTGCCCACCAAAAATCCAGGCAGCGCCTTGCCCAGCAGTATCTCCGTGGGGCGCATGGGAGTGACGAGCAGTTGGTCAAAAGTACCCATCTCGCGCTCCCGCGCCACGGACAGGCCGGTAGTCAACAAACTCACCAGCAGGGTAAGGATGCCGCAAATCCCAGGAAGAATGAACCATTGGGAGTCCAGATTGGGATTGAACCATGCGCGGTCCAGAAGCACCGTGGAAGGTGGTATGCCCCCATGCTGCGCAATCTGCTCCCCGTTGAACGTTGTCACGATGGATTGCGCATAGCCCATGGCCAGGGCCGCGGTGTTGGAGTCCCTGCCATCCAGAATGAGCTGCACATGCGTACTCCTGCCGCGCTCCAGGTCAGAGGTAAACGTCGGACCAATGTCCATCGCCATCAACACAGATTTGTCGTCAATGGCCTGCTCCAACACTCCCTGGTCGTGGACAACGCGCACCAGGCTAAAGCTGGGAGAACCGGCAAAACGGGCGATAAAGTCACGCGACAATTTTCCCTGGTCCTGGTTGTAGACAACAAAAGGCACATGTTTCAGGTCGAAAGTGGCTGCGTAGCCAAAGACCACAAGCTGGATGATGGGCGGACCAATCAGTACGGCCCGACTGGCAGCGTCGCGCAGCAGGGCCAGCAGTTCCTTGCGGGCAAGGGCCAAGACGCGTTGGAGTATCTGTCGCATCAATCCAACCTCTTGCGGAAACGAAAGAGCGCAATACCTTGGAAGAACAGACATAGGACAACCATGCCAGCAACATTGCGCAACACCACGCTCCATACGTTCCCGGCCAGAAAGGTGCTTTGCAAAATGGAGACAAAGTAGCGGGCGGCAACAATGTGGGTCAGGTACTGGACCGGCACTGGCATGGAACGAATATCAAAGAGGAAACCGGAGAGGATGAATGCCGGCAAGAAAGTGGTGACAATGGCCACCATCGCCGCCACAAACTGGCTGCGGGCAGCCACGGAAATCAGCAGCCCCATGCCCAGGGCCGTCAGCAGGAACAGCGCCGAGGTCCCGAAAAGGACCAGTAGCGAACCACGCAGCGGGACTTGAAACAAAAAGACGGCCATCAGCGTGGAGAGGACCATGCCGCCCATCCCCAGCAGAAAATACGGGACCAGCTTGCCTAGGAGGATTTCCGTCTTGCTCACGGGGGTGACCATGATGCCTTCCATGGTGCCGCGCTCCCACTCGCGCGAGACCACCAGGGCCGTCAGCAGCCCTCCGATCAATGTCATAATGATGGCGATCAGTCCAGGGACCAGGTAGTCCCGGCTACGCAGTGCGGGATTGAACCAGACCCGCGCGTCCGCCACCACTGGCGCAGGCAATTGACCGCCCTTCCGGGTCGCTTCCTGCTCCAGCCATAGGAGCCATGTACCGTTGACGTAATTTTCAATGATGCGCGCCTGGTTGGCGTCCACTCCATTCACGATGAGATGGATGGGGGCGCTGCCAGGACTATATGACAAGCGGGTGAAATCGCTGCGCAGCCAGAGGATGGCCATCGCCCGCCCATGCATCATGGCGTTTTCCGCCGCCGCCGGGTCCGCATACAACGTCGGCTTGAACCACTGGGAGCGTTGCAGCTCAGCCAGAAAAGAAGCGGTGACCTGCGTGGGATGGTCCACCACAACTGCCACGGTGATCTCCCGCGCATCGAGCGAGACCCCGTAACCAAAGATCAGCAGAAGCACCACCGGCAGCACGAAGGCAATGGCGATGCTCGAAGGATCGCGGATGATCTCATAGAGCTCCTTGCGCATCAGCCCAATTAAACGCATGCCCCTCATGACGCCCTCCGGCTGACTTGCTCGTGTTCTTCAATCAGGGCAATAAAGGCGTCTTCCATGCTCGGATGGGGAAGGTCCGGGCGGCGGACCTTTTCCTTGATCTCCGCAGGCGTCCCACTGGCAAGCACTTCGCCCAAAGACATCAACACCAGATGGTCACAGTATTCCGCCTCCTCCATAAAGTGCGTGGTCACCAGGCAGGTGGTCCCCTGCTCCGCCAGCGCGTTCACGCGCGCCCAGAACTCGCGGCGGGCCAATGGGTCCACGCCAGAGGTGGGTTCATCCAGAAAGAGTATCTCCGGTTCGTGCATCAACGCACAGGCCAGGGCCAGCCGCTGTTTGTAACCCAGCGGCAGGTCGCCGGCATTCATGCTGGCATATTCGCGCAGTTCCAGTTCCTCCAGCGCCCACTCCATGCGCTCTTTTCTGCGCTGGTTTTGCAGCCCATACGCGGCGGAGAAAAACGAGAGGTTCTGCTGCACGCTCAGCACTCCGTACAAGGAAAATTTCTGTGATACATAGCCGATCCGCGCGCGCGCGTCCGCCGTTGCTGTGCGTAGATCGGCGCCGGCCACGCGCAGCGTGCCAGAGGAAGATGGCAGCAGTCCGCAGAGCATCCGAAAGGTGGTCGATTTGCCCGCGCCATTGGCCCCCAGCAGGCCGAATATTTCCCCTTTGCGCACATGGAAACTCACATTTTTTACCGCGGCGAAGCTGCCAAAATAGCGATAGAGGTCTTTGACCTCGACGACCGTCCCGTCCTGCCCGTCCGTCCCCCGCTTGGGCAGCGGGACTGTGTGGTGCGGGCTGCGGTCAAAAAGAAGACTGACAAAGGCATCTTCCAGCCGCGCCGGGACGGCCTTGGGTGCGCCAACCGCGGCCAACTCCCCCTGCAAGACCGGGGCCGCTGGCTGTTGCATGACGATGCGCAGTCCCTCCCCTTGCACCACAGCGTCCACCACGCCGGGCAGACGGGAAATTTGCGATTGCAGGCTGCGCGGCGATTTGGTGGTCCCCTCTATAACAAACGCGTGCCCTTGCAACGGCGCGGTAAGCTGTGCCGGACCTCCCTGCGCCAGTATCTCCCCCTCGTGCAACAAAAGGACGTGGTCACAGCGCTCGGCCTCATCCATATAGGCCGTGCTGAGCAGCACGGTCACCTTCTGCTCCTCCACTTGCCGCCGAATGATGCTCCAGAGTTCCCGCCGCGAAATGGGGTCGACGCCCACGCTGGCCTCATCCAACAGGAGCAGTTGCGGCGGATGCACCAGCGTGCAGGCCAGTCCCAGCTTTTGCTTCATGCCGCCGGACAATTGTCCCGCCAGCCGCTTGCGGAACGGCCCCAGCGCCGTCATGGTAAGCAGTTCCGCAAAGCGGCCCTCCCGCTCCGCGTGGGGTATGCCGTGCAGGTCGGCAAAGAGGGTGAGATTTTCTTCGACTGTCAGGTCTTCGTACAGACCAAAATGCTGCGGCATGTAGCCAATTTTGCTTTGCAACACCAGCGCGTCCTGCGGCAGGCGATGACCAAGGACATGGATCTCTCCGGCCTGCGGCGTCAGGATGCCAGCAAGCAAACGCAACAGCGTGGTCTTGCCCGCGCCGTCGGGGCCAATCAACGCGGTCATGCTGCCTGCGGGGATCTGCAGCGAGACGTGCTTCAGCGCATCCCGTCGCTCGCTCCCTTTCCCGAAGGACTTGCTCAGGTCCCTGACGGCCACTGCGTCCATATCGGCGTCCATGTCAGTTGGTCCCGCAAGGGTGCGCGTCAATGGCGTGGGGAGGGTTGTTCTCCAATGGAATGACGACCGTTGCTGGCATCCCCAGGCGCAGGCGATGGTCCGGGTTGCAGGCATAGACGCGCACACGATAAACAAGCTGGGTGCGGAGCTGGGTGCTCTCCACGTTCTTTGGCGTAAACTCCGAGACCGGCGAGATGAAGCCAATCCAACCTGGAAAGCGCACGCCGGGGAAGCTGTCCGATTCAATCCATGCGTGCATCCCCAGCGCCACCTTGCCCATCTCCGGCTCTGGCAGATAGGCGCGCACCCACAGGGGATTGTCCAGCGCCAGCGTAAAGACAGGTGCTTGCGGCGTCACCATATCGCCGGGTTCCAGGATGCGGTCCTGGATGACGCCGTCCGCTGGTGCATACAGCTGCGTGTCGGCCAGGTTTTTTTGCGCCAGCGCCAGCGCGGCAATGTCAGACTTCAAGGTGGCCTGGGCCGCGGCAATGTCTTCCTTGCGTGGGCCGATGACGGCCAGCCGCAAGGCCTGTTGCTTGGCGGCCAATGCTTGCCGTTTGGCGGCCAGGTCGGCCTGCCCTGTCAGATACGCGCGTTGCGCGTCATCGCGTGCCTGCAAGGAAACATACTGCTTGCCAGCAAGCGCTTGCTGGCGATGATAGAGCAGCTCGGCATTGGCCAGGTTGGCCTGCGACTCCTCCACGTCTGCCTGCGCAGCGGAAGCGTCCGCACGTGCTTCCGCGATCTCCTCCGGACGGCTGCCGTTCAGCAAACGGGCGAGCACCTGCTGCTGCGTGGCCACATTGGCCTGGTCGCGCGCCACAGAATCCAGATATTGTTGCTGTACCAACTGGGCAACAAGCTGGCCAGCGTGGACCTCGCTGCCTTCATCCACCAATAGCTTGTCAATCCGCTCGCTGTCATTGAAGGCGAGCTGCACCTGGCGGATGTCCACGTTGCCATACAACGTGATGCTGTTGGCAGGGGCCTGCTTACGAAGGTAGTTGCGCCACACAAACACCCCTGCGGCGACCAACAACACCAGAATGACCAGAACAATAATGCGTTTCTTGGCCTTGACCATGTTTCCTTCCCTCTAATTCAGTACAAGTCTCTGCTGACTTACTTTTCGGTAGACCCTGATCCAGTCCATCTTTGAAGGGGACGGGCTTCAGCCCGTCCGTAACTGTTGCGAAATAGGCGCGGCTTCAGCCGCTGAGGGAGGGCCTGATGACTCAATCCTACCCTCCCTGGCTTACTTCTAAGGGTTGCCGTGCAGCAGATTGTTGATCGCCCCAATGTCTGACGGAGTCAGCACCCCTGCCGCCGCCTTCAATTGCGTACGCGCCACCACTTGCGTGTATAGCGCCAGATAGTAATTCCGCTGGGCCGAAGCATAATTCGTGGTCGCCGTCAGCAGGTCAATGATGGACCGCGTGCCGATCTCAAAGCCTTTCCGCGTCCCATCCAAAGAGACCTTGGCCGAAGTCACCGCCTGCTGCGTGGACTGTAACTGCGCCACGCTGTCTTGTAACTCGTGGAACGCGGTCTGCGTGTCCAGTTTGGTCTGGTCCTGTAGGTCCGCCAGCTTGTCGCGGCTTGCCTTGGAGAGCGCCTGCGCCTGATGGATGCTGGCGCGTGTGCTTCCGCCTTCATAAATAGGGATGGACAGATTGAGCGAGCCTCCAATTTGATCGAAGGCGATCGTTGGGAGCAGGGTGCCTGCAGCATGTTGGCCAATGCCGTTCAAGGTCAGGGTGGGCCAGCGTGCCCGCTTAGCAAATTGCACCTGTGCTTCTGAAACCTTCAAGGTGGCCCTGGCCTGCTGCAATAGCGGCTGGTTTTTCAGGGCGGTGTCAATCCAGGGGCCCACCGTATCTGGCTGTGGCCCCATCGGTTGCAACGTGGTCAGGTCTTGCAGTTCCCCTACGGGATGGTGCGTCAGCCGCTGCAATTGGTCCTCCGCAATGGTCACGGCATTCTTTGCGGAGACCAGGTCGGCCCTTGCCGCATCCAACTGCGCCTGCACTTCCTGCACGGAAATAATGTCGCCTGTCCCTACCTTTAGATATGTTCTCGTCTGGTCATTGATGCTATTGAGCAGGGCCATTTGCTCTTGCGCCACGCGCTGGTTGGCCCGCGCCTGTAGGACGCTGAAGTATGCCTGCGTCACCTGATAGGCCACCAACTGCTGTGCATACGCCAAGGCCGCTTCACTGGCCCGCACCTGGCTGTCGACCTGCTTGATGGCGGTAAAGGCCTGGCCGCTGAAGAGGGACTCAGTCAGGCTGGCGCTGAAAATATCGGAGTGGTAACCGGTGGAGAGCGGCTGCGGACCAAACCCTGTAACGTAGGCCGTGTTCATGCCTCCGCTGGCGCCTGCATTGATGTGGGGCATCAGTGCAGCACGCGCCAGTGGTTTGCCTGCCAGGTCCGCCTCCAGTTGGGCGCGCGCCTGGGCAATCACCGGCGAGGTGGAGGCAGCCTGTTGATACGCAGTTTGCAGATCGTCCGCCCTGGCTACCATCGTGGAGAGACCCAGGACCACCAGAAAACAAAGTCCCATCCCAGGGAAACGTCTCTGCAACGGGGTATATGCAACCATCTTCATCCTTTTGGTGCGCGTCTTGCCCATCTCCGCACCCAACTGAAATCACCTTACAGGAAGCCGTCGCCGACTGTCTGTGAGAAATGTCACTGCAACGGCGACAAATAGGCCCGTACCATTCCTTCCATTCTGCAGAAAGGGAAAATGCCTGGAACACTCAGAGGACGCGGCGCAACCGGATGCGATGCAGCCGGTCCCTCGTATTCGCATGGCCATATATCAAATATACGGTGGCCCACCCACTTCGGCAACCGTGCCCCCTCCGGTCCAGAGAGTGCGCCGGTGGCAAAGATTTTTTCATGTCCACCCTTCGCGGCCACGAAATCTCTGGTATTCTCTTTAAGGAACATACCAATGGCCCTGCCACGTCGCAATCTTCTGCTGCGGATGGCCAAGGTCGTTGCAAGGCAAGGGGACGTAGTTCAGTTGGTTAGAATGCTGCCCTGTCACGGCAGAGGTCGCGGGTTCGAGCCCCGTCGTCCCCGCCAGATTCCAATGGGCCTGCGGAAATCTGGAATAAAAGAATGAAGGCACAATAAAAGGTCTATCCCAAAATGCCCCTTTCTGGGGCCGATTTGAAATGGAAGATTCAGGAAAGAGAAAGGCCCCCAATGTCGGGGGCCTTTCTCAGTTCGGTGGGTCCGCATCTGTCCCCATCTTGCGGCCCTTGAAGGTCCCTTCGACGGCGGTGCGGAGGGTGTCTTTGTCCAATGACAGGCAAATGCTATCTGGCGCATCGTGGTCTCCATTTATGTGTCCTTTGATGTGACCACAATGCAGTTAGATGACTTATTCAGGGGCCACTGAACGGGCGTACAAGCACGATCAATGGAGCAGTCCAGCAACTATCGCCCAATCGGATGTGGTCCGACCGCGAGTAGTTGCCCATCGGCCAATTGCCCATCGGCGCGTGAGTTGCTTCCCTGGGCAAGGGCGAGAAGCGCAGCGGGGCCGATGGGCGCTTCCATTTGCCAGGGGACAAGCGCCATGCGTGTGGCATATTGCTCCCGCACCTCTTGAATAAAGGGGGCCTCTTGCAGCCCACGCGCGCGTAGCAGCGGGTCACGGAAACCATCGCGGGAAAGGCCCTGGTTGATGGTCCAAGCAAAGGTGTGGATGCCCGCCCGCGCCAGGTCGCGCTGTAAACTGGCCGCCTCATGCACCGGCGTCGCCGCCGGAAGCGTGACAATCAGGACCCGCGTAAATTCCGGGTCACGCAGCCGCGGCAACAAGTCCCGTACCGCGTCTGGCAGGTCACTCATGCTGCGCGAAACTTCCCGATGATAGGCCTCGGCAGCGTCCAGCAGGAGCAGCGAGTGCCCGGTCGGCGCCGTGTCGAGGACAACAAAGCCCTTTTCGCCACGGGCCACGGTCTCAGCAAATGCGCTGAATACGGCGATCTCTTCCGTGCAGGGTGAGCGCAGGTCTTCTTCCAACAGGGCCTTCCCTTGCGCATCCAGTCCGGGTGCGGCCTTGGCAACCACCTGCTCCGAATACCGGCGCGTCTCTTCGTCTGGATCAATCCGGCTGACCGTGAGCCGGGGCACAGAGGCGCCAATGGTGATGGCAAGATGGGCAGCAGGGTCCGTCGTGCTCAGATGCACGGGATGGCCGCGGTGCGCCAACTCGATGGCAATGGCCGCGGCGATGGTCGTCTTGCCGACGCCGCCTTTGCCCATGGTCATCACCACGCCATGTCCACGCTTTTCAATATCGTCAATCAACGATGAGAGAGACGGTACATTCTGCACATCCGATGCGACACCCTGCTCCCGGATTTCCAACGGGTCCCCTTGCTGTATGTTGGGGCCAAAAACTTTTCGCAGCCTGGCAATCCCCATGGGGGCAAAGGGCAGCAGTGGCACCTGGACGCGCGTAAGCGCGGCCAAAGCGGTTGGCATGGTACGCAGTGCTTCCTGCCCCAACGATTCCAAAGCACATGCGGCAGGGTCTTCCCTGTCCTGCGCCACAAAGACCCCGTTCAGGAATAAATATTGGTTGGTGACCCCCATCTCCGCCAGCTCTGCGCGCGTGCGGTCGGCTTCCGCCAGGGCCGAGCGCTCTGGACGACTGACCAACACGAGTGTTGTCTGGGCCGGATCGGAAAGCGTGTGCAAGCTGGCATCGTAAAGCGCCTTTTGCTCCTGCAACCCGGCAAGCGGTCCAAGGCAAGAGGTCCCCGTGGTGTTTGTCTCGATGAACCCGGTCCACGCCGCAGGCAACTTCAGCAAGCGCAGAGTGTGGCCTGTTGGCGCAGTGTCAAAGACCACATGGTCATACTCCGCCGTGGCGGTCGGACTGCCCAGCAGCTTGGTGAATTCATCAAAGGACGCAATCTCGACCGTACAGGCGCCGGAAAGCTGCTCCTCCATGCTGTTCAACGCCACTTCTGGCAGCACGCCGCGATACGGGCCGACGACGCGGTCCCGGTACGCCTGTGCAGCAGCTTCTGGATTGATGTTCATAGCGGAAAGTCCCGCGCAACCGGGGACCGCAGTCGGCTGCGATGAAAGCCCTACGCCGAGGACCTCGTCCAGATTGGAGGCCGGGTCCGTGCTGACCAGCAGCACTTTGCGCCCATGCGCGGCCAGGGCAACGGACGCTGCACACGCCAGCGATGTTTTGCCCACGCCGCCCTTGCCGGTAAAAAACAATGTCCTTGTGGCGCGGTCCAGAAAAGTTGCACTGTCCATGACATCTCCAATCTGTAGTTGCTTTACTGCCCACAGCAGCCCGTGGAAAGAATTGGGAACCCCGTATTGTTCAAAGGGACGCCGACATAGCTGGCCAACTCTGCGCGCGTGGGATACCGCCCTTTGAAGAGGAGTTCGTTGTCAAGCAACGCCAAGGGCAGGCAGGCATTCCCGTCCTGGTCCAGTATTTTTATCACCAGCGGATTGGCGACAAAGGCCTGCGGCTGTTGCGCCAGGTTGTATCGCTCCACCTGCACGCCTTGGCTGGCGATCCATTGCAGGTCTGCGGCAAAGCGCAACAATGCCGGGTCCACGTTGGGGCCGCAAATCCCAGTGGAACAACACATGGGTGGATCAAAAACTTCTAATTTCTTTGCCATGGTTCCCGACCTTTCATCGTTATATTACGATCATAGAATTGCAACCAGGGCCTTCATGCGGCGCAGGTTTGCCGCTTCAATACAGTAGCCGGCCTTGGTCCCGCTACAGGAGGCGCGGACCAGCCCCGCCCCCTTCAGTATCCTCAAGTGCTCAGAAACAGTGGACTGCGCCAGGGGCAGTTCGTTGACGATTTCGCTGCAAACGCGCGCTTCCCTGCGGGAGAGCATCCGTAAGATGCGGACCCGGACAGGATGTCCCATCGCCTTTGCGAAAGCTGCCAGCTCTTTGTCGGCATCGGGGCCTTCCACAGGGCGCAGATCGTCTACCTCTTGCAGCGCGGCGGACGCGGGACATGACGCACCAGGATGTTTTTTATTTTTCATCGTCTATCGTCGAACTACGATATCAGAGTATGCGCAAACATGGGCCGTGTCAAGCGCAATTTTTCCGGACGTGTGGGGACAGTCCCAATCGCGTTGCCCGCGCGGATGCGGGCGGCAAAAGAAGTGATGGGCCACGGTAGAGAAGAAGGCCGCAGCGTGGGCAAGGTGGATGGGGCCGTTTTGTAGGCGCACCCGCGTCCCCACACCACACGGTCCCCGTACAAAAGAGATTGTCCCCCGCAGGCGCAGATGGGGCCAGGGACCTTATGTAGAAGGCCCACTTATGTACAGGTCCAATCCAAAAAGTAAAACACTACCGGCGCCACCACAGATGCGTGATGACGCCGCTGGATTTTGTTGCATTCGTCATTGCATACCGAGACGTGCCGGATCATTTCTTTTGCAGGACGCGCACATACTTCGCCAGGCCCTGGATTTCTGCGCCACTTAACCGGCTGCCAAAGGCCGGCATCTTGCCCTTTCCGCCAGTAATGGAGGCAACCAGTTGGGCGTCCGTCAATTTAAGGACCTCCGGTGATTTATAGTCGGGCACCTTCAATGCCTTTCCGACGGGAGTGTTGGCCCTTCCGTCTGGGCCGTGGCACATGGCGCATTTCGCACTGTAGGTGGCCGATGCAGGGCTTGCGGCAAACATCTTCGGGGTGAAGGACGCCGCCACACTTAGAGCAAGAGCGTACAGGTATATTTTTTTCATCTCATCTCCTTATGAGGGTCCAGCTTCAAAAAGTATAACGCGCCCTCGGAAGATCGGGACGCGTCCATGCATTTGAGACGGACGGCGGCATGGTTTGGCCGCATGGCCCATGGTGCTGTGCAACTTCGGCATCGGGCGTGGAGTAGGCCACATCCGCAGTGTGCACTCCTCGAAGTGACGGCCTGGGACAAATGGCATAGCGACTGGGCCCTACAGCATCTGCTGTACGATCAGGAGGCCGTTCAGCGCGAGAATGACGGCCACCGTCAGCCAGCCGAGCCATGCCGTCAGGCGGCGGTTTACGAATTGCTGCATCAGACCGCGGCGTCCTGTCAGGATGAGCAGCGGCACCAGTGCAAAGGGCAAGGTGAAGCTCAGCATCACCTGCGAGAAGATGATGATCTTCAGCGGACTCAGGCCAACGGCAATCACCGCCAGCGCGGGCGCCAGGGTAATCAGGCGGCGCAGGAAGACGCTGAATTTTACCTCCATGAAGCCCTCGATGATCATCTGCCCGGCCATGGTGCCCACTGTAGAAGAGGACAAACCGGAACAAAGCAGCGCCACGGCAAAGACCATCGCCGAAAACGGGCCAAGCAGCGGCCCCAACGTGTGATGGGCGTCCTCCACGCTGTCTACCGGGCGTCCCAGATGCGCGAAGGCCGCCGCCGCCACAATCAACATGGCGGAGTTGATGAGCCAGGCGCCGTTCATGGCGGCAAAGACATCCACCAGCTCAAATTGCAGCAGGCGAAAGCGATGATGGTGACGACGATGGCCACCCGGTGACGCCAGTTCTTCCTGTTCTTCGCGTTCTATGCTCTGGCGCACGCGCGGCTGCACCAGCCCGGAATGCAGATAGACCACATGCGGCATCACCGTCGCCCCCAGGATGGCCACTGCGATATAGATGCTGTTGTGGTCCACCACCGGCACCAGCGTGTAAAAGGCCGCGGCCTTCCAGTTGATGTGCAACAGGAAAAGCTCAAAGGCGTAGCAGATGCCAATGATGAAAACAAAGCCCATGATGACGACCTCCAGCTTGCGGAAGCCGTAGAGTTCCAGCGCCAGAATGGCAAAGACGCAGATGGCGGCCAACACGGCGGCGGCCATTAAGACGCTGGTCTTGGACCATCCGGCGGCCATCCATCGCTGGCCAAAAAGCAGATAGAAACCCAGCGCCGCGCCCAGGAATTCCGTCATGTCTGTGGCCACGGCAGAGACCTCCGCGGCGATCCACAATCCTATTGTCGTGCGGCGCGAAAAATGGTCGCGGCAGTTCTGCGGCAGCGTGCGCCCGGTGGCGATGCCCAGCTTGGCGGAAAGATATTGCACCAGGATCGCCATTAGATTGGACCACAGCAGCACCCACAGCAGTTGGTAGCCAAATTGCGAACCGCCCTGGATGTTGGTGATGAAATTTCCCGGATCAATGTAGGCGATGCTGGCCACAAAGGCCGGGCCAAAGTAGCTCCAAAGCTGGCCGCTGCGCAGTTCCGGCAGCCAGCGGAAACGCGGGCGCTGGTCGGAAAGCGTCGGAACTGGAGGGATGGTCGCCATGAAAAGAGGACGCGAAACAACGACTGGATGATATTCCAGTATAGGACGTGTCTGCCTTTTCTTGGTCCATTGTTTTTCCGTCGGGTGGCCCACCGGGGTTGCCGTTCTCTGGCCGGATGCGTAATCTTTTCCTTTGGAGCACACTGAAAATGAAGGTCCTCGTCATCGGCGGTGGTGGGCGGGAGCACGCCCTGGTCAGCGCCATCCGCAAGTCCCCGCACGTAACAGAAGTTGTCTGTGCCCCCGGCAATGGCGGCATCGCGGCCCAGGCCCGTTGCGTCCCGGTCAACCAAAAAGAGCTGGCAGACCTGCTGCGCGTGGTGCTGGACGAGCGGCCCGATCTGACCGTGGTTGGACCGGAGTTGCCGCTCAGCCTGGGCCTGGTGGATGAACTCCAGCGGCGCAATCTGCGCGTCTTTGGCCCCACCCAGCGCGCGGCCATGCTGGAAAGCAGCAAGGCCTTCGCCAAGGAGTTCATGCAGCGCCATCAAGTCCCCACGGCGCATTACGCCGTCTGCCACTCTGCCAGGGAGCTGCCCGAAGCGCTGGCGCATTTCCATACTCCCATCGTCGTCAAGGCCGATGGTCTGGCCGCTGGCAAGGGCGTGCTCATCTGCGAGACAAAAGAGGCGGCCTTTGAAACCGCCAACCAGATGTTCAGCGGCAAGCTGCTGGGCAGCGCGGAAGACCGCGTGGTGCTGGAAGAATTTCTACAAGGCGAGGAGATGTCCTTTCTTGTCCTCGCCGATGGCGCGCACACGCTGCCGCTGGTGGCCGCGCAAGACCACAAACGCATCGGCGAAGGCGATACCGGCCTGAACACCGGCGGCATGGGCGCTTACTCCACCGATGCGCTGATCGACGCCAACATGCAGAAATGGCTGCTGGACCATGTTGCCCAGCCGGTCATTGACGGCATGGCCTCCGAGGACGCACCGTTTACCGGCGTCCTCTATTGCGGCCTGATGATGACCGCGCGCGGCCCCATGGTGCTGGAATTCAACGCGCGCTTTGGCGACCCGGAGACACAGGCCGTGCTGCCGCGCCTTGAAAGCGACCTGGTGGAGGCGCTGGAAGCGGCCATCGACGGCAAGCTGGACCAGATGACGTTGACGTGGCGCAATGGGCCAGCGGTCTGCGTCGTCGCTGCCTCGGAAGGCTATCCGGGCAGCTATTCCACGGGCAAACGGATCACGGGGTTGGAGGACGCGGCGAATATCGAGGGCGTGGAAATCTTCCACTCTGGCACGGCCTTGCAAGACGGCGCGTTGGTGACCGCAGGTGGGCGCGTGTTGGCCGTCACCGCGCTGGCCGATACGTTACAGGCCGCGTGCGACCACGCCTACGCCGCGCTGGAGAAGGTCCATTTTGATGGCATCTATTATCGCCGCGACATTGCCCATCGCGCCCTGCGCAAATAAGGCGGAACAAAAAAATCATGAGCTGCGTTTCGCAATGGCATGGAGAACCAAAGGCGCGTGTGCCTGAAAATCTAGTTCTCCAGCTTTTTCGTCACCAATTCATTCAGTAATGCTGGGTTGGCCTGGCCTTTGGATAGCTTCATTACTTGTCCGACGAAGAACGCAGCGACGGTCTTCTTGCCTGCGCGGTACTGCTCCACCTGCTTGGGACTGGCGGCAATCACTTCGTCAATCATCTTCTCAATGGCCGCAGGGTCATTGATCTGCTGCGGTTTCTCCCGATCGTAGACCACGGGAAAATCTTCCTTCGCCTCAAAACAGCGGTCGAAAAGCTGCTTGAGCATCTTGCTGGAAAGCCCACCGCTCTCGGTCAGGTCGGCGGCCTGGGCAATGCCACGCATGGAAATCGGCGATTGCGCCAACTCCAGATTGGCCGCCTTCAAGCGGCCCAGCAGTTCCCCCTGCACCAGGTTTGCCACGCGCTTGGGACTTTTGGCGGCCTTGGCCGCAGATTCAAACTGGTCGGCAAATTCCCGCGTGCTGGTCAGCACCTGCGCGTCCTGCTCGGTGATCTCATACTCGGCAACCATGCGTTTGCGCCGCGCTTCGGGCAGCTCTGGCATACGGGCGCGTATCTCCTGTTGCCATGCGGCAGAAACGACGAGCGGCGGCAGGTCCGGCTCAGGGAAATAACGGTAATCGTGCGCCTGCTCCTTGGAACGCATGGCGTAGGTCCGGCCTTCGCTGGAGTTCCACAGCCGCGTCTCCTGCAGGATGCGCCCGCCCGCTTCGATCTCCGCAATCTGGCGTTCAATCTCGTACTCCAGGGCGGCGCGGATAAAACGGAAGCTGTTGACGTTCTTCACTTCGACCTTGGCGCCAAATTTCTCCGTGCCCTTCAGCCGCACGCTCACATTGGCGTCGCAGCGCAAGGACCCTTCCTCCATGTTGCAGTCGCTGACGCCAGAGTAGAGCAAAATCTCTTTCAACCGCGTCAGGTATTCATAGGCCTCGTCGGGCGTGCGCATGTCAGGCTCGCTGACGATCTCGGCAAGCGGCGTGCCGCAGCGGTTCAGGTCCAGGTAGGTGTGTTCGCGCGAATCGGCAAAGCCCTCGTGCATGCTCTTGCCCGCGTCTTCCTCCAGGTGCAGCCGCGTGATACCGATGCGCTTGGTCCCGTTGGGCGTGGGCACGTCAATCCAACCATGCTCGGCCAGTGGCCGGTCGAACTGCGAAATCTGGTAGCCCTTGGGCAGGTCGGGATAGAAATAATTTTTACGGGCAAAGATGGATGTCTCGCGGACCTGGCAGTTCAAGGCCATCGCTGCCAGCGTGCCGAACTCCACGGCGCGGCGGTTCAGCACGGGCAATGCGCCGGGCAGCCCCAGGCACACCGGGCAGGTGTGCGTGTTGGGCGCGGAGCCAAACCGGGTGGAGCAGCCGCAAAAGGCCTTGCTCTCCGTCATCAACTGGACGTGGACCTCCAGGCCGATCACCGGCCCATATTTGGCGAGGACCTCTGGTGCAAGCGTTGTGGTGGATGTCATGCTGGCTTTGATTTTAGCAGCGGGACTGGCCGTCCAGGCAACGCCCACGTCTCAAAAGCGAGACGTGGGGCACACGGCGTCTTTGGTCTGCGTTCCTGCTTCTATGTGCGGAACGTAGACCCCGGCGCTATTTCTATCTGCGGCGATAGACGATCTTCAGGTGCTCGCCGTCGAGCGCCTTTTGCGCCTGGGCGCGGGCATGGTTGCCCCACGGGCCTGCGGGGTCCAGCCGCGCGTAGCGGACCCAGTGCGCCAACGCCCTGCGTGTCTCCCCCTGCCGCTCATAGGCAAGCGCCAGGTTGTAATGCGCATCGGCATAATCCGGGACCAGGGAGATGGCCTTTTTGTAGGCCGCAATCGCTTCTGTCACGCGCTGCATCTCGTCCAGTACGTTGCCCAGGTCAAAGAAGGCCAGGGCGTAATGCGGGTCGGCCTCCGTGGCGCGGCGATACATCTCCTCGGCCCGCGCGTACTGGCGCAGGTTGTAATAAATGGTGCCTAGATTGATGCACGCAGGCGCATGTCCCGGCTGCACTTCGAGGATGCGCTGGTACAACTCCATCACCTGTTTGCGCGCGCCGCGTTCGTCCTCGTGGCGGACCGCCTCCATAAAAAGACCCATCACATACATCTCCCGGCTGCGCTCACTGGTCCCCACGCTGGCCACGCTGCGCATTTGCGGTTGCGTCGGATTGTCAAAGTCGAACATCAGTTGGCGGGAAATGGGGTCGACCACCGTACCCGCATGACGGAAGACCAGCCGCGATCCGGTGATGGCCATCGCCGACTCCAACAATGGGTTGGCCATGCCGGAGACGCGCCGCATGGCGGCCACGGAGGCCTGGATGCGCGATACGCGAATGTGTTGGGAAGAAAGGTCGCGCAGGGTGCGCAAGCGGGAAAGATGCTGGAAGTTGTAGCTTTCCTGCACATCCACCAGTCCACACCGCTCCCACCCGCACAATTGGCGGGCGGTAATGTGCAGTATCCGTAGAACGTCTTGACGGTTATATCGGGTCACAGTCTTGTGCGCGGAGTTACCGTCTGCTAAGGCCCATTATGCGGGGTCCTTGTGCGCGCCACAAGTTAAAATATGTGTTTTCTGAGGAAAACCCGTCCCAAACCATAAAAAACCCGGTAAACCCCGAAGAAAACCGGCCCATGCTCAGCAGATGGAAATGTATAGCTCGACCGTCTCCGGCCCCCAATGGACCTCAAAATCACAGATATAGCTGCGCGGCAGGGTGGAGGCCCACACCTGCTTCCATGCCTCCATGAGGGCCGCTGGCTGCTCTCCCCGCGCTTCCACCAATGCGTAGGTGGCCGCAGGGACCACCGCCGCTACCAGCCCTTTCGGAGTATCGCTGGCGATGAAGGCGTCCGCGGGGACCTCGTAGCCCAGCACCATCGTGTATTCCCCGGTATGGCCCCGTTCGTAATCGCGGTAAAGCGCATATACGGCATCGCTGGTACGTTCCAGCACCCGTGTCGCCACTTTTTCCTGGTAAAAACGCTGCCAGAGTGCATCAATGGCATCGGGCCGCGCATTGGAGACCCGACCGGCAATGCCGACCACGGTGAATGTTTGGCGATAACTCTTCTCGTAATGCATGACAGCAGGCCACCGTTGCAGAATACGGGTTGCCGGGTCTGCAATTTCCCCTGATGGACATGGAGCCGACGAGCGGACTTGAACCGCTGACCTGCCGATTACGAATCGGCTGCTCTACCAACTGAGCTACGTCGGCCCACTTGTTTGATTGTAAAGGCGCGCCCCACTCCGGTAAAGGGAGCACGGCGGAAAACCTGTCGCCCCCGCGATACGCATCTTCCCTGCGCAGCCAGCCTTCGGATGGGGACGCGCCTTACGGTTGGAGAGTGTGCGCGGCCAGCCACTTTTGCGCACGCACCTGCAACTGCGCCAGTTGGTCTTTGTTCAGATGGGAGGCCGCCATTGCCTGCGCTTGCGCGACCACGTCCCGCGTAACAACAACCGGTTTGCCCGCCAGGGCCAGACCAAACCAGAAGTATGCTTCTGCATGGTCCTGCGGCACGCCTTGGCCAAGAAAATAGAGTCCGCCCAGGCGGACCTGCGCGTTGGCCTCGCCTTGCTCCGCTGCCTTGCGATACCATGCAGCGGCCTGGGCCAGGTCCAAGGGGACGCCCCTGCCCTCGCGGTAAAGTTCCCCTAAATTGAATTGTGCCTCAGCATCCCCTTGGTCCGCGGCCTTGCGATACCAAAGGGCGGCCTGGGCAGCGTCCTGCGTCACGCCTTGCCCCGCGTCATAGAGCGCCCCCAGGCTGAACTGGGCCTCGGCCATCCCTTGATCGGCTGCTTTGCGATACCAGGCGGCCGCCTGCGCAAGGTCCTTCGGCACGCCCGTACCATTTTCGTAGAACATTCCCAGGTTGTATTGGGCCTCAGTCAGCCCTTGTTCTGCGGCCTTGCGGAACCACAGGGCGGCCTGCGTGTTGTCTTGTGGCACGCCCTGTCCGTTGGCGTAGTCGACCCCAAGATCGTATTGCGCCTGCGCCATGCCCTGCTCTGCGGCCTTCCGATACCAGTCTGCGCCTTGGGCAAAGTCCTTCGGCACGCCAGCGCCATTGTCATAGGCCTCGCCCAAGGCCAATTGGGCCAGCGCGTTTCCGGCCTTTGCTTTGGACAACAATTGCTTGTCCGCTTTGGCATACGACGGCCTGGGATTTTTCTTTTTCTGGGCCGGATAGGAAGCCGCTCCCAGGACAAATACCAACATCCAAATCCATCGCTGGCGCATTTGTCCCTCCGTATGGTCCTATTATCTGCACCATAGCACCCAGCGGGCCCGCCCACGACGGAAATCTCTCTCTTCCTTCTGCGCATGTAATCAGCTTG
Source organism: Acidobacteriaceae bacterium (assembly GCA_049977205.1). GTDB lineage: Bacteria > Acidobacteriota > Terriglobia > Terriglobales > Acidobacteriaceae > JBMFGT01. The sequence continues at coordinate 27,833 of JBMFGT010000013.1, read as the reverse complement.
TCAACACTTTCCCCACGCAAAAGTCCGCGCCCCAGGCCGCTTCCTGACGACTTCCACAGGCATTTCCCGGCAAACTGTACCAGGATGGGAAGGTCCGCACGGAAAATACTAGATATTGTGGTTCTCGCTTGACATCCACAACAGACAGCGGTAACTTTCCCTCTGCGGGCCTATTTTTTCGTGCCAGTAACGGACACCCCCAGTCCAGTGGGACCGGGGGAGACAATCTGCTTTCTGGCAATAATTTTACCGTCCGCACATGCCGATGTGGCCCCGGCCACAAGGCCATACATCTTACGTCCCAGGAGGCCCCAAATGGCCGAAACCACGCAGAAAAAAACCACCCCGGCCAACAGCGCCGCAGCCAATGGCTCCCCGATTGCCGGAAACAACGGCCCAGCCAAGGCCCCTACCAGCACAGGCGCCCGTCCTGCCCAGGCGGTCGCACCCGGTCTAAAATTTGCGCGCTTCTTTACCCGGCCTGGCGTCTCGCCGTATGACGAGATCACCTGGGAGCGCCGCACGGCCAGCATCACCGACTCCAAGGGCAACATCATCTTTGAGCAAAAAGACGTCGAGGCGCCCGCCGACTGGTCCGTGACCGCGACCAACATTGTCGCCAGCAAATATCTGCATGGCCAGCTTGGCACGCCGGAGCGGGAGACGGGCGTGCGCCAGTTGATTGCGCGCGTGGCGGAGACCATCCGCGATTGGGGCATGGCGGGCGGTTACTTTGCCACGGCGGAGGACGCGGCCATCTTCCATGACGAGCTGGTACATCTGCTGTTGAACCAGAAGGCGGCCTTCAACTCCCCGGTCTGGTTCAACGTGGGCTGCGACCGGCTGGAACCAAACTCGGACGCGCAGAATTGGCACTGGGACCCGCAGAGCAGCACAGTGAAGTTTTCCGCGACCGGCTACCGCAATCCGCAGTGCTCGGCCTGCTTCATCAACTCCGTGCAGGACTCGCTGGATTCCATCCTGACCCTGGCCAAAACGGAAGGCATGTTGTTCAAGTGGGGGTCTGGCACTGGCAGTAACCTCTCGGCCATTCGCGGATCGACGGAGAACCTTTCCGGCGGCGGCGTGGCCAGCGGCCCGCTCAGCTTTATGCGCGGATTTGACGCCTTTGCTGGCGTCATCAAGTCCGGCGGCAAGACGCGCCGCGCGGCCAAGATGGTCATCCTGAACGTGGACCACCCGGACATCGTGGACTTTATCGAGTGCAAGTCCAAGGAGGAGGCCAAGGCGTGGGCGCTGGTGCAGGCCGGGTATGACGGCTCCGGGCCGGATTCCGAGGCCTTTACTTCCATCTTCTTCCAGAACGCCAACAACTCCGTGCGCGTGACCGACGAGTTCATGCGCGCGGTCGAGCACGATGACGACTTTACCACCCGCAGGGTGAAGGACGGGACGCCCTTCCAGACCTACAAGGCGCGCGACCTGATGCACAAGATCGCGGAAAACACCTGGCTGTGTGGCGACCCCGGCATGCAATATGACACCACCATCAACAAATGGCACACCGCGAAAAACACGGGCCGCATCAATGCCTCCAACCCCTGCTCGGAGTACATGTTCCTGGACGATTCGGCCTGCAACCTGGCCAGCTTCAACCTGATGAAATTTGTAACAGCGGCAGGTACATTTGATATTGCCGCATACCGCCATGCTGTTGACGTGCTCATTACGGCCATGGACATTTTGGTTGACAGCTCTGGTTATCCGACCGGGGCCATTGCGAGGAACTCGCATGACTATCGCCCGCTGGGCCTGGGCTACGCCAACCTGGGTGCGCTACTGATGGCCTTCGGCCTGCCCTACGATTCTGACGCGGGACGCGACTTTGCCGCCTGCCTGACGGCCATCCTGTGCGGCGAGGCATACCTGCAATCCGCGCGCCTGGCGGAACATTGCGCCGCATTGCCATCGGCCACCACGCTGACGCAGTCTGTGGACCGCGAAGGCGGGGCCTGCCCCGGCTTCTACGTCAACCGCGAACCGTTTCTGGACGTCATCCGTATGCACCGCGCTGAGGTGAACAAGATTGGCGCATCCAGCGCCAACGATGGCCCCTTCCGCGTGCCGCAGTTGGATGCGCTCCTGGACGCCAGCCGCGATTGCTGGGACAAGGCGCTCGCCCACGGAGAAAAATCCGGCTATCGCAATTCCCAGGTCACGGTGCTGGCCCCGACCGGGACCATCGGCTTTATGATGGACTGCGACACCACCGGCGTAGAGCCGGACCTGGCCCTGGTCAAGTACAAAAAGCTGGTCGGCGGCGGCATGATTAAGATTGTCAACAATACTGTGCCTGCCGCGCTCTTCAAGTTGGGCTATGACAACGACCAGGTGGACGCCATTGTCAGCTACATTGACGCCACCGGCACCATTGAGGGCGCGCCCGGCATCAAGCCGGAACATCTGTCCGTATTCGATTGCAGCTTCAAACCGGCCAAGGGCACGCGCACCATCTCCCCTATGGGCCATGTCCGCATGATGGCCGCCACGCAACCGTTCCTCTCTGGGGCCATCTCCAAAACGGTCAATCTGCCCAACGACGCGACCGTGGACGACATCGCCGAGACCTATGTCGAATCCTGGAGGCTGGGCCTGAAGTCTGTGGCCATCTACCGCGACGGCTCCAAGGGCGTGCAGCCCTTGAACGTGGGCGACGGCAAGGACGCCAACGACCAGAAGGGCGCACGCAGCAATCCTGCTCTGGACGCTGTGGCCGCCCAGGTGCTGGCCACTCTGGCGCACACCCCGCTGGACACTACGGCACTGGAAACACTGCTTGCGCAGCTTGCGGCCCATGCTGCGGCCACCGTCTCAGTCCCGGCAGCATCTTTGGAAGCTGCCGCACGCGCCTCTGCGCAGGCCACCCTGGAACATCCGCCTATGCAGCAGGACACCACCGCCCCACCGCGCGCCGTGCGCCATCGCCTCTCCGAGGAGCGGGCCTCCCTGACGCACAAATTCAACATTGGCGGGCATGAGGGCTACATCACTGTTGGCCTGTACCCCAACGGCCAGCCTGGGGAAATCTTCATCAAGATGGCCAAGGAAGGCTCCACAGTCAGCGGCATGATGGACGCATTCGCCACGGCCATCTCGCTCTCCCTGCAACACGGCGTGCCCCTCAAGGTGCTTTGCGAGAAGTTTGCGCACACCCGCTTTGAGCCATCGGGCTGGACAGGCAATGAGCAGATTGGCTATGCCAAGTCCATTATGGATTACATCTTCCGCTGGCTCCAGTTGCGCTTCCTCTCCGGCCAGCAATTGTCGCTCTTCGCGGACCTCTCAGCAGGCCGGAAAGTGATGGCGGCCAATGCCCCGGCCCCTGAAGAAGACGAGATCGGCCTCACGACGCAGCCTGCAGGACACCACAGGGGCGCCCATGCTGCTCCGCAGGCAGGGACCGCGCCCCAGATGCACGCCAGCAGCGCCGAGGCTGGGGTCCGCCCAGAGGGGGCCAGCGCATACCACGCTATGGACGCCATGCGTTCCTTGATTGACATGGGGGACGCCCAGACTTGCCACGTTTGCGGGGCCATCATGGTCCGTAACGGTAGCTGTTACAAATGCGTTGAATGCGGCAGCACCAGCGGCTGCTCCTAAAGGCAGGCCCAAGCCCTGCAGCGGACACGTATATGGCCTGGGCAACGCAAACTTGCGTTGCCCAGGCCAGCTTTTTCCTGTATTGTATATACAGGTATACGTTCAAGAGGTGCTCTCACCATGCGGACCGTCATTACTGCCGCCCATCTTCTCACGCCAGAAAAAATTGTCGACCATCCCATCGTCGTGGTGGAGGATGGCCTTCTTGTCAGCATCCAGTCCGCTGATGCCGCAGATGTCCCCGCGGCCGCGCAGCACCTGGACTATGCAGACGCCACCCTGACGCCAGCATTTTTTGATGTCCACACGCACGGCGGCCAGGGGCATGACGTGATGGAGGCTTCCGCCAATGCCATTGACGCCCTGGGCGTTTTTCTCACCACGCATGGCGTGGGGTCGTATTTCCCCACCACGGTGACGGCCCCGGAAGAGCACATCCTGCGGGCGCTGGATGGTCTGGCGCAGCAGATTGAGCGCACGGACCATCCCGGAGCAAGGCCGCTCGGCATCCACATGGAAGGCCCGTTTTTGTCTTGTGAAAAGCGTGGCGTGCATCCGCCGGAGCTGCTGCAGCCGCCCTCGGTCCCGCTCTTTGACCGCTTTTATGAGGCCGCCCGTGGACACATTGCCCTGATGACCATGGCGCCAGAACTGCCCGGTGCGCCGGAGCTGATCGAACACGCCACGCGCAAGGGCGTGCGCATCAGCCTGGGACACAGTGACGCCCACACGGAGGCCGCCCTGACAGGCATCGCCGCCGGTGCGCGCAGCGCCACCCACACCTACAACGCCATGCGGGCGCTCAACCATCGCGATCCCGGCATCCTCGGCGTGGTGCTGGACCAGCACTCCCTGTTTGCGGAAATCATCTGCGACGCCATCCACGTCGATCCCATGCTGGTGCGCCTGTACTGGAAAGCAAAGGGGCCGGACCGCTGCATCCTGATTACCGACGCCATCAGCGCCACGGGCATGCCGGACGGCACCTATCGGCTGGGCAATTTTGATGTCACGGTCGCCAACGGGACCTGCCTGTCAGAGGGGAGATTGGCGGGCAGCGTGCTCACATTGGACCGCGCGTTGCAGAACTTCGTGGGGTTCACCCAGTGTGGACTCCAGGCAGGCCTGCGTTGCCTGACAACAAACCCCGCCAAAATGACCGGGTTGGAGAAACAAGTGGGCGCGCTGGAAGCAGGAAGGGCAGCAGACATTACTGTCCTCTCACCGCATGGCACGGTGCAGGCCATGCTGCTGCGCGGACAGGTGGTCCCTGCCACCCACTGATTGCTTGTATGTGCAAGGGGCCATGGCGCAGCGGACCACCCGCGCAGGGGATTTAACGTGCGGCGAACTTTTCGCTGTGGCGCGCCCGCCAGAGCGCCCCCAGCGCGGCATCGGCTGGACCAGGAAGCACCTCCACCTGCGGGACCGTGCTGCGCACCGTGGCAACCAGCGCCCCACGCACCTGGGGGACATGGCTGAGCACGCCACCGGTGAAGGCCAAACGCAGCAGGGCCTTGTCCTCCTTGGTCCTGGCATCGTCCAATGAGGCCTGCACCTTTTGCAGCGCAAAGGCGGCCATACCGCCCAGTTCCCTGCCCGCCGCTTCCAACACCTCAATGGCGACCGCGTCGCCTGCGTCGGCGCACTGCGCCACCACGGGGGCCAACTGGGAAAAGTCTGGGCCTGGCACACGATTGCCCAGGTCCACCAGCCCGGCAAGGGTGGTGGTCTGCCATTGCTGTAGCACGGCGGCAAGGAGCGCTGTCTCGCGGCCCCGGTCCAGCGCACGCAGCAGGGCGCGGACGGCCTGCCATCCTATCCAATACCCGGACCCTTCATCGGACAACACCGGCCCCCATCCGCCAAGGTGGAAGACCGCGCCATCCATTCCACGGCCTACGACGTTGGAGCCAGTCCCGGCAATCACCAGTACGCCCGGTGTGCCGAAGAAAGCGCCATCCAGGGCGATCTCCTCATCGCCATAGATCAGCAGCTTGCCCTGGAGGTGCGTCTGCAGGGCCTTGCGGGTCCACTCTTCCACGCGCGGCACGGTGATGCCTGCCAGTCCCACGCAGGTACAGGTGATGGCTCCCATGGGCACGCCAGAGCGTGCAGCGACCTCCTGCAAGAGCGATGACAGGTTGCTGGCCGCCTCCGCTTCAGAGACGCGCATGATCTTAATGGGGCCAGCCGTGGCGCTGGCCAGGACCTTCGTTGCATCGCCCAGGACGCAGCGCGTTTTGGTCCCACCGGCATCAATCCCTAAATAATGATCTTCCATACAATCCAATCACCCAAGTGTATCCAAATGTATCTGGCAGGACACGGACAGGCCCAGGAAAACGCGGCGTTTGCCTGGCCTACGGCGTCGCCGCCCTCATTGCCCTTCTTGTAACGGGAGTGGTACAGGCCCGCGCGCAATACTGTCTATCTGACTATACTGCATGGTATATATTGGACTGGGTCCCACTCCGTGTTCCTGCGCTGATTTCAATTTATCTGAGGTGTTCCGCGTGATTCGTTCCTCTCATGGTCCTTTCTCCATTTCGCTGGGTGTGCTCCTGCTGCTTGGCTGCGGGGCGTTTTCGCAGGCCGCTGCGCGGAAAGCGACCCAGACCGCTGTCGCTTCGGTCGTTCCATCGGAAAGCAGACCCGCATTGCTTCCCATGCCGCGGGAAATCCAGATGACGGGGACGCTCCCGCTCCACTATGGCCTCGCCCTGCAATTCGCCAACAATCCTGAAGACCGCTTTGCCGCGCAGGACCTGGCGGACGCCGTCAAGCAACGCGGGGGCCATGCCCGGATGCAGGGCAAAGGAAGCGCGACCGTCGTGTTGCTGCGATGGAAAACACCCAGGGCCACCGCGCTGCTGGCGCGCCACCATCTTAAATTCACTCCTGAGATGCAGGACGAGGGATACATCCTCGTCAGTGATGGCGGCGCCGTATATGACATCGCCGCCACACCCGCAGGCGTATTCTACGGCGTACAGACCATCAAACAACTGCTCACCGGCGAGGAGGGCACGCTGGCGCTGCAAAAGGCGACCGTCCGGGACTGGCCGGCGATGCAGTATCGCGGACTGGATGATGATCTCTCGCGCGGCCCGGTGCCCACGCTGGAGTATCAGAAGAAACAGGTCCGCACCCTGGCCGCATACAAAGTGAACATCTACTCGCCTTATTTTGAGAACAACCTGCAATATGCCTCGGACCCGCTGCCAGCGCCGCCGGGAGGGGCCATGACCCGCGCTGACGTAGCAGAGCTGGTCCGTTACGCGCAGCAATACCACATTACGATCATTCCGGAGCAAGAGGCCTTTGGGCACCTGCACCATGTATTGATCTATGAGCAATTCGCCCCCCTGGCGGAGACGCCCCACGGCAGTGTCCTTGCGCCGGGGCAGCCAGGATCGCTGCAGCAAATCGACCAGTGGTTTACGGAAATCGCCCAGATGTTTCCCGGTCCGTTCCTCCACATCGGGGCCGATGAGACCTTCGAGCTGGGTGCGGGACAAACGCAACAGGCCGTCCAGCAGCAAGGGCTAGGCAAGGTCTATATCGACTTTCTGCGGCAGATCTATACCACGTTGCAACCGCTGCACAAACGGCTGCTTTTCTGGGGCGACATCGCCATGAAGTCGCCCGAATTGGTCAAGACCCTGCCCAAGGACATGATTGCCGTTGCGTGGGAATACTCGCCCCACGCACAGGGCTATGACCGCTGGATCAAGCCATATACGGACGCGGGCATGGAGACCTGGGTCTCCCCTGGCGTCAGCAACTGGAGGGTCGTCTATCCAGACAACAACGCGGCGCTCGAAAACATCCAGCGCTTCGTGGCGGATGGGCAGCGGCTGGGCGCCACTGGCGAACTGAACACGGTGTGGAATGATGATGGCGAGGGCCTTTTTGCCCAGGACTGGTATGGCGTCCTCTTTGGTGCAGCGGCTGGCTGGCAGCCCGGAATGAGCAATCTCGCACAGTTCCAGCAGAGCTATGGACAGGTCTTTCACAACGATGCCACGGGAGACGTAAACCAGGCGCAACTGGAGTTGATGACGGCCCAGCAGGACTTCGCGAAGGTCGGCCTCCATGCGGCCACGGACGAACTTTTCTGGATGGACCCCTGGAGCAAGCAAGGACAACAGACCTCCGCCAAATTGCTTCCTGTGGCGCATGATCTGCGGGTGCATGCGGAAAATGCCATCGTCTTGATTGAACGCGCGCGCGCGGAAAAAAACATCCGCAACGCTGGCGCCCTGGACGCGATGGAACTGGGTGCGCGGCGCATCGATTTTATCGGGCAGAAATTCCAACAGGCGCAGGAAATCGTCGACGAATACACGCGCATGTACGCGGAACAAAAAGACCGCTCAAAACACGAGGATTTTTGGAGGCTGGCCAACACCATCTACGGAGTCAATGGCCAGTGCCAGGACATGCGCGACGGTTATGGTCTGCTGCGCGACCTCTACCAGACCGCGTGGCTCAAGGAAAACCGTCCGTATTGGCTGGACAACGTCCTGGTACGGTATGACATGAACATGCAGATGTGGGTGCAGCGTAGCATCGCATTCCACCGGGCCGGACGCCAATTTGGGCAGACCGGTGCGCTTCCCGCCCCACAGGAGTTGGGGCTTCCCGCGCTTCCCGCTCCGGCAACAGCGACACCATAACAGGGGCGGTCGTTTCTTGCAGGCTGGTGGTGGCAATCGCAGGTCAGCCTGCGAGTTTTGCCAGCACATCCCGCAGCACCACAGCCTGGTTGTGCTCCGCATCCTGGGCGCTGTAGACCAGCGTGATGTTTCGGCGGCCTGCTTCCTGCAACAGGTCGCGCAGACGCTGTTGCACTGCGCTGGATGCAAGCTCTCCTTTGTAGCGCTTCTGGAACTCCGCCCAGCGTTCCGGGTCATGGCCAAACCATTGGCGCAGTCCGGTGGATGGGGCCACGTCCTTGTACCAGGCGTCGATTTTTAGCTTGTCTTTGCTCAGACCCCTGGGCCATAGCCGGTCTACCAGGACCCGAAATCCGTCCTTCTCGTCTGGCCCATCGTAGGCGCGTTTGATTAAGATTTTCATTGGATTGTCCCGTATTCCTCCTCGCCCGAACACTGCCCAATGGATTTTAAGTCCCACTCCTACTCCAGACCAAGCAACATGCCCGTATACTCCTTCACCGTGTTGTCTGGATGGAATGGTATGTAACAAGAAAAAGACCGCCCCACGGTCGTTTGCAGGGCGGTCCGGTTGTTTGCCATTCGGCGGGATTAGTACATGCCGTCCATGCCGCCGCCCATGCCACCGCCCATGCCTGCCGGGGACGTCTCTTTCTTCTCCGGTATCTCGCAGACCATGGCTTCCGTGGTCAGCATCAAACCAGCGATGGAAGCGGCATTTTGCAGGGCCGTGCGGGTGACCTTGGTAGGATCAATGACGCCCGCCTTCACCAGGTCCTCAAAGGCGCTGGTTGCGGCGTTGTAGCCGAAGTGGGGGTCTTTGCTCTCCAAAATCTTGCCCACCACCACCGCGCCCTCTTCCCCGGCATTGCCGACGATCTGGCGCAGCGGCTCTTCAATGGCGCGACGGACGATCTGCGCGCCGACCTTCTCATCGCCTTCCAGCGTTTTAAGGAGTTCGTCCACGTCCTTGGTGCAGCGGATCAGGGCCACACCACCGCCCGGGACGATGCCTTCTTCGACCGCGGCGCGGGTGGCGTGCATGGCGTCTTCCACGCGGGCCTTCTTTTCCTTCATCTCGGTCTCGGTCGCCGCGCCCACCTTGATGACGGCCACGCCGCCGACCAGCTTGGCCAGCCGCTCCTGCAACTTCTCGCGGTCGTAGTCGGAGGTGGTCTTCTCAATCTGGTTGCGCAGTTCCTTGACGCGGCCCTGGATGTCTTCCGTCTTGCCAGCGCCATCGACGATGGTGGTGTTGTCCTTGTCGATGGTGACGCGCTTGGCGCGGCCCAGGTCTTCCAGCTTCACGTTCTCCAGCTTGATGCCCAGGTCTTCGGTGATGGCGCGCCCGCCAGTCAGCTTGGCGATGTCTTCCAGCATGGCCTTGCGGCGATCGCCAAATCCAGGGGCCTTGACGGCGGCCACATTCAGCGTACCGCGCAGCTTGTTCACCACCAGCGTGGCCAGGGCCTCGCCGTCCACGTCCTCGGCAATAATGACCAGGGGCTTGGCGTTGCGGGCAATCTGCTCCAACAAGGGCAACAGGTCCTTCATGGAGCTGATCTTCTTTTCGTGGATCAGGATGTAGGCATCTTCCAGCACCGATTCCATGCGGTCCGGGTCGGTGACAAAGTAAGGCGAGAGATAGCCGCGGTCAAACTGCATCCCATCCACGGTCTCCAGGTCCGTGCGCATGGTCTTGGATTCTTCCACGGTGATGACGCCGTCCTTGCCGACCTTCTCCATGGCCTGCGCGATGATGGTGCCAATCTCTTGGTCGCCATTGGCGGAGATGGTGCCCACCTGGGCGATCATGTCGCCGGAAACGGGCTTGGAGAATTTGCCCAGGGCGCCGGTGTGCTCAAAATTGCCTTCCTTGTCGCGCTTGCCAATGATCTTCTCCACGGCCTTGTCAATGCCGCGCTTGAGCGCCATTGGATTGGCCCCAGCGGCCACCGTCTTGACGCCTTCGCGGTAGATGGCCTGCGCCAGTACGGTCGCGGTGGTGGTGCCATCGCCGGCCACGTCGGAGGTCTTCGAGGCGACCTCGCGTACCATCTGCGCACCCATGTTTTCGAGCGAGTCCTTCAACTCGATCTCTTTGGCCACCGTCACACCGTCTTTGGTGATGGTCGGCGAACCATACTTCTTCTCGATGACGACATTGCGGCCCTTGGGGCCGAGCGTCACCTTTACGGCGTCCGCGAGCTTGTTGACGCCGCGTAGGATTGCCTGCCGTGATTCTTCTCCATGCAAAATCTGCTTTGCCATTTCTTATCTCTCCTCAAACTGAAAACTTGCTGAAATTCATTGCCATACCCTGTGCGCCTGGCAGTAAAAAAGCGGACTGCTTTGATAGCGGTCCGCCTACTTTTTGGCCAGGATGCCCAGAACGTCCTCTTCCCGCATGATGAGGAACTCCTCACCATCGATCTTGATTTCGTTGCCGGAATACTTGCCGAACAGGACCCGGTCGCCCGCCTTCACATCCAGCGGAAACACCTTGCCTTCATCGTTGGACTTGCCCTTGCCGACGGCGATCACTTCGCCTTCCTGGGGCTTCTCTTTTGCGGAATCCGGGATGATGATGCCGCCCCTCACGGTTTCGCCCTCTTCCACGCGCCGGACCAGAATGCGATCATGCAGCGGGGTCAGAGAGGTGGTTGCACTCGTTTTTGCACTTGCCATGGCTTTCCTTCTCCTTCAATCGATAACAGTTTGCAGGTGTATTGCCTGCGCCTATCTTGCAGATGGGAACAAGATACTTTGAGTGGGGCAGAAAAGCATCGTTAGCACTCCTGCCATCCGAGTGCTAGAGTACGCAATCCGAGAGGACCTTGTCAAGGGGCAAGGTAAGATTTTAGTGGATTACGCTCATATTACCTTCATACACTTTATCCGGCGATGGACAAGTCCCCTCCTGGACAGGAAATCCACATATTAAGTCTCTTACAGTAAATGAGTTATCAGGAAGCCGCCCGCCAGATTTGCGCGCTTTGTATGTGTGTCGGCTGAAAGGCATTGGGATATTTCAACCCAAAGCCCAGCAATCGGTCCATCGCGATATGCGCCATCCAGATTGCGCCGACCTGCCCGGTACGCAATGCAGAACTGTGCCAGGCAAGCAGCAGGAGGGCCATCGGGCCAATATAGCTGTGGACCAGATTGTAAAAAGAGGCGGCGTATGGCCTGCCCTTTGCAGTGGCGTATCCCAGCAGGGAAACATCGGGGACCAGGAACAGGGCGGCAAAGAGCAACCATCTCCCATGCAGCCCAAAGGCATAGAAGGCGCAGCTTGCAAACAGTACGGTGAGCGCCTCCAGGCGCAACAGGACGCTGGGTCGATGCAACATGTGGCAAGAATATCGCACGGGATGGAAAAACAGAGAATGCCACCCGACGCAACCAGTCCTTTAGCAGCCTGTGGTGAAAGTCGGGTTTTGAAGGGGCACGGCTTCAGCCGCCGAGGGACGTTTTTGTGGCATCTCGACTTTCACCACGGGCTGTTAGGCCCGAATCAGGGTACAATTTTTCCATGCATCGCAAACAATCATGGCCGTTGGCCGTTTCCCTTGGAGTGTTCCTTCTGTTCCTGGTCCAAATGGCCCCGGCTGCGCTGGCCCAGCGCAGTCCACGCAAGTACAAGGCCCCGCCCGCCACGGCGCACATTGTGGTCTCCGTGGTGAAGGCCTCCACTGGCAAACCCATCCACAATGCCGCCGTCATCTTCCATCCCATGAAGAAAGACAAGGACCTGGGCAACATGGAGCTGAAGACGAACGAGCAGGGCAAGGCCACGCTGGACGTGGTCCCCATTGGCACCACCGTGCTGCTCCAGGTGATTGCCGAGGGGTACCGCACCTACGGGAAGGAATACCAGATTGATGGGGACAGCAAGACCATCCTGGTGAAAATGGAACTGCCGAAAAACCAATACTCCACCTACAAAGAAGGCAGCCGCGGGGACAACCTGCATACCAACGCGCCGCAATCGCAGATGGGCCAGGCCGCCCCTGCCGACAGCCCCTTGTTGACGCCGCCGCCCAAGCCCAAAAACTAATCGGTCTCCTTTCCGTTACGCATTGCGTAATACGGAGGACATATCTCCCAAGGAAGGCCGCCTGGCATCGCATTTTTTGCGGCATTGGGCCGCGGTTTTTTGCAGAGATGAAACACCAGAAAATTCCGAGTGGCCTTTCTTGAAGAGTGGCCTTAGGGTCTTTGCCGCAGATGATGCAAGATGCGGGCCATTTGCCGGGCCGCATCGGGATGGGCCAGCAGCCGCGCCCGGCGGCCCATTGCGGCCAGCCGTCCTGAATCACGCAGTAACGCTGTGAGTTGTTCCAGCAGCGTTTGCGGCGTCAGGTCTGCCTGCAACAGCATGGCCGCTGCTCCGGCCCCCACCAGTATCTCCGCATTGCGGCGTTGATGGTCGTCCGCCGCCAGAGGAAACGGCACCAGCAGCGATGGCTTGGCGGCAGCGGCCAGCTCGGCAACCGTGCTGGCCCCGCTACGGCAAAGCACCAGGGTGGCCGCGGCAAAGCGCTGGGGCATGTCGTCCAGGAACTCGCGCACCTCCCAGCGGGAGTTGGCGGCATTGTTCGTCCTGTCTGCGGGCGCGCCATTGCGCAGATAGGCCTCCCGTGTTTCCTGCAAATGCCCTGCGCCACATTGGTGCAGGATGGTCAGTCCGGGGACGCCTGCCAGCAGGGGCGCAGCGATCTGTGGCAAGATGGCGTTCAGCACGCGCGCACCCTGACTGCCACCAAAGACCAGCAGGTGCGGCGGAGCATCTGGCCCCGGCGCAGGTAAAGAAAAAAACTCCGGGCGCACGGGGACCCCGGTCACCGTGGCATTGCGGAAAAAGCGGGACGTATCGGCAAAGTTGACGGCGGCGGCCTGCACCCAGCGCCCCACCCAGCGATTGGCCATGCCGGGCACAGCGTTCGGTTCAAAGGCCATGCGCGGCGTCCCTGTCAAAATGGCGGCCAACATTGCTGGACCGGAAGCATATCCCCCCACTCCCAGCACGGCGTGCGGACGGAAATTCCGCAACAGGCGCAGACAGGCAAGCAGGCCCATCGGCAAGCGGGCCACGGTGCGCAGGCGCGTCCCCCAGGAAACGCGGTTGAGCTGCCCCACCGGGACCAACTCCAAGGGAAAGCCAGCAGCAGGGACCAACCGTGTCTCCATGCCGCGCGCGGTGCCTAGAAAGCGCACCTCGGCGCCATATTGTGCGACCAGCTCGCAGGCCACGGCCAGCGCGGGGAGCACATGTCCGCCTGTGCCGCCCCCGGCAATCAGCACCCGCAAACGCCCTTCCGGCATGGTGGTCAATCTTGTCAATGGGATCAATCAATCTCTCGCGTGATGTTCAACAGAACGCCCATCCCCGCCAGCATAAAGAACATGGACGTGCCCCCCGCAGAGATGAACGGCAGTGCGATGCCTTTGGTGGGCACCAGCGCCAGCACCACGCTGATATTAAAAAATGCCTGGATGAGCACCGTGGCCGTAATGCCAAAGGCGAGGAAGCGCGCAAACGGGTCCGTGGAGAGGACCGCTGCGCGCAGGCCGCGCCAGCCCAATATGGTAAACGCCGCCACCACACACAGCGTCCCAATCAGGCCCAGTTCCTCCGCGATGTTGGCGAAGATGAAGTCCGTGTGCGGCTCCGGCAGATAGAAGAGCTTCTGGCGGCCTTCCATCAGGCCCAGGCCATGGATGCCGCCCGTCCCCACGGCGATCAGGGACTGCAAGATATGGAAGCCAGTGCGCTGGGGGTCCGACTGCGGATTGAGAAAGGCAACCATGCGCGCGCGACGCCAGGGCACACGGAAAAGCATGTAGTACATGACCGGCATGGAGGCCAGAAATGCATAAAAAAGATAGCGCACCCTGGCGCCAGCCAGATACAGCATCAGCACTGTCACAGCGGCGCAGACCAGCGCCGTGCCCAGGTCCGGTTCCTTCAAAATGAGCGCGATAAAGACCAGGCTGGGCAGCGCGGCGGGCAACAGGGAGCGGCGCCAATCGTCCAGACGGCCCACGCGGTCCTGCAAGAACCAGGCGAGAAAGAGCACCAGCGCAGGTTTGGCGACCTCTGAAGGCTGAAAGCTGAAAAATGCAAAGCGTATCCAACGGTGGGTATGGTGTGAGCCATGCATGGCAAAGGTGGCCAGCAACAGCAGCGTGGTAATGGCCACCACTGGAAAGACCACCGAGGGACGGTTGAGTTTACGGTAGTCCCGCCGCATAAAGAAGGCCATCGCCAGCAGGCCCAGCGCGGCCCAGCCGGCCTGCTTGAGGACAAAGGTGTACGGTGAGCCATACCGCTCCTTGGCCATCACCGCCGAGGAGCTGAAGACCATGAGCAGGCCAAAGAGCACCAGCAGCAGGGTGACGACAAAGAGCCATTTGTCTACGCCGACACGTTTCGCCATCTCTGCCCGTCCCTTCCCTACTCGTCCTGGAGCGTCACCACCTGCTCCTGGAGCGCCAGCACCTGTTCTTTGAAGACGCGGCCACGGTGCTCATAGCTTGCAAACTGGTCAAAGCTGGCACAGGCCGGGGCCAGCAGGACCACCTCGCCCGCCTTGGCTGCGGCGCCCGCCTTTTTCACGGCGGCCTCCAGCGTCCCACAGGCGTGCAGTGGCACCGTCCCGGCGATCTGCCGCGTGATCTTCTCCGCGGCTGCGCCAATGGTGTATACGGCACGCACGCGCTCCTTTAACAACGGCCCCAGCAGCGTGTAATCGGAGTCCTTGTCCTTGCCACCAAGGACCAAATGCACGCCCCCGGCAAAGGAGGCAATGGCCTTCATGGTGGCGTCCACATTGGTCGCCTTGGAGTCGTTGTAATACTCCACGCCGTTGATGTTGGCCACAAATTCCAGCCGGTGCTCAACCGCATGGAAAGCCGCCACAGCGGCACGGACCGTCTCCGCCGGGACGCCAGCCAGACGCGCCGCGCAGACAGCGGCCAAGACATTTTCCACGTTGTGCGCGCCCTTCAGCGGGATTTCCGCGACCGGAAGGACCGGTTCCACGGCAGATTGCTCTGTGGCGCGGAAGACCACTGCGTCCTGATAAATAAAGGTCCCTTGCCGCACCGCGCGCCGGGCGCTGGACCAGAAGACCTGGCCATGGGCGCGGGCGGCGGAGTGTTGGGTGTGTTCGTCGTCCGCATTCAGCACCAGCCAGTCCCCAGCCGTCTGGTTGGCAAAGATGCGCTCTTTGGCGGCAATGTAGTTCTCCATGGAGCCGTGACGGTCCAGGTGGTCCGGCGTGATGTTCAGCAGCACGGCAATGCGCGGATGAAAGTCGACCGTGGTTTCCAGTTGGAAGCTGGAGACCTCCAGCACGTTCCATCCTTCTGGTGTGCTCTGGTCTACCAGGGAGATGACCGGCACGCCGATGTTGCCGCCCACCAGCGTAGGGTTTCCGCTGGCGCGCAATATCTCGCCGCACAGGGTGGTGGTGGTGGTCTTGCCGTTGGACCCGCTGATGGCCAGCACCGGCCCCTGCAGAAAATGCGTGGCCAGTTCCAGCTCTCCCAGGACAGGCAGGCCATGCGTACGCGCCTGCACCAGCACCGGCGTGTCGAATGGCACGCCAGGACTGACAACAATGATGTCTTGCCGCCGGAAGGTAAGCCAGCCGTGGCCGCCCGCCTCCACCATCACACCCGCATCCAGCAGCGCGGGGATTTCCATGGCCAGCATCTCTGCGCTGCGCACGTCGGAAACGGTGACCTGTGCGCCCCGACTACGTAGAAACAGGGCCGTGGCCAGCCCTGACTTGCCGGCCCCGACAACCAAAACTTTTTTGCCCTTCAATTCCATCGCATTTCCCAATCTTTCCATACGCATTTTGCGGTCCTGCCGCGTCCTGACGCCTTGCCTGCGTCCCGATTGTCCCACGATCTTCGCGTTGCCTGCCCCGCTCAACGCAGTTTGAGCGTGGTGAGGGCAAACAGGGCAAAGACCAGGGCCGCAATCCAGAAGCGGACAATCACCTTTGACTCAGACCAGCCGAGCAACTCAAAATGATGGTGCAGCGGGGCCATCTTGAAGATGCGCTTCCCGCGCAACTTGTAGCTGCCCACCTGCAACATCACGCTGACGGCCTCCAGCACAAAGACCCCGCCGATGAATGGTAACAGAAGCTCCTGTTTAATGATGACGGCCAGCGTGCCGATGGCCCCGCCCAGGGCCAGGGAGCCGACATCGCCCATGAAGACCTCCGCCGGGTGCGCGTTGTACCAGAGGAAGCCGATGCTGGCCCCCACCATGGACCCGCAGAAGATGGTCAACTCTGAGACCAGCGGCATCCGTTGCAATTCCAGATAATTGGCAAAGACCACGTTGCCGCTCAAATAGGTCAACACCGTCAACGCGCCAGCGGCGATGATGGTGCATCCAATGGCCAGCCCATCCAGCCCGTCGGTCAGGTTGACCGCGTTGCTGGAAAAGACCAGCACCAGCACCGTGAAAATAACAAAGGGGAAAAAGGCCAGCGGCCACAGGTGCGGAACGTGCAGCAGGGAATGCACCATCAGGTCCGGGCGAAACCGCTTGGCAAAGGGCACCAGCAGGCGCGTGGAGTAATCGCCCTTGTGCTGCAACCAGACCAGGGCCAGCGAGAGCGCCAACGCAACCGCAAACTGCCAGGCGAATTTGGCCCGCGCCGTCAGGCCCAGGTTGCGGCGATGGACCGCTTTCATGTAATCATCCGCAAAACCAATCGCGCCAAAACCAACCGTGGAAAAGACGGCCATCCAGACAAAAGGGTTGGAGAGGTCGCTCCAAAGCAAGGTCGGCACCAGAATGGCCACGCAGATCAACAGTCCGCCCATGGTGGGTGTGCCGGCCTTTTTCTGGTGGTCTTTGGGACCGTCCTCGCGGATGTACTGGCCTATCTGGAACTCGCGTAGCCGCTCGATGAGAAAAGGGCCGATCAGCAGGGCAATCAACAGGGCCGTCAGCGTGGCAAAGGCCGTGCGAAAGGTCAAATACCGGAAGATGCGGAAGGCGTGAAAGACCGGGAAGAGCCGTTGATAGAGTAGCCAGTAAAGCAAGTGTCCTCCGGCGCCAGAACTGGCCGTCCCTCCCGTGGCTGCCGACGGTGGATGGGGAAAGTCCTTCTGTGTCCTTCGCGGCAGGCAGAAGGAGACCCATCCAACTTCCATCAACGGCAGAAACAAGGGGACCGGGCCTGCAACCTGCGCCCTATGATTGCATCATTCTTTGGATATAGTAAACGCTGCTGCTGCTTCTGTCGCTCCACCTTCCACGCGCAGCAAGCTGCAAGGCCAGAAGATGGTCCGCGCACCCGGCATCAATGGGACGTGCTGGCCCCGGAAGCGCCAGCCGCCAGTCCGCTGGAGGCGGACGTCTTCTCTGGGCCGGGATAGTAGCCGGGGCGGGTGCGTGCGATCAGCTTGCCCATGCCCTTGGCCTTGACCACCACGCGGACCGTGCGATAGGCCCCGGCCTGCGTGGCTGGCTTGATGGGGTGGTAGCCAAGGGTGTACTGGTTGCGTATGTCCTGCGCCACTTCATCTGCGATCTCATCCACCTGGGCCAGCGATTTTGGGAAATAGGCCAGACCGCCGGTTTCATTGCTCAGCAATTCCAGCGCCCGGCGCGCGCGCTTGGCTTCATGTCCTTCGTCGTCGCCATACAGCAGGCCAATGGAGTAGACAATCGGTCCTTGCAGGTCCTGGATGCGGCGCACGGTCTGCTCCAGTGTGGTGCTGGAGCTGTTGTCCTCGCCGTCCGTGATAATCAGCAGCACCTGCTTGGGGCGCTTGGCGTCCTTTGCCAGATGGTCCGCCGAGGCGACCACAGCGTCATACAGCGCGGTGCCACCTTTGGAGTCGATGTGGCTGAGGCCGTTCTGGAGCAGTGGCACGCTGGAGGTGAAGTCCTGGTCAAGAAAAGCGTCGTCAGAAAAATTGACGATGAACGCCTCGTCCTGCGGGTTCGACGCGCGCACCAGGTCCAGCGCGGCACGGTTCACGGCGGCCCGCTTGTCCCGCATGGAGCCGGAGTTGTCAATCAATATGCCAATGGAAACGGGTATGTCTTCATGGCGGAAGGAGGTGATTTTTTGCTGGACATTGTCCTCGTAAACAGTGAAATCCGGCCTCGTCAACGTGGTCACCAGGTGCTGCTGCGCATTGACCACGGTGACGTTCAAGACGACCTCCTCCACTGAGGTGCGGAAGAGATAGCGCCCGTTTTCCTTTGAAGATGCTGCCTGCCCTGGGGCCGCCGCTGGCGCTACGCCGGGTGACGGACTGGTTGGACTGGCCGAGGGAGTGATGTCGTCCGGCGAAGCGACCGGATCACGGTCCACCGTCAGCGAAGGTTGTGTTTCCACAGCAGGGGTGCTGCTGGTGCTTGCTGGCCCCGTAGGGACCGTTGGCGCCTGCTGGGCGACCATGGTCCAGGCTGACAATACTAGCACTGCGAACAATAGGGACCGCAGCACATACTGTTGATTGTGTTGGGGCATGGTGTCCAGTGTGCGGGTGCTGTCCGTGGGGACGTCCTTTCCAAAGTTCCCAGATCACTTTCAATGTACGCCATTTGCCATCTTTTTCTGAACATCAAAAATGCCTGGCGCATTGTTGGGTCTGTGCGCGTGCGTGCCATGGGGCCGTTCCCGCCCGCCGCCTGCGATACAATCCTGAATGAAACAAAAATGGATTTTGAATACACCGCAGACGCTCCAGCGCCTGCGTGGGAGAGACATACAGGTATGGCACATATTTATCCCTTTCGGGCCTGGCGCTACAACCCCGCCGTCGTGGACCTGCAGGACACGGTGACGCAACCCTACGACAAAATCACCCCCTCCATGCAGCAGGGCTATTACCAGCGCAGCCCATACAATCTGGTGCGCATCATCCTGGGCCTGCCGGAGTTGTTTGATAACGAAGAGAACAACGTTTACACGCGGGCGGCGCAAAACTTCTCCGCATGGCGCGCAAAAAATGTCCTGGTGCAGGACGATGCTCCCTCCGTCTTTGCCTACTCGCAGATTTATCGCGTGCCCGGAACAACGGGCACAGTGGGCGAGCGGCGCGGGTTTATTGCCCTCGGCGAGTTGTGCGATTACAGCCAAGGCGTCGTCTATCGCCATGAGCAGACCCTGGCCAAGCCCAAAGGCGACCGTCTGCGCCTGTTGCAGGCCACCCACGCCCACTTCGGGCAGATATTCATGCTCTATTCGGACCCTGTCCACACTGCTGAAAAGCTGCTCTTCAGCAACAACGGCACGCCCACGGCTGAGGTGACCGACGAGGACGGGACCATCCATCGCGTATGGCGCGTCAGTGACCCGGCCACGCTGAACATGCTGCTGAGCGCCATGCAGGACAAGAAACTCATCATTGCCGACGGCCATCATCGTTACGAAACGGCCCTGAACTACGCGCGCGAGCACGCCCCCAAAGAGGGCGCGCCCTCCCGCACCTTTGAGAGCGCCTCTTCCCCGCTGCCGCAACCACCCTATCCAGAGGCGGCGGCCATGATGACCTTTGTCAATATGGATTCAGAAGGGCTGACCATCCTGCCCACCCACCGCGTCGTTTTTGGACTGGCCAACTTTGACGAGGCCCAGTTTTTGGCCCGCGCCGGGGGGTTTTTCAGCGTCCAGACGCTGCCGGAAAACGCCAGCGCCAGCGCCTTGCAACAGGAGTTGGCGCAGACTGGCGCCAAGGGCACGGCCTTTGTCGCCGTCACGCGCCAGGGCAGGCACTTGCTGACGGCGGACCGTGCGGCGATGGATGCGGCCCTGGCCGCGCTCCCCGAACGGCAACGCCGTCTGGACGTGGTGCAATTGCACCGCATTGTGCTGGAGCGGCTGCTGGGCATCTCGGAGCAGGCCATTCTGGAACAGACCAACCTGCGCTACCTGCGGGACACTGCGGAATCCATCCAACAGGTGGCGACAGGGCAGGCGCAGATCGCCTTCCTGATGAACCCGGCCCGCATGGAGCAACTACGCGAGGTCGCCTTTGCCGGGGACGTGATGCCGCAGAAGTCCACCGACTTCTATCCCAAATTGCTGAGTGGCCTTGCCATCTATGCATTGGATTAAAAGCGCGCTGCTTCTGCGGTGCAGGCTGGCAGCCGGGACACTGGCCCTGCTTTTCGCCACCGGCGCTTTTGCGCAAGCAACTGGCGGACCGCAGGCAGTCCGCACGCCTGCCGCATCTACTGCGCCCGCGCCATCGCCGTATTCTGCAGGGGCGCGCTATGCTGTCGTTCTGGACGCAGCGCATGGCGGGACAGACACAGGGGCGCACCTTGGCGCGGGACTGGAGGAAAAGACATTCGTCCTTGCGCTGACGGGCCGCTTGCGTGCGCTGCTGGCGGACCGGGGCATTCCGGTGCTTCTGACGCGCGACGCTGACATGGACCTGACCAGCGACCAGCGCGCCCAGAGTATGGACAGTGCGCGCGCGGCGGCCTGCCTCAGTATTCATGCCACCGCCGTGGGCCAGGGCGTGCATCTGTTCACCTCTTCCCTGCCGCCTGCTGCACAACCGGCAGGGACACGCGATTTTGTGCCCTGGCAAACGGCCCAGGCGGGATTTATCACGGGAAGCCTGCATCTGGAATCGGAGATGGACACCGCTCTGGCACACGCACAGGTCCCCGTCCTCATGGGTCGCACCTCCCTGTCGCCCTTGGACAGCGCCACCTGTCCCGCCGTCGCGGTGGAAGTGGCGCCGCTGAATGCGCAAACGCCGGTGACAGACCAGAAATACCAGCAACAGATTGCCGACGCCCTGGCGACGGCCCTTGTCGCCTGGCGCACGGACTGGAGGACGCAGCCTTGATTCCCCGCTGGCAACAGGTGGTTTTCTGGGTGCTGCTGGTCAGCACCGTTTGCATGGCCGCTTTTTTGATACGCATGAGAGAGCACGCGCAGGACCGCCTGCTGGCCATGCCAGACACCACGCCCCTGACCTCCTCCAGCGATGCGCCTGCCGTCCCTGTCACCCTGGTGCTTGCCAAAGATGCGGACGGTTCCCTCACGCCCGTGGAGCGTATGGCGGCCCTGCCCCAGGAAGCAACCGCGCGCACGCGCGCCTTGTTGACGGCCCTGTTCCTTGCCTATGCTGCACCGGACTCACCGCACCCGCTGCCTGCGCTGCCTGCCGTGGCGGATGTGTACCTGCTGCCATTGCCTGCGCAGCCCGGACAGGCTGACCAGCAAAACAAGCCGGATGGGCCAGATGAGATGGCCGTGGTGAATTTGAATGGTAATTTTGTGGCCAGCCATCCCTCTGGTATTGAGGTCGAGACGCTCACCTTGCTTTCCGTGGCCAATACCCTGCACGCCAACCTGCCCCAGATCACGCAGGTGCATTTCCTGGTGGACGGGCAACCGAAGGAGACGCTGGCTGGCCATGCCGACCTGACGCGAAATTACCTGACCACAGAAAACCCAGTGGAAAATCCCGTGGAAGGACATCCATGAACCATACTTTAGGCCGTGACCAGGGCCATGACTTGGGCCATGCCCCTGGCCATACCTTGCAGATCGGCGTTTTTGATTCCGGTTTTGGCGGACTTACCGTGCTGCGCGCCTTGTTGCCGCAACTCCCAACGGCGGAATTCACCTATCTGGGCGATACGGCGCGTCTGCCTTACGGTTCCAAGTCCAAGGCGACCATTGAGCGCTACGCTGCGGAAAGCGCCCGCCTGCTGGTGCACCAGGGCGCGGAGTATCTGGTGATTGCCTGCAACACGGCCAGCGCGTTGGCCCTGGACGCCATCCGCAACGCTGTCCCTGTGCCAGTGCTGGGCGTGATTGAGACCGGCGCGGCCAGTGCCGCCGCCATCAGCCAAAACCATGCTGTCCTGGTGCTGGCCACCGATGCCACCGTGCAGAGCCACGCCTACGCGCAGGCCTGCGCCGTCCGGGGACTGCGCGCGCAAGAGAAGGCCTGTCCGTTGCTGGTGCCCTTGATCGAAGAAGGCTGGACGGAGCACCCGGTCACCGCCGAGGTCCTGCGCATTTATCTGGAGGAGGCGATGCAGGAAGCGCGGGCCAACCATTCCCTGCCAGACACTGTGCTGCTGGGCTGCACCCACTATCCGCTGCTGCGGCCCTTGCTGGAACGTACGCTGCCCAGTTCCATCCGCATTGTGGACTCTGCTGAGACCACCGCCGCCAGCGTGCGGCAAGACCTGGAGACGCGCGCCATGCTGCCTGCCGGGCCACTCCCGGCCAGCAATGCCGATGCCGCGGCCCGTTGCCGTTTTTTCGCCACCGACTCCATCCAGAAATTCCGCCAGCTTGGCAGCCGCTTTTTAGGGCACCCCATTCAATCTGTTGGGCTGATTGACATGGGCGGCTGATATTCTGGCCTTGGTACACTTTCTATACGTCCGCACGCCATCCGGCGCACGGGCGGGAATGCTTGGGGACAGACGGGGCCAGGGTTGGCCTTTACACGGAGGAAGAATGTTGCATCTGGAAGATCGAGTCGCCGTCGTTTTCGGACTGGCCAATAAACGTTCCATCGCCTTTGGCATCGCCCAGAAGCTGCACGCCGCAGGCTGCAAACTGGCCATCACCTATCAGAATGAGCGCCTAAAACAAGAGGCGGAGGGCCTTCTGGAGGCCTTGCCGGGGGCCGAGGCCTTCCAGTGCGACGTCTCCTCCGATGCTGAAATCGATCGCGTCTTTATGCAGTTGAAAGAACGTTACGGCAAGCTACACGTGCTGGTGCATTCCGTGGCCTACGCCCCGGCGGAAGAACTCAAGAATGACTTTGTGTTGACCACCCGCGAGGGTTTTCGCGTGACCCAGGAGATCAGCGTTTACTCGCTGATCGCTTTGTCCCGCGCCGCCGCACCCTTGATGACCGAAGGCGGCAGCATCCTTACCATGACGTATTATGGCGCGGAAAAGGTCGTCCCCCACTACAACGTGATGGGCGTGGCCAAGGCAGCGCTGGAAGCCACCGTGCGCTATCTGGCATACGATCTGGGCAAGCAGAACATCCGCGTCAACGCCATCTCCGCCGGCCCCATCAAGACCCTGGCCGCACGCGGAATTGGCGGCCTGGGCGAGTTGCTGAAAATCCACGCCGACCGCGCCCCCCTGCACCGCAACACAGACACCGCTGAGGTGGGCGGCACGGCGGCCTTCCTGGCCTCAGACATGGCCTCTGGCATCACCGGCGAAGTCATCTACGTCGACAGCGGCTATAACATTACGGGATTTTAACTTCTGGCACAAAATCCCTGTCTGCGGTCTGTGGGTGGCCTTGGCAGCGCCGAGGGCAGGACGCCATGGCGGAGCGTTCCCTAACAGCCTGTGGTGAAAGTCGGGTTTTGAAGGGGCACGGCTTCAGCCGTGCCGTAAGAGCCGCAAAATCACCGCGGCTTTAGCCGCCGAGGGACGTTTTTCGTGGCATCTCGACTTTCACCACGGGCTGCTAATGTTTTTGACGGGGAGGTATACTGCGCTCCCTGGGGCGCGGCCCTCCCTGCGCAGACCTGAAGCGGGACAGTATGGACAACTTTTTTAGCTACTTTACGATTGGTTTCAGTACGCTGTTGCCACTCATCAATCCTGTGGGTTCGGCCCTGATCTTCATGGGACTGGTGGGACCGGCGGACCATGCAGTCTACAAAAGGCTGGCGCGGAAGATTGCATTCATTACGGTGCTCTTTCTGCTCACCGTGGACCTGGTCGGCTCCTTTGTCCTGCGCTTTTTTGGCGTCTCCCTGCCCGTGGTGGAGGTGGCTGGAGGTCTGGTCATCGCGTCGATGGGCTGGCACTTGCTGAACGAGCCAGACAGCTCGGCGGCGATACCAGAAGATAAGCCGCTGCATACGCTGGAGGCCCTGGATGCTCGCGTCTTCTATCCCTTTACCTTTCCCATTACGGCAGGCCCAGGAACAGTGGTGGTCATGCTGGCCTTGGCGGCCCACGCCGAGCAGCCGACCTTCACGGACAATGTATTCAGTCAGTTAGGGCTTTTCGCCGCGGTCTTGGTCCTCTGCCTGCTCATCTATTTTGCCTATGCCTATGCCCCCACACTTACGCGCAAAATCTCACCCCAGACCACGCACGGCATTCTGCGCATTATCTCCTTTCTTTTGTTGGCGATCGGTGTACAAATTTTCTGGCGGGGCGCAGACAAGTTATTACAAGGGTTGCTGCACGGACATTAAAGTCAAACTGGAAGTATTCTTGCTAGCTTACTGAAAATAAATAATTACTAAGAAAAATTCTACTCCACTTTAGTGGCTGGTGTTGGGTAGAGGAAGAAGCGCAATTTTCAGCCAGAAAATTCCCCTCAGGCTATTGATTTTTGGATGAAAACTTCGTAAAATAGGATAGTTGAGTTGTACCTGTTTCCACTGTTGGGTGTTTCTTTGCTTCATCACCCGGCAAAACCCATGCATCAGTTCACATCGCCAACAAAAGGAACAGCATACACATGGCAAAGCGTCGCGGCAATCCAAATTGGGGCAAGCCAGAGCCAATTGGACCAGTTGTGCCTACCGTCACATCCTTCGAGCAGGTCGTGAAGGAGTTTAAGTTGACTCCCGACCAATATCTCCGCTCCACCCGCCTGCGGGAATGGGCGCGTCGCAACAAAAACTCCAAGTACATTCCAGAGACACTGTTGGAAGGCTGGGGTTTTGAGATCGAGTCCTCCTTATAGCCTGACCATTGTTCTGCACTCCTGAAAGCGCCACTCCCATACCGGGGTGGCGCTTTTTGTTGCAGTGGATGGCCGCGCAGCAGGTTGTCCCTCCACAGCCCACCCAGGCCAAGTACAATGTTATCGATGAAGGCAGATGAGATTTTTGCAGATGTACCGACTGCGCTGGATGAGATACGCGCAGGCCGAATGATCGTGTTGGTGGACGATGAGGACCGCGAAAATGAAGGCGACCTGACGCTGGCGGCGGAGTTTGTCACCCCGGAGGCCATCAATTTTATGGCCCGCTTTGGACGCGGACTCATCTGCCTGACGCTGACGGAGGAGCGCGCCGACTACCTGCGATTGCACCCCATGGTGGAAGAAAACACCTCCCGCTTTGGCACCGCGTTTACAGACAGCATCGAGGCCCGCGAGGGGGTGACCACCGGCATCTCCGCGCACGACCGGGCGCGCACCATCCGCGTGGCCATTGACCCTAAATCCACGGCGGCGGACCTGGCCCGCCCAGGACATGTCTTCCCCTTGCGCGCGCGGCGCGGCGGCGTGTTGGTGCGCGCCGGACAAACCGAGGCATCGGTGGACCTGGCCCGCATCGCCGGACTGGTCCCGGCGGGCGTCATCTGCGAAATCATGAAGGACGACGGGACCATGGCGCGCGTGCCGGACCTGGTTGGCTTCTGCCAGACCCATGGCATCAAAATGCTGACGGTCGCGGAATTGATCCGCTACCGGATGCAGCATGAATGCTACGTCCACCGCGTGGCGGAATCACAATTGCCCACCCCGTATGGGGAGTTCCGCATGATCGCTTACGAGAGCGAAATCATTGGCGAAGGGAGCCACGTTGCGCTGGTCTACGGCGATGTGGCGCAGACCGAGGGGGCGGACCAGGGGGCCATCCTGGTGCGCGTGCATACGCATTGCCTGGCGGGCGACGTCTTTGGCACCACGCTGTGCGATTGCCATGATCTGGTGCAAAACTCCCTGCGCTTGATTGCCGAGGCCGGACGTGGCGCGCTGATCTATCTGCATAATTCCAGTAAAGGGTTCGGCATTGATCCAACGGGCCCAACGGGACCAACGGGACCGCTGCCCCGGCTCATTTTCCATCGCGACCTGCGCAAACAAGAAGACCACGAGGAACGCAAGCAGCGCATCCTGCGCCAGGTGGGGCTGGGCGGGCAGATTTTGTCCGACTTGCAGATACGCAAGGTCCGCTTGCTCTCCAACACGCCGACGCACATCCCGGCCCTGCAGGGCTTCGATGTGGAAATTGTCGAGCAGGTGCCCATTCCGCTGGGAAAAGACGCGCGGCTTGTCCGCTCTCTGGGCTGAAACAAACTTCCCCCACTCAAGCCAAAACAATGCTTGAGCGGGCCACCCGGCTTGAGCGGGCCACCCGGCACACGAGTTTAAACGACGGAATAGTTGCGTCCTTCAAGTTGCAGACCACTCCAAGTTAGCACCACACTGAACCTCTTGAAAAGATCGACGAACTCTTCAAGCGTCAACTCAATTTCTACTTCACGCACAAGGATAGGCCCAGAGGTAGCTATTAACGTATCCTTGACGGACTCAAATTCTTTTCCGTGTTCAAACACAAATACTCGCACATATGTGGACTTTTCCTGAACATACAAGGATGCCGCTACCAAAAATTCATTTGGATTGATTAGTCCCTTATTGCCGAGATATTCCTCTACAGAAGTTGGATGAGCACCATCTGCAGCAGCGGTGCCCTCCCAGTCCCCGTATTGAACAGAAGCTTTAAAGGTTTCCATCATTACCTCCTCAGAGAGGCCAACGCACAAAGCATAGCAGGATTCTCAAAAAACGGCTATATTTCTGCTGGATTTTTTATGCCTGGTGCCCCAGGTCTCGATTTTGAGACCTGGGATTTTCTAGCCGATCGTAACCTGAAAGAACGCGGCGCATAGTCGAACACATACACAAGGCGGGTGGCAACTCAAGCCTTATTTTGGCTTGAGGGCCACCCGCCAGGCTTGAATGGAGCACCCGGCCGTACAGAGCATTATGATGGATTTCGATCTCCCATCCTACTCGTCATAGTCGCTGGAATAATGATCGTAATCGCGAATCAGCTTATGGGAACGGGTAAGTTCTGACACAGCGAACCAAATAGATAACCCAAGGATGATTGCCACAGTCAGCCGCATCCAGTGTGGATTCGACTTGCTCAAGTTATTATAGACCCAGTGACCCGCAATTGCTCCTAACACGGCACAGGCTAATATAATGACTTCGGCCATTATCTCCAATACCCAGTCGACGTTGACGATCCAGACGAGGAATGCGCCAGCCGCGATAGATACAGCAATCTTAATCACTGAGTTGCCGAGAGACGCGCGGGGCAGGAACCAGACGTGCGAGCCTTTGGCGATTGAACCTGTTCCCTTGGTGGCCCATTGTTGAGTCATCTCTCAACCTCCTTCTTCATTCATGTTCACGCCCTACTGCCATACCGATCTACACCGCCGTGTGGCCCATTCAAGCCTGCTTTTGGCTTGAGTGGGGAAACGCGCATTGTGTTGCAAACACGAACAAGATTACTGCCGCTTCCATTGAAATACAACAGCGCATTGGACGGCCCATCGAACTACACGACGTGTCATTCTTGTATCTATAAAAACATCGGCAGTGCATCTGTAAGACTGTCGCAGTGGGGGACCGGATCGATCAGGTCCCCCGCGGGCGGACGGCTCCCGTTCATTCTGTGGTCTTTCGACCGACGTTCAGCACAGGGACCGCTGCCCAAGTCACGTACGACCGAACAGTCGCACGAATTCCATCGTATACAAG
>JBMFGT010000012.1:0-77592 GCA_049977205.1 Acidobacteriaceae bacterium | reverse complement strand
GCTCAATTGGCAGAGCATTCGACTCTTAATCGACAGGTTGTGGGTTCAATTCCCACCGCGTCCACCATGTTTTCAATGGCTAACAGACTTAATCCTGAAAGCTGCCTTTTGATTGTGGGACTTTTGTGGGGGGGGCGATTTTTCTTCACAGGTTTACACGCTTTTTTGGTCTGTCAAGCACTACAAGCACCTGCACCGAACTACCCTGGCCACAAAGACGAAGCACATATCTTCTGGGGCCTTCGTCGCGTTGTTCCTCAGGATGACAGACCATGTTTTCTTCAGGACATCTATAAGAAAACTTTGATCCAGTCCTACTGCTGTCCCTCAGGGGCTGGGGCCCACTATTATTTCAGGAACTTACGGCGGGACTAAAATCCCGCGCCTTCAAAACGCTGACTTGTTCAGAGGTCCATAAAACCATAGCAGTACAGCCCGTTGCTCTGGGCGATACCATAGCTGCATGGGAGCAAAAGCCAGGACAAAGGCCAGTGATATAGCGGCGGGCGTTCCTGCGCTGCATTTTGAGCGCGGACTGTTTCGGCCCGGGGAGCGGGTCTGCGTGGCCGTCTCCGGTGGGGCCGATTCGACGGCGCTGCTGCGCGCGCTGGCGGCGGCGCGGGCGGAGCTGGGCCTGGTGCTCTCCGTGCTGCATGTACATCATGGTATTCGTGGCGCGGAGGCCGACGCGGACGCCGCCTTTGTCTCCGCGCTGGCCGCGCAGATGGACCTGCCCTGCGAAGTGGCCCGGGTGGACGCTCCAGCGCACGCCGCAGCGAAGCGGGCATCGCTGGAGACGGCGGCCCGCACGTTGCGCTACGCGGTCTTTCGCCGCGTGCTGGAGACGAAACAGGCCGACACGCTGGCCACCGCGCACACCTTGGACGACCAGGCCGAAACGGTGCTGATGAAGCTGCTGCGCGGGGCCTGGACGGAGGGACTCAGCGGCATCCATCCTGTCTTTATTGAAAAGGGAAAAGGCGGTGAGGTCCTTGGCCACATTGTCCGGCCCTTGTTGGGGGTGCGTCGCGCCAGAATTGAGGCGTATTTGCGGGCCCTGGGGCAGGAGTGGCGCGAGGACCTGAGCAATCTCGATCCCGCGCACACGCGCAACCGCGTGCGGCATGATTTGCTGCCCGTGCTGCGCGCATTCAACCCCAACCTTGACGAGCAGTTGGCGCGCATGGCCACGCTGGCCCGCGACGAAGAGGCCTATTGGCAGGGGGAAATGGCGCGGATGTTGCCCTCGCTGCTGTTGCCGGGCAGGCCCGTGCGTGGTGGAGGGCGCAGCGTATCGACCGCGCCGGGAGGGGCGTCGCTGGCCATGGAGGCGCAACGGCTACTGGCCTTCGCTCCGGCGGTGCGGCGGCGCGTGCTGCGCGCGGTGGCAGTACAACTTGGCGCAGCGTTGGATTTTGAGCACACGGAAGCGCTGCTGGACCTGCTGGTGCGGCCTGTGAGCGCGGCAGGGCGGAGATTGCCGCTGGCCAACGGGCTGTTGGCCGAACGGAGTGCGCGGGAACTGCGTCTGGAGCGCCGTGCGGAAGATGACCAGAGCGCGGAGGACCTGCCCGCCTACACGCTGCCAGTCCCCGGAGAAGTGGAGGCCGTCGCCTATGGTCTGCGGTTTATGGCAGTCGCCGTTTCTGTCTCGCCAGCAGCGGGCCTTCCGGCGGCAGGTTTTTCCGCAGCGACGGTGCGCGCCTGGCAGCCCGGGGACCGCGTCTGGCTCCAACACACGCGCGGCCCCAAGAAGGTGAAAGAGGTGCTGGAGCGGATGCATCTGCATGGAAAAGAACGGCAAAACTGGCCGGTGGTGGTCTGGCAGGGGCGCGTGGTCTGGATGCAGGGGGCCAGCGTTGCTCCCGTGCCGGAGGCAGGACTGCAAGTCACAATTGAGGCCAATCCTTTGTAGCGGAACAGGAGCAGGGCAACAGACGGTGGGTCAGGGTAATATCCCGTTTTTGGGCCGACAGGCTCCTGTCTGGGCGCGCGTGCCGGATTTCTTTTGGCGTCCAGCCATCGGGGAGTAAAATAAAAGGGACAATGGCTGTGGGCAGGACGCGCATCGCATGGAAATTCTTTTCTGCGAAGCTGGCGCTTTTTACCAGTGCGGGCATCTATCGTAAGTAGGACAGGAAGTCCCTGTCTGGCCATTGGGTTGTGCGCGTCGGGAAAACATTCCGTGCGCGGGTCAAAAGAGACGAGGGTAGTTCGTGAATTCGACGGTAAAACAAGTTTTTTTCTGGGTGCTGATTGCCACCTGCCTGATTGTGTTGTGGCAAGTGGTGCAGCGCGGGGCGGTGACCGGCCATGACAAGGAAGTAGCCTTCTCCACCTTCATGTCCGATGCGCAACAGGGCCAGATTGCAGACGTGACCGTCGTCAATAACGAGGTCCACGGGCACTATCGCGCCGACAAAGAGGCATTCCACACCATCATTCCGGCCAACTACCCTGACATGTACAAAGTGTTGCAGGACCATCAGGTGAACGTGACCGTGAAGGACACGCAGGGCAGCGGATGGCTCAACATCTTGATCTCATTCGCGCCCATTATTTTACTGGGCGCGCTGTGGTACTTCATGCTGCGCCAGATGCAGAGTGGCGGCAACAAGGCCATGTCTTTTGGTAAGAGCAAGGCGCGGCTGCTCTCCATGCAGCAGAAAAAGGTCACCTTCAAAGACGTGGCTGGCGCGGACGAGGCCAAGGAAGAGCTAAGGGAGATCATCGAATTTCTCCGCGAGGCGCAAAAGTTCCAAAAGCTGGGCGGACGCATCCCCAAGGGCGTGCTGTTGGTGGGGCCTCCAGGGACCGGCAAGACGCTGTTGGCGCGCGCCGTGGCGGGCGAGGCCAATGTCCCTTTTTTCTCCATCTCTGGGTCGGATTTTGTAGAGATGTTTGTGGGGGTGGGCGCCAGCCGTGTGCGCGACCTGTTTGAACAGGGCAAAAAAAACGCCCCCTGCATCATCTTTATTGATGAGATTGACGCTGTGGGACGGCACCGTGGCGCGGGCCTGGGCGGCGGCCATGATGAACGTGAGCAGACCCTGAACCAGTTGCTGGTGGAGATGGACGGCTTTGAGTCCAATGACGGCGTGATTTTGATTGCGGCCACCAACCGTCCTGATGTGCTGGACCCGGCGCTGCTGCGTCCGGGACGCTTTGATCGCCGCGTGGTGGTGGGCCGTCCGGATGTGCGTGGCCGTGAGGAGGTCTTGCGCGTCCATGCCAAGAAAGTGCCCTTGTCAGAAGACGTAGACTTGCGCGTGCTGGCCCGTGGCACGCCGGGGTTCACCGGGGCCGACCTGGCCAACATGGTGAACGAGGCCGCATTGAGCGCCGCGCGGGCCAATCGCAAGGCGGTCATTATGTATGACTTTGAATCGGCCAAAGACAAGGTGCTGATGGGCGCAGAGCGCAAGTCCATGCTGCTGACCGACGAAGAAAAGAAGGTGACGGCCTATCACGAAGCCGGGCACACTGTGGTGGCCGCGCTGCGCGAACACGCTGACCCACTGCACAAGGTGACGATCATTCCACGCGGCATGGCCCTGGGCCTGACCATGCAGTTGCCAGAGGACGACAAGCACACCGTCTCGCGCGAATATCTGGAGACGCAGTTGGCCATCCTGATGGGTGGGCGCTGCGCGGAAGAGATATTCCTTGGCAAGATCACCACTGGGGCCGCGAATGATATTGAGCGCTCCACTGAAGTGGCCCGCAAGATGGTCTGCGAGTACGGCATGAGCCGGTTGGGGCCGTTGACCTTTGGCAAAAAGGAAGAGCAGATATTCCTGGGCCGGGAAATATCCCAGCACCGCGACTTTAGCGAAGAAACGGCGCGCCAGATTGACGGCGAAGTGCGCTCCCTGGTCGATAACGGATACCAGGCGGCGCACAGCATCCTGGAAAACAACCAGCCCGTGATGCACCGCATGGCGCAGGCGCTACTGGAGCGGGAGACGCTGGATGCGACGGACATTCGTATGCTGATTGAGGGCAAGGAACTGCCCCCGATGAGCACGCCGAGCGATGGCACGGGAGGGGACCTCCAGCAGGTGCTCAAACCGGACGCAGGACGCAAGCCGGGCTTTGCCGGGGAACAACCCTCTCCGGCATGAGATATTGGCCTGCTTATAAGAGGATAAGACACTGATGCAATGCAAAAGAAGGCGGTCCTTATGGGTCGCCTTCTTTTGCATTGCCCAGACCTTTTCGCACCCGTCTGCGCCAGAAATTTTTGTTTAAGTAGGACGGACGCCCCAAAATTGCGGGCATTTCACTGATACACTATTTTGTCTGTGTCAAGGAAAATATGCAGCGCATTCTTGTTTTGAACTGTGGGTCTTCCAGCGTGAAGGCCGCCATTTTTGAGGGGCCGGAACGCAAATTGCGGATGGAGGCGAGGCAACTGCCGACCGCCAACGCCACGTTGCGCCTGGAGCCAGCCAATGCCGTAGCGGAGGAACGGGGCATCCCGCAGCAGTCCCCGGCGGTGGGCGTGGCGACGGTCATGCACGCCCTGGAAGCGCGTGGATGGTTGCAGGGCGTGGTCGCTGTCGGCCATCGCATTGTCCACGGGGGCAGGGAATTCAAAGAGCCAACCATGCTGACGCCCTACGTGCTGGAGGTCGTGCGCGGCCTGATACCACTGGCGCCGCTGCATTTGCCAGCCGAGATCGCCGCCATGGAGGAAATAGCCCGGGGCTTTCCGGACCTGCCGCAGGTGTTGTGTTTTGATACGGCCTTTCATCGGTCACTGCCTGCCTATGTGGAACGCTACCCATTGCCCCAGGAGTTGCATGATCTGGGGGTCCTTCGTTATGGTTTCCATGGCCTCTCTTATGAGTGGGTCGTCCAGACATTGCAACAACGGGGCGCGCTCCCGCGCCGGATGGTCGTGGCGCACCTCGGCAATGGTTGCAGCGCCTGTGCGGTGCTGGATGGACGCAGCGTGGACACGACCCTGGGCATGACGGCCTTGGGTGGGCTGCCCATGGCGACGCGTCCCGGCGACATTGATCCCGGCATCCTGCTCTACCTGCAACAGGAACTGGGGTACAGCCTGGAGCAGGTGGAACAACTGCTGCACTTCCAAAGCGGACTGTTGGGAATTAGCGGAAGGTCGCCAGACGTGCAGGACCTGCTGGCGCAGGAAGCGCACGACCCACGCGCGGCCCTGGCCATTGCGATGTTTTGTTATGCGGTAAGTAAAAGCATCGGCGCCTTCAGCGCGGCCCTGGGCGGCGTGGATGCCATTGTTTTTACAGGTGGGATTGGGCAGTATGCCGCTTCCATACGGGAGCGCGTGCTGGCGCGGCTTGGCTTTTTGGGGGCCATACTTGACCCTGTTGCCAATAAAAACAATGCGGCGGTCATTTCCTCTGCGGCCTCCGCGGTGCGGGTGGAAATGATTGCGGCCAATGAGGAGGCCATGATGGCCCAGCACACAGCCAGAGTGGTCCATGCGCCGGGCTTCCTTGGCCGTTGGCAAAAAGAAAGGCCAATCATCCACGCGCCAGAGCATGCACCAAGGGGACTGGCGTTGCCACGGCTGTAGGCGGTCGCATGATATGGGGTGTCCTTTTCATGCAGACATTCGTGGGGGAAGGCCGTGCGTAGAGGGCCGCTGGGCATGGAGTGACAACCACGGGAACGCAGGGATTTCATTGGTACACTGATATTGACCGGACAAAGAAAAGATATGCAACGGATACTTGTTTTGAACAGTGGGTCCTCCAGCGTCAAAGCTGCGATTTTTGAGGGCCAGGAGCGCAAGCTGCGGGCAGAAGCGCGGCAGTTGATTACCCCCAACGCCACCTTGCGGCTGGAACCCGCCAATGCCGCAGCGGAAGAACAGGGCATCCCGCAGCAAAGTGCGGCGGAAGGCGTGGCCACGGTCCTGCGCGCCTTGGAAGCGCGCGGATGGTTGGAGGGCGTGGTCGCCGTCGGCCATCGCATTGTCCACGGAGGGCGGGAATTTCGGGAACCAACGCTGCTGACGCCATACGTGTTGGAGGCCGTGCGCGGCCTGATACCGCTGGCCCCGCTCCACGAGCCAGCCGAGATCGCAGCCATGGAGGAGGTCGCGCGGGGCTTTCCGCACTTGCCGCAGGTGCTATGTTTTGACACCTCGTTTCATCGTTCCATGCCCGCAATTGCGGAGCGTTATCCGCTGACCCAGGAGTTGCATGATCTGGGGGTCATTCGCTACGGCTTCCACGGTCTTTCCTATGAGTGGGTCGTGCAAACTTTGCAGCAACGGGGCGCGCTTCCGCACCGGATGATTGTTGCGCACCTTGGCAATGGATGCAGCATGGCTGCGGTGCTGGATGGGCGCGGCGTTGACACCACGATGGGCCTGACAGCGCTGTGTGGACTGCCCATGGCAACGCGCCCCGGCGACCTGGACCCCGGCGTATTGCTCTACTTGCAACGCGAGCTGGGGTACAGTCTGGAGCAGTTGGAACAATTATTGTATTTCCAAAGCGGCCTGCTGGGAATTAGCGGGAAATGGTCGGACGTGCAGGACCTGCTGGCGCAGGAAGCGCATGAACCGCGCGCGGCCCTGGCCCTGGAAATGTTTTGTTATGCGGTGCGCAAAACCATCGGGGCCTACGCCGCCGTGCTTGGTGGCGTGGACGCCATTGTTTTTACCGGCGGGATCGGGCAATATGCTTCTTCGATACGGGCGCGGGTGCTGTCCCAGCTAGGGTTCCTGGGGGTGGATTTCGACCCTGTGGCCAATGGAAACAATGCTGCCGTCATCTCTACGGCTGGCTCCGCGGTGCGCGTGGAAATGATTGCGGCCAATGAGGAGGCCATGATTGCCAAGCACACGGCCAAGCTGTGCCGGGACCTTCCTGCCCGCGCCTAGGTGGCCTACGTTCCAAGGCGCCGCGCATGGCCGACGCCAGTACAATAAGGATTGTCCCCTTGCCATGCGTCTTGTTCCCCTGATTTTCGGTCTGCTGATACTTCCAGTTGCGGGCTGCGGCTACCACGCAGTTGGCGCGGCCACACATCTGCCGCCGGAGGTCTCCTCCATCGCGGTCCCCATCTTCCAGACCAAGGTGGAAAATTATCACACGGAGGTGGCCTTCACCAGGGCGGTGATTGAAGAGCTGACCAGCCGGACAAACTATCACGTAATTTCCAGCGCCCGTCCGGGTGCGGCGGACGCCACTTTGCAGGGGACCATCCTGAACGAGGTCTACACGCCGCTTACTTTTAACTCGCTGACTGGCCAGTCCTCCAGCTATTTGATTACCATTACGGCCAAGGTGGTGCTCACCGGCCAGGACGGCAAAGTGCTGTATCAGAACTCCAATTACATTTTCCGCCAGCAATACCAGTCCACCGCAGACCTGACAAGTTTCATCCAGGAAGACTCGCCTGCGGTGCACCGGCTGGCGCACGATTTTGCCAAGGCGCTGGTGGGCGACATTTTGACTTCTTTTTAAGGTGCGCCAGTGGGCCATGTGGGGGCAAGGACTGATGGACACGCAATTGGGGGGCAGTTTCGCTGCGGTCCGACGCTATCTGGCAGAACTGCGCAGTGGTGCGCGCCGTGCCGGATATGTGCTGCTGGGCGATGAAGTGTATTTCCAGCAACAATGCCGCCGGGGGACATTGGACGCCCTGGTGGAACCGGGGGCACGCGAGTTTTGCGTGGCGGAGATCGTGCTGGGAGAGCAGACCATTTTTCATGCGCTGGACCTTGCGCGTACGCCATCGTTGATGGCCCCGTTTCAGGTGGTCTTTGTGCGGAACGTGCGCGCACTTTACCAACGTGGTTCCAAAAAGGAAGAATTTGCCGCCATCCACGCCTACTTCCGCGGGGCGTCCCCGCAGGCCCTGTTGCTCTTTGTGGCCGACCATCTGCACCTTCCCGCTGACCTGCGGCGCATGGAGATGCAGGACAAAGAGCAATACGAAAAAATCCGGGAGACGTTGGGCGATGATTGCGGCATGGTGGAACTGGCCGGGGCCAGTGGGGCCGACGCAATGCGCTGGGTGATGGAAACAGCAGAGCAGGCGGGCGCGCGTTGCGATGCGGATGCCGCACGGGAACTGGTCGACGCGCTGCACGGGGACATGATGGGCCTGGCCTCCGAGGTGGAGAAGCTGTTGCTATACACGGCGGACCGCAAGCAGATCACGTTGGCCGATGTGGAGACGATGGTCGAGTCTGCCAGGCAACGCTCCCTGTATGAGCTGACCGACGCCATCTCCGCGCATGACAAGGCGCGCGCGCTGCTCTTGTTGCAGGGACTCCTGAACGCCAGCGATGGGGGCGAGGACGCGGCCATTGGCCATCTGTACATGCTGGCGCGGACCTTCCGCCAGATGCTGGTGGTGCTGGAGAAAAATGTGCGGGACCCACGCGCCATCTGGCAGGTGTTGTGGCCGGGCTTTCGTGTGGCCCCGTTCGCAGTGGAGGACCTGATCCGCCAGGCCCGCCGCTATAAAGGACGCAAAGAATTGATGCGCATGGTCGAACGTGTGGCCCGTGCGGACCGCGAAGTGCGCTCCTCCCCGATAGACAAACGTATGGTCTTGGAGCGGCTGGTGATCGACCTGGCCGCCATCGGACAGGCCACGCGGGCGTAGATCGGCCCTGCGAAGTACGCACAAAAACCGCTGATTTTCCAGGACTTCATGCCAGCAGATGTTCGTCTTCCACATGGCTGCCGGGACGGGTGGTCAGGGTGATGGCTGCAACGAGAATCAACGCGCCGCCGGTCCATGCCGAAGGGCCAAGATGGTCGCCCAATAAAAAGACGCCCAGCAGGGAACCAATCAGCGGTTCCAGGTTCAAAAAAACACCGGCGCGTGAGGCCGGGACGCGCGTCAGTCCCCAGTTCCACAGCAGCGTAGTGCTGGTGGTGCAGAGTAGGCCGCTGGCCGCCAGGGCCAGCCATGCGGTGCGCGAAAGATGGATGGGCGGCAGGCCGTCCAAGGGGATGACCCATGCGGCCAGCATCAGCGTGCCAGCACCCAGCCCGTAGGCCGTGACGACCAGCGGCGAGTGCCGCTGCACCAGGTGCTGGTTGAGCAATATCCAACCCAGAGAGATGGCCAGGGAGAACACGATCATCAGGTCGCCTGTCAACGAAGGGCCGTCGCCACCAGTGTGTCGCGTGCCGCCAAGGACAATCAGCGCCGCCCCGCAGGTGGACCCGGCCAACGCCAGCCAGCCCATGCGGTCCAGGTGCTCGTGCGCAAAGATGCTGGCCCCGATGGCAAGCACCACCGGCATGGTGCCCACCATGAGCGCGGCGTGGGAGACCGTAGTGCGCGCCAGACCAGAAAATTGCAGGAGAAATTGCATGGGAACGCCCAGCAATGCGGCCAGCAGCAGCGTGCCCCACTCGCGGCTGTCCAGCCCGGGGCGTCGCAACCACAGGATGGGGAGCAGCCCCACGCAGGCAAAAAGAAAACGGTACAGCACCATGTGCGCTGGCCCCATCTCGCGCAGGGCCAGCTTGCCGAAATAGAAGCCCGTGCTCCAGAACGTCCCGGCCAGGGCGCAGGCGGCATACCCCAATGCGGCGCGTGCAGGCAGCGCCCTTCGCTCTGCGGATGTGACCGGCATGTTTTTACTTTACCGCGAAAGAAAAAGGGACATGGCCTGCGACCATGTCCCTGGGTGGAAGATGTAGCGCATTACCAGACGCGGCAACGATGGACGGGGGCCATCGGCTGGCCCGCCTTGCAGCGGAATGCATGGGCAAACTCCGGCATGTTCTGCACCACGCCATTGGCGCGGAAGGGGTCCGGCGAGTGCGGGTCCACATTGGTCAGCAGCCGGGTGAACTCTGGCCGGGCGTTGCTGCACCAGTTCTGTGCAAAGCCGATAAAGAACTGTTGCTCCGGCGTGTAGGCCCCCATCTTTTTAGTGATGTCCATGCCGTGTTGCTGCGCGTAGGCCTCCATCGCCATATAGGCCAGACGGATGCCGCCATTGTCCGCAGTGTTTTCACCCAGCGTCAGCTTGCCGTTGATGTGCAGATTGTCCACAGCGACAAAGCTGCTGTATTCATCGACAATGCACTGCGTGCGCTGGTCGAATTGCTTTTTGTCTTCCGGGGTCCACCAGTTCTTCAAGTTGCCGTATCCATCGAACTGGCTGCCCTGGTCGTCAAATCCGTGGGTCAGCTCATGGCCGACGATCGCGCCGATATGGCCATCGTTGACCTGCTGCGGCGCAGAGTGGTCATAGAACGGCGGCTGCAGTATCCCGGCGGGGAAATTGATGTTGTTCATGCTGGGATCATAGTAGGCATTGACGGTGGGCGGGGACATCTCCCACTCGTTCTTGTCCACGGGCCTGCCGATTTTATTGATCTCGCGGGCAAACTCAAATTCGCGCGCGCGCATGGAGTTGCCCAGCGCATCGGTGCGCACAACGGTCAGCTTGGAGTAATCACGCCACTTGTTTGGGTAACCAATCTTGTTGGTGATGAGGTCGAGCTTGGCCTTGGCCTTGACCTTGGTCTCCGCGCTCATCCAGTCCAGGGAGGTCAAGTCCTGGCCCATCGCGGCCTCAATGGCCTTCACCATTTCCAGCGTTTGCGCTTTGCTGTCGCCGGCAAAATACTTTTCCACGTAGACCTGTCCCAGGGCCTCGCCCAGGGCGCTGTCTGTCGCAGAGACGCAGCGCTTCCAGCGGACGCGTTGTTGCGGCGTGCCGGAGAGCTTGCGCCCGTAGAAATCAAAATTTTCGTCATCGAATGCCCTGGGCAACCGCGAGGCGAAGGAATCCAGCAGATGGACGCGCAGATAGTTGCGAATGACGGAAAGGTCCGTCTGCTGCACGATTCCGTTCAAGGCCGTGAAAAAGGCCGGGTTGGCGACATTCAGGGTGGTGAAGGCCGGTGCATCCACGTCTTTGAAAATGCCGTTCCAGTCAAAGACCGGGGCACTGGCAGCCAGAGTGGTGACGGGTTCCATGTGATAGATATTGTGCGGGTCGCGTTGCTCAACATTGCCCATGGACGCCTTGGCCATGGCGGTCTCCATTGCCATGATGGCCTTGGCGTCCGCTGTGGCCTTTTCCGCCGGTTCCTTGTACAGGATGAGCAAATTGGCCAGGTGCTGCACGTATTCCTTTTGCAGTTGCAGGCTCTTCGGGTCCGTGCGCAGGTAGTAGTCTTTTTCAGGCAGGCCCAGCCCCCCCTGGTCCACCACCGCGATCTCCTTGGTCGCGTCCTGGAAGTCCTGCTGGGAACTCACGCTGAAAAAGACATTGACGTTGATTTTCTCGTAGTGCGCAATCAGCGCGGGCAGCCCACTTTTGTCTTTGAGTGCGTTGATGCGGTCCAGCTCTGCTTGCAGCGGCTTGAGTCCTTCGGCGTTGATGGCGTCCGTGTCCATGCAACTGGCGTAATAATCGCCGATTTTCTGTTCGTTGGCCGTGCGCGTGGGTCCAGGCTTTGCGGCCTGCTCCAGAATGCCGTGCAGCAATTGGGTGTTATATTCCTGTAGGTTTTCAAATTGGTCGTAGATGGGCTGGTCGCCAGGAATTGGATACTTCTGGGCAAACTTTCCGCAGGCATACTGGTAGAAGTCCGTGCATGGGTCTGCCGCTGTGTCCATCACGCTGGGGTCAAATCCAGGGATGGGCGCAATCTGCTGTTGCACGGGCTTGTTGGCAGTGTTGTGGGTGGACTTGCTGTTGGGGGCCGACTGGCCCAGGGAGATGGCGGCCACCATGCAGAAGAGCAACGGGACGGCCAAACGCACGCTATATCGAGGACCCATGGATTGTTCCTTTCGCGGTTCTGGGGATTCATCGGACACAGGAATGCTGTGTGTCATCATCAAACCTATGAGGATACCACCGGAGCAACAGCAATACAGCCAGATTTTCCCGTGTCAGGTCATCCGGGAAGGACGTAAACTGGCTAGGATGGTACGCCCCTGTTGCAACATATACGCACGGAAGGCAGCTTTTGTTCCAGGGGGGGCCCTGCGGCAACCGCCCTTCTGTGCTGGGACGGGGGCCAGTATGCATCAGGAGAAGATGCATCGCGGGAGTGCCTTGTTCCTGCTTTGCCTTGTGTTGCTGGTGGCCGCTGCACCGGCCACGGTGCGGGCGCAGGTCTCCAATTGGTCCGGCCCCCATACCAAGGCCCAGGCCCTGCAACCGGAAGTGCGCATCCCGGTCACTTCCCTGGGCTATATGCAACCGGGGGAACTGCCCGCCTTCAGCTACTACTCCCTGGTCGCGCTGCATTTTATTGACAGCAGCCATTTGCTGTTCAGCTTTAATATCACGGGCCTGTTGACGCGTTCGGCAGGTTGCAATGCAGACAGTGATGGCCCAGAGGATGTCCAGCGGTTGGTGCGCACCGTGGTCCTTCGTCTTCCCTCCGGCAAGGTGGAGAAGAAGACGGAGTGGCAACTCCATGACTACGCGCATTATCTGTGGGAGCTGAACAATGGCCAGTTCCTTTTCCGGCGTTGTTCGCAATTGGGACTGCTGGGGCCAATGCTGGATGAGCGGCCACTGGTCAAACTGGACGGCGAGATGGAACTGCTGGACCAGTCACCAGACCGGCTGTTTTTGTTGCTGGAAGTAAAGAAAAAAATTGCAAAGACCACAACATCCGGTGGCACTGGGGCGAACATCTTTGCCGGGACGTCGCAGTTCCTTCAGCAGACAAAATTAAGGGAGATTGATGTAGTTTTCCTTCGCCTGGACCCACTGGGGGTGATTGCGCACAGCCGTACCCAGGCCCCTGCCGACTTGCCGGTGTTGCCAGCCGGGTTTCTGGAAGTGACGGACCAGACCCACGACCAGTGGCAGGTGGACCTACAACCCTATCAAGGGAAGCTGCAAGGGGTGGTCCAGATACACTCGGCCTGTCCACCGCAATTGGAAGCGTTGACGGACAGCACCTTTCTGGCCATCGTCTGCAAGGACTACTCCGAGACGGCGCTGCTGTATCAGGCCTACGACTTGCGGGGGGAAATGCTGTGGCAGCAGCCCATGCCCGCAGGCCGCATCTCCCCACAATTTGAGTATGCGGCCAACCGCTCGCGCATGGCCGTTGCCACACTGCACACCACCCACCAGGTGGCCGCGCTGGACCCGCTCAACAGCCAGGATGTAGATGGCCAGATCATTGATGTATACGAAGTGCAGACAGGCAAGCACCTGTTGAGCTTTCGGACGACGCCGGTGTATACGGCGGGCCAGAATTTCGCGCTCTCCCCCAATGGGGACCGCTTGGCCGTTCTGCATGATGGGGCCATCGAGATATACAACTTGAATACGCTGCCCCAGGTCCCGTCAGTAAGCAGACATTGAACCGTCTGGTCTGGTGGCATTGACGCGGTCAATTTATTGGGCCGCAGGGCCAGGCCCGCAAAAGATCCATGCTGTTTCCTACGCAGCTTTGTGGTATCCTCGGCGCACCACCATCGTGGACACGGACACACAACCATGACGAATGAAGAGTACCTGGCCGCAATCGCAGCACGCAATCCGTATGGGCCGTTTACGCCCACCAGCCTGCTGCAACGCACCTTCTCCATCTATCGCGAACAGCCCGGGCTGGTCTTCGGGTTGCTGCTGATAGTGGCACTGGTGGAATTGATTGCCACCGGCGTGGTCTCCACATCTGCCTCCCAGCTTGGACGCGGGGAGGGGGGCGGAAATTTGCATGCTTTGCAGGCATTGCTGTTCGTCTGCATTGCTTTGATGGCGTGGCTGTTGACGTATCTGGTCACGCAAGTGGTCCACGGCGCGTTCTTCTACGCAGTCACGGCGCAGTTGCAGCAACGCCCCATCGGCCTGGGAGGGGCCTGTAGTTTGGCGTTGGCGCGGCTCGGACGGCTGATTGGCGTCTCTGCCCAGGTGGCCCTGCGCATCTTTGGGTACGAATTACTGTTTGGGGCCGCTGCCGCATTGGCCGTCGGAATGATTGCTGCCTTGGTGCATGGGGCCATGGGGGCAACGCTGCATACGGCAGGCCCCATGGCGCTTATATTGCTCCTGGCGCCGGTGGTGGCGGTGGTCCTCATCGCCTTTGGCCTGGCGGTCTTCTGGGCCATTGCGCGCTATGCGATTGCTGTCCCGGCCTGTTTGTCTGAGGACATCCCCTCTTCTGCGGCCATCCGGCGCTCCATCCATCTTTCCGCAAAAAACAGGGGCAGGATTTATGCAATGTATGCCTTTGTCCTCCTGTTGGGTTGCGCCAGCATGGCGCTCCTGGTCCCCATGGCGGTCCTTTCCATACGCAATGGAGGGCACACGGCGGGGGCCATGTTTTTGAATGCCGTCGTCTCAGCGGGGGACCTGTTGTTGGGGGCATGGCTGGTGTCGTTCACGGGCATCGCCACCACGCTTTGCTATTACGACCTGCGCGTGCGCAAGGAAGGGCTGGGACAGACGGACGATACCGCCAAGGACGTACCTCCGCAGCCATCATTGACGCCAGAGCTGTGACCGGAACGTGCGCCAAATAATGCACACGTTCTATGTGGCAAGCGCGCCCGTGTAGACGGCCATGCCCGCCACGGCGTCCACGCCAATGGCGTCCAGTGCATCAATTTCAGCGCGCCCGCGGATGCCGCCGGCCACAATCAATTGCCGCTGCGTGATGGCGCGCAACTGCTGCGCAACCGCCAGCGGAAAGCCCTGCATCGTCCCTTCCGTGTCCACATGCGTATACAGAAAGGCCATGCAGTATGGCCCCAATATCTCCATCGCCTGCCCCGGACCAAGGGCGACCTGTTGCTGCCAGCCCCGCACGGCCACCTGCCCACCCTTTGTATCGACGCTGAAAACCAGGCGCTCCCTGCCCAACTCCTCTGCCAGATGGGAGGCAAAATCGGAGCGCACGATCTCCGCTGGGGCCATCTTCGACGGGGACTGCACCAGCTCTGTTGCAAACAAGGCCGAGCCGAAGATCACCCGCTGGGCGCCCATCTCCAACAGCGCGCGCGCGTCCTCTACGCTGCGCAGGCCGCCGCCCACCTGGCAGGGGAGCCGGTGCAGGACCCTCTCCATCAATGCGCGATTATTTCCCTGGCGCTTGGCCGCATCCAGGTCAATCAGTTGCACCAGCTTGTACGTGGCGAAGCGTTCCATCCAGTAATCAAGGTCGTCAAATTGGAGCGCCAGCCGTTCGCCTTGCACCAACTGCACGATATGTCCGTCCATCAAATCTATGGCTGGGACCAGCATGTTTCCCTCTCAGTCCTCATGGATATGTTTCTTTGCATGGTGCATCAACAAGGCAGGCGCACGGGGACCCCCTGCGCTGCAAGTTGCCCTTTGAGTGTGCGTGCGTCCATCATGCCATAGTGGAAGATGCTGGCTGCTAGCGCCGCATCTGCATGGCCCAGCGTAAATACTTGGACAAAATGGGCAGCGGTCCCCGCGCCGCCAGAGGCGATGACGGGGATTTGCACTGCCCGGCTGACGGCCGCCGTCAATTCGCAATCAAAGCCATCGCGTGTCCCGTCTGCGTCCATGGAGGTGAGGAGTATCTCTCCCGCACCGCGTTGCTCGGCCTCCCGCGCCCATTCCAGCACGCGCTTTCCAGTGGCCCTGCGCCCACCATTGATATAGACCTCAGCAAGTTCTGGCGTGGATGGCGCGGATGGGGATGTCCCAGGTTGTGGGGATGTGCGGCGTGCGTCAATGGCGACCACGACGGCCTGTGCGCCAAAACGTGCGCCAATGGCCCCAATCAATCCTGGTTGCGTGATGGCGGCAGAGTTCAAGCTGACCTTGTCCGCACCAGCATCGAAAATGCGGGCCGCGTCCTCCAATGTGCGGATGCCGCCCCCGACGGTGAGCGGTACAAAGATGCGCTCGGCGGTCCGTTGGACGGCGTGCAGAAGGGTGTCTCGCCCTTCATGGGTGGCCGTAATGTCCAGAAAAACAATCTCGTCCGCACCGCCCTGGGCGTGACGTT
Organism: Acidobacteriaceae bacterium; assembly: GCA_049977205.1. Classification (GTDB taxonomy): domain Bacteria; phylum Acidobacteriota; class Terriglobia; order Terriglobales; family Acidobacteriaceae; genus JBMFGT01. Next base: position 61,654 of record JBMFGT010000012.1, on the reverse strand, counting down.
CCGCCAGTTCCGCCGGGTCGCCTGCATCGCGCAGCCCTACAAACTGCACGCCCTTCACCACGCGGCCTGCGGCCACGTCCAAACATGCGAGAATACGGCGCGTCAACATGCGGGCACCCCCAAAAAGTTTTGCAGCACCTGCAGCCCCGCGTCCCCGGATTTTTCTGGATGGAACTGCACGGCCATCCAGTTTCCATCTTCCACAGCGGCGGAGAACGGCCCCGCATAATCTGTAACAGCTACGGTTTCTTTTACGACGGGTGCACGATACGAATGCGTGAAATATAGATATGGCGAAGGCCCCAGACCGCGCAGCAACCGGGATGGGTGGACAATCTCCAAGGAGTTCCAGCCAACATGGGGGCACTTTACGGAAGAGGGAAAATGTTCGCAGGTCCCGGGAAATATGCCAAGTCCAGCGGCTTCAGGCGCCTCTGTGCTCCCGCTGAAGGCCCATTGCAGGCCCACGCAGATGCCAAGAAACAGCGCCCCGTGTGCAACACGGTCCCGGATTGCATCTGCCATCCCTGATTGGACAAGGCGCGCTGTTGCCGCGAAGTGCCCAACGCCAGGCAGGATGATCTTTTCCGCCGCGCGCAAGGCCACTGGGTCCGCTGTAACAAGTGGTGTTACACCCAGCGTGCGCAGAGCCTTGCAGACGGAGGTGAGGTTGCCGGCCTGATAGTCCACAACCGCAATCATAAAAGCCCCTTGGTGCTGGGCAACATCTTGCGGAGCTGCGGGTCACGGGAGCAGGCAAAGCGCAGGGCGCGCGCAAATGCTTTGAAGATGGCCTCGATTTTGTGGTGGTTGGAACGGCCATAGAGCACCTTCAGATGTACATTTGCGCGTGCCCCGCGGGCAAAGCCATCAAAAAAATCGTGGAGCAGTTCCGTCTGCAGGTCCCCAACCATGCGGACGCGCACTTTGCTGTCTACCACGCAGGCCGCGCGCCCACCTAGGTCAATGGCCGCTGCTGCGAGGGTCTCATCCATCGGCATTAAAAAATATCCGGCGCGGAAGATGCCTTTTTTGTCCGTCAGGGCCTGGTCGAAAACCTCGCCCAGCGCAATGCCAACGTCTTCCACGGTGTGGTGTTGGTCCACGTCCAGGTCGCCCTTGCATTGCAGGGAGAGATCAAATCCGCCATGACGCGTGAAAAGTTCCAGCATGTGGTCCAGAAAGCGTATGCCAGTCTGGATAGAATAACGCCCCTGTCCTTCCAGCACCAGGCGCAGGTGTATTTGCGTTTCCGTGGTATTGCGGTCCAGGGCCGCGGTCCGCGCCTTTATTGTTCGGGTTGCCATTGCATCTCCTCCAACGTCTCCTGCAACGCGACAATGCCGTGTTGGGTGTGTTCGCGTGTGCCAACCGTGATGCGCACGCAGCCATCGCAACCGGGGTCACTGCTGCGGTCACGCACCAAAATACCGCGCTGGTGCATGGCGGCCACCAATGCAGCATGGGCAGGGCCGATCTTCATCAAGACAAAATTTGCATGGCTGGGCCAGTAGGGGACGCGGAGCTGTTGCAGGGAAGATTCCAGTCCCTCGCGTGCCATGCGCACCTCCTCCGCGTACCAATTGAGATACGCTTCGTCCGCCAGTGCCTCTGGCAGGCAGGCAAGGGCCACGCTGTTCACGTTATAGGGGGAACTGACCTTGCGGACGTACCTCATGGCGTCTGGGTGCCCTGCCAGCATTCCAATGCGCAGGCCCGCCAGTCCGTATGCCTTGGAAAATGTACGCGCCACAAAGAGATTTGTAACCGTCGCGGTTGCAGAAAGAACAGACCCACCGTGGAAGTGGTAATACGCTTCATCGACAAGGAGCGCGGCCTGTGGAGCGTCTTTGGCAAGGCGCAGGAGGAGGTCCCCCTCGACGATGGAGCCAGTTGGATTGTTTGGGGATGCAATCATAATCATGCGTGTGCGTGGGCCAATGGCCCCCATCACGCGCTCGGCGGGAAATTGCAGCGTTGTGTCTGACTGCACAAAGCGCACCGCGGCCCCTGTTGCCTCCGCATAGACGGCATACATGGAGAAGGTCGGCGTGACAACGATGACCTCATCACGCGGTCCAAGATACGTTTCGCAAAGAAGGTGGATGGCCTCGTCCACGCCGTTCGTCAGCAACACAGAGCGGGCGTCCAGTCCAAAGTGCGCAGCGGCGGTCCGTTCCACCGGCGCGCGCTCAGGATATTTTGTCAGACCTTCGGCGCTGATGTTTTTCAGTGCTGCGGCCACGCGCGGCGAGGGGGCAAGCGTGTTCTCATTGAAGTCCAGACGCAGGCCATCGCGGCCAGAGAGTGGGGGGTGGTATTCCCTCATCCGCTCCACGGCGGCCCGTGGACGCAGCATGGTGTTTGCAGATATTGCGGAGATGGTCATAGCGCAGCGGCCCCTTTGCGTGGTTGGATGTCTTTCTTTTTGGTCTGCAAGCGGAAGCGTACCGACGCGGCGTGGCCATGCAGGCCTTCTGCTTCTGCAAGCCGGATGGCATGGGGGCCAAGTGCGTCCAGTGCCCCAGACGTGTAGCTCTGGGTCGTTACCAGGCGCAAAAAATCATAGACGCTGAGTCCGGCGCGCGTGCGCGCCACGCGCCCTGTGGGCAAAACATGGTTTGGCCCGGAGATATAGTCGCCCATGCTCTGCGGCGTACCATTCCCAATAAATATGGAGCCTGCGTGGCGCACCCAATGCATGTCAGAAGCGTTGTCTATAGTAAGGTGTTCCGGCGCAAGCCGGTTTGTAACTATAGCGGTTTCTTTTTGCGAGGCCGTCACAAATATATGCCCGTTTTTTAGCAACGATTGTTTGGCAACCATATTTCCAACGGCCTGTTGCTCCACCTGGAGCGCGACCATTTCCGCAAGCTTCTTATTATTGGAGACAAAGACCGCGAGTGCGTTGGGGTCGTGCTCGGCCTGTGCCACCAGGTCCGATGCGATGCAGGCCGGGTCGCCATTTTCGCTGGCCACGACAATCTCTGTTGGGCCGGCCAGCATGTCAATGCCGCAATCAAAGGCGACCAGTTTTTTGGCCGTGGTGACGTAGAGATTCCCGGGGCCAACGATTTTGTCAACACGTGGAATGCTTTCCGTCCCATAGGCCAGGGCAGCAATGGCCTGTGCCCCACCGATACGATAAAACTCCCCCACTCCAGCAAGGTGCGCAGCGGCTATCGTCTCCTTGGCCGGGCGCGGGGAGACGACAACGATACGTTCCACGCCCGCCACCTGTGCTGGCAGCACCGTCATCAACAACGTGGAGGGCAACGGGTAACGCCCTCCGGGGACGTAGCAGCCGACAGAGGCCAAGGGCAGGCAACGCTGGCCGAGTTGTAGGCCACCCTGTGCTTTGCGGGACCAACTTTTTGGCACCTGCCATTGCGCAAAGCGGCGAATGTTCGTCGCTGCCATGCGCATGGATTGGCGCAATTCTGCTGGCGTTTCGCGCCATGCCGCAGCCATCTCTTCTTGCGTGACGCGGAAGGGTGCGTCCGCCGCAAGGCCGTCCAGCTTCTGCGCATAGCGGCGCAAGCTGGCGTCCCCGCCGCGGCGGACTGCGAGCAGCATCCGGCGCACGGTCGGCGTCAATTTTTCCGTGGCAAGTCCGGACCGGCCTTCCAATTGGCGCAGCAACTTCTCTGTGATATTGGCCCCGCGTCCGTAGGTGGTGTGGATTTTCATGGTCCCTTTCCGATGGTGTGTCACAGCACAATTTTGCTCAGTGGGTACTCCACAATGCCGGTTGCATGGGCCATCTTCAATTTTGGGACCACATCGCGCACTGCGCGTTCTTCGAGGATGGTGTTCAGGGCCACCCACTCCGGGTCGCTGAGCGCGGAGATGGTGGGCGAGTTGAGCGCGGGCAGCACGGCCAGCACTGCGGGCAGGTCCACCTTGCGCGCGTTCAGCATCAGCCCCACTTGGCCCTGGGCGGCAATTGCGCCTTGCAGCATCAGCGCCAGGTTGTCAATCTTCTGTTTCTTCCATGGGGTGGCGTAGGCGGACCGGTTGGCTATCAGTTGCGTCTCGCTTTCCAGCACCGTTTCCAGGATGCGCAGGCGGTTGGCGCGCAGGGAACTGCCGGTCTCCGTCACTTCCACAATGGCATCGGCCAACATGGGCGGCTTCACTTCCGTTGCGCCCCAACTAAACTCCACCTTGACGGGGACATTTTTTTTGGCAAAGTATTTGCGGGTCACTTCTACCAGCTCGGTGGCGATGATCTTGTTGGCCAGGTCTTCGGCGCACTGGTAGGGTGAGTCCTCCGGTACGGCCAGCACCCAGCGCACCTTCTGGCGGCTTTGCTTGGAGTAAGTCAAGCTTGTGACGAAAGCAACATCCAGTCCATTTTCCACTACCCAGTCATTGCCGGTGAGTCCGGCATCGAGCGCGCCGTGTTCCACATAGCGGGCCATCTCCTGCGCGCGGACCAGCATACATTCAATTTCCGCATCATCGATGGCGGGAAAGTAGGAGCGGCCATTGGCGAAGATGCGCCAGCCAGCGCGCTCAAACAGGGCGATGGTGGCGTCTTGCAGGCTGCCTTTGGGGATGCCGAGGCGGAGTTTGTTGGCGGATGTGGTCATTGTTGCACCTCGACAGGGACGTTTTTAAGCACGATGGGCCGGGTAAAGCAACTCACCGTGCCTTCGTGGCAGACCAGGCCATCACCTTCGACGACGACGCGGAAGAGCAGCGTGTCCTGGTCGCAATCGGTGATGGCCTCGACCACGCGCAGGCGGTTGCCGCTGGTCTCGCCCTTCATCCAGAGCTTTTTGCGGGTGCGGCTCCAAAAGGTGACGAAGCCGGTGTCAAGGGTCTTCTGGTAGCTCACTTCATTCAGGAAGCCGACCATCAGGACGGCGCCCGTGGCCGCGTCCTGCACAATGCCGGGCAGGAGCCCGTCCAATTTGCTGAAGTCGAGTTTGGTTGCTGCTGGTCCCATGCTGTTTTGTCTCCGTTAGGGTTGTGATGGATGGTGCGTAAAATAGAAAGCCCGCGGATGCTGAGCGCATCTGCGGGCCGGTCTGGTTCCTGATATTGATGTTGCTTAGGAAGATTGCCCAGACAGCTCCGACGACACGCCCGCCAAGGGGTGATGGTGATGATGGCGATGGTGTACGTGAAGCTGCATAAGAAAAATGTACCAGAAATCCGCCAAATGTCAAAATCAAGCGCGGGCGTGGGGCGTATTATCGACCACACCACGGCGCCCCATTTTTGGATGGCCCTCTCCTTGGGGTTGCGTTACGATGATGGCGAAGATACATTGCATTGTAAGAAGCAGGAGAAGACACGATGCAGAGACGGAAATATATTTTGAGGGCATGGCTGGGTATTTGTCTGGCGCTGGCGTTGGCGGTCTCAGCGCAGGTCTTTGCCGCAAACGGCAACGCGCAAAGCAGCGCCAAGTCCATGGCCCAGGCCAGGGCGGACCTGATCGACATCAACACCGCGACGGTCGCGCAGTTGCAGGCCATCCCCGGCATGGGCGAGGAGTATGCGAAGCGAATCATTGCGGGCCGTCCCTACTACGCCAAAAACCAACTGGTGCACCGGGGCATCTTGCCGCAGGACGTGTATGACAAGATAAAGGACAAAATCATCGCCCACCACATAAAGAAAAGGTAGCCACTGCGGAAGAAATGGCCGCATAGGACGGGCTGGACATGCACACGCTACGTGGCCAACGTCTTGTCGGTCCGCCATCGTTGGCCCCGGAGGCAAACCATGCCCTGGGGCCAGCAGCGCGCGTTACCGCACCACCAGATTGACCAGCTTGCCGGGGACGATGATGACTTTGACGACCTGCTTGCCCGCGATGGCGGCCTGCACTTTTTCCTCGGCGAGGGCCGTCGTGCGCAGAACCTCTTCGCTGCTGCCCACTGGGACGGTCATCACGGCGCGCAATCTACCGTTCACCTGTACGGGGACCCCGACGACATCTTCCGCCGCCAGCTTTTCATCGTAGTTCGGCCAGGGCGCGCGTAGTAGGTTGTCCTTCTCGCCCAGCAGCGACCACAGCTCCGCCGCCAAATACGGCGCAAATGGCCCCAGCAGCAGGACAAGGTCGCGCGTGGCGGCGTAGAGCACGCCATCTTGCACCGCACCTGCCGTGATCTCCGGTTCGGCTGCGGTCAGGTCATTCACCAGCTCCATTATGGCGGCGATGCAGGTGTTGAAGTGCCAGCGGCCTGCAAACTCCTGCGAGATGCGGTGGATGGTCTGGTGCAGTTTGCGCATCAACTTTTGTTCCAGGGGCGTCAGGCTGGCGGGCAGCGCCTGGGCACGGCCTGCAATGGCGTGTGGCATGGCGAAAACAGCAAAGCGGTAGACGCGTGCCAGGAAGCGGCTGATACCGGCCACGCCGTCCTCTTGCCAGTCCAGGTCGCGGTCCGGCGGCGCGGCAAACAGGGCGTACATGCGCGTGGCGTCGGCCCCATAGCGCGCAATCATCTCGTCGGGCGAGACCACGTTGCCCTTGGACTTGGACATTTTCGCGCCGTTTTTGATGACCATGCCCTGCGTAAAGAGCCGCTGCACCGGCTCGGCGTTCTTTACCAGGCCCAGGTCGCGCATCACCTTGGTCCAGAAACGCGAATAGATCAGGTGCAGAATGGCGTGCTCCACGCCGCCGATGTACTGGTCAATCCCTTGCTCTCCAAACCAATAGGCGGCCACCTCCGGGTCAAACGGCGCGTTGCTGTTCCTCGCGTCCGTGTAACGGTAGAAGTACCAGGAGGAATCGACGAAGGTGTCCATGGTGTCGGTCTCGCGCCGTGCCGTGCCGCCGCATTTGGGGCAGATGGCATGGACAAACCCTGGCACGCGACCTAGCGGCGAACCACCCTGCTGCGTGATCTCGACTTTCTCCGGCAGCAGCACCGGCAATTGTTCTTCCGGCACAGGCACAATGCCGTCTTTTTCGCAGTAGAGCATGGGGATTGGCGTGCCCCAATAGCGCTGGCGGCTGATGCCCCAGTCCTTCAGGCGATAGGTGACTACAGGTTTGCCAAAGCCGTTTTTCTCCGCGTAGGCCGTCATGGCGTGCTGCGCTTCCTGGCAGCCCATCGCGTCAAAGGGGGCAGAGTTGATGAGCAGGCTGTCCTCCTCCGTGTAGGGCAGCATCGGTTCTGGTTTGGCGTCTTCGCTGGCGGCCTCGGTGCGGCGCGGAAGGACGACGATCTTGATCTCCAGCTTGTATTTCTGGGCAAACTCGTAATCGCGCGCATCGTGGGCGGGTACAGACATCACCGCGCCAGTGCCATAATCCAGCAGCACGTAGTTGGCCACCCAGATGGGCAGCAGTTCCCCATTGAAGGGGTTTTTGGCGTAATGGCCGGTGAAGACGCCCAGCTTTTCCAGCGTGCCGAAGGCATCGTTTTCCCGCGCCGTCTTTTGCTGCTCCAGCAAGGCCGAAACATCGCGTGCCAGATCGCCGTCTGCTTCAGCAAACTTTGCCACCAGCGGGTGCTCCGGCGCCAACTGGATGGAGGTGGCCCCATAGATGGTGTCAATGCGTGTGGTAAATACGGTGATTTTTCCCGGTGGCGCTTCCAGTGCGGTCTCTGTCAGGCGAAGGGAAACCAACGTGTTCCTGGGGCCTTGTTCTTCCCTGGGCTGCACCTCAAAATCCACCAGTGCGCCTTCGCTGCGGCCAATCCAGTTGCGCTGCATGGTCCGGACCTTCTCTGGCCATCCGTCCAGCTTGTCCAAGTCGCGCAATAGTTCCTCAGCATAATGCGTGGTGCGCAGCGCCCATTGCTCCAGGTCGCGCTGCTCCACCAGTGTTTCCTCATGCCGCCAGCAGCAGCCATCGACGACCTGCTCATTGGCCAGCACCGTGGCGCACTCCGGGCACCAGTTCACCTTGCTTTTTTTGCGATAGGCCAGGCCGCGTTCGTAAAGCTTCAAAAAGAACCACTGGTTCCAGCGGTAATACTCCGGTAGACAGGTGGTCACCTCGCGCTGCCAGTCATAGCTAAGGCCCAGGCGCGCCATCTGACGGCGCATGGCGGCGATGTTGGCCAGCGTCCATTCTCGCGGCGGCGTGTTGTTTTTGAGCGCGGCGTTTTCCGCCGGCAGGCCGAAGGCGTCCCAGCCCATCGGATGCAGCACGTTGTGGCCGCGCATCCATTGATGGCGCGCCAGCGCGTCGCCAATGGCGTAATTGCGCACATGGCCCATGTGCAACTGGCCGGAGGGGTAGGGCAACATCTCCAGCACGTAATACTTGGGCCTGCCGCAGGAGGGGGCCTCCGCAGCGTACAGTCCCGGCTGTGCGTCCCATGCGGCCTGCCAGCGCGGCTCCATCTCTGCCGGGTTGTAACGGGGCCCCTGCGCATCAGGGATGGTTGCCGCGCCTTTCGTGGGTGCGATGGAGGTTGCCGCCGGAGTCAATGCTTCCGCGGGGCGGGCGGATGCCGCCTGCTGGTTGCTTATTTTGCCTGCCATACTGACTCGATTCTAAATCTCCGGGCGCGTCACGGACACAGTACGCACTCCGAATTGGCGGGAGGACAAATTTTCGTCCCATTCCAAGACCGGAGAGGCCGCGTACACCAAGGAAAGGGAGGATCAATTGCCGGCAAACTGGCCAGGCGTGACGCCAACATACCGCTTGAAGTGGCGATTGAGATGGCTGGGATCGGCAAAGCCAGCCATCTCTGCGGCCTTGGCCGCAGTCACACCTTCACGTAGCAGCCGCTGCACATAATGGATGCGGAGCTGTACCTGCAAGGCATGGGGAGGCAGACCATACCGCTGATGGAACTGGCGCAGAAAATGAAAGCGGCTGACCCCGCTCAAGGACGCCAGGTCTGACAAGGAAATCTCGCGCGTGTAATAGGCTTCCAGGAACTCGCGCGCAGCGGCCAGGCCTTGCGAAGTGGCCTCTTCCCCATGCGCAGGCGATGGTATCACCTCCGCATGGCGCTCTAATAGCTGGGTAAAGGTCTTTACCACTGCGGACTCACCCGCCAGTAGGTCCACCCTTTCATCCTGCTCCTCCAGCGACTGGTGCAGGGAGACAAGCTGGCGCGCCAGTTTGGGGTCCTGAGACACCACTTCCGGGAAGTACAGAGGGCCGGGGAGCCGGATTTCAGATTCCAGGGCAAGCTGTTCCATGGTCGGACTGGGGACATAGAACATGCGAAAGCCCCATCCTTCCGGGGACGCTTCCTCCCCGGTATGGGCCTCCCCTGCGGCCAGCAACAAAACGCTGTTGGTGGGGGCCACGTAGGTCTTGCCACGGTATTCCAGGCGCTCCGCCCCGGCATCAATCACGCCAAAGACCTGCTCCTCATGCCAATGGCGCGCAAAACTCTGCTGCGAATATCTGGCGTGCAGCAACTCAAAGCCACCCAGCAAAGGGGAACGATGGAAATGGGTGTAGGAGCCGGGCCTTGCTTCACTACTACAACCGTGCGGGGGGAGTGCTGTGGATGCCATACAATCGTATGTCCCTTATAATTTGCCCTGCTGAATCTACTATAGTAGCATGGATATAGGCGTAGAAAGTGCTGCAAGCCTGCAAGACATTCCGTCTTTTAAGTCCAAGTCTGTCAACACTATGAGGTAAACATGGAAATATCAGTAGAACATCTGGGCGAAGTCCAGTTTAAGATATCCGCCAGGAACCACACCATCGATTGTGACCAGCCAATTGAATCCGGGGGGGAAGATGAGGGAATGACGCCTCCAGAGCTGCTCCTGGCCTCGCTCGGCTCCTGTGTTGGATACTATGCCGCGCAGTATCTGCGCAACCACAAATTGGCGACCGAGGGGACGCGGGTGCAAGTGACCGCAGAAAAGCTGAAAAACCCGGCGCGTCTGGACAACTTCCAGGTGCATGTGGAGGCCCCGGTGGACCTGAGCGAAGAACACATGCTGGGCGTCAATCAGGCGGCGCACAAGTGCCTGATCCATAGCACCTTGATGAGTACCCCCACGGTCAAAATCCATGTGACCTCTGGCGCCCTGGAGGACGCAGAAGCAGCCGCGGTCAGCTAGAGAACAGCCTTGGCGTCGGCAAAGGCGTCTCTGGGGAGTGCGTCTTGGAGTCGCACTCCTCTTACTTTTTTCTGTCTAGGGCCAACGGCAGTGTCTATGCGCGCATCTGGAGCGTGATCTGCCGCGCATCCCCGCCGGCATAGGTAATCACAATTTCCCCGTGGCTGCGCGCCGTCACCCAAGGGAAGCGCTCGCCCCATTCGATCAGCAGGATGCTCTCCGGCGTCATCAGCTCTTCCAGACCCAGAGTGTCCAACTGGCGCTGTCCCTCAATCCGATATAAATCAATGTGATAGAGCAGAACGGGGCGGCCCGCTGCTTCCGCGCCATCCGGCGGCATTTGCCCCTGGTATTCATGGACCAAAGTGAAGGTGGGGCTGGTCACCTCTTCGGGATCGGCTGCACCCAGGGCGGCGGCAATCCCTTTCACCAGCGTCGTCTTGCCTGCGCCTAGGTCACCGCGCAGGACCAGCACCAGGGGCGGTCGCAGGAGCTTGGCCAGTTCCCGCCCCAAGGCAATGGTCTCCTCACTGGAGCGCGTGGTAAAGACCTGCGGGCTTGTGGGTCCCGGACTCATGGGTGGCCCTCCTGCAACCATGTAAATCCATCATGCCAGATGGGCCTGCGAAAGGCCTGCGAAAGATGCGCCAGGGTGTCCGTGGCCAGCAGGGTGTGCTCGTCTTGTTCCAGGATGGCCACATCCGCCGCCGCGCCATGCAGCCAGACCGCCGCTTCCACGGCCCCGGCAACGTTGTCTTTGTATTGGGCCAGCATGGCCGCAATCATACCGGTAAGGATGTCCCCGCTGCCCCCTTTGGCCAGGGCGGGGCCGCCGCTGGTGTTCACGGCGACTGTGCCATCCGGGTGCGCCACCAGGGTGCGCCAGCCCTTGAGCACCAGCGTGAGATGGCGCTCAAGGGCAAACTCCCGCGCCGTGCGGATACGGTCCTGTTCGACCGCCGCGACCGTTGTGCCCAGCAAGCGGGCCATCTCTCCGGGATGGGGCGTCAGCACCAGGGTGCGTTCGTGTCCGTCCAGCAGGTCGACACTCCCGGTAAAGGCATTCAGCCCGTCGGCGTCCAGCACCAGCGGCAGCATGGTTTCCTCCAGCAGCCGTCGGACAAACTCGGCGCTCTCCGCATCGCGTCCCAGCCCTGGCCCAACAGCCAACACGGTCTTTTGCTGGCGCAGAAAATCCTTTTGCAGTAAATCCAAGCCTGAGAAGGCAATGCCGCCAGATTCAGTATCCGCCAGCGGAAAGGTCATCATCTCCGGGGCAAAGGCGGCCACAGTATTTGCGATGCCCTTGGGCACCGCTGCCGTTACCAATCCAGCACCGGTACGCAGGGCCGACAAGGCAGACATTGCCGCAGCCCCAGCTTTGCCACGGGAACCACCTACCACCAGCACATGCCCAAAATTGCCTTTGTTGGCATCGACGGCCCGGGGCCGCTCCACCATCTGCTTGGCCGAACCAGTCCAGCGCAATCCAGCGGTGGAACGGATGGCCGCCTCCGGCGACCCAATATCGGCCACCACGATGGGGCCGCGCGTCAGCGTTCCAAATACATGGGCCGGTTTAGGGGCCGTAAAGGTGACCACAGCATTGGCGCGAAAGGCCGTTTGCGGTGGCTGCGTGATGGCGTCAGCGTCCCAGCCGGAGGGAATGTCTACGGCGAGGACCGGCGCGGCGTATTGTGCGATGGCGTTGCAGACAGCCAACGGCAGGCCCCGTAGCGGGGGCCGGAAGCCGGTGCCCAGGATGGCGTCCACAAAAAGGTCGCTTTGCGCGAAAAGCGTCGGGAACTCCGCGCGGGCCAGGTCTGCTTCCGCGAGCACCACCAGCGGCTGCTGGGGAAGCTGCTTGCAGGCGGTGCGCGCCTCGCCCTGTAACTGCTCTGGTTTCGCCAGCAGCACAACGGAAACATCCTTGCCAGCCTTGGCCAGATGACGCGCCGCCACCATGCCGTCCCCGCCGTTGTTCCCTTTGCCGCAAAGGACCGTTATGTGCCGGGCCGTTGGGTAGGCAAGTAGCGCCAGACGGGCGACGGAGACCCCGGCGTGTTCCATCAAGTCCTGCGCTGCCAGGCCGTGTTCCTGCACGGTGCGTCCATCGCAGGCGCGCATCTCCTCGGCTGTCAATATCTGCATGTTGCCCCTGTATCCATAGAGAGAAGACCCGGCATTCTGGGTTTTTTTCTGAATCTTGATCTTAGACCATAATGCAACGCCCGTGGGCGGAGGGCCTCCTTCATTTGGATGCCGTGCGGGAGCGTCCTGCTGCGCGGCCCTCAGAAGTGCTGGCGAAAGCGGTTGGCGCGTTCAAACTCCGCGCGTAACTCCGGCTGTTTCAGGTTTTCCCGCAGCAGCGCCAGGCGTTGTTCCAGGGCCAGCAGTGTGGCGGCAATACGCTCCGAGTTGCTCTGCGCCACGTCCCGCCACATGGAAAATGGACTGGCCCCCAGGCGCGTCATCTCGCGCAGGGCGCGTCCGCCCACATCGCGCAACTCGTCGCGCAGATTTTCCGTACTGCCAAACTCATCTTCCAGCAGGGCCGCCAGCGCTGTGCCCACCATCTGCGGCAGGTGGCTGGCCCAGGCGCACAACTCGTCATGCCGCACCGGGTCCACGTCCACCACGCGACAGCCAAAGCGCTGCACCCAGGCGCGCCATTCCTGGATGCGCCCTTCGACGATGCGCCCTTCGACGCGCGTTTCGATACGTCCTTTCATCTGGAGAGAAGCCTCCGTGGCTGGCCCTTTTGTTTTTTCCGGGGCACAGGAAAACAGCCAGACCGCGCCGTGGAAGAGTTGCGCCTCCGCATGCGCGGCCCCGTATACCTCTTTACCGGCCATGGGATGTCCGGCCAGAAAGGCCGCCGTGGTCCTGTGATTGAAAAGCGTCGTTGCCCGTTCACAAATCCGCTGCTTGGTGCTGCCCACGTCCGTGACCAACTGCCCCGGTTGCAGCAGCGGAGCAAGTTGCTCCATCCAGTCCAGAATGCCAAAGACAGGCGTGGCCAACACAATCAAATCGCTGGCCTGCGCGGCTGCCAAAGGGGCATCGGCCATGCGGTCTACAGCGCCATGGGCCAGCGCCACCTGTAGCTCCTCGGGGTCGCGGTCCCAGCCGGTGATGCGCCCGGAGAAGCCATGCGCACGCAGCGCCAGGCCAATGGAAGCGCCAATCAACCCTGTGCCGATGATCGTAATGTTCTGGATGGTATCGGTGGCCACGGCGCTCTCCTGCATCTTCTTGGGGTGGATTTATGCGATGGAGCGTCCAGAGGCGGAGGCGACAATGCGCAGCTCCCCCATCAGCTTGGCGAATCGCTCTGGAAAGAGCGACTGCGCCCCGTCCGAGACGGCCTTGTCCGGGTTGGGGTGGACCTCCATCAGCAGGCCGTCGCAACCGGCGGCAACGGAGGCGCGCGCCATGGCAGGCACCATGTCCCTTCGTCCCGTGCCATGCGAAGGGTCCCCTAAAATGGGCAGGTGCGAGAGGTGCTTGACGACTGGAATGGCGGAAATGTCCATGGTGTTGCGCGTGTAGGTCTCAAAGGTGCGGATGCCGCGCTCGCACAGCATCACGTCATAATTTCCGCCGGAAAGGATGTACTCAGCGGAGAGCAGCAGCTCCTCAATGGTGGCGGCGATGCCGCGCTTCAACAGGACGGGACGGCGCACATGGCCCAGCTCGCGCAGCAAATTGAAGTTCTGCATGTTGCGCGCCCCCACCTGGAAGCAATCCACATAGGGCAGCATCAGTTCGATCTGCGAAATCTCCATCACCTCGCTGATGACCAGCAGGCCCGTGGCATCGCCCGCTTCGCGCAACAGCTTCAGCCCTTCCAGTCCCATGCCTTGAAAGGAATACGGCGAACTGCGCGGTTTGAAGGCCCCCCCGCGCAGGAACTTTGCCCCGGCGGCGGCCACCTGCCTGGCGGAGGTGAAAATCTGTTCCCGCGATTCCACAGAACACGGGCCGGCCATGGCGACCACTTCCTTGCCGCCCACGGAGACGCCGTTGGCAAAGCGTACCACCGTCCCCTCCGGGCGGAAGCTGCGTCCCGCCAGCTTGTATGGGGAGCTGATGCGGTGCGCTTCGGCCACGCCGTCCATCACCTGAAAGTCCTGCACATCGAAGCTGTCTGGAGTTCCCACCCCGGCCAGCACGGTCTGCTGCGTGCCTGTGGTGCGGTGCACGTTGAACCCAATCTCCACCATCTGGGCGATCACATGTTCGATCTGCTCTTCCGTGGCGTGTTCCTGCATGGCGACAATCATGGTTTTCTTTCCTGCTCTGTATGGGAATTCAGCGCGTGTTCTGCTGTTGGTTGGGGCCGCTTGTCCGGTTGCGTTCGGAGGCCAGTTCGTTTTTCTGCAAGGCGCGCATCACGTCAATGATCCGCTCATAGATGTGCGTCAATTCAATGTCGGGCAACGGGCCGGGATTGGTCTTGCGCACATTTTCATAGATCACGTTCTCCCGCGTCGGCTCATAGACCGGCAGGTCGGTGGCGTTCTTCAACCGCCCGATGGCCTGCGCCGCCAGAGCACGCTCGCTAATCAACCGCACAATTTCCCGGTCCAATTCGTCAATCTTGCGGCGCCATTCCGCAATGTCCATGCACCACCTCAAGCTCTGCCTTGCAGAGACACAGGGACTGTGCCTGCTGCATCCTGTTTGGCCCTGTTGGGCACAGAGTGATGTTTTCTATCCTAAATGAAGGGCGCACCCGCTCAGAAAGAAATCGTCGCGGAAGTGGCCGCTGTCAGGGCCTTCGTACCCAGCCCAGACAGGAATGCGGCCACGGCTGCGGGCGCTTCTGCGGGAGTGGACCTTTCAATGATGGCCACAATGGCGCTGCCGATGACCGCCGCATCGGCAAACTCTCCCAATGCTGCGACGTGCGCAGCATTGGAGATGCCAAAACCCACGGCGATGGGCAGTTTGGTGTGACGGCGCAGACGCTCCACCAACTGCCGCGCATCGCCAGCCACCTGTTGCTGCTCGCCTGTGGTGCCAGTGCGCGAGATGGCGTAAATAAACCCCTCCGACGCGCGGGCAATGCTCTCCAGACGCGCATCCGGGCTGGTGGGGGCGGCCAGAAAAATCGGCTGCAACCCATGCCGTCGCATGGCGGCGCGATACTCGTCCGACTCTTCCACAATCAGGTCCGTAATCAGCACGCCGTCCACGCCCGCTTCCTGCGCCAGGGAACAGAATTTTTCCATTCCCAGGCGCAGCACCGGGTTGAGATAGGAAAAGATGACCAGACCGGCCTGTGGACGCTCCGCGCGCAGCTCCCGCGCCAGCGCCAGCACGTCGGTCAATCGCGTCCCGTGCCGCAAGGCGCGCTCGCTGGCCCGCTGGATCACCGGCCCGTCAGCCAATGGGTCGCTAAAAGGGACGCCCAGTTCCAGCACGTCGGCCCCCGCGTCTACGGACGCCAGTGCGATTTTTTTACTGGTGGCCAAGTCAGGGTCGCCCACCGTAAGGTAGGCGACGGTCCCCGGTTTGTGTCGGAACTGAATGGACATGCTCTATGCTCCCTGTATCTTGAGTTCGCGCGCCAGGATGCCCATGTCCTTGTCGCCGCGACCGGAAAGATTGACGAGCAGTACGTCGTCCCGTTGCAGTCTGGGCGCCATACGCATTGCTTCGGCCACGGCGTGCGCGCTTTCCAGCGCCGGAATGATGCCCTCCATGCGCGACAACGTGACTGTGGCCTCCAGCGTTTCTGCGTCAGAAGCGGCAACATATTCCGCGCGGCCAGAATCGTGCAGCGCGGCATGTTCCGGCCCGATGGAAGCATAGTCCAGCCCTGCGGAAACAGAGTGCGTCAGCGACACCTGCCCGGCATCGTCCTGCAACAGATAGGAATACGTGCCTTGCAGCACTCCTGGCACGCCCCCGCGGAAGCGCGCTGCATGTTCTCCCAGACCCGTGCCACGACCACCGGCCTCGACGCCAATCAGGCGCACATGCTTGTCTGGGATAAATTCAAAAAATACGCCCATGGCATTCGACCCGCCGCCTACGCAGGCAATCACCGCTGTCGGCAGGCGGCCTTCGGCTTCCAGTATCTGCTGGCGCGCCTCGATGCCAATCACGCGATGGAAGTCGCGCACCATGGTGGGATACGGGTGCGCGCCCAGCACGCTGCCCAGCAGATAATGCGTAGTGCGTACATTGGTCACCCAGTCGCGCATGGCCTCGTTGATGGCGTCTTTCAGCGTGGCAGAACCGGAATGGACGCCGCACACCTCCGCGCCCAGCAGGCGCATCCGGTAGACGTTCAGCTCCTGGCGGCGCATGTCCTCTTCACCCATATAGATGACGCACTCCATGCCAAAGAGCGCACAGACCGTGGCCGTGGCCACGCCATGCTGCCCCGCGCCGGTCTCCGCAATGATGCGACGCTTGCCCATGCGCCGCGCCAGCAGGCCCTGGCCCAGGCAGTTGTTGATCTTGTGCGCCCCGGTATGCAGCAGGTCTTCGCGCTTCAAATAAATCTTTGCCCCGCCCAGGGACCCGGTCAGCCGCCCGGCAAAGTACAGCGGCGTGGGCCGTCCCGCGTAGTGGTGCAGCAAATATGCCAGCTCGCTGGCGAAGGCCGGGTCCTGCTGCGCCTCGGCGTATGCCTGCTCCAGTTCTTCCAGGGCGGCCATCAGCGTCTCTGGGACATAGCGGCCACCATAGACGCCAAAACGCCCCGGTATGGTCTTTGCCTCAACAGGTGACATTGTGCTCACGGTGCTGTACTTCCTTTCTGTTTGGTGCGTCCTAAAATAACGGGACGATATGCCGGACCGAAGGACGGGACCTTATGTCCTGGCTGCGGCGTCCGCCTTTTCCATCTTCGTTGCCGCCATGCGCGCCGCTTGCATAAAGGCCGCCACGCGCTGCGGGTCCTTGCGTCCGGGCCGCGCTTCCACGCCGCTGGAAACATCCACGCCCCAGGGCCGCAACGTCGCGATGGCCTGCTGCACGTTCTCTGGCCGCAGACCACCGGCAACAATCAGACGGAGCGGGTGCGCCTCGCGCGCAAGCACTTCGCGCGCCCCGCTCCAATCAAACGCAATTCCCGTACCGCCCTGCTGCGTGGCCGTGCGGGAGTCCAGTAGCACGGCGTCGATGGAGGCATTCGTCCGCAGCCTGCGCAACTGCGCCGCAAATTCTTCCGCGTCGCCGGCGTAATGCAGCACCTGCAAAATGTAAAAACGCCCCGCTCGCCCTGCATAATGTTGGCGCAGCCGCTCCGCAATGCCACTCCCGTCCGGCGCGTGCAATTGCACGCCGGTCAGTCCTGCCACGCGTACAGTCTCCACAATGGCGGCAAAGTCCGCATCCACAAAGACGCCGTATTTCTCTATGGTACGCGGCAATTGTCCGGTGATCTTGCCAACGGCCTCCGGGGTGACGCGCCGCGGCCCCTCCGCAAAGATGAAACCAACGGCGTCGGCCCCGTGCGTGACGGCAAGCTGCGCGTCTTCCAGCGTCGTGTTGCCGCAGATTTTGGTCCACATAATAAATTGACCTGACCAATTGACCTAGACCGAGACTGCAAGCATGGCCGCCGCTTCCGCCAGCAACTTCTGCAACGCAGCGCCCGGTCGTGTTTGCCGCATCAGGGACTCGCCAATCAAAAACGCTGCGTATCCGGCCTGCCGCAACCGCACCAGATCGGCTGCCGTGTGGATGCCGCTCTCGGCCACGCGGACCACATCGGCGGGAAGTTTTTCCGCCAGGTCGATGGCCGTTTGGATGTTCACGTCAAAAGTCCGTAGATTGCGGTTGTTTACCCCGATGGCGTCCGCGCCCAAATCCAGCACGCGGTTGGCTTCCGTGGCGTCATGCACTTCGCAGAGCACATCCAGTGCGAGTGCGTGGGCCGCACCGGTCAGTGTGCGCAATTCCTCGTCACTCAGTGCGGCGGCGATCAACAAGATCGCGTCCGCCCCGGAGGCGCGCGCCTCCAGCATTTGAAATGTGTCCACGATGAAGTCCTTGCGCAGGCAGGGAACGGTGACGGCAGCCGAGGCGCGCCCCAGATTTTCCAGGCTGCCCTGGAAAAAATGCTCCTCTGTCAGCACGGAAAGCGCCGCTGCATCATATGCGGCCAGTTCCTGCGCCAGGGGAACAACGTCAAAATCTGGCCGGATAAGGCCGCGCGAGGGGGACGCCTTTTTCAACTCGGCGACCATGGCCGGTCCCGTAAGGGCGCGCTCGCGCAAGGCCCGGGCAAATCCTCGTGGCGTATGCGCCGCCGCACGCTGTTCCAGCAGACGCAGGTTGGCCGACGCCTTGCGCCCGGCAAGATCGCGCCGTGTGGCCGCCAGAATTTCGTCCAGATGGGTCGCCATGTGCTCCAGAAATACCTTGGGACCTTTAGTATAAACGGGCCTGCCGTGCCCACGGATGTTGCCAGCCATTGCTGCATCGTTACGGAAGAAATATGCACGGGGCCAAGACCGTCTGGGGCCTTCGCTGCGGTCGCTGCTGCGACCGGCACTCAAAATGACTTTCCTCTGGTATCGGCCATGCCACCAAGGAAATGCCTTGGCTTGTGCTGCCACCGCACCTATGCGCTGACAAGCTCGCGCTGCTCGGAAGGCCGGTCGGCATCCTGCTCACGGTTGCCGCCCTGCTGGCTGGGGCGGTCCCTGCGATCATTGCCGCGGTCGTTGCTGCCCAGGCGCACTGAGACCACCTTGGAGACGCCCGGCTCCTGCATGGTGACGCCAAAGATGGATTCCGCCGCCTGCATCATGCGCTTGCTGTGCGTGATGACGATGAAGTGTGTGGTGTCGCTGAGCCCTTTCAGCATGGTGGCCAGACGGCCCACGTTCACCTCGTCCAGCGGCGAATCGACCTCGTCCAGTAGGCAGAAGGGACTCGGCTGGTACTGGAAGATGCCTATCAACAGGGACAGTGCCGTCAGGGCCTTTTCCCCGCCGGAGAGAAGCAGGACGTTTTGCAGTTTCTTGCCCGGCGGTGAGGCGATAATGTCGATGCCGCTTTCCGCCGCGTTTTCCTCGTCGGTAAGGCGCATCAGTGCCTGCCCGCCACCAAAAAGTCGGGTGAAGGTCACGCTGAAATTTTCGTTGATCCGCGCAAATGCCTCTTCAAATTTTATGCGTGAGATGCCCTCAATCTCCCGGATACTGTTCTGCGTATTGTCAATGGAATCCAGCAGGTCCTTGCGCTGCGTCTCCAGGAATTCATGGCGTTGCGCGGCCTCTTTGTATTCATCCAGGGCCATCATATTGACAGGCCCCATTGATTCCAACCTTTGTTTCAAGGCGTGACAGGCCCCATCTTCCTCGGCCAGCGCTTCGGCCCCCAGGCGCGCAAAGCTGTCGTCTGCGCGAAGTTGTTCGGCGGCCACGCCCAACTCCTGCAGGCATGTCTCTTCCTGGTGCGCCAGGTCAGAGGAAAGGCGTGCAGCGTGCGTGGCCACCTCGCTGCGTTTGTCGCGCTCGGCCTCGGCCTCCGCGCGCAGGGAGCGCAACTGGTCCTCCAGGTCCGCTGCCTGCTGGCGCAATTGGGCCGTTTGCCCAGAGAACTCCGCGGCCTGTTTGCTGGCGCTCTCGCGCAGGGCCTCCAGTTCGATGCGCCGCTGCCCGAGCCGCTGGCCCTCCTGCAACCGTTGGAGGCGCTCTGCCTCGCCCGCTGCCAATTGCTGTTCCAGTTGGCGCACGCGCTGTTGCAGGTCTGCGTGCATTCGCTCCAGCCGTTCGGCTGCGGCGGCAGCGCCACGGCGCCGCTCTTCCAGTCCAGACAGGCGGGCCGCTGCTTCCGCCAGTTGGGCCTGCGCCGTCTCGCGTGCGCTGCGCAGTCCCTCAAGGGACGCTTGCGCAGCGACCAGTTGCTGTTCTGCGTTTGCGTGTTCTGACTCCATGCGCGCAATCTCTTCGCGGCGCTGGGTGAGCCACGCGGACTTTTCCGCCTGGGCCTGTTTGTTGCGTTCGGACTGCAACATCCAGTCCTGCTGACGGCGCTCCAACCGCGCGATCTCCGCTTCCAGTTGGCGCAGGGCCGCGCCGGTGTTGGCAGACTGCTGTTCCATCTGGCGGCGGGCCACGGACTGTGCCTCGATCTGCTGTGTCAGGTCGGCCACCGCGTGCGCCAACGCAGCGGCATGGGTCTCCGCCTGGGCCAGTTGTTCCTCTGCGTGCGACGATCCCTGTTGGGCCTCGCGCAATTCACGCTTTAGCGCCAGCGGCCCCTCCACGCTGGGCTTGCCCCCGGTGACGGTGACGTTATGGAAGCACTCCCCGGTAGGGGAAAGGAAGAATGCCTCTGGGTTTTCCAGGGCCAGCGTCCGCGCCGATTCCGTATCAGGAGCAAGGTAGCCATCGCGCAACCGGGGCAGCAGTACCTCCAGCGACTTGCCAAAGCCGTCCTGCACCTGGATGCAGTCCTTCAGGCGGACCACTCCCTCGCGCGGCACGGCCAGCGGAGGGTACTCGCTGGGGGCAAGGGAGAACTTCGCCTGCGCGTCCTCCGGGTGGACCAGGAATGTGGCGCGGCCATCCACGTCGGTCTTGAGCACGCGCACGCCTTCCTGTGCGGCGTCCCAGCTTTTTACCACGATGTAATTCAGTTCCTCGCGAAGGAATTCGTCGACCAAGGCGCCATATTGGTCGTTGACGTCCAGAAAGTCCGCCAGCACGCCGACTGGGGCCATGCCACCCTCCAGCGATTTGGCGCGCAGCAGCTTGCGCACCGTGTCCGTCGAGTAGCTATGTCCGTGGATGAGCGCCTCCAATGAATTACGTCGGCCCAGGAGCGTGGCGTGCTCCGCGCGCAATTGGTCCACGCTGCGGCGCGCGGTGTTTTCTTCGTTGCGCCGGGCCTCCAACATCGCGCGTAATGAGGCCAGTTCCGCTTCGATTTGCTGGAGCGATTCGGTGGCGCTGGCAAATGTCTGTGAGACCTGTCCGCGTTCCACGCCCAGCCGTTCCAGGTCGCCGTGGATGCCCTCGCGTTCTTTCGCCAGCCGGTCGGCCTCGCGTTGCAGGCCTTCCAGGCTGGTTTCGCCCTGCATGATCTGCTGCCGCACCTGGTTGGCCTGCGTCATCCATTGCAACATCTGGCGGCGCAGGGCCTCCATCCCTTGTTCCGCGCGGGAGAGATTGGTTGTGGCCTGCTGTGTTGCTGTCTGGCAGGCCAGCATTTCCTGGCGGGAGGACTCCACGGCCCCTTGTGCCTGGGCCAGAAACTCCTGTTGCTGGCCGCGCTCGCCTGCCAGTTCGGCCAGATGTTTGCGCGTCTCTTCCAGCTCCGCCTGTGCGGCCTTCAAGCGCACCACCAATTCCGCAGAGCGTTCTTCGTTGGCCTGCATCTGGGTGAGCGCACGTTCCAATTCCACCGTGGCGGAGCTGGCGCGGGAAGCGGCCTCGCGTCCCTGGTTTTCCAGCGAATATCCCTGGGCGACGGCCTCGGCGTGTTGCTGGTCGAGCGATGCAACGCTGGCCCCCAACGCATCTACATGTGCGGTCAGCGCGGCCAGTCCCTCCGCCAAGGCCGCGGATTCGCTGTCCATTGTGGCCAGACGCGTGGCGACCACCAGGCGCAGACGTTGTTGCAGGTCCTGCCGCAGGGTTGCGTAGCGTTCCGCCTTGGCCGCCTGTCGCTTCAAGGAGTTCATCTGGCGCGTGACTTCGTCGAAAATGTCGTTGACGCGGGCCAGGTTCTGCTTGGCCTGTTCCAGACGCAGCTCGGCCAACCGCTTTTTGGTCTTGAAGCGCGTGATGCCAGCGGCCTCTTCAATAATGGCGCGGCGATCGTGCGGTTTACTGCTGAGCAGTTGGCCAACGCGCTCCTGCTCAATGATGGCGTAGGAATCCGGCCCCAGCCCCGTGCCCAGGAAGATGTCCTGAATGTCGCGCAGACGGCAGAGTTTGCCATTCAGCAAATACTCGCTGTTGCCGGAGCGGAAGAGCCTGCGCGTAATGACGATCTCCCCGCGGCGGGCGGGCGTGCGCTGGAACTTGCGGCGGCGGACCTTGAGTACGACAGAGGGACCGCCCGGCGCGCTGGCAGCAGGCTCAGACGGTGCGCCGTCCTGCACCCCGTCCTCAGTAGAAAGAGGGGAAGAAACGCTTGCAGCGGCCTCCTGTTCTTCTTCCAGCACCTGGCCAGGCTGCAACTCTGCGATTGCCTCTTCGGTCTCCTGCGCCGCCCGGGCGCGCACGGAACCCTCGTCCCAGTCCTCCATCTCGCTTTCAGCAAAGCTGTCCCGCAGGACGACCTCCGGCCCTTCTGCCACGCCGGGGGCCTCCGGTTCGTAGATTTCCGGGTCAATGAATGTCAGTGACACTTCCGCCATGCCGGTGGGCCTGCGTTCGCGCGTACCGGCGAAGATGACGTCCTCCATCTTGACGCCCCGCATACTCTTGGCCGATTGCTCGCCCAGCACCCAACTGAGCGCATCGGAGATGTTCGACTTGCCGCAGCCATTCGGGCCAACAATCGCCGTCAGGCCACGGGCGTGGGTGTCGTCGAGCGCGATCTCCGTGCGGTCGCAGAAGGACTTGAATCCGAGGATGTGTACTTTTTTGAGTTTCAGCAAGCGGGGAACTCCTTTTCCCAGCCGGTCTTGCGTGGCCGCAGAGGGTGGTCTTGGCTTACTTTAATCTGGCGGAGGGGCGTGGTCAACATCCAAGGCACTATATCTTGTGGATAAGGCGTACCAAACCCAAGCGGTGGGGCAATGCGGGAAATTGGCGCCTGTTTCGCTTGTGGAAATCTCAGCTTTTCAGCATGGGGCGGAGCAGCACCTCACTGATAAATGAGGCGTCGGACTGGGTCAGCAGCATCTGCACTACATGGGCCACGTCCTCTGCCGCCAACGCGCCCAGCGGGGACTTCTTTGCACTGTGTCCGTCGCCAAACTCCGTCCGCGTGGTCCCCGGCGCGATGAGCGAAACCCGTATTTTGTGCTGACGCAGCTCCTCCGCCACGGAATACATCAGGCCGTGGAGTCCCCATTTGGAGGCGGCATACGCGGCAGCGTTGGGCACGGGGTTTTTGCCTGCCAGAGAGGAAATGTTGATGATGTGGCCGTGGCCCGCAGCAATCATGGCGGGCGCAAAGGCCCGGACAAGCAGGTAGGGCGCGCGCAGATTGGTTTCCAGGATGCGGTCCCATTCCTCCGGCGGCATGGTGTGCAGCGGACCGCCAAACCAGCCCAGTCCGGCATTGTTGATCAAGACGTCACAGCGGCCATGCTGGTCCAGCACCTGTTTTGCCAGCGCCGCGATCTGGCTGGGGTCGCGCAGGTCGCAGGCAATGGCGTCGGCCCTGCCACCGGCAGCAATCACCTGGTCCGCGAGGCACTGCAATCTGCCTTGGTCTCGGCCTGTCAGGACCAGACGTGTGCCAGGCCCTGCCAGACGCCGTGCAACGGCTGCGCCAATGCCCCGGCTGGCGCCGGTAATCAGGACAATTTGTTCCGCTAAGACATCCATTTATAGTCACTATAAAGGAATGTCCCATTGGCGGCCCCATGCACCTGGGATATATTTGTGCTTAGGGCCTGATGCAGGCCCCAACAACTTGAATGCGGGGCCCCTTGCCAGAGTGCAGGATGGTTTTTATAATCTGCGTCATCAGGTACTTGTAGCAGGCCCACGTAGGAAACGGACATTCGCATTTCCAATATCTCTGGCGTACATTCCCTGAATACGGGTTTGGCGCAGACGCACTACAATCCTGATTGGTACACGCATCCGCGAGGAGTGATTGAATGAAGAAAAAATTATATGTATCGGTGCTGGCCTTGGCCGCCACTGTGATGCTCACAGCCCCCGTCGTCTTGGCGCAAAGCTTCAACCAGGCGCAGGACTCCAGCCAAGGGACGATCACCATCAAAGACCCGGCGGAATACAACGCCTATACCACGGCTGTCAGTCAGGGCTCTCCGCAGGCCCAGGCGGAGGCCATGGAGCAGTTTTTACAACAATACCCGCAGAGTGTTGTGAAAACAGACATATTGCAACGGCTGATGGGTGTCTATCAGCAGAGCAATAACATGGACAAAATGTTGGACGCGGCCAAGCGGTTGGTGCAGGCCGACCCCAATAACCTGCGTGGTCTGGCCGCCGCAGCCTACTTGCTACGGAGCCAGGCAGGACAGAAGAGCAACCCCGCCGATGCCCAGCCCTTGCTTGACCAGGCAGCGCAGTATGGACAGCAGGGACTCAAGGCCACGGCCCCGACATCTGGCCCGGATGCAGCGAATTTTGCCCAGGTGAAGGCCTCTGTGACGCCAATTTTTGAAGGCGCCATTGCCGCAGACGACCTGAACAAAAAAGACTACGCCGGGGCCATCCAGAACTTCCATGCAGAACTCCATGCCATGCCTGCCCAGCAAACCACGCAGGCCAATGGACTGCAGGACACTTACCTGCTGGGCAATGCTTATGTACAGGAAAAGCCCCAAGACATGATTAACGCTGTCTGGTACCTGGCGCGTGCTGCGGCCTATGCGCCGGAGCCGTTCCACACGGAAATCCAGAAGGCCGCCCATTACTGGTACAAGAAATACCACGGCGGACTGGACGGATTTGACCAGGTGCAAGCGCAGGCCAAGGCGTCTTTGGACCCGCCTGCGGGCTTCACCATCCAACCCGCGCCGCCGCCGCCATCGCCGCAGGAACTGGCTGCCCAGACAGTTGCCAGCACTCCTGACCTGAGCACACTTGGACTCTCCGACAAGGAATTCATTCTGGCCAATGGCAAGCCGGAGGACGCGAACAAGGTCTGGGTCACCATGAAGGACGTCAGCACGAAGGTGCCTGGGACCGTGATCTCCGCCACGGAGGACCAGGTGCAACTGGCCGTCTCGGACGATGCCCAACAGTCCAAGAAGGCCGACTTCACCATTAACATGAAAAAGCCGCTGAAGAAGCTCCCTGCGGTCGATTCCACCGTCACCTATATTGCGACCTTTGATTCCTACACGCAGAACCCGCCCATGATCATCATGAAGGACGGGGAAGCGCCGGTGACGCCCAAGGCAAAACCGCACCCGGTACACCATCGCCGGGCCCAATAACCAGCGCGGTCTTCCAGTCCGCGCAAGCAGAACAGAAAAGGCGGCCCAACAGGCCGCCTTTTCTGTTTTATTTTGCGGGCAACGGAGGGCGCGAAACTTATTCGCCCAACATCAGGTGACGGATGGCCTGGGCGCGTCCGGTGGCGGCGTCACAGGTAATCAGGGCCGCGCACATCCTGGGGTCCTGTTTGGCGGCCTCAAACTTTGCTGGCATCCCATCCAGAAATCGCTGTACGACCTTTTCCGTTTCCACCCCGATCACGCTGTCATAGGGGCCGCTCATCCCCACGTCGGTCTGGTAGGCCGTCCCGCGTGGAAGGATGCGCGCGTCCGCTGTTGGCACATGCGTGTGCGTGCCCAGCACGGCGGTCACGCGGCCATCCAGATAGCGCCCCAAGGCGACCTTCTCTGAGGTGGCCTCGGCATGGAAGTCCACCAGGATGACCTTGGCCTTTAACTGGGCCAGCAATGCGTCCGCTGCGCGAAAGGGGTCGTCAATGCTGGGCATAAAGACACGGCCCTGTAAATTGATGACGGCGTATGCAGTGCCATCGGCCAGCGTCCCTTCGTACACCCCATGTCCTGGCGTGCCGGGCGCATAATTGGCAGGCCGCAACAGGCGCCGCGGACGCTCCTGGCTATCGGCTGGGACAGACTTTATCCAGTCCATGATCTCGCGCTTGTCCCAGATGTGGTTTCCTGAAGTGAGGACGTGTGCGCCCAGGGAAAACATCTCTTCGGCTATGGACGGCGTCACGCCAAAACCGCCAGCGGCGTTTTCCACATTCATAATGACCAGATCGACACCGTTCGTTTCCATCACATGCCGCAGATGGGCATGGACGATCCTGCGTCCGGCACTGCCAAAAACATCGCCAACAAAAAGGACCTGCAAAATGCCCTCGCTTCTGGGTGCAAAAAATAGATGGTAGCATGGACGCCATCTTTCTTTCCCAGGTGCCCACACGCCATCTTCCGCGGGCATGGCGCATAAAGAAAATCCAGCAGGGCGCAGCAATCTGTGGTAGATATACCAGCATGGCTGCGAACACGCGATTTTCAATGGGCATCGGGGCCTTGGCGCAGTTGGCGCTGGGACCGGACAAACACCATACCTCCCAGTCCCTGGCCGCCAGTATGCGGACCAACCCGGTTGTGGTGCGCCGTCTGTTGGCAGTGCTGCACACGGCCAAGCTGGTCACCAACAGCAAAGGCCCATCGGGAGGGGCGCGCCTTTCGCGTCCACCCAAGCAGATCACGTTGGGCGATGTGTACCGCGCACTGGGGCCAGAGGAACTCTTCCACCACGCGCCGCATGGGGCGGCAGGGGACCGCGTCCTACAGGGGACAATGCAATCGGTCTTTCGCAAGGCGCGGCGCGCCGTTGAAAAAGAGCTGGATTCCGTGACGCTCAGCCAGTTTGTGAAAAAAATCGGCAAAAAGAGCGCCAAGGCCGGTGCTGCCCAGGATGGCCCCCAGCGGGCCTCATAGCGGGCGGGCAGCCAGCAGGCCCAACTTCTCCGCTGCGCTCTGCGCCGCCACTTGGAGCTTCGCCACCAGTGCATCAACATGCCCGGCCTGCGTCAGATAGCTGATAATCATCATGCGCAGGACGCTCTTTCCATTCACGCGCGTGGTAGAAATCCAGTGTTCGCCGTCCTCGGTCACGTCTTCCACAATCTGGCGGTGCAACCGCGCCGTTTCCTGCTCATCCAGATTTAGGTCGCTGGCCAGCCGCGCGCGGAAGTTCAGGATGGTCAGCTTGCGTGGCACGGCCAAGTCAAAGCTGCCAGTCGCCAGCACCTGCCCTTCCATATACGCGGCAAGCTGGAGCTGGCTGTCGATCAATTCCTCGTATGCGCTGCGGCCATGCACGCGCAGCGTCAGCCAAAGCTTCAGCGAGTTCATCCGCCGCGACCATTGCGCGGAGATGCGGAAGTTGTCCGGTAGCGGGCCTTCAGAGGACTTGGGTAGGTAGGCCGGATCGATGCCAAAGATGGTCTCCAGCAGCCCAGGGTGCCGCGTAAGCATGACGCCAGCGGCAAAGGGCATGGAGAGCCATTTGTGGGGGTCGATGGTGATGGAGTCCGCGCGCTCCATGCCAGCCACCAGCGGGCGGTGTTTATCTGAAAATACAGCCGCCCCGCCATAGGCCCCATCCACGTGGAACCAGAGTCCTTGTTGCTGGCAAAATTCCGCCAACTCCGGCAGCGGATCGATGGCCCCGGAACTGGTGGTCCCAGCCGTGCCGACGACGACGAGCGGGAGCAGCCCTGCGGCCTTGTCCGCGCGCACCTGCGTGTCCAGCGCCAGCAGGTCCATCTCCGCGCGTGTGGTGGCCGGGATGCGGCGTAGCGCCTTACGCCCTAGGCCGAGCAGGGCCAGCGATTTGTCCAGCGAGTGGTGCGCCTCCCGCGAGGCGTAGACGACAGGCTGCACGCCCAGGCCCACCAGTCCGTTCTCCGCAACCTGGGGGAAGCGGTGCGTCAGGGCCAGGGCCAGCGCGCTAAAGTTGGCCTCATTGCCGCCGCTGGTGAAGCTGCCGCCAAAGCCCTCCACCGGCCAGCCCTCGTCCCAGCCGATGCGCTGGGCCAACCAACCCAGGGTCTCGTGCTCAATCTTGGAGGCCAGTTGCGAGCGCGCCAGCGTGGCCAGTTGCGGGTTCAACGCGGCCACCAGCGCCTCAGCCAGCACGGCCATGTAGGTGGGCGTGGGGTTCATCAGGCCAAAATAATTGGCGCTGGGCACATGAAAGCCCTTGTCAATCAGGTCCCGGCAAAGATCGTCCAGCACGCGGGAGGCATCTTCGCCCAGTTCCGGTATGTCGCTTTCAAGGGGGGCGAAGCTGCGCAGTGGCGCGGGCTGCTGCACGGGGCGGCTGGAAAGGCCGGAGAAGTAGTCGTTGATGCGGTCAATCAGTTGATGGCCAAGCTGCTGGCGCTGTTCACGGTCCAAGTCAAATCCCATACGGGTACCTGCCTAGCAATGGAAGATTGTGCGGTCCTGTGGCGTTTTCCGCATTCAGAAATCCATGGGGCCAACGGCCCTCACGGTTCTCTGCAAAAAACAACCAAATGCAGTGTACGCCACTTTTTAGACCTCTGGCATGCTGTTTTCCTGGCCCTGTGGACCTGCTTCCGCCGCGTGGGTCTGCTCCGTGGTTTGTCCTGTCATAGGGGCCGGACGCATCAGGGGAAAGAGGATCACGTCTCGGATAGAGCGCGCCCCGGTCAGCACCATCGTCAGTCGGTCAATGCCAATGCCTTCGCCACCGGTGGGAGGCAGTCCGTAGGAGAGGGCGCGCACGTAGTCCTCATCCATCGCGTGGGCCTCCTCGTCGCCGCGCTCGCGCTCGGCGAGTTGCTGCGCAAAGCGGCGGCGCTGCTCTTCGGGATCGTTCAATTCGCTGAAGGCGTTGCCGAGTTCGAAGCCGCCAATGTAGAACTCGAAGCGCTCCACCCAATCTGGCTCGTCGGGTTTCTGCTTCGATAGCGGCGAGACAGCAAGAGGGAAGTCGTAGATGATCGTCGGCTGGATGAGATGATCTTCGGCGACGGCTTCAAAAACATCGGCAATAGCCTTGCCGAGTGGGCCGCCACTTGAGATGAAGTCTATGGCTGCCTCAAACTGCAGCGCAATCACCTCAATCCTAAACAACTCAGGATTTTCAGCATTTACTTTTTCAATGTGCGTCGTCACGCGCGACACCGACTGCTGAATTTTTTCACGTGGTGGACGAGCCGCGAAACTTTGAAATTCATCGGGGCTGAGCTTTGGGAGCACCATCATATCCGCGTAGTTACGCCTTACCTCAACGACTCTAGGTTGAGAAAGGCTTGAACTGAGTCGCTCAACGAAACGATCTGGATCAAAAAAATCATCGTGTGTTGGCGGTTCACCAAATTCTTCAGGCCAGAAATGCTGGATAGCCTCGCGCATGGAGTAGCGCTTCCAGACGGCGAGATCGATTTCTACATCGTTGCCACCGACAGGGAAGGTGGTTTTGGTGGTGCCGTTGACCTGCTGCGCGATGTACGCGATCAACTCCTCGGTCAAATCCATCAGGTCGTGGTAATTCGCGTAGGCCTGATAAAACTCCAGCATGGTGAATTCTGGATTGTGCTGCGTGGAAATGCCCTCGTTGCGGAAATTGCGGTTGATCTCATAGACGCGGTCCAGGCCGCCAACAACCAGGCGCTTGAGGTACAGCTCTGGCGCAATGCGTAGAAAGAGGTCAAGATCAAGCGCGTTGTGGTGCGTGGTGAATGGCTTGGCAGCCGCGCCCCCGGCGATGGGCTGCATCATGGGCGTCTCGACTTCCAAAAATCCGCGCTCATCAAAGAATTTGCGCATGGCGCGCAGCACGGCGGCGCGCTTCACAAAGACCTCGCGCACGTCAAGGTTCATAAACAGGTCCACATACCGCTGGCGGTAGCGCAATTCCTGGTCGGCCAGGCCGTGATATTTTTCCGGCAGCGCCAGCATGGCCTTGGCCAGAAACGTCAGCGTCTCTACATGCACGGTCAGCTCGCCCGTGCGCGTGCGGAACAAATATCCGGTGACGCCGATGTGGTCGCCCATGTCCAGCAGCTTGTACAACTGGAAGGCCGCGTCGCCCACGGCATCGCGGCGCACATAAATCTGAAGCCTCTGGCCCTCCTGCTGTAGGACGGCAAAACCGGCCTTGCCTTGTGCGCGGATGGCCATGATGCGTCCGGCAATGGAGACCTGCACACGCGCCTGCTCCAGCATTTCTGCCGTCGCGCTGTCATGTTCCGCGCGGATATGCGCAACGGTGTGCGTGGCGGCGTAGCTATTGGGATAAGCCCTTTGGCCGAGGGCCTCAATCTGCGCCAGCTTTTCGCGACGGAGCCGGTAGAGGTCTTTTTCAAATTCCGATTCAAACACGCGGGAGTTCCTTCCATTGGTCCAGGCCATGGATGCTGGCCTGGGACACTGCCAGTATAAGAGGTCCCTATGGCGGCGATTTTACAGCTATACTATGGAATTGCACATAGAATGGAAGGCACGTACAAAGGCAGCAGTTCCAGGGCGCACTTTGCGTGCCATGTTCTAAGTGCGCCCGACACACGGAAGGGACCATGGACCACAGGTCAACTCCTAGCCAGCCCGATAAAGGCCCTTCGCCAGCGGATGGCCGCAACTTTATGGCGCGTGGGGTCATGCGCGCCGACTCCATTGTGGAGATCGCGCTGGTGCTGCCGTTGTCCACCCTTGTTGGCTGGGGGCTGGGAGAGATGCTGGGCCGTCCTTGGCACGCAACCTGGCCTGCCATCGTCGGCGTCATTCTAGGGGCGATTGCCGGGTTTGTGCAGATACTACGCCTCGTCGATCGACTCAACCGCAACATGCAATAATGGACACGAAAACCATGCCCGTAGAAAACAACTTGCCGGTAACGGACATCAGCCATCCGGCCCCCAAACAGGTCCCATCTTTTACGGACGACGACCTACGCCACAGCCTGCACCGTGCATTCTGGCTGACGGGGGCCTTTGTGTTGGTGGCCACGCCTGTTGTTTGGGTGGGCCTGGGATGGCGCAGTTGGGCGCTCTTTCTGGTGGGCGCGGGCATCTCGGCCACAGGCATTTACGAATGGCTGCAACTCCTCACAATGACCGTCGCCCGTATGGAGCAAGGGGCCACTCCGCGGCCAATGGGGCGTGTTTTGACAATGTTTTTCCTGCGCCTGGGCCTGGCTGCGGTATTATTGTATGTTAGCTTGAAAGTTTTTGATGGGTCCGTTTACGCCCTGGTGGGGGGACTGGCCCTGAGCTTGGTGGCCCTTCTGGTGGAAGCAATCCGGTTGCTGTTGCGTTGGTAGCCCTGGCAAGATGAAGTTGGCTGAACAAGCAGGAAGAACGAAAAGAACAGACGTATGCCGCTCCAGATTTTTTTGACCCATCTCCTGAATTCGCTTTTGGCAGGGCCAGTGGCACGCCTGCTTACGGCCATTGGCCATCCGCCGTCAGACCCATCTGCACCCATCCAGGGCACCTTTACCATGGAGCTTGTGGCGTTCCTGTTCCTGGTCATTTTCTTCCTGGCCGTGCGCGCCACGCTCAACGTGGAACGTCCTGGCGCCACCCAGCAACTGGCGGAAATGGTGCATGAGTTTGTTTCGGGGCAAGCAGAATCCATCATCGGCCACGGGTATGAACGGTTTGTCCCCTATATTACGGTCATCTTGCTGTTTATCCTGACAAACAACCTGCTGGGCCTGGTCCCGGATGTGGACACGCCGACGGCCAATGCTTCTGTGCCGCTGGGCCTGGCGCTGCTGACCTTCGTCTATTATCACTTCCACGGACTTCGCGAAAATGGCCCCATCGGCTATCTGAAGCAGTTTTTAGGGCCTGTCTGGTGGATTGCGCCACTGATGTTGCCCATTGAGATCATCTCGCACTTCGCGCGCGTCCTTTCGCTCACGGTCCGTCTTTTTGCAAATATGCTTGCCAGTGACCTGTTGACGCTGATATTTTTCTCTTTGTTTCCTTTTGCGCTCCCCCTGGTCGGTCTGGGACTGCACCTGGGGGTCTCTTTGATCCAGGCGTATGTTTTTATGTTGTTGGCCGCTATTTATCTGGGGTTGGCCACATCGCACGAGCATTGATTTTTTTTTGCGCCCGTCCCATGGACGGACATTCAATTCATAGGTTGGGGTGCGCTTCCGCCCCAACAGCATGACCTGTAAGTGGGGGGGCCCTTTCAGTGTGCCTCCAGACACCGACAGGAAAATCTAATGGAGGCTTTGGAGATCATGATGCGTACGTTACAAAATGTATTTATGGCGCTGTCGGTCCTTTGCATGGCCGTACCAGCGTTTGCGCAATCGGCTGGTTCTACCAGCAGCAGCTTGGTCCCGTTGGCGGCAGGCATTGGCATGGGGATCGCTTCGGGGCTTTGCGGGATTGGGCAGGGCCTTGTCGCAGGCCCCGCCGCAGGGGCGCTGGCGCGTAATCCAGGCGCCCGCGCAGGGATACTTCTTTTTCTGATCCTGGGTCTGGCCTTCATCGAATCGCTGGCCCTTTTTACCTTCGTCATCATCCTGCTCAAGGTAAAGTAAGGACACCCTCGCGTCATACCCGGAAAGGGCCTCCAGCACGGGGGCCTTTTCGTTCTTCTAATTCTTTTGTTGGAAACGGGTCCATTGGGTGCAGTCCACACTGGAATTTCGTGATGTCCACAAGTCCTTTGGACGCAAAGAGGTCTTGCGTAACATCCGTTTTTCTGTTTTTCCCGGTGAAATTGTTGGGTTCCTGGGGGCGAATGGTGCAGGCAAAACCACGGCAATCTCCATTGCCCTGGGCCTGCTGCGTCCATCAAAAGGCGCGGGGGACCTTCTTGGTCACCCGTTTGGGGACCACCGAGGACGGGCACGCGTAGGGTATCTGCCCGATGCACCCGTTTTTTTTGCGCACTCCACCAACGATGCGGTCCGTTTTGCGGCAAAGTTGCAGGGTGTACCCGACCGCGAAGTGCGTGGACGCGTGGAGCATGTGCTGGAGATGCTCCCGATTGCTGGCGTCAAAGAACAGGCGCGCCGCCTGTCTCGTGGGCAGCAACAATATCTCGCATTGGCGCAGGCCCTGGTGAATGACCCGGAACTCCTTGTCCTGGATGAGCCGACCTCCGCACTCGACCCCAACGCGGTGGTCCGGGTGCGCGAGCTGCTGCGCGCTGCGCGCAATGCTGGAAAAAGCGTCTTCCTGAGTTCCCATCAATTGACGGAAGTGGAGCGCACCTGCGACCGTGTCTTGTTTCTCCATGAAGGACGCATCGTGCGGGAGGGGACGCTGCACGAGCTTGCTGCGCCCACCGGACATTTCACGTTGACAGTACGGGGCCTTCCCGTTTCCGCGGAAATATGGAAGAGGACGCAGTTGACGCCCCTACCGAATGCTGAAAATGTAACAGTCAATGTTGCAAATTCTGATGTACGCCCTGTGATGGAGGCCGTTTGGGCCGCCGGGGGCGAGGTACTGGGACTGACGCAACAACGGCAGGGCCTGGAAGAACTGTTCCGGCAGCTTGCGACCGTTCCCCACCCGGAAGACAGGCCCTATGAGTAAAGTCTGGACAATCACACTGGCCTTGCTCCGGCAAAACCGCTGGCTGTTTCTATTGCTGGTTGCGTGGCCCTGGGCCTTTCTTGCCCTGATGGTCCTCCCGGAGGGCAATGTCTCGCAAGGCGACCTGCTTTCCCTTCTACAGCAGGAGTATTTTTATGGGACTGCCCTTACGATGGTCTATGCCGCCAGTCTACTGGGCGGGGAACTGCGCGCCCGGCGCGTGGCCGCAGTCCTGTGCCGCGCGGTCTCGCGGGGCCAATATCTGGCCGCTCTCTGGGCCACCGTGCTCCTGCCCGGCATCTTCTTTGCCATCTCCGTTTTTCTTTCTATTTGGCTGGCTGCGGCGGACCTCGGCCTTAAAGTGGCCATCCTGTTGCCCGTTATTTTAGAGCTGCTCGTGGTGGAAATATGGGTCACCGCGAGCGGCGTCTTTTTCTCCCTGTTTCTCCCGGCATTGCTGGCCTCGCTGGCCGTGGGGGCCACCGCCGCAGTGCTCATTTCTATTGGGGGAGTAGAGCATTGGTTGGGGATGTGGACAGGTCCCGGTCCGCTGATACTCTCTGTTTTGCACGTAAATGAAGGCAGGAACGGCCCCAATACTGCCTCGATGGGGACCGCCTTGGCAAGCACACTGGTCCAGGCCGTGGCACTGGCCGTGGTCAGCCTAAGAGTTTTCCAGCGGAAAGACCTGCCGTCATCGGGCGAGTAGCCCGTCTATTGGGGCGGGGCCATTGCGGAAGGTGCGTCGGGGGCCGCACTGGGAGCATTCGTGCCTGTGTGGGGGAAGTATGTTGCCGCCCCTGCCTGGGCCAGTTGCAGCACCCGGTTTGGCACAACACCCAACACGAAGATGGCAACCACCAGCACGACAATACCGAGTACGAAAGCAGGTCTGGCCGGAGTATCGGCAACTTCCAGGCTGGCGTCGTATGGTTGCGTGTAGAGTTGGGCCAGCAAACGCAGATAATAAAACGCTGCCAGGCCACTATTCAACAGGCCAAGGATGGCCAGGGCCCATTGGCCGGAATGCATCGCCGCGGTAAAGACGTAAAACTTGCCAAAAAATCCAGCCGTGAACGGAATGCCAATCAGGGAGAGCAGAAAGATGGCCATTGCAGCCGAGGCCAAAGGGTGCCGCTTTGCCAGCCCTGCGTAGTCTTGCAGGTTGATGCGCCGCTCGTCATAACCAGATAAATAGCTAATGATGGCGAAGGCGCCAAGGTTCATGGTGGCATAGGCCGCAGTGTAAAAACAGGCCGCAGCCAGTCCGTCCGCAGAGAAGGCCGTAAAGGCGACCAGCAGATAGCCTGCATGGGCAATGGAAGAATAGGCCAACATGCGCTTTACGTTCTTCTGCGTCAATGCCCCCAGGTTGCCGATGGTCATAGAAACAGCGGCCAGTATCCACAGCAGGACGATCCAGGTATGGGAGATGGCCCCGAAGCCTGCGTAAGTGATGCGGAGCAGGACGGCAAAGGCAGCCGCCTTTGGGGCCGTTGACATGAACCCGACAATGGGCGCTGGCGCCCCTTCATATACGTCCGGCGTCCATACATGGAACGGCGCCGCAGAGACCTTGAACCCCAACCCAATCAGCATCAGTCCCAGGGCGATGGTCAACAAAATTGGCGAAGCGCCCGATGCGGTCGCCGCTGCGATGGCGTAGATGTTGGTGCTTCCCGTGGCCCCAAAACATAAGGCCACGCCGTACAGAAAGAATGCGGTGGCAAAGGAGCCAAGCAGGAAATACTTGATGGCCGCCTCCACGCTGGTTGCGCTGCGCTTGCGGTATCCGGCAAGAATATAAGTGGAGATGGAGGAAATTTCCAGCCCAATAAAGACCATCAGCAGTTCAACGGCGCTGGTCATAAACATCATGCCGACAGCACTGAAGAGGACCAGCGCGTAAAACTCCCCTATGTAGGTGGAGTGGCCTTCAAAATAATCCAGGGAGACCAGCAGCGTGACGAAGACAATGCCGCCAATCAATAGATGGAAAAAAACGCTGAATGCATCGGTGCGTATGACGCCAAAAAAAGCGGTCCCTGCAGGTAGGTACAACTGGCAAAAACTGGCGATAATGGCGGCCAGCGTGCCCAACAGGGCCAGAACGCCAAGCGGTTTGCGGGACGTCTTTGCGCCCAGCAGGGGTTCTGTCACCATCACCAGGACGCCGGTCAACGTGAGCAGAATTTCAGGCATGATGCGCAGTGCTGGGGAAACCGCAGTCATCGGGTCGTCATCCTTGCATAATTTGGAATGTGTGCAGCAATAGAAGCAGGGGCGAAGCTGGGCACGGTGGAATCAATGGCGCGCATCCAGTAGACCGAGGCGACGCCCATCGCCAGCATCAGCGCAACCGTGGGCCATAGGGCGGCCCGTTCCCTCCAGTTGATGTCCATCTGCGTGCTTTCTGTAACCAGTTTGGACGGGGCGCCGTAGAAGACGCGTTGCAGCATCCACAGCATGTATACAGCGCTCAAAATCACGCCCAGCGTGGCCGTGGCCGCCAGCCGGGAATGCGTCTGGAAGCTGCCGCTTAAAATCAGGAACTCCCCAACGAACCCATTCAGGATGGGCAGTCCAATCAACGAGAGGGAAGTAATGGCAAAGAGCGTTGCCATTCCGGGGAGTTTTTTCGCCAGGCCGCCGTATCGCGCCATGTCGTAGGTGGCGTAACGTTCGTAGAGGACACCCAGCAACATAAACAGCGCGCCAGCGGAGACGCTCTCACTCAATATCTGATAGACCGCGCCATCCATGCTGGCCGCCGTGAACGCATAGATGCCAAGCACACAGAAGCTAAGGGACCCCAGGGCCGCGTAAGCAACCAGCCGCTTCAGGTCGGTCTGCACCAGCGCCAGCAGGGAACCATATAGGATGCCGATGACGCCCAGTGCAACCATCAATGGCGCGATGCGTGCGGCCTGTCCTGGAAAAAGTCCAACATGGAAGCGCAACAGCGAATACAGGCCAAGTTTCCCTGCCAATATCATGGCTACGGCCGTGGGCGCCTCGCTGATGCCATCGGCCAGCCAGGCATGGAGTGGGAACACCGGGACCTTGACGGCAAAGGCAAGTACAAAAGCTAGGGACGCCAACCACATTCCAGTCATGTCCGCGCCGGTTGCCAACAAAGGTAACCGCTGCTGTAGCAGGACAAAGTCAAAGGTGCCCGTCTTGGCGTACAGCCAGAGGATGGCCACCAGTAAAAGTGCCGATGGAATGAAGGCGTACAGGAAAAATTTGATGGCCGCCGCGCGCCCATTTTTGAGGCCAAAGATGGCGATGAGCAAGGTGACAGGGACCAGCGACAACTCCCAGAATGCGTAATACAGCATCAGGTCCAGGGAAACAAAGATGCCAAACATGGCCGTTTGCTGGAGAAGGAACAGGGAGTAAAATTCACGCTGCCGATGGTCAATGACGCGCCAGGAAATCAGGACGCCAAGCGGCGCCAGCAGGCCCACCAACACCATCAACCACAGCGACAGGCCGTCCACGCCCACATGGTAATGGACCGCAGGGATGTTGGTCCAGGGAATGTTGCGCTCATATTGAAAGCCATGCTGCGCTGTATTGAAGTGTGCGGGCAGGTGCAGGGTGAGCAGGAAAATAAACAGCGTAAAGAGCAGGGTGAAAGCGGGAATGACACGCCCACGCTTCGGCAGGAGCGTGACAATTCCCGCGCCCACGATGGGCAGGAAGGTAATGAGAGTGAGAATGCTTGCGTCCAACACGAGGTCCTTCCCTATATCCAATGTGCCAGGTAGGCGGCCACAATCAACACCAGGGCCGCACCCATTGCCAACCAACCGGCGTATGAGCGGATGTTCCCTGACTGGATGCGCCGGACAAAGGTACTGAAACCGAAAGCGCCATTTGCCAGGGCCACGCCGGACCCATCCACCACACCAATATCGACGCCCTTCCACAAAATGACGCGGGAGATTGCCAACAATGGCCCAACGATGACGGCCCCATACAACTCATCCACCCAGTATTTGTTAAACAGGAGCTTATAGAGTGCCGGGGCCTGCTGTGCTGCCTGTTCTGGCAGCTTCGGGCCACGGCGATAAAAGAGGTCTGCTAGAAACCACCCGAACAGCGCCAGCAGCATCGAGAGAGCAGCCAGCAACCTCTCCAATCCGGCGGAAGGGGCGGCAATGGTAACAGACGTAGTTACAGATGGGCCAAAGACCGGGCCAAGAAAGTGCGCGAACCAATCTTGCCCGCCAAGTGCCTCCGGCCAGCCCATCCAGCCACCAGCCAGGGAAAGGACGCCCAGCACAACCAGTGGCAACAGCATGGACCAGGGACCCTCATGCACGCCATGACCGCCGTGGCCTGCATGGTTTTCGTCATAGCGCGCATCGTTGAAGAAGGCCAGGTACCACAGGCGGAACATATAAAAGGATGTAATGCCAGCCGTAACGACGCCAATCACCCAGAGCAGTTTCCCTCCGTTGGGCGCGTTGAAGACGGCAAACAGGATTGCATCTTTGCTAAAGAACCCTGCGAAGGGGAAAAAACCGCTAATGGCGAAGACGGCAGCCGTCATTGTCCAAAATGTGATGGGGAGCTT
Organism: Acidobacteriaceae bacterium; assembly: GCA_049977205.1. Classification (GTDB taxonomy): domain Bacteria; phylum Acidobacteriota; class Terriglobia; order Terriglobales; family Acidobacteriaceae; genus JBMFGT01. The sequence goes on along the minus strand of JBMFGT010000012.1, from coordinate 23,886 downwards.
TTTGCGCAACCCGCCCATTGCACGCAGGTCTTGTTCGCCTCCGAGTGCGTGGATCACGCTGCCCGCAGCAAGGAAGAGCAGCGCCTTGAAAAAGGAGTGGGTGACCAGATGGAAGATGGCCGAGGAGTAGGCCGCCACGCCGCAGGCCAGGAACATATAACCGAGTTGCGAGACCGTGGAGTAGGCCAGGACGCGCTTGATGTCGTTCTGCACGATGCCGATGGTTGCGGCAAAAAGGGCCGTCAGCGCGCCAATGGCGGCGACCACGCTGAGCGCCAACGGGGAGCGGTCAAAGATCACATGCGTGCGCGCGACCATATAAATGCCAGCCGTCACCATGGTGGCCGCATGGATCAAGGCCGAGACAGGGGTGGGGCCTTCCATTGCATCGGGCAGCCAGATATAGAGCGGTATCTGCGCAGATTTCCCCGTCGCGCCCAGGACCAGAAACAATGCGATGGCGGTAAGCACGCCTCCCTGCATCGCAGGATGTGCGGTAATGGCCCCAAAAACCGAGGTGAAACCCAAGGTGCCAAAGTGCGCGACCAGCAGAAACATGGCAATCAAAAAGCCGAAGTCGCCAATGCGATTGACGATGAAGGCCTTCTTGCCTGCGTCCGCTGCGGACTGTTTGTTGTAATAAAAGCCAATCAGCAGATATGACGCGAGGCCGACACCCTCCCATCCCACGAAGAGCAGCAGGAAATTTTCCGCCAGCACCAGTGTGAGCATAAAAAACAAAAAGAGGTTCATGTAGGCAAAGAAGCGCCAGTATCCGTCCTCCTCCGCCATGTAGCCTACGGAGTAAAGATGGATCACAAACCCTACGCCGGTCACCACCAGCAACATGACCAGCGTCAGAGGGTCGAGAAGAAATGAAAAGTCCACCTGGAAGCCGCGCACCGCGATCCACGGCGTTGCGAAGGACTCCACATAGGGCAGCGCAAGGGAATGAAGCTGCACTACAATCCAGAGGACCTGGGCGAAGGCCGCGCCGGAAAAGACCAGCGCAATCGTGGAGACAATCGCCTTGGGCAGGCGACGTCCCCAAGCGCCATTCAACACAAAGCCCATGAGCGGGAGCAGTGGCAGCAGCCAAAGATGAAGGGAGGTCGTCATAGTTTCATCAGATCAATCTGGTCAACGTTGAGTGTTTCGCGGGAGCGGAAGACCGCAATAATGATGGCGAAGCCAACGGCCGCCTCCGCAGCGGCCACGACCATGACAAAGAAGACGAATATCTGTCCACTTGCCTGGTGCCAGTGGTTGGCAAAGGCAACAAAGGCCAGATTGACGGCATTCAACATCAGCTCAATCGACATGAAGATGGTGATGATGTTTCTCTTGATGAGAAACGCCAATGCCCCCATGGAGAACAGGGCGGCGCTGAGGACCAGGTACCAGGCAATCGGGACCATGTGGCTAGTGTTCCTTTCTGGCCAGGACGACTGCGCCCAGAATGGCCACCAGGACCAGCACAGAGGTGACTTCAAAGGGCAGCAGTAGATCGCGAAAGAGTATGCGGGCAAGGTCGCCGGTGGTCACCATGAAACCACCGAGTTGGGCCATGCCCAGGTCCTTGCTGCGCGAAAGAAATACTGTGGTGAGAATGGCGAACAGCGCCAGGACACCAGGCAGGCCCGCAAGATATGCCATGTTGGTCCCATGCGTGCGTTCTTCCTCCCCGCTGTTCAGCAGCATGATGACAAAAACGAAAAGCACCATGATGGCGCCGGAATAAACAATGATCTGCACCAGTGCAAGGAACTCCGCCCCTAGCAACAGGTACAGCACAGCCAGGGAAGTCATCACCAGGACCAGCGAGAGGGCGCTATTGATCGGGTGCCGTTGCAGCAGCAGGTTCAGCGCCCCTGCAAGGCAGAGAAAAGCAAAGATGAAGAACAAAACTAAATGCATACTGTCCGCCCGGCAGAAAAGCACATGCAAAATATCAACATCCACTTTCCCTCCCATTCTAAAGCACTCAAAACCCCAACACTTGCACGGTCCGCCATGCCCTGCTAACCGTGTATTGCAAAGATCAGACTGGTGACGATGATGTTGGCCAGCGCCAGGGGCATAAGGAACTTCCAGCCAAATCCCATTAGTTGGTCATAACGGAACCGGGGCAGCGTCCCGCGCACCCAGATATACAAAAACAGGAAAAAGAAGACCTTGGCGACAAACCAGAAGACCGGCAACAGTGCCTGCACCACAACGCCACCCACGGCAGGGAAGAGATTGCCAAAGGGACTGGTCCATCCGCCAAGGAACAACACCGTGGCCACGCAACCTACAGTAATCATGTTGCCGTATTCCGCCATGAAGAACATGGCGAATTTCATGGAGCTATATTCCGTGTGGTAACCGGCGGTCAGTTCGCTTTCGGCCTCTGGAAGGTCAAAGGGGGAGCGCCCGGTCTCCGCATACGCGGCCATTAAATAAATAAAGAAAGCCACAATTTGAAGGCCGCCAAAGATGTTCCAGGAAACAAGCCCATGTGCGCCCTGTACGTTTACGATGTCGCGCAGACGCAGGGACCCGGCGCGCAACACCACTCCCACCATGGAGAGGCCAAGCGCCAGTTCGTAGCTGATCATCTGCGCACTGGCGCGCAGGGAGCCAAGCATGGAGTATTTGTTATTGGAAGACCACCCGGAAAGGGCAATGCCATACACGCCGACCGAAGTGACCGCAAGCAGCACCAGTAGGCCAATGTTGAGGTCGGCCACTTGGAAAAGATCAACGCCATGGAAGATGTGCGCTGCGCCAAAGGGGATGACGCTAATAGTAGTCAATGCGCAGCCAAGGGCAATCACGGGCGCCAAGATGAAAAGCGGACGATAGACCCCGGCTGGTATCATGTCTTCCTTCAGGAACAGCTTGACGCCATCCACGATGGGCTGCAACAGTCCGAATGGGCCGACCCGCGTAGGCCCCCAACGGTTCTGGATGCGCCCGACAAGTTTGCGCTCCAACAGCACCGTGTAGGCCACGCCAGTCAACAGAATGACCGTGACAATGACGACCTTGAGTAAACTTAACAATATAAAAACTAGGATATTCACGTTTATACGCTTCGTTCCCTGTTTTACGTTCCCCGGTTAGTGTCCATTCCAGTGTGGTTGCGGCCCACCACAACCATGCAACAACGCATTTGTCCCGTTTAATCTGCCGCCATCATGGTTTTTATGGTTTGCCAGGCGGAGACCTCTGTCAATTTGCGGCTGTATCGTCCCAGTGTACCGGAGCTGAACAAGGTGTCCTGCGAGGGCAGCACCCCATCCTGTCGCTCTGGACGGTTGGAAATTTGCACCAGATGGCTGCTGTGTGCGGTCGGCTGGACGCGCTGGTCATTGCCAGCAAATAGCTCCATCCGCGAAAAGGCATATCCAGGGACCAGGCGCTGGATTTCATCCAGCAGCGCGCTGGGGTCCAGCGGTCCCAGCTTCGGCCCCAAATTGTGCGCGGCCAACATGACTGCGTTGCGGTCCGCCTCGCCCGATTGCACGCCCCGCGATTGTCCCATGTCTGCGCGCGTGCCCTGGCCGAAGGGCGCCAGCCTGGGTACATCCGCGCCCATCCTGCTGGCCAGTTGGACAATCAACTCCAGGTCCGTGCGCACGCCGGCGCGGTCTGCGGCCTTCTTTACCAATTGCAGGTCCCCGTATGTGTTGGTGACGGTCCCAGATTTTTCATACAAACTTGCAGTGGGCAAGACCACATCGGCCAGTTGCGCTGTTTCTGTCAGGAACATGTCCTGCACAATGAGGAAGGTGTTTTTCAGCGTCTCCGGGGACACGCCGTAACGAAGCACTGGATTGGAACCGACCACGTACAGCGCTGCCAGACCACCCTTGGCCGCAGCGTTGAACATTGCAGGCAAATCCAGCCCTGGCTCCGCGGGGAAGTGCTCCCCATACTCTGCGGCAAACGGCCCCGGCTCCATCCACGGTGTGTAACCGGGCAGCATGTCAGGGAACAGTCCCATGTCTGCGACGCCGCGCGCATTCACATAGTCGCCCAGGCAGGCAAATTTCGTGTCGGGCAGGGAAAGCCCATATCGCACCAGCGGTGCAATCGCAGGGCCACGCACTTCAGGCCCAAAGAGGACCAGCAGGCTTGCTTCCTTGTTCAACGCGTCGCGCAAGGCCAATGCTTCGGCGGTGGAAGCTGCATTTTCTTCGCCGTCAAGGAAGCGCATGAAATCGCCGTATCCATTGGCCGGGACTTCAAGGAATTCCTTGGCCTGCCTGCGCAGTTTGATCTTGCGATGATTGACGATATAAATCCGCGCATGGTTATGGCGATAATTGTTGCGCAGTTCCCATGCCAGCAGTGGGTGTTGCTCGGTCGGGTCGCCGCCAAGCAGCAGGATGGCTGGGGCCGTGGCCACTTCGCGTAGGCTGGCCGTGCGCGTCTCATTTCCGGCAAGCGCCTGCACCAAGCCCACGTAGTCCGCTGTGCGGTGATGGTCGATATTGTTGGTGCCCAGCACGCTGCGCGCGAATTTTTGCAGCAGGTAGGCCTCTTCATTGGTGATGCGGTTGGAGCCGATGACGCCAATGCTATGGCCGCCCTGCGTATCGCGGGCCTCACGCAAGTGCTTGGCCGCAAACTCCAGCGCCTCGTCCCAGCTTGCCGGGGCCAGCTTGCCGTCGGGCCTGCGGAGGAGCGGTTGCGTCAGGCGGTCCTCATGGTTGGCAAAGTCGAAGGCGTAGCGTCCTTTGACGCACAGGAAGTCCCCATTGATGCCGCTCTTGTCGCGGTTGTCGCCGCGCACAATCTCCATGCCGTCGCTGCTGCGCCGCACGCCCAGGGTCGTTTTGCAGCCATCGCCGCAATGCGTGCAGATGGAGCCGATGTGGTCCATCTCCCACGGACGCGTCTTGTAGCGATAGGTGTCGGATGTGAGCGCGCCCACCGGGCAGATGTCAATGCACATGCCGCACTGCTCACAGTCCAGATGGTCCTGCCCGTTGGGGGTAATGATGCTGCGCACGCCGCGTTCCTGCACGGCCAGCGCGGCCACGTCCATGCCCTCGTCGCAGACGCGGACGCAGCGATAGCAGAGGATGCAACGCGGGCGGTCAAAGTACACCACCGGCGACCATTTCTGCTCCTCACGATGGTTTTTTATTTCAACGAATTTGGAGTCCGGCGCGCCATACTTGAAGGTCATGTCCTGCAATTCGCACTCGCCACCGGCATCGCAGACCGGGCAATCGAGGGGATGGTTCGCCAGCACAAATTGCAGCATCGCCTTGCGCGCCTGGTGTATCTCGTCGCTGTCCGTGGTGACCACCATGCCTTCCGTCACCTGCGTGGTGCAGGAGGTCTGCAACTTGGGCATTCTTTCAATGCGCACCAGACACATGCGGCAGGCCGCCTGCAGGGAAAGCCCCGGGTAATAGCAAAAAGCGGGGATTTCAATGCCCGCCTGACGGCAAACATCAATCAGCAGCGCACCGGCTGGCGCGGTCAGCTTCTTGCCATCGACTGTGAGAGTTACTTCAGGCATCTAGTTCAGTCCCTTCTGTTTCCGGGCTGGAGGACTCATATAAATGTACCTCATCAGTCCTTTCAAAATACGAATGCTTGATTAGCCTGGATAGAAGCTGCCTATGTTTTTGGATGTCTCCATCTTTAAGCTGAAAACGGTATTTTCCTTTCACGGGATCATATGTAAACTTAAGTCCGTCATTTTGGATCATAGTATCCAGTTCTGGTGTTTGCTCCAACTTTATACTTAAACGTACAAATTTAGCTAATTCTCTAAGTGTGAAGAAAATCTTTGATTGACCGCGAATGGTCGTTCCAATGAACTGCTTATTAAACTTGAGCTTTACATCCGGACTGACATCTGCGGAAATCAATGCCTGGATTTCATCAGCAATCTTCAATGTAGATTTTCCGTATTTTTGCTTCCAATCTTGGTCGTCAGTAGGTCCTTCACCCTGTTGCTCATGCTCCTTGAGAGTTAGGTCGAGCATCCTGTTGAATACAACGGTTTGTTTTCCTGCGACTTCAAGCGCCGTCATTTGAATGGCAATGATTGGGATGAATTTATTGAAGAGTCCAATGACATTGAAGAAACGGCTAGTAATTTTCTCCGCAACTATCACAGCTACGTGATCAATTTCCGGGTAACGCCTACGCTCATTGTCCCAGTATTCGATAGTACGAATGATGTGGCTTGGGTCTGTTTCACCTAATTGCACTTCAACTTCATATCGACACTCATCTTCGGGGTCTTTCAATAATAAGTCGAGACGTCCAGCCCCAGGCTGAATATGTTCTTTATCTTTCAGTTCTAATTGTCCGAGACCTAATATTGACGGATCGTCGGCAATGAGTCTCTGAATAAATGCTTCGTTGACGAGTTGAGGATTGTGTTTCATGAAAAGAACGTTAGCCTTGATATAATCCATTATTATGTTCCTCCGTCATGCCAATGCTTCTTTCGGAGTTGACTTCTTGGCATAGGGGCAGGGCCTGCCGTCCAGGTGGTCTTCAAATTCCTGCCGGAACTTCTTCACAAACGCAATCATGGGCATGGCCGCTGCATCGCCCAGCGGACAGAAGGTGCGGCCCAGCATGTTCTCCGCCAGATAGCGGATGTTGTCAATGTCTTTTTCCTCGCCGCCGCCGGCATGGAAGCGCGTCAGCGTCTTCTTGATCCAGTCTGTGCCTTCGCGGCAGGGGATGCACCAGCCGCAGCTTTCATGCTGGTAGAAGCGGATGGTGCGCAGGGCAAACTCTACCATGCAGACCGTATCGTCCAGCACCACCACGCCCGCCGAGCCGAGCATACTGCCCGCCTTGCCCACTTGGTCAAAGTCCATGCCAATATCAATTTCGTTGGGCAGCAGCACCGGCGTGGAAGAACCACCGGGCACGACGGCCTTCAACTGCCGTCCTCCGCGAATGCCCCCGGCGACCTCGTAAATCAGCTTCTTCAGGTTGTACCCCATGGGCAGCTCGTACACGCCGGGGCGCTCCACATGGCCGCTGACAGAGAAAAGCCGGGTCCCGCCATTCCGTTCCGTGCCGATCTTGGTGTATGCCTCCGCGCCCATGCGCAAAATGTGCGGCACGGTGGCGATGGTCTCCGCATTGTTGATGATGGTGGGTCCGCCGTACAGTCCCACCACGGCAGGGAAGGGCGGACGGATGCGCGGCACGCCGCGCTTGCCTTCGAGCGATTCCATCAGGGCCGATTCTTCGCCCACCTCATACGCGCCCGCACCGGTGTGCGAAATGATGTCAAAGTCCTTGTCCGTGCCGAAGATGCCCTTGCCCAAAAAGCCCTTGGCGTAGGCGTCGGCAATGGCCTTTTCCATGATCTTGAGCAAGTAGCGGTATTCGCCGCGCAGATAGATGAAGCCCATCTTGGCGTTGACGGCCAGCCCGGCAATCAGGGCGCCCTCGATGATGGTGTGCGGATCGTGTAGGAAAATCAGATGGTCCTTGCAGGTGCCTGGCTCGCTCTCATCGCCATTGACAAGGACGTACTTTGGCTTGTCCGATTGCTTGGGCACAAAGGACCACTTCATGCCTGCCGAAAAGCCCGCGCCGCCGCGTCCGCGCAGGTTGGCGGCCTTCATCTCGTTGATGGTCCACTCCGGCCCTTTTTCCAACGCGATGCGCACGGCCTTGTAGCCATCCAGTTCGATGTAGCGATCAATGTCCGTCGCGCCCATGCCAAAACGGCTGGAGACGATCTTCACTTCTTCGGGATGGGAGACGAGTGTGGGCATGGGACTCTCCGTTACTTGCGGGCCTGTTTGCGATACTGGTCCAACACCGTGTCCATCGCTTCGGGCGTCAGGTTGTCGTGGAAATCGTAGTTGACCTGCACGGCGGGCGCCCAACTGCAAGCGCCAATGCACTCCACTTCTTCCAGGGAAAACAGGCCGTCCGGCGTGGTCTCCTTGTTGCCGATACCCAACGTCTGCTTGCAGTGCTCCAGCAGTTCGTTGCCGCCGCGCAACATGCAACTGATGTTGGTGCAGACCTGCACATGGTATTTGCCAACTGGTTGGGTGCGCAGCATGGAGTAGTAGCTGAGGACGCTGCGCACATCCAGCTCCGTAATGCCGATGCGCTGCGCGATCTCAGCAATGGCCGCGTCCGTCAAATATCCAAGCTCGTCCTGCGCGTACAGCAGCATGGGGACCAGTGCCGAGCGGCGCATGGGATAGCGCGTGACCAGCTTGTCAAAGCGCGCCGCCAGTTCTGGTGAAAATATGGTTGCGGTCTCAGTTGTCATCCGCGCCTCTCATTCCCTGGCGGCCCTTACAAGGGACGCCCCTCGCTGCGGCGAGACGCGTGCCTGTGGTCGTCATCGTAGCAACGTTCACCGGTCAATCTCCCCTAAAACAATGTCAATGGAGCCGACCACGGCCACCAGGTCCGCCAGCAGCTTGCCCTTGCACATCGTCTCAATTGCCTGCAACGTGGCGAAGGAGGGGTTGCGCATGTGTACGCGGTACGGCTTGGCCGTGCCGTCGCTGACAACGTAATACCCCATCTCGCCGCGTGGCGATTCAATGGCCTGATAGACCTCGCCCGCTGGTACAGTGAATCCTTCTGTAACAATCTTGAAGTGATGGATCAACGATTCCATCTGCGTCTTCATCTTTTCGCGGTCTGGCAGCACGATCCGGGGCGCATCGGCCTTGATGGGGCCTTCGGGCATTCCGTCCAGGGCCTGCTGCGCGATTTTTACCGATTCGCGCATCTCTTCCATGCGCACCACGTACCGCGCCCACACATCGCCGTCGTGGGAGACAGGCACCTTGAACTGGAACTTCTCATAGCTGGAGTAGGGCATGTCGCGGCGCAGGTCCCAATCCACGCCGCTGGCGCGCAGCGGCGGTCCGGTCACGCCCAGGGCGATGGCGTCCTCCGCGCTCAGGTGGCCCACGCCCTTGGTGCGATTGATCCAGATGGGATTGCCGCTCAGCAGGTTTTCGTACTCTGAAATCTTTTCCGGCATCATCTTCAGAAAGGCCTGTACGCGGTCATAAAAATCCAGCGGCGGCTCCAGCGCCAGTCCGCCAACGCGGATGTAAGAGGTCATCATGCGCTGGCCGGAGAGGGCCTCAAAGATGCGCAACACCTCTTCGCGCTCGCGGAAGCAATAAAGGAAGACCGTGAGCGCGCCCAAGTCCATGGCATGGGTGCCCAGCCAGATCAGGTGGGAATTCAGGCGCGTCAGTTCCGCCAGCAGCACGCGCATCCACTGTGCCCGCTCCGGAATTTCCAGGTCCAGCAGTTTCTCGACCGCCAGGCAGTAGCACAAGTTGTTGGCCATCGGGCTTAGATAATCAAGGCGGTCGGTCAGCGGGACCACCTGCTGATAAAACTTTGCCTCGCAGGTCTTCTCAATCCCTGTGTGCAGGAAGCCGATGTCCGGGGCGACGCGCACAATGATTTCGCCATCAATTTCCAGCACCAGGCGCAGCACGCCGTGGGTGGATGGGTGCTGCGGCCCCATGTTGAGGACCAAGGTGCGGTCCTGGTCGGCCTCGACCGCCAGCGCGGGCGTAAGTATCTCAGACATTAGCGGGGTCCCTCCACGGGGAAGTCCTTGCGCAGCGGGTGCCCCTCGTACTCTTCTGGCAGCATGATGCGGCGCAGGTTGGGATGGCCGCCAAAACGCACTCCGAAGAGGTCAAAGACCTCGCGTTCATAAAAATTGGCCGAGGGCCAGACCGGCGTGATGCTGTCCACGGAAGGGTCGATTTCGTCCACCTGCACACACAACCGGAGACGCTTTTTCAGCGGGTGCGACACGATGTGATACGCCACTTGAAAGCGCGGCTGACTGGGGAGCCAGTCCACGCAGGTGACGTCTTCCAAGAAGTTGTATCCGGCGGCCTGCACGGTGCGGCAGGCACCCACAATTTGCTCTCGTGCAATGGTCAGCGTCAGTTCTTTGCGATCAAATTTCGCATCGACGATTGCGGTGGGGAATTGCTGTAAAAGAGCAGAGACGGCCGGGTCGTTCGCCTGGGCCGCTAGAACAGCGTCTTTTTCTGTCACAGGTGCCATGGGATCAGAGGTCCGCCTTGTCTTTGGACCAGTCGAGGATGCCTTTTTTCCAGATGTAGAAGAAACCCACCAGGACGAACCCGATGTATACCACCATCTCCCAGAAGCCGAAGAAGCGGGAGCCGGTGATGGCCGGGAGCCTGCGGTAGATGACCGCCCAGGGCAGCATGAACACGGCCTCCACGTCAAACAAGATGAAGAGCATGGCCACCATGTAAAAGCGGACCGAATAGCGCCCGCGGGCGTCCCCTTGCGCAATCATTCCGCATTCATACGGGGCCTGTTTGTCTTTGGAGTAGCGGCGGCGTCCAATGAACCATGAGGCCAGAATAATAAAACTGGCCAGTCCAAAAGCAAACAAGACCTGCATCAGCAGGGGCAGATAGTTCCAAATATAAGCTGGCGTATTCATGCGTATGGTCTGGTGGACCTCATAAATCTCCCGTGCGCCCTAAGCTCGACTTTAAGTTCCATTGGGAGCAGTGTCAAGCAAAGCGCAGTCCCTCAAGTATTTTCTACACTTTAGTTTGGACGAAATTGCGGACCAGGGAAAGGGGACGCGCTACCGCGACCCATTGCGGCCTGCTCCCGCAGGGCGTTCCCATTTTGGAAATTGGTCCCATTTTGGCCCCATCATAATTTCTTTGGTGCTTTTTGTGTGCCCCCAGGCCCCATTTTCGCTGATAACTGGAGTCAAAGGAGTCAGGGAGATGGATGGAGAAATGTCTGCCACGATGGATGCATACGAAAAACAGGGGCCGCAGGAGGTGCACATACAACGTACGTCCTTGGTTGCTCTCCCTGCCCGCGCCGGGGCGCCGCGTGTACGCCGTTCCATGACGCGCGAACAGGGCCGCGCCCTGGAACGGATTGGACATGCGGCGGACCATCTGTTCGACACCTACGTACACCAGGGGCCAAAGAGCGTGGTCCTGCATGGGCAATCGCCAGAGATACAGGCCATCCGCTTGCTGGTGCATGCGCGGGAGCGCATCCTGGCATCGCTGCCGGTACATGTTCCCCTGTACCGGCGCATCTGGAATGCCTTGCTGGGCCGCAAAACTGCGCAGCTTGCCCCGCGCCCGCTTTGAACTGGATTTGAACTAAACTGGTGCCATGCACCTGCTCATCAACGGACGCGACCGCGAGTTTGACTCGCTCGACCAGGACCCTCGCCTGACCCACCTGGTCGAGCTGCTGCAACTCAAGCCCGACCGTATCGCCATCGAACATAATGGAGAAATTGTTGCGCGCTCCGCGCGAGAGGGGACCACGCTCCATCCGGGGGACAAGCTGGAGATCGTCCAATTTGTGGGCGGCGGCTGCTAAACGTCCGCCATCCAATGCGCTTTTCAACGCGGAGGGCAGGACGCCGGTAGGCCCTTCGGGGGCCATTGCGATGGGTGATAGCGAGGACCGATGCGCGTGTATTATCGCGCCCCAAGCAACAGCCCAAACAGAAAGACCCACTGTAGGCACATGGCATACCAGTACCAGGCGGCGCAATCCACGATGACCTGGCGCACCTCCATGCGTTTGGCAACCAGCAGCGCAGGAAAGACTGCCATCAGCGCCAAAAGGCCCAGCAGGAGATGCAGGCCGTGGGTGGCCAGAAGGAGTGGGAAAAAATGGCCGCCCTGGGCCATGCGGAAATTGGCCCACTCCATGCGGAGTTGCGACCATGCCGTCCATTCCCCCGCCAGAAACAGGGCGCCCAGGGCCGCAGTGGCAACAAGCCAAGGGACGGCGCGCCGAATGGTCGGCCTGCCCAGTCCAAACCACTCTTCCATCACACGCATTTCGCTGAACATCTGCTGCCGGGCCATCTCCATCGTCACCCCGCTCAGCAGGAGCAGGGCCGTGCTGGTCCAGAGGATGGGCGGAAGGTGTTTCCAGCCAAGAAGGTTGCCGTCACTGGGGCCGACATGTCCCATGTGCTGCTGCACCCATAAAACACCGAACAGCGTGGTAAACAGCAGCAGGTCCGCAGACAGGACAAAAAAAAGCACGCGCCGGAAGTGTCCCAGCAGTTCCCTGGGGCCGCGCCGCCGTTGCGGATGTTTGTCTCCATTCTCGCCATCGCCGCCGCCCCCGGTGGGCCTGTGGTGCATGGGCGGTCTTCCACCAATTCCAGGGTCTTTGCGCTCGACCCCCAGCGGAACGCGGGTGATGTTGGTAGGCATGTCCTGTCACCCCCGATGCGCCTATTTTACTCCCGTTCTGTGGCCGGTATTTATCGCAAGAGAAGTGGATGGAGCAGGTGGAAGACCGGGTATGCGACCATGGACGGGACGTCAACGCGCAAGAGGGCGCCAACGCGCTGTGCGTGCATGGGCCTGCGCATGGCAGGCGGCGCTATGCAGAGATGGAGGTTGCGCGGGAGCGGACGAATTGCTCCACCATCTGCACAAAATAGCGGTGCACGCGGCGGTCCGAGGAAAGCTCAGGATGAAAGGTCGCAGCCAGGATGTTCTGCTGCCGCACCAAGACTGGGAAGCCGTCGCGTTGGGCAAGGACAATAACGCCGGGACCGGTCTTCTGTATGCGGGGCGCGCGGATGTATACCATCTCCAATGGCCCGCCGGGCAGCGATGTTTCTGCTATCTGGATGCTGCTGTCCACCTGCCGACCATACGCGTTGCGCTCGACCGTGGCATCCAGGACGCCCAGGCTCTGTTGTGACGGTTGCAGCACTTCTTTGGCCAGCAGGATGCAGCCTGCGCAAGTGCCGAAGGTCGGGTGCATGGCAACATACGCGCGCAGGGGCGCCAGCATTTTTTCGCGCTCTAAGAATTTCAGAAAGGTCGTGGATTCACCACCGGGGACCACCAGCGCGTCCACGCCTGCAAGCCCCTGCGCCGTGCGCACCAGCTTCGGCGTGGCCCCTGCTTCCGTCAACGCGCGGGCATGGGCCTCATAGTCACCCTGCAGGGCGAGCACACCGATATTGGATGGGGCAGGCATTTCTGTAGAGCGATGGCCAGGCACGGCCTACCAGCCGCGCGTCTGGAGCAGGGAGGCTGGGTCCAGCGCGGAAACGGCCAGACCTTTCATGGCCCCAAGACACTCTTCGCTGGTCTCCACCAGCACCTTGGGATCGTCGTAGAAGGTGGTGGCGCGCACAATGGCGCGGGCGCGCGTCTCGGCCTCCTTCGGGTCCGCCAGGGTGTGCGAATCGCTCATAAAAATGCCGGAGCCAACAAAAATCGCCTCTGCGCCCAGTTGACGCATCAGGGCCGCGTCTGCGGGAGTGGCAATGCCACCGGCAGAGAAATTTGGCACCGGCAGCTTGCCATTTTTTGCCACCATGCGCACCAGCTCGTAGGGTGCCTGGTGCTCCTTTGCAGCGGCGTACAGTTCTTCTTCGCCCATCACGGTCAGGGCGCGCATTTCCTTCATGATCTGGCGCATGTGCTTGACGGCATGGACCACGTCACCGGTGCCGGCCTCGCCCTTGGTACGGATCATCGCAGCGCCCTCGGCAATGCGCCGCAGTGCCTCGCCCAGATTGCGCGCACCGCAGACGAACGGCGTCTTGAAGGCGTGCTTGTCCACGTGGTGCAACTCGTCCGCAGGGGTCAGCACCTCGGATTCGTCAATGAAGTCCACGCCCAACTCCTGCAACACCTGCGCCTCAGCAAAATGGCCAATGCGGCACTTGGCCATCACTGGGATGGAGACGGTATTCATGATTTCCTTGATGATTTTCGGCGACGCCATGCGGGCCACGCCTCCCTCAGCGCGGATTTGCGCTGGGACGCGCTCCAGCGCCATCACGGCCACGGCCCCCGCCTTTTCTGCGATCTCCGCCTGTGCCGCGTTGATGACGTCCATGATGACGCCACCCTTTAACATCTCCGCCAGGCCCACTTTCAGGCGCAGTCCGTTACTGTTGTTGCCATTTTGCTCAGTCATTGTCGTTCCCCCGTGGACTTTTCGCTGTGTCCCTATGTCCATTTTAGCGCAGCAGTCCCTCGGCGCCAGCGTGCGTTCTCTATTGCTAGGGAATGGAAAAAAAAAGACAGGCCAGAGAAGGATGGGATCAGGGCTTTTTCGGGACGTCCCCCGTTGGATACTCAACCTGCACCAGAAAAAGTCCTGAGGCCGGGGCCGTTGGTCCGGCCTGTCTGCGGTCCCGCGCAGCAAGGATGGCAGGCACCTCCTCTGGTTTCCATCGTCCGCGCCCCACTTCCAGAAATGTCCCCACCAGGTTGCGCACCATGTGGTGCAAAAATCCGTTGCCGCGCACGGTGTAGACCAGCAGGGCAGGCGCGTCCCCTGCCATGGTAATCTCCGGTGCCACAGTCGCATTTTGGGACCAATTGGAGATGTCGATGGTGCGGACCGTCCCCGTGTCGTCGGCATCGTCCGTATTGGCTGTGGCCAAGCGATTGCGTTGGGCCAGGTCCGGGTCAGTGGCGGCAAAGGAAGTAAAGTCGTGTTTGCCAAGGACGTATTGCGCGGCCTGCTGCATGGCGGCCAGGTCCAGCGGCCAGCGGAAGGGACACACGGTCCGCGCCAAAAAAGGGGAGCAGCGGTCGCCGGGGAAGACCCGGTACTGGTATGTCTTGCGAAGGGCGCTGTGCCGTGCGTGAAAATCCATCGGTGCATGTTGGGCCGTCAGGACGCGAATGCTTGCGGGCAAGACGCGGTCCAAGGCGCGCAGCAAGTCCGCTTCCGGGATGGGCGCGGCAAGAGGAAAGGTGGCCACCTGTCCCAGCGCGTGGACCCCGGCGTCCGTACGGCCAGAACCCTGCGGCAGTACCCGTTCGCCGGTCACGCGGGCCACGGCGTCAGACAACGCGCCTTGTACGGTCTCCAGGCCGGGCTGTACCTGCCAGCCATAAAAATCTGTTCCGTCGTAAGCAAGCGTGAGTTTCCAGTTGTTGGCCATGGCGGAATGATAACGGAGACTGTCTTGCCGGATGGGGACGGCAGGGAAGCGTGGCCCCTGCGCGATATACTCGCTATGGTCAGCGATACGGAAAATGGCCCACGCAAGAAGGGCCACTGCGGAACAAAAGGGCCTGCCAAGGGCCTTGCCAAAGAGGGCAGGGAACCAAGGCTGGTTGTCTTGCGTACAGTACGATGGACATTGGCGATTGGGAAATCCCTCCTGTTGCAAACGGGCAGGACGACGGAAGTGGGAGACACATTTCTGGAAACTTGGGGTGGGGCAGATTCGTCATTCAGGAAACGTATTTTGTCCCAATGGAAGCTTCGCGTGGTGTAAATCCCCCAAGGGTGGTTTCCAAGGGCGCGGTGGGCCGCAGTCTGGCCACGTTTTGTTGTGCGGTACGCTATATGATTTGAAACGAGGTAAAGGAAAAAGTGAAGATACAGGACCTGCAGAGTGGACTGGCGATAGGACTTTTATTGTTGAGCAACTGGGCCCCTTTGGCCAACGCACAAGCACAGGACGCAGCGACACCGGCGCAACAACCATCCTCCTCTTTGGCGCAAGTGCCCAGTGCCCCTGTTCCGGCACTGGGCACAATCCCGGCGCCGCCCGCTCCGGTGCTGACTGAGCCATACGCACTCCGCCCGACCACACACAATTACTCCAGGGGCAAGCGACAGATCATCAATCCCTTGGCGCAGTACACGCAGACCACGGTCCCTCCGATCCGGCTGACCAACACCCCAAACATTGACGACCTCTACCGCGATGGCAAGATATACCTGGGGCTGAATGACGCCATTCTGCTGGCCTTGCAGAACAATTTTGACATTGCCATCGCACGCTACAACCTAGACATTGCCGATACTGACCTGCTGCGCGCACGGTCTGGACTGACGTATCTGGGCGTGAACACCGGGCTGGTCACAGGAACGCTGGGCGGGAGCACCTCACCGGTCTTCAGCTCTTCGACGGCTGGGACCAGTTCCACCAGCACGACTGGCTCAACAACGGCAACATCGACCACTGTGCAGACCGCAGGTGCAGTCGGGGGTGGTCCAGGGGGCACCTCGGTTGGTGCAGGTGGCGGCGCATCCGGCCCGCTGGGCATCAATGAGACCACGCTCGGCGCAGGCCCGCTGATTGTGCCAGCGGAAGCACTCGACCCCTATGTGACCGGCAACATCCAGTTGTCACGTTCCTTCACGCCGCAGGGATCAAATTTTCAAACCAACTCCTTCACCATGAACCAGAACCAGGACATGTACAACTTCGGCTATACACAGGGGTTTCTACCTGGTGAAACGCTGGCGGTGACCTTCGATAATTCGCGTACCACCAGCAACAGCGTCTTCAATTTCTACAGCCCGACGATCACCACCTCGTTCAACGCGCAGATCACCCAGCACCTTTTGCAAGGTTTTGGCAGCGCGACCAACGGGCGCTACATTGCCATTACCAAAAACAACCGCAGGATCACGGACGCCTCTTTCCGCGCGCAGTTGCTGTACACCATCGACCAGATTGAGAACATATACTGGGGCCTGGTGGGGGCCTATGAAGACGTACAGGCCAAGGAAGGTGCGCTGAAGCAGTCCACCCAACTGGAGTCCGATGATGAGAAGCAGTTGGCCATAGGCACATTGGCCCCGCTGGACGTGGTGAACGCCAAGTCCAATGTGGCAGCCGACAAGCAGGCGTTGATCGCCGCCCAGACCAAATTGCAGTACCAGCAGATCATCATCAAGCAGGCCATTGCCCGGAACCTGGATGATCCTATCTTTGCAGCGGCCCCGGTCATTCCCACAGACCGCGTTTCCCTGATGCTGACTTCCGAAGAAGAGAGGCCGCTGGAAGACCTGGTGCAGGAGGCCTACGCCAACAGTCCCACCATTGAGGAGGACATTCTCGGCCTGAAGAACCAGGAGTTGACGCTGAAGTCCGTGAAAAACGCGCTGCTGCCCCAGTTGGATGTATATGGGTTTTACGGGGCCTCCGGGCTGGCCGGTGCGCAAAGCCCGTTCATTACATGTAACCCGAACAGCTTTTTCAACCCTTGCGCAGGCACACCAGGCGCGCACATCAGCTACGGGAGCGCGTTCCAAAATTTATTTAATAGCAGCGGTTCCAACAAAGGCGCGGGCATCAATCTGCAACTGCCCATCCGCAACCGCCAGGCGCAGGCGCAGCAGGTGCGCGCGGAGCTGGAGTATCGGCAATCGCAAATGCGACTGCAGCAAGTCTATGTGCAGATACGCATGAACGTGACCAACCAGATATATGCGCTGCAGAATGACCGCGCGCAGGTGCAGTCAGCGGAGGCGTCCCTGCAATACGCCATCCAAAGCCTGGATGCGGAGCAGAAAAAGTACCGTCTGGGCGCATCCACCACGGCCAACGTGCTGTTGCAGACGCGCAGCCTGGAAACGGCGCAGGACAACCTGATCTCCGCCCAGACCACCTATGCAGTGGACCGCGCCGCGCTCTCAGAGCTGGTGGCGGACACGCTGGACAAATACGGCATCAGCATTGTCGAGGCGGCCAGCGGCAATGTCCAACATGCGCCGCAGGTCCCCGGTCTGGAAGCACCCAAGCCAGAGCCCCAGCCAGAGCCGCTGCACCCAGGAGAAACTTCGCCATCGCCAAAGCGACCTTGAGTCCTTTCCTGGGGATGTTACGGCAATTTTAAAAGGACTGCACGGGGACCAGCATCAGGTCTTCGACCAGTCCCACTTCCTTCTGCACAAAGGGTTCCGCGTAGCGCACGCCACCCAGTAATCCATAGGTGCGCGCCAGGGCAAAGGTGCGTTCCCGTATCTCCTCTTGCGGCACAAACAGATTGTTTCCTGCCGCTTGGTCGGCGTATTGCGAGCGATAGGCCATCAGCGCCTGAAAACGCTGCTCGATATGGTCCGTGATGTCAACCACAAAGCTGGGGCGCACATCGGCATAAATGCTTGCATAGACCACCTTGAAGGGGCGGTGCGGCGCAGTCCCGGTCTCCACCTTGGAGAGCCCTGCCACAAAGCAGGCTTCATATCCCAGCGTTGCCGTATTGGAGTGGTCCGGGTGGCGTGCCTGCCAATAGGGCAGGATCACCACGCGCGGGCGCAGTTCGCGGACCACGCGGGCAATCTTCAATCTGTTTTCCCAGGTGTTTTCCACGCGGCCATCGCGGACGTCGAGTGCTTGCCGCCAGCCCACGCCAAGTATCTGCGCAGCCGTTGCCGCTTCTGCTGCGCGCTCTGCTGCCGTGCCACGCGTGCCGGCCTCGCCTTGTGTCAGGTCGAGAATGGCTGTATGCAGTCCCATCGCGGCAGAGCGCAGCAGCGTCCCTCCGCAGCTCTGCTCCACATCGTCCCGATGGGCGGCAATGGCGAGAAGATCAACGGTAGGCATGGAATGGTCCTGAAGACGCAGATGATATTGGGGCAAGTTACGTTGCCGGTGTGACCAGTTTCCCTATCAAAAAGGCCCCGGCCATGACGGCCAGTAGTCCCAGAAGGTTGCTGGCGAAGACATTCAGCAGTGCCATCTCCCAGCGGCCTTCACGGACAAGCGCGTAGCTTTCCCAGGCAAAGCTGGAGAAGGTGGTATACCCGCCGCAAAATCCCACGGCAACCACCAGCCGCCAGTTGGGGTTCATATAGGAAGATCCGCGCGCCCACATGAAGAATGCACCCAGAAGAAAGCTGCCGGTCACGTTAATCAGCAGGGTCCCCAGGGGGAAATCAATGGGGAAATTACGGCCAATATACCGCCCAATGCCGTAGCGGAGATTGGCCCCCAACACGGCCCCCAAAGCCACCCAGAGTGAATCCTTCAGCAAGTCTCCGCTCCTTCAAAAAGAAAAGCCACCGGCGGACCTAAATCCCAGGGTGGTCCTCCTCTTATAGACTACCCGGAGAGCACCTCCCGGTATACCACTGGGTGAGGGACGCTCTGGTTAGTCAGCGGCATTGGAAAGGGCATCCATATAGGCCACATCGAATGCCGTGCCCGTCACCGTGACGTTGTAATTGTCCAGTTCCGTGCCGGCCTGATAGGGTGTGGTGGTCCACGTCGTGATGCCGCTATTGGTCGTGGCGTAAATATGGATTTGTCCACCGTAAGCGGTGTACATCTTGTGCCAGCCGGTGATGGAGCAGAGACCAGTCAGGTCGCCGTACCAGGGTTCCACCAGCACGGAGTTGTTGTTCATATTAAACAGAGTCAAACAGCCATTGGTCCCCAGGCTGGGATTGGCCGTCCGCTCCCCCATTTGGCATAGCTGGGAGCCGATCCACAAGGTGTTGTCATCGCCAAAGAGCATTTTGGTGTGCGTGCCATCCGCAATGGGATAGGTGTTAGTGACTTGCATGGTGCCCAGGTTGATGACGCTGAGGAACCCCTCAAAGAGGCCGTCGGACTGGAGTTGCTGGCCGGAGACGTACAAGGTCCCATTCCCGTAAAGCGCCATGGTGGCCCCGCCGGGCACGGGGACCGTGGCGGAGACCGTCGGCGGTGGGGGGTTCTGCGGCGGCGTGGGGTAGGTGCTGCCGGGAAAGTTGTAAATGTCCAGCACCCCGGTGTTCAAAAAGCTGACGCTGGCCGGCGCCGTGCCACCGCACTCCGGGCCGCAGTTCAACAGCCATGCCGTGGTGCCATCGGAGGAGAAGACCGCATTGTTGGGTCGGTTGAACTGGATGGGGTTTCCATTCTGGTCCAGCACCGGGACCACACAATAAAACGGCGTGTTGACGGGCTGGCAATCCACCGGGCTGACGGCCTTGGGCCAGTTGTTCTCGTTGGGAAAGGTTGGCACCGGGGCAATGGTCCCGTTCGGCTGCTGCAGATGGATCACGCGATAGGCATAGTTGCTGTTCTGCACGTACGCCATGGCCACAGAGCCGCTGGGATTGACGGCCACCTTGTACACATTGGGCAGGTTCAGGTTGACTGTGATTCCAGCAACGCGGTCCACCACCGTCAGATACTGCGCCGGCTGGTTGGCCGCAAAGCCATATTTCCCGTCCTGCGTGACGTAAAAGGAGCCTGGGGGCAGATTGGGCACCAGCCCACTGATTGAGCCACCCTTTTGTTCGTTGGCGTAGTTGACGGCGGCAAGGCTGCCATCGCCATACCCATATACATACCCGGTTTC
Source organism: Acidobacteriaceae bacterium (assembly GCA_049977205.1). Classification (GTDB taxonomy): domain Bacteria; phylum Acidobacteriota; class Terriglobia; order Terriglobales; family Acidobacteriaceae; genus JBMFGT01. The sequence goes on along the minus strand of JBMFGT010000012.1, from coordinate 3,784 downwards.
CTGTTCCGGGTAGTTCAGGATGACGCTGGGCAGCGAACCCGAATAACCGCTGATAAAGAAACTGGGGATCAGGCCGTTTTCCGCGTTGCGGATGTCGTACCGGGCGTCAAGTATCTGCAACTGCCCCTTGTTCAAGGGGCTGGGGTTCTGGATGGCCGTCAGGACCCTCCACTGGATGGTGCTGGGCGGATAGGCGCGGTTTGCAAAAATGGACTCTTTGCCAAGGCACCCCGCCACCGAGAGTCCAACAACGGCGACGGACACCACCAGGGCCATCCGAACGAAAACACTACGATTCATCTAAGCTCCATGCTCCTCGTACCAAGGGCATTCCGTTCCTTGCGTGGAAATCTGAGTATATCAAACGGCAAAGACCGCTGGCGTTGCGTCCCCAGTCCCGGTAGGATAAGCGCACGGACACGCTTGGATGCCACTCTCTCTCCATGATGTTTTTTCTGGCCGCACCGTCCTTTGCGATGGGGCAATGGGCACCATGCTGTATGCGCGCGGCGTCTTCATCAACCGCTGTTACGACGAGTTGAACATCTCCCAGCCGGAGCTGGTGCGCGCCATCCACGAAGAATATGTACAGGTCGGGGCCGAGATCATTGAGACCAACACTTTTGGCTCCAACTCCTTTCGTCTTGGCCGTTATGGATTGCAGGACCAGGTGCGCGCCATCAATCTTGCCGGGGTGAAATTGGCGCGTGAGGCAGTGCGGCCCGTCAACGAGAAGCAGTCCGCGCGCATCCTGGTTGCCGGGTCCATTGGCCCGCTGGGGGCGCAGATGGGGCCATCGGGCGGTTCGACAGAGGAAGAGGCCCGTGCGGCCTTCGCGGAACAGATTGCGGCGCTGGATGAGGGCGGCGTTGACCTGCTGATGGTCGAAACATTGACATCCCTGGGCGAAGCCCACCAGGCCATTCTGGCGGCCAAGGAGACCGCCCCCCATTTGCCCCTGGTCGTGATGGTCACCGTGGACGAAGGGGGCAATTGCCTGGATGGGCACACCCCAGAGGAAACGGCCCAGTTGCTGACCGAATGGGGGGCCAATGTCGTCGGCTGCAACTGTAGCGCAGGCCCGCATGCAGTGTTGGCCGCGGTGGAGCGGATGCGCACCGTCACCACGCTGCCTTTGGCCGCCATCCCCAATGCCGGGGTGCCGCGGTCCGTGGATGGACGCAACATCTACCTCTGCTCACCGGAATACATGGCCAGTTATGCGCGCAAATTCGTGCAGGCCGGAGTGCAATTTGTCGGGGGTTGCTGTGGCACCACGCCGGACCACATCCGCGCCATGCGCGCGGCCCTGCGCGCCCTGGAAGCACGCGGGACGCACCGTGCGATAAGCATGGTGGAGACAACAGCGGCGGCCATCCAGCCCCCGCCACTGGCAGAGCGCTCCAGCTTGGGCGCACGCCTGGCCGCAAAAGAATTCATCACGCTGGTGGAAGTCGTCCCGCCGCGCGGCATTGCTTGCGCGCGGGAGCTGGATGCCGCCCGCCTGCTGGCGCAGAGCGGCGTCCATGCCATCAATGTGCCCGATTCACCGCGCGCCTCTGCGCGCCAAAGTCCCCTGGGCCTGTGTTTGCAAATCCAGCACCAGACAGCGATGGAGACCGTGCTCCACGTCACCTGCCGCGACCGCAATACGCTCAGTATCCAGTCCGACCTGCTGGGCGCTGCCTCGTTGGGCCTGCACAACGTCCTGTGCGTCACCGGCGACCCACCCAAACTGGGCAATTATCCTGACGCCACGGCCGTCTTTGACGTTGATTCCATTGGCCTGGTGAGCATTGTGCGCAACCTGAACCACGGGCTTGACATCGGCAACAACGCCATCGGCGCCTCCACCGGGTTTACCATCGGCGTGGCCGCCAATCCCGGCGTGCCGGATATTGACAATGAGGTCCGCCGCTTTGCCGCCAAAGTGGAAGCGGGCGCGGAGTACGCCATCACCCAGCCGGTCTTCGACCTGCATTTGCTGGAGGCGTTCCTGCAACGCATTGAACACTTCCGCATCCCTGTGATTGCCGGCATCTGGCCGCTCACCAGCTTGCGCAATGCAGAATTCATGCGCAAGGAACTGGGCGTCAGCGTGCCAGACGCGGTGATGGAGCGGATGCAACGCGCTGACACGCCGGAGCGGGCGCGTGCTGTGGGCGTCCAGATTGCGCAGGAGATGCTGGCTGCGGCACGATATAGTGTGCAAGGTGCGCAGGTAAGCGCGCCAGCAGGCCGCTATGCGGCTGCGGTGGAGGTCCTGCAGGCGGTCCTCGGCACGGGGCCTTCCCGCGCCCCCGTATCGGCCAGCAGTCCGTCCGCCACCATCGAGCAACCGACAGCAGCCATGGGAGGGAAGATTGGCCAGCTTTGAAGCATCACTCAAGCAACTGGAAACCATCATCGGCAAGCTGGAAAAAGGCGACCTGCCGCTGGAAGAGTCTGTGCGCCTGTTTGAAGAGGGCGTCCGCCTGTCAAACGCCTGCAAGGCAGACCTGGAGTCCGCCGAAGGGAAAGTGCAGGTCCTGCTCAAACAGAAAGACGGCAGCATGAAGGCCGTCCCATTCCCTGAAAAAGACCGGTAAAAGACCATTTCCCAGGGGGACAATCACCTTTTGCGGGAAAAGGTATGTCGCCTATAGGCGGAATTGCCCCTTGAAGATTAAAGTAACGTTACCTTCCTGAAAATTTTAAGTAACGATACAAAAATAATGTTACCCTATATCCACTTTAACATTTTGGTGTTTATTCGCGCTCTGCTGTGGGCTGGATGCGCCAGCAGGACGTGAAGTGCCTGTGAGGTCCTATGTCCATACGTACCGGGGTCTGTTCGCTCTCTCTCGTTGCCTGCCGTCCACACAAGTCCTTGATGTCAGCCTTCACGGTTTGCATGACGGTCCTGCTCACCGCGTTGCTGGCGCTGCCTGCGGCCCATGCCCAGGCTGTCTCCGGCCCGGTCACCGTGGCCCCGATCATCAACACCATCGCGGGTAATGGCGCCAATGGCTACGCAAACGGCGCAGCCACCACCGTGGCGGAGATGAGCCAGATCAACGGTGTGGCCGTCGACAACCAGGGCAACGTATACATCGCAGACGGACAAGGCAGCAACAACGCCATCCGCATGGTCCCTGCAATGAGCGGCACCTACTTTGGGCAAGCGATGACGGCGGGGAACATGTACACCATCGCGGGCAACAACACGCAAGGCTACAGCGGCGACGGCAGTCTGGCCACCAACGCTGAACTAGACAATCCTGGGGAAGTGACGGTTGATGGCCAGGGCAACGTATATTTTTCAGATGTCTTCAACAATCGCGTGCGCATGGTCGCAGCGGTAAACGGGACGTATTTCGGCCAGACGATGACTGCGGGCTATATCTACACCATCGCAGGCGGAGGAAGCTCCACAAAAAGCGGAGCACAGGCCACCAACGCAGCGTTAAATAACCCCAAAGGCGTGGCCCTGGACAGCGCAGGCAATCTCTATATCACTGAAATTAAAAACAATGACGTGCGCATGGTCCCGGCGGTAAGCGGGACTTATTTCGGCCAGACAATGACCGCGAATTACATCTACACCATCGCGGGCAACGGCACGGCGGGTTATATTAATCAGTTCATAAGTAAGTAGACATATGCGATAATGAGGCATGAAGCATCGCGATGGCCGCAGCCTCGATCACAAGACCTTGGAAGAGATTCGCATCCGCGCGGTGGAGCGCGTGCAGGCGGGGGAAAGCCCGGAGGTAGTGATTCAAACCCTGGGTTTTTCGCGCAG
>JBMFGT010000011.1:0-78877 GCA_049977205.1 Acidobacteriaceae bacterium | reverse complement strand
ATTGAAAACATGGTGGACGCGGTGGGAATTGAACCCACAACCTGTCGATTAAGAGTCGAATGCTCTGCCAATTGAGCTACGCGTCCGGGATGGATGCTTTGACGAAACGATGGAACAATCGTTTCTGGCCTGCTACGTAAGTTAGAATAACACACCTCGTTGCGTTTACAAAAAACAGCCAAATGAGACGCGCGCCCCTCCTGCCAACCACAACTTAACAGGTACAAGAAGGAGATGCTGGATCAGAATGAGAAGGCAAGTCCACCGGTCAAGGCACGCGCAGACTGGGCAAAATAAACGCCGCTGGCGCCTGCTAAATATATGGAGCGGTATCCCTGCGCAAGGATGTTCTGCATTTCAAGAAGAAGGACAAGGCGGTCCGGAGAGGCATTGGGGTACGCCAGCGGCTGGCTGAGGGTGACGCTCAAAAACGGATTATAGAGGCCAGTATTGAAGGCATCCACGGGGGTCAATGCCGCGGTGGGTTGCCAACGATAGCCCGCAGTCCACGCGGCCCCCGTCCGGGGCAGTTTGCCCCGCATGGAAACAAGGACCGATTGCGCCCTGCCCGCTTGAATGCCAGCCAGCACTGTACCTATCGTCGTGCTGCTTGCCCCGTTCGTCACAGGCAACACCAGGGCCGGTCCGTCCGTATACTCAAAGGCCGCCCACAAAGTATTGTTCCACGGGCGGCTGGCAAAGACCCGCACGCCGCTGCCAGAGTAGCCCGGGCCAATGGAACGGAAGGCCCCCGTGGCAGGGTCCAGCAGTACGTCGCCTGCAGCAAACTCCGTGGCGCTCAGGTCGCCGTAGCCGTTGAGTACCGGGTCGACCATGCGGTCAAGAAAGAGCGCCGCCTCCAACTGCGCACCGTGGAACTGGCGCTGCATGGCGAGTTCCTGGTGCAGGTCCCGCGACATGCGCAATGCGCCATCCAACTCTGCGACCTGGGGCACGGATGAAAAAGACGGGGCCATGTCTGTGATGCTTTGCATCTCCGTTGCGGTCGCCATGCGATAGGAGATTTGCGTGTCCTGGCCCGTGTGGATAGAGACCGAAGCGAATGGGCGCACGGCCGCAAGGGACTGCGTGCTCTGCACAAGGTCTGACTCTGCCCCAAATTGCGCCATGAGCAGGTCGCCAATGGAGATTTGTTCCCCACTGCGCAGCTCTATTATCTGGAGCAACCCAGACCCGCTTCCCGCAACCACAGGCAGAGACTGGTACGAGGCCACCGTGCGCATGATCGTGCCAGGCATGGGGTCCCGCTCGTATCCTGCGGTGAACTCCGAGGTGCCCCCTGTTGGCGCAACCTGCATCTGGTAAATGGATTCTGAAGAGGCCCCCTGGTCCACCCGCACGAAGGTCTGCTGGCGCAGACCGCCATCGCCAAATTGCCGGGACCCCGTAACCACGGCCAGGTTGACCCGTGCATGGCTTGCAAAGTGGCGCCGCTGCTGGCTGGTTGGCGTGCCAGCGTCCGAAGCGTCCGCGTCCTCGCTCCAGCGCAGGATAGGACGGTTGGCCGTTGTACGCAGGGTCCACGTCCAGTCATCGGCTGGTTCGTCCGCTGGCCGGGGCCGGGCCGGGAACCACTGCGCCGCATCAAAGAGGGTCGTCAGGGTAAGGTCCACCACCGCATGGGACCCGCTGCGGAGCAGGACATTGCCGCGATGTACTGGCATGTAGAAGGCCTGGGCCACGTATATGCGATAGTGGCCAGGGGCCATGCGCGTAAAGGCATATTGGCCACGCATGTCAGTAAAAGCAGTGGCCACAGGGATGGAATTTGCGCCAAAAATCTCTACGATGGCGTCCGTCAGGGGCACGCCGTCGCGACCGTAGACAACGCCTGTCACCGTGGCCGACCGCTCGGCCAGTGCCGTCGCCGCCAACGCCAATAAGAGGCACAAAGCGAATTTGCGAGTATGTCGATTCACCAGGACCACACGCCACCAGGCGCATTTTCCCAGGTTTTTCGCAACCACAGCGTGCGGGGGGACGCGCCGAGATTGTGCGCTGGGACCAAGTTTTGCAAGCGGATGCTGCTCCGCAAGCTACTCCACGACCTCAAAGGGCGCCGACTGCACCAACTGCTGCTTGGAGACCCCGTCATCCACCTTGACCGTGATCTGGTACTTCCCCGGCTGCAGGCTGGCCAACGGCATGGATTTCTCCACCGTTACCTGGTCCGAGTTGGGGCTGATCTTGACCGATGGCTCCGTGGTGTCCAAAAGCATCTTGTTGGTGTCCAGGTCTTTCACCTGATAATCCAGCATGGCATCGTTGTGCTTGGTTTTGGTGTCGATGCCTAAATTGTATACCTGCATCCAGAAATTCAAGTTCTGGTTGCGATGAAAACTGACCGGACTGTTGGCCACTGAACTGACCCTGGGGCGGATGTATGTGTTGCCGATGACAAAGTTCCCCGCCCCTATTTGCTTAGACGGGACCTGCTCCATTTTGTCAGCAAGGATGAGCGAAGAGGCGGCCAGGCGGTCGTCGTCGTACTTGGGGACCTCAAAGGCGCGGGCATACGTGCCAACATGGTCTGGATTGTTCACGTCCTTGATGACCACATCCAGGCGATAGCGCCCCGGACGCAGCGGGAGCGACTTCCAGTAGACCGATTTTCTTTCCAACGATTTCGTCAGCAGTTCAGCTGGCTCGTCCACCTCGACGGTGTCCTCAAAGGTCTGTGCAATGCGCCCGGTAATGGTGGAAACACGGCCAAGGATGTTCACCAGACCGCGCGAGACCCCGTCCTTGGTGTTGTAGGTGATGTCGCGGTTGCTGATCTGGATGGTGATTGGCACCAGCACGGTGTCATCGGTGACGCGGACAAAGTCCGTGCGGACATCAAAGGGGAAGAACGGCCCGGTGAGTACCTTATGGCTGGTGATGAACTCTTCCAGGTCCTTGAACTTGATCTGTGGGGCCGATTGCAGCTTGGCGTATTGCTCCAGGCGGTCAAATTCCTTGGACCCCTGCATACTGGACATTGGACCTGTGCCTAATTGCTCCATGCCCCCACGGAAGCGGTCCGCCTTCTTGGCCATGCCCATTTCCTCCCACAACGTTGCCCCAGCTCCGGGCACATGCAGCAAGGCGTCCTTCTCTGCGCGGTTGATGGTCATGTGGTAGTCGCCGCACATGCAGGAATCAACAAACTCGATATCAATGTTGTCCCCAATGCCGTCAATATGCCGGTAGTGCCAGACCTCAAACGGGTAGGTCTCCGTGTTGCCGCCGCCTTCATCCATGGGCCGGTTGTACGTGCCGCCGGAGGGATGGGAGTCAATGCTGTCCGGTGGACCATAGGCAATATATATGTGCCCGCGGTCCGTCATCCATCCCGGTTTGCCGGCTGCATAATGTTCGTTGGAATAGGCAATCCGCCGGTAATGCTCTTCCCGATAGCTGTTGTCGGGGGACTCTGGATCGGGGTTCCTGCGCCGCCAGAACTGCTCAATGAAGTTGTCCCGCTCTTCGTCATTGCTCAGACTAAGAAACGCCTTGCGTTCCTGGTCCGTGATGATCCAGCGGGCGTCCTGGTCCAGCCATTTCTTGTATGTGCCTTTCAGCTCCTGTCTCAGGGCCTTTTGCTGTTGCAGCTTTTCCTTGTCAGACAACTGTCGATGCAAGGGGTCCTGCTGGGAGGCATCTGCCATGGGCGTGCTGGACACATCGGGCGCCTGGTCATCCTGCGCTTGGACATAACGCGGGGGAACGCTTACGAGGACACCCAAAATCGAAAGGGCGATGATGAATCGTGGCCGGTACATAATGGAACGTAGACTCCTGTGCGTTCCTTCTGATTGTAAGGACTTCCGCAATGGACTTTCAAGCGCGCAGGACAAATCCCTGTGGATGGCTGGAGTTGGCAGGCCCTCCCACGGCAAAAAACGCCCCGGAATGTACAATGGCCGTGGTACCAGCCATTGCGCGGGAGTTGCGACAGGCGTCCTGGGATGTGCCGGGAACTTTTTATTGCAAGACGACGTACTGGATAACGTGACAGAGGAAATCTGGCCTACAAGCAGGGTTGGCTGGCTGTGTTCGATTCAATCTGCATGGATGATGGGTGAATGAGCGCAAAAAAAATCATACTGATCGCAGTTCTTGTTGTGCTGGTGAGTGGTTCAATCATTGGATTGACGGTCTATCGCAGCAACGCACATCAACTTAAAGTCCAGACGGCCAAGGCCACGGTCGAGGACCTCTCCTCCACGGTCAGCGGCACGGGGCAGATACGGCCCAAGACCTTCGTGAATGTGGGGGCCTTGGTCATGGGCCGCGTTACGCACCTTTACGCAAAGGAGGGCGACCACGTTAAGAAGGGCGAGGTTGTGGCCGCCATTGAGAACATTCCGCAGGCGTCCAGCGTCGATGCGCAAAAGGCCACCATTGACTCCTCGCAGAAAGACATCGCCGCGGACATCGCCAACGAAAAAGTTGCGCAGGCCAACATTGAGCACGCCCAGGCTGACCTGGAACAAAAAAAGTTGGACTATCAACGCGCCCTACAACTCTATAAAGAGCAGTTGATCGCCAAACAGGACTTCGATTCCAAAAAGGCCGCTTATGACACGGATGTGGCCACCCTGGCCCAGGACCAAGCGTCCCTGCTCCAGGCACGTGCCCAGACCGCTTCTGCCCGCGCCAAACTGGCGGTGAATGTGGCCACCCTGCGCGGGGACACGGACCAGATGGACCGTACAATCAGCGTAGCGCCCTTTGATGGCATCGTGACCAACGAACCGGTGCGCGAAGGTGAAAGCGTGGTCCCCGGCATCCAGAACACAGAAGGCAGCACGTTGATGACCCTGGCCGACATGTCCATTATCACGGCGGAAGTGAAGGTGGACGAAACGGACATTACCAATGTCGCTGTGGGACAACCAGCAGACGTGACCGTGGATGCCCTGCCGGGAAAGGTCTTCAAAGGGCATGTGACCCAGGTGGGCGACCAGGCGCTGCTCCGCTCCACCGGCATAGCCACCAGCCAGAGCACCAGCGGGACAGAGGAGGCCAAGGACTTCAAGGTCGTCGTCACATTGGACAACCCATCGGATGAGCTGCGTCCTGGCCTCTCCACGACCGCTAAAATCACCACGGCGCACAAAAACAACGTGCTTGCCATCCCCATCCAGGCGCTCACCCTGCGGGTCCCGCCCGATGCCAATGGCACTGGGGCAAAAAAGGTCAAAGCACCCTTGGACACGGCGGACACGGCCAAAAAACAAGCGCCCGTGCAGGGCGTCTTTGTGGTCCGCAAAGAGGGCCGCAAAGAACATGCCACCTTTGTCCCGGTCCAGACCGGCATTACCGGCACAACAGACATTGAAGTGACCGGGGGCCTGAAAGCTGGCGATGAGATTGTGATTGGGCCGTATCGCGTGCTGCGGACCCTGAAAAGCGGGGCACAGGTCAAACCAGACAATACCCCAGCGGCAAGCAGCGGCGGCAGCGACGATAGTACAGCCAGCTCATAGGATTGTATTCCCTGTTCTTGTGCGCAGATGGCCCATTCGGTACTCTGGCCCAGGAACATATACGGTCCATGTAGGCTACACAGTAGCAGGAGAATTGCATGAAATCGGAGACCCTGGGCCAGGGACCTGTCGCCACCAACAGCGACCCCAACACAAACGAGGTCATTGTCGTGGAGGACCTCTGGAAGACCTACGACATGGGGTCCGAGCAACAGGTGCAGGCCCTGCGCGGCATCAGCCTGCGCATCCAACACAACGAATACGTGGCCATCATGGGGCCTTCCGGCTCTGGCAAGTCCACGCTGATGAACCTGATTGGCTGCCTGGACAGCCCCAGCAAGGGCAGGTACTGGCTGAATGGCCACCTCGTCAGCGAACTCAACGACGATGAGCTGGCCCGCATCCGCAACAAGGAAATCGGCTTTGTCTTCCAGACCTTCAACCTGCTGGCGCGCGCCACGGCGCTGCACAACGTGGAGCTGCCGCTGATCTACAACGGCACCCCCGCTGTAGAACGTCTGGAGCGCGCCAAGTCCACGCTGCGCTCAGTCAACCTGGAAAACCGCATGATGCACAAGCCCAATGAACTCTCCGGCGGCCAGCGGCAGCGCGTCGCCATTGCCCGGGCGCTCGTCAATCACCCCTCCATCATTCTTGCCGACGAACCAACGGGCAATCTTGACTCCAAGACCGGCGATGAGATCATGGCGCTGTTTGACGAACTCCACGCCAAGGGCAACACCATCGTATTGGTCACGCATGAACCGGACATCGCCGAATATGCGCACCGCATCGTACACATCCGGGACGGGGAAATTGCATCGGACGTAAAATCCAGTCGCGCCATAACATAGGCCCGCCCACACCCCAATTCGACATACAGCAAAAGGCGCCGCATCCAGCAGCGCCTTTTGCTTGCGGCCCCAAAAGTGGGGGCGGAGGCAGCGCGGTCTCAGTCTTTGCTGGAAAGCGCCTGTTGCACCTTGCTGTGCTTCAAGCTGTAGGTGAAGTAGATGAACAGCCCCACAATCAGCCATCCCAGCACCACCTCTTTGGTGATTGCTGGCAGGGTCCAGACCAGATACAGCGCGGAGAGGATGCCCAGGATGGGCACCAGCGGCACCAGCGGCGTCTTGAAAGGACGGTGCAGGTCAGGCGACCGGCGGCGCAATATCCAAACGCCGGCACAGACAATGGCAAAGGCCAGCAGCGTGCCCATGTTCACCAACTCGCTCAGCCGGTCAATGGGCAACAGCGCCGCCATCATGGCCACTACGCTGCCAACCACGATGTTGGAGATGTACGGGGTGCGGAAGCGCGGATGTATCTTGCTGGCCCACTTCCACAACAGGCCGTCCCGCGACATGGAGAAGAAGACGCGGCTCTGCCCCAGCAACATGACCAGCATCACCGACCCCATGCCGAAGACCACGCCAATCTTGACCATCAGGCTGCCCAGGCGCACGCCGGTCGCGTCAATGCCAACGGCGACAGGGTCCGCCACATCCAACGAGTGATAACTGACCAGCCCGGTAAGCACCAGCGAAACCGCAATATAAAGGATGGTACAAATGACCAGCGAGCCGAGAATGCCGATGGGCATGTCTCGCTGGGGGTTTTTTGCTTCCTGCGCCGCCGTGGAGACCGCGTCAAAACCAATGTAGGCAAAGAAAATCGACGCCGCACCCGCAGCAATCCCCCCCAGGCCAAACTGTCCTGGCCCCAGGGCTGGCGGAATAAATGGGTGCCAGTGCGCCGTCATTAGGGACGGATGCTGCACCAGGTAATGGATGCCCATCACTAGAAATATCCCCACCACGCTCAGGTTCACCATCACGCTGGTCGTGGCCAGCTTGGCAGATTCTTCTATGCCAATCACCAGCACCGTTGTCACCAGCACAATGGCCACAAAGGCCACTATATTAAATATCCCCGTGACATGCGGCAGCCCCGCCGTGCCCACTCCCTCTGGCAAAGACGCGCGGGTGAGCCAATGTCCGCTGTAAAGATAAAGGGCATTGCCATAGGTGGTGGTAAACCGTGCCGCCAGGGGCGATTGTAGAAAGTGCATGTCCTGCAACAGGCTGACAAGGTATCCGCTCCAACCGGAGGCCACGGTGGCCGCGCCAAAGGCATATTCCAGCACCAGGTCCCAGCCGATCATCCAGGCCACAAACTCACCCAGCGTGGCGTAGCCGTAGGTGTACGCGGAACCGGCGATGGGAATCAACGAGGCGAACTCGGCATAGCAGAGACCGGCAAAGGCGCAGGTGGTGCCTGCCAATACAAAGCTGAGTGCGACCGCCGGGCCAGCATGTTTGGCCGCAGCCTGGCCGGTAAGGACAAAAATACCTGCGCCAATGATGGCGCCTATCCCAAGCATGATCAGGTTGGTCGGTCCCAGCACCCGCTTCAGCGCGTGTTCGCCCTCTTCGTGTGCTTCATTCATTAACATGGACATGGGCTTCGTGGCCCAGATTTTTGCCATGGATCAGGTCCCTTTCTTTGCATCTTCCAGATGCTTGCATTCCATACAGCCAGCGGTGCGACAGGCTTCCTCCCTGCGGTACCCGCCAAACACCGACGGCCCCGCCTGCAGAAACACATCTTGACAAAAAGCTGTACCAGACAGCTTACCGTATCCGGCGCCCATTTGGCGCAGTGGTCCCTTTTGTCCGCAAGATACTATGGGGCTTTCGTTGCATGACCGCAGTTCAGTGGCCGCCCTCACCATACAGCAGGGCAAGGAACTGCCCGGCAATCTGCTGGACGTCCGTTGCCAGCGTTTGGACCTGGGCCTGCGTCTTGTCCTGCAGAGGAAACAGGTCTGAAATGACCGCAACGGAGTCCGCACCAGCGTCCATCACAGCGCGGCAATTGGCCCGGGTGATGCCGCCAATCGCCACCAATGGCTTGTTGGTTGCGTGGCGCGCGGCGCGCAGGCCCTCCAGCCCAACCACGGCATCGGGGTCCTTCTTGGTGGTGGTGGCAAAGACCGGCCCGTAGGCAATGTAGTCGCAGTCCGTCGCATTGGCTGCGGCAATCTGCTCCAACGTGTGCGTGGAGACGCCCACCCTGCGCTGCGCGCCGACCAGGTTGCGCGCCGCTGCCGGGACAATGTCTTGCTGGCCCACATGGACGCCGTCGGCCCCGGCCTGCACAACAAGGTCCGCGCGGTCATTCAAAATGATCTGCGCCGTGGTCCCGGCAAAGACCGCGCGCAGCGTGGCCATCTCCCGCATGATCTGTGCATCGTTGCCTTGTTTGTTCCGGTATTGCAGCACCTCTATGCCTGCGCCGCGCAGTCCCTTGGCAAAAGAAGCGGTGTCCACTGCCCGCGCCAATAGCAAGTCTGCATCCAAAATTGGATACAGCTTTGGCCATGCATTTCGGTCCGGATTTGACAACATGCGGCCATCCATTCGCAGGTGATTGTGCGGCCCTGGGTACAGCAGCTACGCGGTCTCTGCACCCCGGCGTTCTTTTTCGCGCTCAAAAAAGCGCTCCATGAACTTGGTGTCGAAGATGCCGTTGCGGAACTCTTCATCGGCAAATACCTTCTGGTGCATTGGGATGGTCGTGTGGATGCCCTCCACCACAAACATGCTCAAGGCGCGCTCCATGCGCGCGATGGCCTCCGCGCGGTCCCGGCCATGCACAATCAGCTTGGCAATCAGCGAGTCATAATATGGTGGCACGACGCCCTCGGCAAACTGCGCCGTGTCCACGCGGACCCCATTGCCGCCAGGAAGATTGAAGGTATGGATGGTGCCTGCCGATGGCGTGAACTTTTCCGGGTGCTCGGCGTTCACGCGGCACTCAATGGCATGGCCGCGCACCTCCACATGCTTGGGCAGGATGGCCCCCAGCTTTTCGCCTGTGGCAATGCGCAACTGCGCCTTCACCAGGTCAATGCCCGTCACCATCTCCGTGACCGGGTGCTCCACCTGGATGCGGGTGTTCATCTCAATGAAGTACATCTGGCCGTCCTCGTCCATGAGGAACTCGACCGTACCGGCGTTCATGTATCCGATATTGGACAGGGCACGCTTGAGTGTCGCGCCGATTTCCTCGCGCAATTTTGGCGTCACCTGCAACGAGGGTGATTCTTCAATCAGCTTTTGATGGCGCCGCTGGATGGAGCATTCGCGCTCTCCCAAGGAAACGACATTGCCGTGTTCATCCGCCAGCACCTGGAACTCAATGTGCCGTGGGCGCTCAATGAACTTCTCCATATAAAGGTCGCCGTTGCCAAAGGCGTTCTGCGCCTCCGTGCGCGCGGTGCGAAAGAGGCCGGGCAGTTCCGCTGCATTGCGCGCCACGCGCATTCCGCGTCCACCACCCCCGGCAGAGGCCTTCAGGATCACTGGAAAGCCAACGCTTTTGGCCCATTCCTCGGCCTCCTCCTCCGTTTGGATGGTGTTTTCAGAGCCAGGCAAGATCGGTACCTTGGCCCTTTTCATGGCCATGCGCGCCTTTTCTTTTTCACCCATCAGGCGCATGACATCCGGCGGCGGACCGATGAATTTAATGTTGGAGACGCGGCAGACCTCGGCAAAATTTGCGTTCTCGCTCAGCAACCCATAGCCCGGATGGATGGCGTCCACCCCGGCAATCTCCGCGGCGCTGATGACTGCGGGGATGTTCAAATAGCTCTCTGCGGAACGCGGAGGGCCAATGCAGATGGCCTCATCGGCAAAGCGCACATGGAGCGAATTGCGGTCCGCCTCACTGTAAACGGCCACCGTGCGGACACCCAACTCCTTGCAGGCGCATATAACTCGTAGGGCGATCTCGCCCCGATTGGCAATGAGGACCTTCTGGAACATAGAAATTTGACCCGCTTTGACGACTGGATTTGTTGTGACGGCGTTTAGCGCGGACGAACCAGAAAGAGCGGCTGGCCATATTCCACAGGCTGGCCATTGTTCACCAAGCGGCGCACGACCTCGCCGGCGACGTCGGACTCGATCTCGTTCATCAACTTCATCGCCTCCACGATGCACAGCACCTGGCCGGATTCGACCGCATCTCCTGGCTTGACAAAGGGGGGCGAGCCGGGCGAGGGCGCTTCATAGAACGTGCCCACCATGGGAGACTTGACCGCGTGCAGACCGGCCTCCTCGCTGGCGACGGCGTTGGTTGCCTCGCCCGCAGGCGGCGCGGATGCGGCGGAGGTGCTGGCGGCTGGCGCAGCCATCGCTGGCGCAGCCACCTGCGGCATGGAGCCCAGCAGACGGACCATTTGCGCCATCTCTGTCATATTGACGGCGCTGGCTGCCTGCGACCCGGCGAACTTCAACTGCACCTTCAGGTCTTGCTGTTCCAGGGAAAATTCGCCTATCTCGTTTTGTTTGAGCAGTTCAATCAGTTCTTTCAACGTCTGTAATTGTGCGGCGTTCATATCACTCTCTTTGCACTGCCGGAGGCCCACAAAAAAAGAACGGTCTTCCGGCTTCCTAAGCGTTTTCCAGCTTTCTAAGTATAGATGTTCCTGCTACCAGAAATCTCTTGCACGGCCCAACATCCCAAAAGTCCCAGCCATCCATCCCGCCCTGGCCCCGGTCACCCTCCGCTAAAGTTCTGTCCATGCTTTTGGGGACCGGGTCAGCACCCGCTGGCCCTGCTCTGTCACCAGCACCATGTCCTCAATGCGGACGCCAAAGCGTTTGGGCAGATACACGCCAGGCTCCACGGTCACGACCATGCCCGCTTCCAGCACCTGTTTTTCCCCGGCAGCAATGCGTGGCCCCTCGTGGACCTCCAGGCCCACGCCATGCCCCGTGGAATGGGTAAAATGCCGGGCCAACCCGGCGCGTTGCAACACGCTCCGCGCCACCCGGTCAACCTCTCCGCACGTTGTCCCCGGGCGTACCGCTTCCACGGCGGCCATCTGCGCTTCCAGGACGGCGTCATACGCGGCCCGCTCGCCCTGCGTCGCCGCGCCCAGATGCACCGTGCGCGTCATGTCAGAACAATAACCATTGAGCATAACACCGAAATCGAGCACCACAAACCCGCGCTGGGGCAGCCGTTGGCGCGTGGCCCTGCCATGCGGCAAGGCCGAGCGCGCACCAGAGGCGACGATCGTCTCAAATGACATGCCGTCCGCCCCAGCCATGCGTGCACCCATTTCCAGTTCCGCGGCAATCTCCACCTCCGTGCGCCCGGGCGCAAGCGTGGTCAAGAGCCGCTCGAAGAGATCGCAACCCAGGTCGGCTGCCGCTTGCAGACGGCGAATTTCTTCTGCGTCCTTCACTTGTCGCAGATGCGCCACGGGTGCGGCCACCGGAAGAAAGAAACCCCGCCGCATGTGCCCGGGGACGGCCTGCCGCATCGCGTCCAAAGCGGAGACCGTCGTGTGCTCGGCGTCAAAGGCACAGTGTTGGATAGCGTGTTGCTCCATCCATGCACCTGCCGCGCGGGCCACGGGGCCTTTGGCGATCACCACGCGCGCGCCCTGCGTTTCTTCCCTGGCCTGCTGCGTGTAGCGTCCGTCGGTGAACAAGACAGCAGTGCGCGGCCTGGCAATGGGCAACACCAGCGCCACGTTGGACCCGGTAAAGCCGGTCAGATAGCGCACATCCGGGGGATGTGTTATAAAAATTGCCTGTGCCACCGGAGTGCTTGCTTGGAGCGTGGATGCCAGGCGCTGCATGCGTGTCATACATACTGGTTATAACACCCGCAGAACGGTGTGCGCGCCCTGCGTCCTCTGGCGGCCCTATGCAGTCCAGCAGTCAAATTTACAAACAAGGACAGAGTGCCATGAAAAAATCCATCCTAACATTGATTGCCTTCGTTCTCTGCGTCAGCAGTATTTCCTTTGCCGCCGACGCTGGACGTCTGGCGCATGTATATTTCTATCGCGAACATGCCTATAAGGGTAGCGCCTTGAAACCTTCCGTGTTTTGCGACGACACCCAACTGGCGCGCATGGAAAATGGCCGTTATTTTTCCATCAACGTCCCTGCAGGGGAACACACTTTCTATGCCAATGGCCCTAAAGACAGACAGTCTGGGGAGAACATTGATTTGGAGTCCGGGAAGAGCTATTACCTCCGCCTCAGCCTGGATTGGGGGCTTTGGAAAGGGCATGGCCGTCTCACCCAGATTGCGCCCGAAGAAGCGCAAAAGGCCATCCACAAGCTGAAGCCAATGGAAAGAGAAAAAATCATGGAGGATACGTATCCAATCTACAGACCCTCGGCACAGTAGGGCTGCATGGGGCCATGCGCTGCCGGGTGGTCTTATGGTCCGTGCGTGGCCCCTGCGCCCATTGCGGAAGCAAGACTTTGCCGGGGCCTTGGCTTACGATAGAAGTTCGGCCCCTATGACATTCCTGAATGCGCGCAAGATGCAACTCGCCCTGCTGGCACTCGCCATCTGCCTGCTGGGCGCGCGCCTCTGGCACATCCAGGCGGACTTTCCCACCTATCATTTCTACAGCCAGGACGGGGCGCGGTTCACCGACGAGGGCTTCTACACCAACGCCGCGCTCCATCATTACACGCTGGGACACGCGTACCTTCCCGGCGGCTGGAACCCCGGCGTCTTTATGCCGGTATGGCCGCTGCTGGTAGGGGCCTTGTTTCATTTCACAGGCATCAGCGTAATTGCGGCGCGTTCGCTGGCCGTGATTTGCACCTGGCTGGGCGTGCTGCTCGCCTATGCGGTGACGCGCCAGTACCGCTCGCGGACCTTCGCCTCCATCGCCGCGCTGCTGATTGCCGCCAACGCTCTGGGGTTTTTCTTTGGCCGCCTTGCAATTCTGGAACCTGCCTTTGGGATGTTCCTATTGCTGGCCCTCTATCTGGCCGGAAAGGTGCGCCCGGGAAATTACGCTCTCGCGGCCCTGGTCGGGGTGGTCTTTGTTATTGCGACGCTGACCAAAACGACTGGTCCCTTTGTGCTGCCAGCGGTACTGTACCCCATCTGGGCCAACAACCGAAAGGACCGTCCTGCGACATGGAAGTTGCTGGCCGTGGCGCTGGGTGTGACTTTTCTTCTGCTGGGGTGCGCAAAATTGGTCTGGACACACAACTACCAGACGGACATGCAGATCATCCTGGGCCTGGCCCCCCTGTGGCAAATCGAACATTCCCTGCCCCGTCTGTTGCGTTTCTTTTACCGTGGAACCTGGATTGACCCAGTCCTTTTTCCCATTGCGCTGGCCGGTTTCCTTGCGGCCATCTTCCGTCTGCGCTTTCTCTGGCGGGACACGCTGTTTGTCACGGCCTTTTTATGGGAAGCAGGCTACGCGGCCTTTATTGTCTTTCACTATGACGGACCGCCGCGTTACTTCGTCACATTGATTGTTCCCACACTTTGGTTGGCGCTGGTCTTTCTGGAGTGGCTGTGGCGCGAACGACGGACGGTCGGCATGGCGCTGGCGGCCTGCGTGCTGGCCTCCGTGGTGTGGAACCTAACGTATATTGCGGTCTATCTTGCCCACCCCCGCTATACGCTGGTCGATGCCAGCATGGAGATCAAGCGGGTGATCGAAGCGGACCCACAGTCCTGCAAATTGATGATTGGCCGCGGGGCGGACGAAATTTCCCTGCTCAGCAATGGTTTCCCCACCATGGACAGCGACGGGGCCATGCCGCTGGCCGATAAAATCGACGCCTATCATCCCGGCTGGTTTATGCAATGGACCTTCGATGCGCCGCAGCGCACCGTGACGGTGTCCTTGCGGCGCCAGATGGAGCAGCGGGCAAGGTTTTCTGTGCTTGGCCCCACCGGCCAGGCCAATCTCACGCTGTATCATTTGTTGCCCAAACGCTGAGCGCCTGACGGATGGTCTCCGGCAAAATCTGCAAGAAGGGGCAGCGCCAACCTGGTGGCCCTGTATGCGCCTATGGAGGCACCGCTTTACCGGGCGCGGGCGACGGGCTTCTTTTGGCGCGGACGCACGCGGGCCGGGACCTGTTTTGCCGTCGTCACGCCACTCTGCTCTTCCATCCAACCCTCCACCAGCGACCGCTTGAAGCGCCAGCGGTTGCCCAGTTTGAAGGCCGGAATGGACCCTTCCGAAGCATACTTATACAATGTGTCCGCGCTGATGCCCAGGTAGTCCGCCGCCTGGCGGATGTCCATCACCTCGCGCACCGCCAATCTTGCCATGCCTGCCATTGCTGTCCCTCCTGCGCGTACCATCCAGGCCGGACCGCCGGGGGCCGGAAAGATACGTGGAAAATCCGGTTATATCCCGGTTTCAACAGGAATTCAATCCTTATCTTTGGGGTTTACAGGCCATGCCCGGCGATTGGCCTTCCCTGCCTTCTATTCTTAGGGCAATTTCTACCACCAGCGGTATAAAAACGCCTGCTGGCCGCTATTCCTTGCGCTGTTGCTGCAAGTGGCCCCTCTGTGGGTCCTGGCCGCCCCTTTTACGCCTTCGTCCGTTTTTTGCAGCAAAAAAAACACGGCCAGCCCGAAGGCCGACCGTGGCGGACTTTCTGTTGGTCTGCGTTGTAACTGCTCCGTTGCCGTTACTTCTTGATGACCGCTTGCAACCCGATATTAAGGGCCAGCAAGTCATCGCCAACCGTGCGCGTTTTGGCAATTGCTTCCTTCAGCGGAATGTCCGAGATTTCCGTCCCGCGCAGCACCACAAGGCGGCCAAATTTCCCTTGGTGTACCAGGTCAATGGCGGCCGTCCCATAGCGCGTGGCCAGCATCCGGTCATACGCCGAAGGGGTCCCGCCGCGCTGGGTATGGCCCAGGCTCACGGCGCGCGTCTCATAACCGGTGCGCTTTTCGATCTCGTCGGCAATGTGCTGCCCGATGCCCATCAGCCGCGCGTGGCCAAAATCATCCACCTTGCTGCCATGGGTGGCCTGTTCGTCTTTGGCCGGCATCTTGGCGCCTTCCGCGACCACGATGATGCTGAATTTTTTCCCGCGCGCGTGGCGCTCCTTCACAATGGCGCAGACCTCGTCCAGATCAATCGGCTTTTCCGGCACAAGGATGGCGTCCGCTCCCCCGGCGATCCCGGAGTAAAGCGCGATCCAGCCCGCATCGCGGCCCATCACCTCGCAGACCAGCACGCGGTTGTGCGATTCCGCAGTGGAATGCAGCCGGTCAATGGCCTCGGTGGCGATGCCCACCGCCGTGTCGAACCCAAAACAGACGTCTGTGCCGCTCAGGTCATTGTCAATCGTCTTGGGCACGCCGACACACTTCACGCCTTTTTCGATCAACGCATTGGCCACGCCCTGCGTGTCGTCGCCGCCAATGGTAATCAGCGCGTCCAGCTTGTGCCGGGCAATGGTCGCCAGGCACTTGTCCATGGCGCCTTCCTTTTTGCGCGGATTGGTGCGCGAGGTGCGCAGAATGGTCCCCCCCAATTGCAAAATGCCGGAGACCTTTTCAATGGTGAGCGGGACGGTGATGTCCTCGACGACCCCGCGCCAACCTTCAATGAAACCAATGAATTCGTCGCCATGATGGAAGATGCCCTTGCGGACCACCGCACGAATCACGGCATTCAGTCCGGGACAGTCCCCGCCGCCAGTCAGCACACCAATACGCATGTTTTTCTCCTTATGTTTTTGTTTTGGAAACCGAATGATTGTGTGGGGCGCTGCGAGGGGACCGATGGACACTGCACGCCCTTTGTCCCAGCAACTGCCCCGCCATTGCACTGGGGCACTGCTACGATGCAGCGCCCCTCACCCTTCATCATATACCGGCATCTTCCATAGACATGGGCGGGGGCCAGGACGCGCTGTGCCCTCGGGGAAATGCGCCCTTTCGCAGGACACGCTTCCACGCCGCCCTTCGGGGCGCCATACGCTGCCTGGGCGATGGGCCAGTGCGCAACTTGCACACTTACCGGGAAACAACCTGCGGAGTGGCCGCACTGTTGCGCTGCACTGTCGCTTCATCGGCATAGAGCCGGGCGATCTCCTGCGCGTAACGTTCCTGGATGATGCGGCGCTTCAACTTCAATGTGGAAGTCAATTCGCCGGTCTCCAGTGACCATTCCTCCGCCACCAGGTAAAAGCGCTTGAGTGTCTCATAGCTGGGCAGTTCCGCGTTCACATGGTCCACAATCTGCTGATATGCGGCCAGCACCAGCGGGTGCTGCACCAGCGCCTTGTGGTCTGCTGCGCCAATCCCCTTGCTCCTTGCCCATGCCTCCAACGCAAGGAAGTTGGGTGACAACAGCACGCAGGCGAACTTGTGCTTGTCTCCGACCACGCAGGCCTGGCCAACCAACACATCCGCTTTCAATTTGCCCTCAATGGGCTGTGGGGCAATGAATTTGCCGCCAGAGGTCTTCAGCAGCTCTTTTTTGCGGTCCGTAATGAAGACAAACCCGTCGTCGTCGATCCGGGCAATGTCGCCGGTCTTGAAAAAGCCATCGGGGGTAAAGGCGTCCGCAAGTTGCAGGTTATGTTCCAGGCTGTTCCAGTAACCAATAAAGATGGACGGACCGCGCACCAGCAGTTCCCCGTCCTCGGCCAGCCTGACCTGAAGGTTGGGCAGGACCTTCCCCACCGAGCCAATCCGGTAGGCCTGCGGGTAGTTCAGCGTAATAATGGGCGAGGTCTCCGTCAACCCATAGCCTTCATAAATACGGATGCCGGCCTGGACAAACCAGCTTGCCGTATCCATGCCCAGGGGCGCACCGCCAGAGATAAAGTAGGCCACCTGGCCGCCAAATCCCTCGCGGATTTTTGCGTACACCAGACGGTCACAGAGTTTCCATAACAGACTGCTGGGGGCCTTCCCTTGCTCCACTTCCTCATGGTGCCGGTGGCCGATGCGCAGCGCCCATTCCAACATGCGTTTGCGGACCGGCGATTCCGCGGCCCGGCGCAACACTTCCTGCCGTATCTTCTCATATACACGCGGCACGCCGACAAAGATGGTCGGACGCACCTCGCGGATGACCTGCGGTAGGACATCAAAATTTGGGCAGTAGGCCAACGTTGCGTTCTGGGCAAACAACGAGTAGTCCACATGCCGCGCCGTGACGTGCGAAAGCGGCAGAAAGGAGATGCTGGAATGCTTGCGGTCCAGCGCAAACGGCGCGGTGGACAAGTTCAGGTTGGAAGCAAAATTGCCGTGCGTCAACATCACGCCCTTGGATTCCCCCGTGGTGCCAGAGGTGTAAATGATGGTCGCCAGGTCGTCTGCCTGCACCTCAGACGCACGGCGGTCGAACCCAGGGTCCCTGGCCGTGTCACTGTCAGAGGGCGCGGCATTCCCTCCGGGCATCAGGTCGCCAAACCACGTTGCCTGGGCCAGCTCCGGCACATGGTCCATCAGGACGATCTTTTCAATTACGGTCTGCTGCCGTATCGCGACGACCTTCTCATATTGTTGCGGGGTGGAGACCACGACCACGCGCGAGCCAGAGTCTGCCAGCATGGCGGCCACCTGTTCCGCCGTCGAGGTCCCATACAGTGGCACATCCACGGCCCCCAGGGCCAGTGCAGCAAAGTCCGTGACTGCCCACTCCCAGCGGTTCTCTGAGAGGATGGCCACGCGGTCCCCTTTGCCAATTCCCCAGGAGGCCAGCACCAGCGCCAGCGAACGCACCCGCTGGTACAGTTGCGCCGAGGTGATGTTTTGCCAGCGACCGTTACCGTCGCGCCACTGCATCACAGGCTGGTCCCCGTGACTGGTGGCGCGGGAAAATACGTCATTCAAGGTCTTTAGATCAAGCATGGTTTTGCTCCGTCCGGATACCCGATAAAATTACGTCCAAAATCAGGTTGGCTGTGGTCTCTGGCACAAAGGGCCGTTCCGTAAAGACCCAGGAACTGACCGTCTCATCCAAAGCGCCAACCAGGCAATGCGCCACCGTGCGGTCAGAAAGGCCAGGCAAATAGTCCCCCTCTTGCTGCCCGCGGCGGATGATCTCGCGCATCATGTTCAGGTAGTTGACCATGTGGGCGCGGGAAAACTCAGCGATAAAACGGGCGCTCTGCCGGACCTCCGTTTGCATCACAACGGCCAGGGCGCGGTTGGCGGCCAATGTCTCCAGATGCAGCCGCGCCAAGGCCCGCAATTGCTGCGTAGGCCCTTTCGTCCTTGCCAGTTCTTCGCGCGCCTGTTCGAAAAAGCGGGAAAACGCCACGTCGATGGCCGTGCGCAGGATTTGGTCTTTGCTCTTGAAGTAGAGATAGATGGTCCCATCCGCCACATCTGCGCGCTCCGCTATGGCGCTGACAGGGGACCGGAAGAACCCGTTTTCCGCAATCACTTCCAGGGCGGCGTCCAGGATGCGCTGGTATTTATCGCCCCCGCGCGTGCCAGCAGGCCCCTCGGGCAGTCTCGTGGTCTTTTTGGTTTTCAGAGGATGGTCCTCCTGCACCTTTCAGCCTTACCTGCAACACTCTACTGAAAAGGAGGCCCCTTGCCAAGGGGTGAATGAACATTCATTCTCCCGCCATGGCGAAACTCCCCACGCCCTTGGAACACGCTTCCCTTCACGCCAGGGCGGACACAACGACATCCGTTGCGGCACCCAGACCAGGTGCCCCTGTTAGCAAGGTCTGTTGTTGCCTGTACGCGGACACACCCTGGCAGATACAGTGGCGGCAATAAAATAAATTTGTATATTTATGCGATGTGTTGTATTTTTATGCATAGCAGTATTTTGTTGCCCACTGGCCTGCGACCATCCTCCGGCCATGTCGACCCCATGAAGACAGAACGGCACAATGCGATCCGCACCATCCTGGCCGAGGCCCCGGTCTTCAACCAGGACGAACTACGCCGCAAGCTGTTGCGCCGTGGCTTTGATGTGACCCAGGCCACGCTCTCCCGCGACATCCACATGCTCCGCCTATACAAAGGCCCCAATGGCTACGCCTTTCCCAACGGGTCTTCTGAGGAGCAGGAGCTGCCGACGATGGACTCCATGCTCGCCAGCTTTGGCATGGAAGTGCGCCAGGCGCTCAACCAGTTGGTCCTGCGCACCACGACGGGCAGCGCGCAGCCGGTGGCCGCAGCGCTGGACCGCGAGCAGATGCCGGAAGTGCTGGGCACCATCGCCGGCGATGACACGGTGCTCCTGGTCTGTCAGGACCAGAAATCAGCCAGCCGTTTGCGGCAGCGGTTGGAGGCGCTACTAGAAGGATGACTTCTTCCAAAATACAGACCGCTGTGGTTGGGGTCGGTGGCTACGCCGGGGCAGAACTGGCGCGGCTGCTGCTGCACCATCCACGCCTGCAAGGACGCCCCCCGGTGTTCTTTGGCCGCGCCGTGGAAAACAGCGCCTCCGAAGACGCGGCTGGCGTCGCGCTGGCTGACGTGCATCCGCAACTGGCAGACAACAACGGGTCCGCCTCCCTGCGCGTGGTCCCCTTTCGCTGGTCTGCATTGCGCGAACAGGGCATTGACGTGGTCTTCCTGGCCACGCCGCATGAGCAATCGCGCGCCTGGGTGCCCGACCTGCTGGCCCACGGCGTGCGCGTCATTGACCTGAGCGGGGCATGGCGCTTGCAGCAACCAGAAAACCGGGCCGTCTACCATTTTGAAGACGCTGACGCTTCCGTGGCCTCTGCCGTGCAAAAGCAGGCAGTCTACGGTCTACCAGAGCTGCATCGGGAGGCAATACAAGATGCGCAGATCGTCGCCAACCCCGGCTGCTACGCCACTTCCATCATCCTGGGGCTGGCCCCTCTGGTGCGCGCCGGATGGGCCGACCTGGACCGTGGCATCATTTGCGACGCCAAGTCCGGCGTCTCCGGCGCTGGCAAAGCGCCGACGGCAAAGACGCACTTCATGTACGCTGCGGACAATCTATCGGCCTACTCCGTCTTTGGCCACCGGCACACGGGTGAGTTGCTGGAGCAACTGCAACTCCGTCCGCAGCAGATTGTTTTTACTCCGCACCTGTTGCCTATTCCGCGCGGCATCTTTACCACGCTGTATCTAACGTTGCGTGGGCCAAGGTCCCCGCAGGAGGTCGCGGACTGCTTCCGCAGCTTCTACAGCAGTTCCCCAATGGTGCGTTTCCACGGGGAACGGTTGCCGCAAATACAGTATTGCGTGCGCACCAATTACTGCGACATCGGCTTTGCCTTGGCGAAGGACGGCCAGCGGCTCATCGTCGTCACCTGCCTGGACAATTTGCTGAAAGGCGCCGCAGGCCAGGCGGTGCAGAACATGGACCTGCTTTTTGGCTGGCCGGAGCAAGAGGGACTGTTATGAGATACGTCATCAAAGTGGGTGGCCGGGCCATGGAAGATGCAGCCACGCTCCATCTGTGCGCGCAGGCCATCGTAGAGGTCGCCCGCAACGGCAACCAAGTGGCCGTGGTGCATGGCGGCGGGGCCGCGTTGACGCGCACCTTGCAACAAATGGGCAAGCAGAGTGAGTTTGTCGCCGGGCTGCGCATCACCGATGCCGAGACCAGGGACGCAGCGTTGATGGTCCTGGCCGGGCGCATCAACAAACAATTGGTGGCGGCCATCAGCAGCCACGGACAGGCGGCCATGGGACTTTCCGGAGGCGACGGCCTGGTCTTTCGCGCGCGCAAGAAGCGTACCGCACCGGACCTTGGCTTTGTCGGGGAGATTGCCTCCTCGGACCCACGCTGGCTCCACGCCGTTTGGCAGATGGGCGGCGTCCCCGTCATCTCCAGTATCGCGCTGGGCTTTGATGGCGAGTATTACAACATCAATGCCGACGAGATGGCCGCGGCCTGCGCGGTGGCCTGCCATGCCGAGACGCTGGTCTTTTTGACCGATGTCGCCGGGGTGCGCGGGGCCGATGGCGCAGTGATGCGTTGGCTGAGCCTGAAACAAATCCCGGAGCTGGCCAGCAGCGAGGTCATCAGCGGTGGCATGTTGCCCAAGCTGGGCGCCTGCCGCGAGGCGCTGCTGCATGGCGTGCAGAGGGTGCGCATCCTACCCGCCGGGGCCGCAAAGATGTTGCCCGACCTTTGCTCCACCCGCATAACCGAGGGCACGGAGGTGATGGTCGCATGAAGCTGGACGAACTGCGCGCTGCGGAAGCGCGGCTGCTGGTACAAACCTATGAACGCCATCCTGTGCTGTTTGTGCGCGGCGAGGGCGTGTATCTATACGACGAAAACGGCAATGCGTATCTTGACCTGCTCAGTGGCATCGGCGTCACCGCGCTGGGCCATGGCCATCCCGCAATCAGCGCCACGCTGGCCGAGCAGGGCCGTATGCTGTTGCACACCTCCAACCTGTTCTACCACGAAGGGCAGGCGGCGCTGGCCCTGCGCCTGACGGAGATGACCGGCATGGACCGCGCCTTCTTCTGTAACAGCGGCACGGAGGCCTGGGAAGCGGCGCTGAAACTGGCCCGCGCCCACGCAGGACTGCTGCGCGCGGAAGGGAAAAAGCTGGGGACAAAGTTCCTTGCGCTGGAACATTCCTTTCATGGCCGCAGCATGGGGTCCGTCTCCACCACGCACAAGGCCAAGTACCGCGAGCCATTCGCGCCCCTGGTCCCAGGTGTGGAGTTTGTCCGCTTCAATGACGTTGCCGACCTAAAGGCTAAGTTCTCTGACGAGGTCTGCGCCGTTTGCGTGGAGGCCGTGCAGGGCGAAGGCGGCATCCATCCTATTTCGCAGGAATTTTTCTCTACGGCCCGCGCGCTCACGCAGCAGACTGGGGCGCTGCTCCTGGCCGATGAAATCCAGTGCGGCATGGGCCGCACCGGGGAATGGTGCGCCTATCAGCATTTTGGGGCCCTGCCGGACGTCACCACGCTGGCCAAGCCGCTTGGCGGCGGCCTTCCCATTGGGGCGATGCTTTGCACGGAGGGGGCCGCGCGCGCCTTTACGCCAGGGGCGCATGGGACCACCTTCGGCGGAGGGCCGTTGGCCTGCGCCGTGGCCATCACCGTCATAGACGCTATGCGCCAGCAGGACCTGCTCCACCACATTCGCCAGATGGGCGCATACTTCCAGCAACAACTTCGCGCGCTTGCGGCCAAACACGCCTGCATCACGGAGGTGCGTGGCCTGGGGCTGATGATTGGCGTGGAGTTGGTCTCTGCGGAGTTGGCAAAATCGGTGGCCGCGCAGATGATGGAGCAGCGCATCCTCCTGAACCGCACCAGCGAGACCGTGCTGCGCTTTTTGCCCCCATACATTCTTCAACGGCAACACATTGACCAGGCCGTCGCCGCACTGGACGCCGTCCTCAAGACTGCTGCCATTTCTACGGGAGTTGCCCAACATGAACAGTAACGCCTATGCCCTACGGCAGGATGCACCCGCCGTCCCCATGCCCAATCCAATGCCCTCCCCACTGCCGACCAGCTTGTATGGCCGCGATCTCTGCTCCATCTGCGACCTGTCGCCGGAAGAGGTCCACCTGGTTTTAGACACTGCGCAGCAAGTGAAGGCACAGCCAAAGAAGTACCGCCATGCGCTCGACGCCAAACAGATGGTCCTGTTCTTTGAGAAGGAATCGCTGCGCACCCGACTGACCTTTGAGACGGGCATCAACACGCTGGGCGGCTCGGCCATCTTTGTGGACCAGACCACCTCCCGACTGGGCCAGCGCGAGCCGCTGGTGGACGTGGCGCACAACCTGGAGCGCTGGGTAGACGTCATCGTGCTGCGCACCTACGCCCACGAGACCATCACCGGCATGGCTGAGTATGCGGGCGTCCCCGTCATCAACGCGCTCAGCGACATAGAACATCCCTGCCAGTCGTTGGCCGACATGCTCACCTTGCAGGAGCGCTTTGGCGACCTGCGCGGGCTGCGGCTGGCCTATCTGGGCGATGGCAACAATGTGGCCCATTCGCTGATGCTGACTGCGGCGCAGCTTGGGATGCACTGCACCCTGGCCACGCCCCCGCAATATGGGCCTGCGCCGGAGTATCTGGCCGCTGCCCGGGCCATTGCTGCAACCACCGGCGGCAAGGTGGAGTGGGTACACGACCCCCGCAAGGCCGTGGCCGGTGCGGACGCCATCTATACCGACGTATGGACCAGCATGGGACGGGAACACGAAGCGGAGCAGCGCAATCGGGCCTGCCAGCCGTATCAGGTGAACCAGCAAATCATGGCGCTGGCCGCCCCCCATGCCGTCTTCATGCACTGCCTTCCGGCGCGGCGCGGGGACGAGGTCACAGCAGAGGTCTTCGATGGGCCGCAGTCCATCGTCTTTGACCAGGCGGAAAACCGCCTGCACGCGCAAAAGGCCATTCTGCTGTTGCTGTTGAACGGCACGCCAGAGGACGACGGCGAGGACGCACACGCTGGCCCCTCAAAGACGCTCTCCGTCAATGGCACGCGCAAGCGCGTCCCTGTACCGGCATTCTCCTGATTTTGTTTTGGCATTTTCCCCGAAACGTATTTCGCACCTCAAGAAAGGTCTTGTAATTTTATGGCAAAGAAAAAAGTGGTACTGGCATATTCCGGCGGGCTGGACACCTCCATCATCATCCCCTGGCTGAATGAAAACTACGGCATGGACGTCATCGCCATGATCGCCGACGTGGGACAGGGCGATGACCTGGACGCGGTCGTCGCCAAGGCATACGAGACCGGCGCGAAGAAGGCCGTGGTGCGCGACCTGCGCGAGGAATTCCTGCGCGAGTACGTCTTCCCCACCGTCCGCGCCGGGGCGGTGTACGAGGACAAATATCTTCTCGGCACGTCCATGGCGCGCCCCATCATCGCCAAACATCAGGTGCTGGTGGCACAGGAAGAAGGCGCTGTCGCCGTCTCCCACGGTTGCACCGGCAAGGGAAATGACCAGGTCCGCTTTGAGCACGCGTATCAGGCGTTGGCGCCAGAGTTGCAGGTGATCGCACCATGGCGCGAATGGGACCTGAAGTCGCGCGAGGACTGCTTGGACTACGCCGAGGCGCACCATGTCCCCGTCGCCGCCAGCCGCGCAAAAATACATTCCCGCGACCGCAACCTGTGGCACCTGAGCCACGAAGGCGGCGAACTGGAGGACGCGGGCAACGCGCCACTGCCTACCACCTGGATATGGACGCGCTCTCCGCAGGAAGCGCCGGACCGCGAAGAAACGGTCGAGATCGGCTTTGAAGACGGCACCCCGGTCTCCCTCAACGGCCAGCGCATGAGACCGGTGCCGTTGTTGGAGATGCTGAATGAGATTGGCGCGCGCAATGCCGTTGGCCGCACAGACATTGTCGAAAACCGCTTTGTTGGCATGAAGAGCCGCGGCATTTACGAGACGCCCGGCGGCACCCTGATTGTGGCCGCGCTGCGCGAACTGGAAGCATTGACGCTGGAACGCGAGCTGAAACATTACAAGCAGCAGGTCGCGCTCAAGTACGCCGAGATTGTTTACTACGGCCTGTGGTTCACGCCGCTGCGCGAGGCCCTGGATGCATTTGTCGCAAAGGCGGAGCAAAACGTCACCGGCTCAGTCGCGCTCACGCTCTACAAAGGCAATGTAAACATCGCCAGCCGCAAGAGCGAGTTCGCGCTGTTCTCTGAGGAACTCTCTTCCTTTACCATGGGCGCCAGCTACGACCAAAAGGACGCAGCGGGGTTCATCCGCATCCTTGGCCTGCCAGCGCGCACACGGGCGCGGCTGCTGGAGCAGAAGCTGAAAAGCAAACAGGAGAGTGTGCGGTGAAGATGTGGTCAGGCCGCTTCCGCACCCCGCTCGATCCCGCATTCGAGCAGTGGCAGCGGTCGTTTTCCCTGGACGTACGGCTACTCCCGGAGGAGATCGCCGCCAGCAAGGCCCATGCCGGGGCATTGCTGACCGCTGGCGTGCTGGGCGCAGCCGAGTACGCCGCCATCGTGCGCGGGCTGGCTTCCATTGCCGCGTCGTACCCTCCGCAAGAGGGCGAACACCCCTCGCACACGGACCTCGCCGCAGCCCAACAGGCCGAGGACGTCCATCATTTCGTGGAGATGGCGCTCACGGCGCGCATTGGTGATGTGGCCCTGAAGCTGCACACCGGACGCAGCCGCAATGAGCAGATTGCCACGGACCTGCGGCTCTACGTGCGCCAGGTGACGGACGGCCTGTCCGCGCTTCTGGCAGCGTGGGCCAACGCTCTGCTCGAACAGGCAAAGGCCGCAGAAGACGCTGTAATGCCCGCCTACACGCACCTGCAACGCGCGGAGCCGGTGCTGGTGGCCCATTGGCTGCTGGCCTACGTAGAGATGCTGCTGCGCGATGCGTCGCGCTTGGAAGATTGCCGCAAGCGGATGGATTTTTGTCCGCTGGGGTCCGGGGCCGTCGCCGGGGCGACGCTCCCATTGGACCGCGTGCAGATGGCCGCCGACCTGGGCTTTGATGGCCCCACCGCCAACAGCATGGACGCCACCAGCGACCGCGATTTCCTGCTGGAGTTTTTGCACGCGCTCTCATTGGTCGCGCTGCACGCCAGCCGGTTTGCGGAAGAGATCACGCTCTTTGCCACGCAGGAGTTTGGCTTTCTTGACTTGCCGGAGGCATTTTCCACCGGATCGAGCGCCATGCCGCAAAAGAAGAACCCTGACTTCACGGAGCTGGTGCGCGCAAAAACAGGACGCATTCTGGCCGCGTCCCATGCGGTCGAGGTGCAGATCAAAGGCCTTCCTTTGGCCTACAACAAGGACCTGCAGGAGTTACAAGCGCCGCTCTTTGACGCCACGGACACCATGCAGGCCATGCTCGCGCTGCTGGCCAGTTTTACCCGCGCCTTGAGCTTTCGCAAGGAGCGCATGAAGGCCGCCTGCCAGTCTGGCTTCCTGAACGCGATGGCTGCGGCCACCTATCTCGTCCACAAGGGCATTCCCTTCCGCACCGCGCATGAGGTCATCGGCCATGCCGTGCGCACCGCGCTGGACAAGGGTTGCGAACTGGACGCGCTGACGCTGGAAGAACTGCGGGGCCTGCATCCGGCCTTTGCCGAGGACTTTTTTGCGGCCATTACGCTCCAGGCCACGCTCGATTGCCATGATGTTCCCGGCGGGACGGCACGCCACCGTGTTGCTGCGGCCCTGGTCGAGGCCGAGGCACGCGTGCAGGCGTGGATGGACCGCGCACAGGCCGTCCCACGCGAGGACGGGCAGGGGGCACACCATGCGCGTGCGTAAGGCCCTGCTGCCCGATGCAGCCAACATCTATGACCTCGTCCACAGCCTCTCTGGCGACGGCACATTGCTGCGGCGTGGGTTCGCGGAGATTTGCGAAAACGTCCGCGACTTCACGGTCGCAGAATCCGATGCGGGGATTTTCCTCGGCTGCGGCGCACTGCATCTATATGGCCCACACCTGGCGGAGGTGCGCTCCATTGTCGTCACTCCTGCAGCCAAGGGCCAGGGCGCTGGCGGCAAGCTGTTACAGGCGCTGATGGAAGAGGCCGAATCGCACAGCGTGGCCTGTGTTTGCCTTTTCACGCGCATCCCGGACTTCTTTTTCCGCTATGGCTTTCGCCCGGTGGAACGCACCGCGCTACCCGACAAGATATACAAAGACTGCGCCCAATGTCCGCGCCTGAATGCCTGCGACGAGATCGCCATGGCCCGCGGACCATTGCCCCGCGTGGCGGTGCTTGGCCCCATCCATCTGGAAGAGGGCCTGCTGACTGTGTTGCAGCAGTAGAACAACCACCCTTGCCCTATTTTTTATAGAAAGACAATGACCCTAGACAAAAAAAATCCCGTCCCTCAAATTTCCATTCCAGAAGACGCCGTCCCTTCCGGCTTCCGATTTGCCGCCGTGCGGGCCGGCATCAAAGCCAGCGGCAAGCCAGACCTGGCCTGCGCCGTTGCCGACGCCCCAGCCACAGCAGCCGCCATGTTCACCAGCAACCGCGTGGTGGCCGCACCGGTCATCGTGGGCCGTGGACATCTGCAATCTTCCGCGGGCAAGGTCCGCGTTGTCCTCGTCAATGCAGGCAACGCCAACTGCGCGACCGGCGAGGCAGGCATTGCGGCCTGCCAAAGCACCTGCCAGGCCGCAGCCACGCAATTTTCCTGCGCATTGCAAGAGGTCTTTCCTTCTTCCACCGGCATCATCGGCGTGCCTTTGCCAGCAGAAAAATTGATTGCCGCGCTACCGGAGATTGCCACGAAGATCGGCCCCACTGCAACGCACCTGGAGCAATTTGCCCAGGCCATCCTGACCACGGACACACGGGCCAAGGTCGCCCACGCGCAATTGTCCTTGAATGGCGCGCCAGTTCGCATTCTCGGCGTGTGCAAAGGCGCAGGCATGATTTTTCCGCAGCTCGTGCCGCACGCCACCATGTTGGTGTATCTCTTTACCGATGCGGCGATTGCCGCGCAGGAGTTACCTGCCCTGCTGCATGGCGCCGTGGAGGGGACCTTCAACCGCATCTCCATTGACGGCGACACTTCCACCAATGACACCGTGCTGCTTTTGGCCAGCGGGGCAAGCGGCGTCCGCATTGCACCCTCCCATTCAACCAAGGACCCACAGGCATTTGCCGACGCGCTGCAACAGGTCTGCGCCTCGCTGGCGCGGCAGATCATCGAGGACGGCGAGGGCGTGGGCCATGTTGTCGAATTGCTGATTGAAGACGCCGCCACGCAGGCCGATGCGTTGTGCGTGGCCCGCAGCGTAGCGCATTCCCCGCTGGTAAAAACGGCATGGGCAGGCAGTGACCCCAACTGGGGACGCATCCTGGCCGCGATTGGGTGTTCTGGCGTGGCCATTGACCCGGCGCGCATCTCCATCCGCATTGGCGGACATCTGGTCTGCTTCCACGGTGGCCGCGCGCCCGGCCTGGATGCGGACCGCGTGCATACGGCCATGCAGGGACGCAATTTCCAGGTGCGCGTCTCCCTGGGCATGGGCAGCGCGTCCTGCAACTTCCTGACCACAGACCTGACGGCGGAGTACGTCCGCATCAACGCGGAATACTCCACCTGAATCGCGCTTTCCACGCAACGCATCATACATAGTGCAGAGTGCTGCAAGCGCCCAACGCTGCATGGTTTGGAGACATTCCAGACCGGATTTTTCACAGGGTTTTGCACGGAACTGTTGAAATCCTGGCGCGGACTGTTTGAGCAGTTCAAAAAGGACATTCAGTGGGCTTCCTGCAGGACTTGTGGTCCACGCTTCCCGTAAAAAATGCATGGTGATGGACCACACATTCGGGCGCTCCGATGTTTCAGGAAATGAGTTTCATAATCTACAATGGATGTAGTGAGGAAGATGGATTGATGGCCACAAAAGTAAAAGAGAATGTCGCTCTCCCAGCCGCCAACACGAAAAACGGCGGCCCTCTCATCCGCGACGAAAAGTTGAAGCAGTTGTACTCCACCATGCTGCAATGCAGGCTGATGGAGGAAAAAATCCGCATCCTGAAAAAGCAGTCCCGTTTCAAGGGGAACTACTACGCAGCCGTGGGGCAGGAGGCCACCGAGGTGGGCGTGGCCATTGACCTGCGCCCAGAGGACACGGTCGCCCCGGCGCACCGCGACTTTATCGCCAGCTACATCAAGGGCGTCCCCCTGAACATCCTGTTCAGCCAGCTTTACGGGTGCACCACCAGCCCCGACCAAGGGCGTAATGCCCCGGCGCACTGCGGATATGCACCATTGAACATCATCTCTCCCTCTTCCACCATCGCCGCACAACTCAACATCGGCACCGGCGTGGCCCTGGCCAACAAACTAAAAAAGAACGACAACATCGTGGTGGCCTTTTCCGGCGATGGTTCCACCTCGCTGGGCTTTTGGCATGAGGCCATGAACTTTGCCGGTGTCCACAATCTTCCCATGGTGATTGTCTGCCAGAACAATCTGTGGGCCGAGTCTGTCTCCGTCAAGTTGCAAACCAAGGTGGAGGACATCAGTTTGAAGGCGCAAGGGTATGGCTTCCCCGGCATCACCGTCGATGGCAATGATGTGGTCGCGGTCTATCGTGTTGCCACTGAGGCCATCCAGCGCGCCCGCACCGGTGGCGGCCCCACTCTGATTGAGGCCAAGACCTATCGTTGGTATGGCCACTCCGAAATTGATCCGGCCAAGTATCGCGCGCCAGAGGAAGTGGAAGCATGGAAGGCCAAAGACCCCATTGCGGCGATGGAGCGCTACCTGGCGCAACGCAATCTGTTCACGCCGGAGTGGAAGCAGCAACTCACTGACGAATTCCACAAAGAACTGGACGCCGCCGTGGAATTTGCCGAGAAATCTCCGCAGCCACAGCCCATCGAATGCCTGGACCACGTCTATTCCTTTGATGTACGCGGGCGCGAGCTGGACCGCAAGACATGTTCCCCAAAGTATTAGCTAATCGAAGATTGGCCCAACAGTCCAGAGTCAGGATCGTATGTCCATGAACTATATTGATGCAATCAACAGTGCGCTGGCAGAGGAAATGCGGCGCGATGAGCGGGTCTTTATCATCGGCGAAGACGTGGGCGTCATGGGTGGGGTCTTTGGCGCAACCAAGGGCCTGTTCACGGAGTTCGGCGCGGACCGCGTGATCGATTCCCCACTGGCCGAAGGGGTCATTGTCAGCGCCTCCATCGGCGCGGCGCTGGCCGGACTGCGCCCGGTGCCGGAGATACAGTTTGCCGATTTCATCACGCCCGCGATGGACGCCATTACCCAGCAGGCGGCCAAGTTGCGCTATCGTTCTGCAGGCACACAGACTTGTCCGTTGACGCTGCGCGTCTGCTATGGCGGCGGCACCGGCGGCGGCCTCTATCACAGCCAGACCAACACCACCTGGTTCGCACACGAACCGGGACTCGTCGTGGTCGCCCCGGCGACCGTGGCGGACGCCAAGGGGATGCTCAAGGCAGGCATCCGGCAGGACGACCCTGTCATTTATTTCGAGCACAAGAAGCTCTACCGTATGCCGTCCATCAAGGAAGAACTTCCCGAAGGGGACATCTCCCTGAAAGACCTTTTCCACGCAGCCGTGCGGCGCGAGGGAAAAAATGCAACCATCGTCACCTACGGCTACATGCTGCACGTTTCCCTGCAAGCTGCGGAGAAGGTAGAGCAGGAGACCGGCGCCAGTATTGAAGTGGTGGACCTGCGCGTGTTGAACCCGATTGACCGGGACACCATCCTGGAATCTGTGGCCAAGACTGGACGCCTATGCATCGTGCAGGAGGACCATCGCACGCTGGGCATCGGCTCGGAAATCTCCGCCCTGGTGGCGGAGGACGCCTTTGACTGCCTGGACGCGCCCATCCTCCGCGTTGCGGCCCCCGATGTTCCGGCCATCCCGGCAGCCGCACCGCTGGAGCAGTTCTACATGCCCAATGTGGATAAGGTCTCCGCGGCGCTGCACAAGCTACTGCAATACTGAGTGGCCCATGCCGCATTGTCCCTTCTTCTGGGGCAGTGCGGCGTCCTCTGCCCGTGGAACATTCCTGCCATGCGTTCTTTTCCCTCTGGCTGTATCCTGAAAATCAAGAGATTTTTTGCTGCACTGGATTTTTTGTATGACAAGTGTGGCCTTTTTTTTGCAACATCGGCCACCGTTGGCACCGTCCTACTGAAAGAAAGGTCTCCCATTGGCACCAACACATTTGACACGCAGAGAGCTTCTTCGCACGGTGGGTGCTTCCGCCGGCGCCTTGGCCATTGCATCGCCGGCCCACGCCTTTGCCCAGCAACACCCCACCCCACCTTCCGCTGAAAAGCAGCCGCGGACGGAGACCGAGACCGCCAGAAAATACCCTCACCCGCCAGGGGTCTTCATCAATCGTCCGCTGACGCAAATCTCCAAGGTGGCCGACACCTTGTTGGACGACATGGAGGGACGCGGCGTGGCGTATTTTTATGAGCAGTCGCATCCGCAAACGGGCCTGGTCCGCGACCATGCGCCGGTTGTCGGCGGTACTACCAGCCGCCAGGGCAGCATCGCCGCCACGGGCTTTGGCCTGAGTGCGCTTTGCATTGCCGCCAAGCGCCGCTACATGCTCCCTGCTGTCTGTGAAGCGCGCGTGGAGAAGACACTCGCCTTCTTGCTGGAACAGTGCCCGCATGTACATGGTTTTCTGTATCATTGGCTGGACATTGGCAGCGGCCAGCGCATGTTCAACTCCGAACTTTCCTCCATTGACACCTCCCTGCTGCTCTGCGGCGTGCTGCATTGCAAGCAGTATTTCTCTGGCAACCAGCGCATCGTCGCGCTGGCCAACTCCCTGTACAACCGCATTGACTGGCAGTGGATGCTGAATGGCGGGGACACGCTTTCCATGGGCTGGACGCCGGAGAAGGGCTTCATCAAATACCGCTGGGACACCTATGCCGAGCTGATGACGATGTACCTGCTGGCGATTGGTTCGCCCACGCACCCCATCCCGGCTGCCACCTGGAATGCCGTGCAGAGGCCCATCCTGGAATTTGGGGGCATTGAATACATCAGCGGCATCGCGCCGCTCTTTATCCATCAATATGCCCATGCCTGGTGCGACTATCGCAATGTGCGCGACCAGCACGCCAACTACTTCATCAATTCCATTGCGGCCACGCGCGTCCATCAGCTCTTCTGCCTTACCCTGGGCCGCAACTTCCCCTGGATCAACCAAAATCTGTGGGGCATCACCGCTTCCGATTCGCGCAAGGGCTATCAGATATGGGGTGGGCCGCCGGAGTTCGGCGACATTGATGGCACCATCGCGCCCTGCGCCACGGCTGGTTCCCTGCCATTTCTGCCCGCGGAGTGCGCCCACGTCCTGCTTTCCATTCGGCAGCATTATGGCGAAAAGGCATGGACCCGCTACGGCTTTGTGGACGCTCTGCAACCCCACGCCGGATGGTTCGCGGAGGACACGCTTGGCATCGACCTGGGCATCAGCATCTTAATGGCAGAGAACCTGCGCAGCGGTTTTGTCTGGGAGTATTTTATGCGGAACCCGGAGATACCCAAGGCCATGCAACAGGTGGGCTTCCATGCTGACCCGGACATCGTCGAGGTCTTATAAAGGGAAGACGGCGGGGCCTTTGAGAAAAAGTGGTCCTGGGTCATCGTCGGCGTTTTGAGATTGCACATTGATGCCATGAAAGGAATTCCTGTGGCGGAAGCTGCCAGGTCCAACACGTTTGCAGAAACCTGGCGCTCCCGTCTGGAAGCAATGCGCAATATCCCTCCGGTGCTGCGCATTGTCTGGGAGTGTGGGCCGAAGGTCGTCGTCTGGGCCATACTGCTGCGTGTCTTTGTCGCAGTCATGCCGGTGGCGTTACTGGCCGTCTCCAAATGGATCATTGACGCCATCGTGGTCCGGATGACGCACCACTCCGCGTTGCCGCACATCTTCTGGTACATGGTCGGGCTGGAGGCGTCGCTGGCCATTGTCGCCAGCATCCTTAGTCGCGGCATCGGCTACGCGGACGGGTTGCTGGGCGACCTGTACAGCCAGCACGTCAGCATCCGGGTGATGGAGCACGCCTCGCAACTGGACATTACGGCCTTTGAAGACCCGGCCTACTACGATCGGCTGGAGCGCGCCCGCGTGCAGGCCACGGACCGCCTGATGATGGTCCAGATGATCGGCTCCGTCTTCCAGCAACTGGTCACGGTCTTTGCGCTTTCCGCGCAGATCGTCGATTACTCCAAGTCGCCGTGGCTGCTGCTCCTGCTGGTGGTGGGGACACTGCCTGCGTTTCTTGGGGAAAGCCACTACGCGTTTCTGGGATACGCGAAAAATTTTCGCCAGACCCCGCTACGGCGGCAGATGGACTATCTGGGCCAGGTGGCTGGCAGCAAAGAGGCCGCTAAAGAACTCAAGCTCTTCGGCCTGCGTGAATTTTTTGTTGACCGCTTTCGCGCACTTTCGCAGACCATCTTCGACCAGAATGTTGATCTGGCGCGCCGTCGCATGGTGGCAGGCGCGTTTCTTTCCTTGCTTAGCACCCTCGGCTACTACACGGCCTACGCCTACGTGCTGTGGCGTACCATCCACGGCACGCTGACCATTGGCGCGCTCACCGTGCTCACCTCCGCCATTGTGCAGGCCAGCAACAACATCCAGCAGATTTTTGTGAATTCTTCTGGCATTGCCGACCAGGCGCTTTTCCTCACCGACCTGATCGCTTTTTTCCACATGGAACCAGCGGTCCGCTCCAAACCATCGGCGCTGCCGGTCCCACGCCCCATCCGGCAGGGCTTTGAATTCCGCAATGTTTCCTTCACCTATCCCGGCACGGAACGGTGCGTCCTAAAGAATTTCAATTTCCATCTGCGTCCTGGGGAACGCGTGGCCATGATTGGCGAAAATGGCCAGGGCAAGACCACCATCGTCAAGCTCATCACGCGCCTCTACGATCCCAGCGAAGGACAGGTCCTGCTGGATGGCGTGGACCTGCGCGAATACAATCTAGAAGACCTCTGCCACGAGATCGGCGTCATCTTCCAGGACTTTATGCGCTACGAGCTTCCTGCGCGGGAGAACATTGCCATTGGCCGCATTGAAGAGCGCAACGACCTGGGGCGCATCCAAACGGCGGCGCACCTCAGCCTGGCCGATGAGGTGATTGCGCGCCTGCCGCATGGTTACGAGCAGCAGTTGGGACGGCGCTTTGAAGATGGCGTGGACCTCTCCGGGGGCGAGTGGCAACGGCTGGCGCTGGCGCGGGCCTATCTGCGCGATGCGCAATTGCTGGTGCTGGACGAGCCTACCTCCGCGCTGGATGCGCGCAGCGAAATGGAGGTCTTCGAACGCTTCGCAGAGTTGACAGCGGGAAAGATGGCCCTGCTGATCTCGCACCGCTTCTCCACCGTGAAGATGGCCGACCGCATCGTGGTCCTCTCCGGCGGCGTGCTGGTGGAAGAAGGGACGCACGCGGAGCTGATGCGGCAGGGCGGCCTCTACGCAGAAATGTTTGAGATGCAGGCGGCCAGTTACCGATGAAGCAAAACATCTCCAATCTGGGGCTGGAGCAGCTAGGTACGGAACTGGCGCAGCGCCAATCGCTGCTGGCCTCATCCAGCCAACCGCAACAATTCCGCGATCATGCCTTGGAGGTCGTAGGATCGTCCTTTGCCCTGGCGCAATATGTGGACGAACAGGCGCACAAATCAGACACACTGCATGGGGCCGCTGCTGGTCTGCGGCGCCTGACGGAAAACACCCGTTTGTTACGTTCTGCCGCCATTGAGGTCCGCGACGCACTACGCGCCTTCCGCAAGCTGCCCATGGTGCGCAACACGCATGGACAAGAATCACCCCGCATCGTCGAAGTGGCCCAGACCTTTCTTGTCTCTACGGGATTTTTGGGGGACATCGAGGGCCTCACCGCATTTCTGGCAGGTTTCCAACGCGAGATGCCCCTCCGGCTGCGCGAACTGTGGGCCTTGCCTGTGGCCATGAAGCTGGTCGCGTTGGAAGATGTCCTCAC
Organism: Acidobacteriaceae bacterium; assembly: GCA_049977205.1. GTDB lineage: Bacteria > Acidobacteriota > Terriglobia > Terriglobales > Acidobacteriaceae > JBMFGT01. Next base: position 44,116 of record JBMFGT010000011.1, on the reverse strand, counting down.
CCATGCCAATGGGGCATTGCAATCGATGGCCGAGGACGATGCCACCGTAGATGCATGTATCGCATCCTTGCAGGCGATGCAGCACGCCGGGTGGTCTTCCATTCTGGAACCACTGGTCGCCTTTGGCCCGGCCCTGTGCTCCGATCCGGTGGGCGCATATACGCTCATGGATGAGGACGGACGGGAACTGTATCGCAACATCATCGCGGACCTGGCTGACAGCGCGGAAGCCAGCGAGGTGGAGATTGCCAACATTGCCCTGGAGCTGGCCAGAGAGGCAGCGACGCACCCTTCCGAGAACGCGCGCATCACGGCCCGCCGTTCACACATCGGATATTACCTGCTGGACGAAGGACGCTGGGAGCTGGAACAGCGCTGTCGTTATCGGCCTGGCTTTCTGGACCGCTTGCGCACCTTGCTGCGCCGCCATCCAGATGATTTTTATGTGGGCGGCATCCAGATTGTTACATTCCTGATCATTGCGGCCATCCTTTTGCCCCTGGTGCCGCTGTACAACCCGCTGGGCCGTCTGGCCGTTGGATTTCTACTGCTCCTGTTGCCCGCTTCCCAAGGGGCCGTGGAGTTGTTGAACCACATCGTCACCGCGTTGTTCAGGCCCTATGCACTGCCCAAAATAGATTTCTCTGCGGGCATTCCGGCAGAGTGCAAGACCCTGGTCGCCATACCCGCCCTGCTGTTGAATGAACGGCAGGTGCGCGAGCTGGTGGAGGAACTGGAGGTGCGCAGCCTTGCCAACCAAGACCCGAACGTGCATTATGCCTTGCTCAGCGACCTGCCAGACTCCGTGGAAAGGCCACACGGTATTGACACAAACCCACTCGTCCTGCTGGCCGCCCGCCTGATTGACCAGCTCAACCTCCGCTATGCAGACAAGCACGCCAGCCGATTTGTCATGCTGCACCGCAAGCGCACCCTCAATCCCCGGCAGGGCGTGTGGATGGGATGGGAGCGCAAGCGCGGCAAGCTGATGGACCTGAACCGCCTGCTGATGGGCGGCCTGGACCACTTCCCTTTCAAGGCCGGGGACACCTCCGTACTGCAAGGCATTCGCTATGTGCTCACGCTCGACTCTGACACCAAGCTGCCACGCGACTCCGTGCGCCGCATGGTGGGGGCCATGGCGCACCCGCTGCATTGCGCCATTGTGGACCCACAAAAAAAGACCGTCGTCGCGGGCTACGGCCTGATGCAGCCGCGGGTCGGCATCACCGTACATTCAGCCGCCAGGTCCCGCCTGGCTGCCGTTTATTCCGGACAGACCGGACTCGACATCTATTCGCGCGCCATCTCCGACATGTATCAGGACCTATACGGGGAGGGCATTTTTACCGGCAAGGGCATCTATGAGGTCTCCATCCTGCACCAGGTGCTCGACCAACGGTTTCCGCAGAATTCCCTGCTAAGCCATGACCTGATTGAAGGCGCGTATGCGCGCGCCGGGCTGCTGAGCGATGTGGAAGTCATCGACGACTGTCCCTCCCACTACAGCGCCCAGAACAAACGCAAGCACCGCTGGGTGCGCGGGGACTGGCAAATCTGTCGCTGGCTGCTCTCGCGGGTCCCGGATGAATCGGGCAGGATGGTCGAAAACCCCATCTCCACCATCTCGCGCTGGAAAATCCTGGACAACCTGCGCCGCAGCCTGGTGGAACCGGGCACTTTTCTATTGTTGATTGCCGGATGGTTCTGGCTGCCCGGCGGCGCGCGCTACTGGACCCTGGCCACGCTGTTGGTCCTGTTCGTCCCGGTGCTGGTGCAGATGGCCTTTTCCCTGGTGCGGGCCATGACCGCGCCACAGGCCGGTACGGTGCGCAAGGCGCTGTATGATTCGACCAGCCAATTGCTCGTTACGTTGTTGAATTTCATCTTTCTCGCCCATCAAACGCAGCTCATGTTGGACGCAATCTTCCGCTCCCTGGTGCGCAGCTTTGTCACCGGGGAACACCTGCTGGAATGGGAGACGGCGGCAGAGGCGGAACTGGGCGGCAGCAGGCAGACCCCCACGGAAAAAACATTGCGCCTGGTCCCCCTCCTGTGCGTGGCGCTCGCTGCCCTGGCCTTTGTCCTCCATCCAAGCGGCATGGCCTGGATTTTGTCCATCCTGCTGCTTTGGTCCATGGTGCAGCCCATCACCTGGTGGTTGAACCGTCCCTTCCATCACCAGAAGGTGCGGCTTTCAGAACAGGACATCCAGTTCCTCCGCACCATCGCCCTGCGCACCTGGAGATACTTCGCGCAGCACACGACGCCGCGCCATCACGGCCTTGTCCCAGACAACGTGCAGGAGCAGGACCATCGCGAGGCAGCACGCATTTCGCCCACCAACATCGGCCTGCTGCTGAATGCGCGGCAGGCCGCGCTGGTCCTCGGCCATCTGACCTTGCCGGAATTTCTGGAGCAGACCCTGCATGATCTTTCCGTCATTGAGGGACTGCCAAAGTGGAAGGGGCATTTGTGGAACTGGTACAACACGGAGACCCTGCAACCTTTGCCTCCCCTCGTGGCTTCGACGGTGGACAGCGGCAATCTGCTCGCTTCGCTGTGGGTGCTGCGCATGGGCGCGCTGGAACTGCTACACACACCCATCCTCCCTCCCGCGCTATGGGAGGGACTGCAAGACATCTCCCGCGACCCACCTGGCCCAACGGCCTTCGCAGCCAGCGTGATGGCGGCATTGGAAAGCTCCCACGAGCAATGGCTCTCCACTCTGCTGGCGGTCCCTGCGCCCCCTGCCACGGAGGCCACGGACGCCTTCGCTGCGCGCGTCCTCGCCCTGCAACGTCTGGTCTCTGGCCATCTGCCGTGGCTGCTGCCCCGTTACGCACCACTTGCGCAGCACACGGAACTCCTTTTGCAGCGGCCTGTGGAGAGCTTTACCCCGGAAAGCGCGCTTACCTTTACGCGGGACCTGCTCCTTGCGCTGACAGACCTCCCCGGCAATGCGCCCGCCCATGTTTTGCAATTGGGAGGGGAACTCCTCGCGGTGCTGGGGCCTGCGCAGCAACGATTGCGACAACTTTTGTTGCAACTGCGCGAGATTGCCAGCCGCGCTGAGGCGCTGGCGCAGAACATGGATTTCCGCCCGCTGCTTGACCCCGCTACGCACCTGCTCTCCATTGGCCATGACGCAGCGCTCGACCAGCGCCTGCACGCCTGCTACGATCTTTTGGCCTCGGAGTCGCGCACAGCGGTCTTCCTGGCCGTGGCCAAAGGGGACATCCCGCAGGAGTGCTGGTTCCGTCTGGGCCGGAAACACACGCTGGTGAAGGGACATCCCGTGCTGCTCTCCTGGACCGGCACCATGTTTGAATACCTGATGCCGTCCCTGTGGATGCGCACCCTGCCGGAGACCTTGCTGGGACAGTCCCTGTCCGTGGCGGTCTATGCGCAACGCAAATATCTTGCTGGTAAAAAAATTCCCTGGGGGATTTCTGAAGCGGGGCACAGTCAGATGGACGCGGAGGGAAACTACCAGTACCACGCATTTGGCCTGCCCACGCTGGCGTTACAGCCGCCGCCAGAGGGCGCACTGGTCATCGCACCGTACGCCAGCATTCTGGCCCTGGAATTTGACCCCGCCAACGTGCTGGCAAACCTGCGCCGGATGCAAAAAATGGGATGGATGGGGGAGTTTGGGTTCTACGAGTCAGCAGACTACTCTTCCACGGCGGAACATGCGCCCGGGACGCGCTATACGCTGGTCCGTTCCTGGATGGCGCACCACCAGGGGATGTCCCTGCTGGCGCTGGCAAACCTGCTGGCGGACCGCCCCTTCCAGCGCTGGTTCCATGCTGGTCCGCGGGTCCGCGCAACGGAACTGCTGCTGCATGAAAGGCCCCTGCATACAGTGCAGGTGGACCAATATCAGCAAAAGCATGAAATGGTCTTTATGCCCCAGCCGGGGACCACGGCCCCCGAAAAATAGGCACTGGGCCCCCCATGCTGCAATTCCGCCACATGGCTACTTCCCCTCTGCGCCGTGGCACTTCTTGTATTTTTTCCCGGACCCACAAGGACAGGGGTCGTTTCGTCCGACCTTGTCGCCGGTGCGCCTTTGCGTCGGCTGCGCAGCGGAGTCCCCGCCTCCAGCCATGCGCGCCTGCTGCAATTCCCTCTTCTTCTTGCGCTGGAACTCCTGTTCCAGTTCATCGATCGTGGTGGAAGGGCTGCGCGTGGGCACCGGGACCATGGGCGGGGTGTCCACCTGCCGCGCGGGGACGTTCCCATTGGCCCTCGGTTCTGTCGCAATGGCCGACCCGCCTTGTAACACCATTGTCTGCGGATATGGGCGCGACGGGACGGTGATCTCCCGTCCGTCCGGCCCCATGATCTGCATTCGGAAGAGGAAGCGGACGGTGTCTTCCTGGAAGCGCGCCATCATGGCCTCGAATGCCTCAAAGGACTCGCGCTTGTAGGAAATCAGCGGGTCCTGCTGGCCGTAGCCGCGCAGCCCGATGCCCTCTTTCAGTTGGTCCATGGCCAGCAGATGGTCCTTCCACAGGCCGTCCAGCACGCTGAGCATGATCATCCTCTCGTGATAGCGCATGGCCTGCGCGCCGACAATCTGCTCCTTGGCCTCGTAACGTTCCTTCAATCTTTCAAAGAGCGTCTCGCCCAGTTCATGTCGGTTCAACTCGTTTACAGGGACGCCCTCCGCTTCCAAATCGAGGCCAAATTGCACCACAAGCTGGTCCTTCAACGCCTTGATGTCCCATTGGTCCGGGTGCACTTTGACAGGCGCATATTGGTCCAGCGCATTGCTGAGCAGCGTGGAGACGTAGTCTTCCGTAATCAGTTGCTTCTGGTCCAGGCCCTCCAGCAACTGGCGGCGCAGGCCATAGACGGCCTCACGCTGCTTGTTCATCACGTCGTCGTATTCCAGCACATGCTTGCGCGATTCAAAGTTCTGCGCTTCCACGGCCTTCTGCGCGGCCTCAATGCGGCGCGTTATCAGCCTGGACTCAATGGGGACGCCCTCTTCCATGCCCAATCGCTGGAGCAGGTTGGAGACCCACTCCCTGGCGAAGATGCGCATCAGGTCGTCTTCCAAAGAGAGGAAGAAGCGCGAGGCCCCAGGGTCGCCCTGCCGTCCGGCGCGGCCACGGAGTTGGTTGTCAACGCGACGGGACTCATGCCGCTCCGTACCAATGATGAACAGACCGCCTGCCGCCACCACCGCCTGCCGCTCCTTTGCCACCTGTTCGGCATAGACGGCATAGGTGGCGTTCCAGTCCTCTTCTGTTGTCTCGAACTCCTGTCCTTGGTAGTAGAAGCGCTGCATCCCGGCTGCTGCCGTGGGCGAAATGGCGCCTTCCGCCACGCTGACGGCGCGCGCCTTGCCTTTTTTCACCAACTCCTGCTTGGCCATGAACTCTGGATTGCCGCCCAGCACGATGTCCGTGCCGCGCCCGGCCATGTTGGTGGCGATGGTGACCATCCCCAGGCGGCCTGCCTGGGCCACAATCTCCGCCTCACGCTCGTGGTATTTCGCGTTCAGCACCACATGGCGCACGCCTTTGCGTTGCAGGATTTGCGAGAGCAATTCAGATTTTTCAATCGAGGTGGTGCCCACCAGCGCCGGTTGTCCTGTCTCATGCAGGCTGGCGATCTCGTCGGCCACGGCAAAATATTTTTCCTTTGCCGTACGAAAGACCACATCCGGGTTTTCCGCGCGGCGCATCGGCATGTTGGTCGGGACCACGACGATCTCCAGCTTGTAAATCTTTTCGAACTCCGCCGCCTCGGTCTCCGCCGTCCCTGTCATGCCGGCCAGTTTTTTGTACAGGCGGAAATAATTCTGGAAGGTGATCGTGGCCAGCGTCTGGTCCTCGCGGCGGATGTTCACGCCCTCCTTGGCCTCAATCGACTGGTGCAGCCCATCCGACCAGCGGCGGCCCGGCATCAGGCGCCCGGTGAACTCATCCACAATGATGACTTCCCCGTCCTTCACCACGTAATGCACATCGCGCTTATACAACGCATGGGCCTTGATGGCCGTCTCCACGTAGTGCTTCAGGTCCCAGTTTTCCGGGTCGGCAATGCTATTGATCTCCAGCAGCTTTTCGATCTTTACCCAGCCCTCGTCGGTCACGCCAATCGTCCGGTGTTTTTCATCCACCACGTAATCGCCGGTCAGTATTTTATGGTCGAGGTCTTCGATCTCCTCGCCCATTTCCAACTGCGGGATGATGCGCCGGACGCGCGCATATTTGTCGGTCGTCTGGTCAGTCGGCCCGCTGATGATGAGCGGTGTGCGCGCTTCGTCAATCAGGATGGAGTCCACCTCATCGACAATGGCGAAGTTTTTCTCCCGCTGCACGCACTCCGCAAACTCAAACTTCATGTTGTCGCGCAGATAATCGAAGCCAAATTCGTTGTTGGTGCCGTAGGTGATGTCCGCCGCATAAGCGGCGCGGCGCTGGGCATCGTCCAGGTCATGCACAATCACGCCGATGGTGAGGCCGAGAAAGGTGTGTAGCTTGCCCATCCATTCGGCGTCGCGCTTGGCCAGATAGTCGTTGACCGTGACCACATGCACGCCGTGGCCGGCCAGCGCATTCAGATAACAGGGCAGCGTGGCCACCAGCGTCTTGCCTTCGCCGGTCTTCATCTCAGCGATCTTGCCCTGGTGCAACACCATGCCGCCAATCAACTGCACGTCAAAGTGCCGCATCTGGAGCACCCGTCGGCCCGCCTCGCGCACCACGGCAAAGGCCTCTGGCAGCAGGTCGTCCAGCGCTTCCCGTTCTGCCTGCTCGCGCTCCTCGACGTCTTCGATGCCGGCAATCCGCTCCTGTATCCGTGCGCGGAACTCCTCTGTTTTGGCGCGGAGTTGCTGGTCTGTAAGCTGCTGCATGGCCGGTTCCAGTGCGTTGATGGCCGCCACCACCGGCTGCATCCGCTTGATGGCGCGCTCATTACTGGTCCCGAATATCTTGGCTAGGGCTGTGTTGATCAAACCTGGGGCTTCCTTTTGCTTGGTCGTTGGTCCGCGCTGAAAAATGCGCGGACGCCGCATCTCAAGCAGCGTACTTCCTACAGTTTAGTCGAGTGGCCGCCCGATGGATAGACCAGCGAGATTAGCGCCCTGAATCCCAGGTTCCAAAATCGAAACCTGGGGGAACGCGCAGCAAGACGCTTACTACAGCACGGGGAGTTGGCTGGCCCAGCCGGCCTGGGCCAGGTCTTCCTGCAAAGTGGTCAGGCCGCGGTAATGGATGGCGTGCATCCCGACGCGGCGCGCGCCCTCCACGTTGACAATCTTGTCATCCAGAAAGAGCGCATCTTCCGCGCGTACTCCAAGCCGCTCCAGCGTGTATTGATAGATGGCCACATCGGGCTTGACGAGGCCCAATTCACACGACCAGGTGCAGTGGTTGAAGCTGTGTATCCATGGGAAATTCTTCTTGATGTGGGCCAGCAGTTCCTCGCCCATGTTGGAGAGGATGCCGGTACGCAGGCCCGCGGCCCGCACCTGCGCCGCCCAGCGCAGCATTTCCGGGTCCAGGTCTGCCCACAGCAGAATGTCTTGCGCGATGAGGCGGTCAATGGTGGGTTGGTCCAGCATAATGGCGGCATTGCGGGCCAACTCCCGCCAGAAGCCCTGTCCATTCAGTGCGCCGCGGTCGTACTCCAGCCGGAGACGCCAATAATTTTCCTCAAAGACGGCATGGGGCAACCGCGTCAACTCCAGTTGGCGCTGGTGCGCCGCAGGATTTGCGGGGCCGCTCAGCACCATGCCGTAATCAAAGACCACTGCACGCAAAGGCATCCAGCTATGCCCGCGCGTAGAGGACGATTTTTGCAAAGGATTGTGGGTCGAGGCTGGCCCCGCCGACCAGTGCGCCGTCAATCTCCGGCTGCGCCATCAGGCTGGCGGCATTCTCCGGCTTCACGCTGCCGCCATAGAGGATGCGCATGGCATCCGCAACTTCCTGGCCCAGGGCGCGCGCCACCTGGTTGCGGATACTACGATGGGCCTCGGCGGCCATCTCCGGGGTCGCGGTCTTTCCGGTGCCGATGGCCCATACCGGCTCGTATGCGATGACAATGGGGTGGGCCGCTTCCGGTGTAATGCCGACCAACGCACGGCTGGTCTGGCGCAGCAGGACCTCTTCGGTCTTCCCGGCCTCCCGTTCGGCCAGCAGCTCGCCCACGCAGACAATGGGCACCAGCTTGTGCTGGAGCGCAGCGTGCAGCTTTTGGTTGACGCTTTCATCGGTCTCGCCGAAGAACTGCCTTCTTTCTGAGTGTCCGATGATGACGTGTGAGCAGCCCGCGGCGCGCAGCATGGGTGCGGAGACCTCGCCGGTAAAGGCGCCTTCGTCCTTCCAGTACATGTTCTGCCCGCCCACATGGATGGCCGTGCCCTGCACGGCGGCGACCACGCTGGGAATGCACAAAAACGGCGGGCAGAGCACGACCTCATCGCGGGTGTGGCCCTTTACCAGCTGGGCAAAGGCCTGGACGAAGGCGGTCGCCCCATCGGCGGTCTTATACATTTTCCAATTGGCGGCAATCATTGGTTTGCGTTGGGGTTGGCGCTGGCTCATGCTGTTTTCTCCGTCAGGGCCTCAACGCCCGGTAGTTTCTTGCCTTCCAGAAATTCCAGCGACGCCCCGCCGCCGGTGGAGATGTGCGTTATCTTGTCGGCGACCCCGGCCTTGCGCACGGCGGCCACAGAGTCCCCACCACCGACGATGGACGTAGCATCTACGTTGGCGGCCACGGCGTGGGCAATTTCCATGGTCCCTTTGGCAAAGGCGGGCATTTCAAAGACACCCATTGGCCCGTTCCAGACAATGGTCTGCGCCCCGGCGATTTCTTTGGCAAACAAGGCAATGGTTTTTGGCCCGATGTCCAGCGCCATCCAATCGGCAGGGAAGGCCTTGTCACCGCTGACAGTCTGCGTTTTGGCGTCGGCGGCGAATTTGTCCGCCAGCAGATGGTCGACCGGCAGCAGGAAGCGCACGCCCCTGGCGGCAGCGGTCTCCATTGCCTGCCGCGCCATGTCCAGTTTGTCTGCCTCCAGCAGGGACTTGCCAACATCCTGCCCCTTGGCCTTCAGAAAGGTGTAGGCCATGCCGCCGCCAATCAGCAGCGCGTCCACCTTGCCCAGCAGGTTCTGGATCACCTGGATTTTGTCCGAGACCTTGGCGCCGCCGAGGATGGCAATAAAAGGCCGGTCCGGCTGGGTGAGCGCCTTGCCCAGATAATTCAGTTCCTTTTCCATCAGCAGCCCGGCGGCAGATTGCGCCACGTAATGCGTGATCCCCTCCGTAGAGGCGTGCGCGCGATGGGCGCTGCCAAAGGCGTCATTCACATACAGGTCGCAGAGCTTGGCCAGCTTCTGCGCAAAGGCCGGGTCGTTGGCCTCTTCCTCGGCATGGAAGCGCAGGTTCTCCAGCAGCAGCACCTGGCCCGATTCAAGCTGGCGCGACATTTCCTCCGCCGTTTCGCCCACGCAGTCGGGCGCGAAGCCCACGTTGACCTCCTGGCCAAGGCACTTGTCAATCAAGGGGCGCAGGCGGTCCACCACCGGACGCAGGCTCATCTTGGGATTGGGTTTGCCCTTGGGACGGCCCAGGTGCGAGGCCAGGACCACCTTGGCGCGATGGCGCAAGGCGTACTCGATGGTGGGCAGGGTCTCGCGGATACGCGTGTCGTCGGTTATGGCGCTGCCATCTTCTGACAGCGGTACGTTGAAATCTACACGGACAAAGACGTGCTTATGTTCGAGCGACAGGTCGCGGACCGATAGTTTTGCCATAAGAACCCCGAAATCAGATTAGTGGAATTTGTTTTGTGGTAGGGGTCCGTTGTCCGTACCTCAAGCAGTGGAAGCCGCGAAGAGGTACGGACGGGACCAGGAGAATGGCCCGGACTACAGGCCCTTTTTCGTCAGGAACGTAATCAGGTCCCGGACGCGGCACGAGTAGCCCCATTCGTTGTCGTACCAGCTAAGCACCTTGACCATGTTGCCAACGACCTTGGTCAGTGGTGCATCAATGATCGAGGAGAGCGGATTGCCGCGATAGTCCGCCGAGACCAGGGGTGCAGTCTCAAAACCCAGGATGCCCTTCATGGGGCCTTCCGCAGCGGCCTTGAACGCGGCGTTGACAGACTCAATCGTGACCGGCTTTTCCGTCAGCACGGTCAGGTCCACAATGGAGACGACCGGGGTGGGCACGCGCAGAGAGAAGCCGTCCAGCTTGCCCTTCAGTTCCGGCAGCACCAGATGCAGCGCCTTGGCCGCACCGGTGGAAGTGGGGATGATGGAAAGGCTGGCGGCACGGGCGCGGCGCAGGTCTTTGTGCGGGAAGTCCAGCGTTACCTGGTCATTGGTGAAGCTGTGGACTGTGTTCATTAGGCCGGAGACAATGCCGAAGTTGTCCAGCAGCACCTTGGCCGCCGGGGCCAGGCAGTTGGTGGTGCAAGAAGCGTTGGAGATGACATTGTGCTTGGCCGGGTCGTACTTGCCTTCGTTCACGCCCAGCACGATGGTGATGTCTTCGTTCGAGGCCGGGGCAGAGATGATGACCTTCTTGACGGAACCATGCAGGTGCGCCTTGGCCTTGGTGGCATCGGTAAAGTGGCCGGTCGATTCAACGACGATCTGCGCCCCAACGGAGTTCCAGTCCAGCTTGGCGGGGTCGCGCTCCGCGAAGACCTTGATTTTTTTGCCGTCCACGCTGATGAAATCTTCGCCGTACTGCACATCGTTGTGCAGATTGCCAAGGACCGAATCATGCTGGAGCAGGTGGGCCAGCGTCTTCGGGTCCGTCAGGTCGTTCACTGCAACAAATTCGATTTCAGGGTTGCCAAGAGATGCCCGAAGGACATTCCGTCCGATGCGGCCAAAGCCGTTGATACCAACCTTCACTGCCATAATGGTCCGTTCTCCTCTGATGGTTAAAATATGGGTGACGAATGCTCGCCGTCTGCCTGTATTGTAACCGCACTGGACGCGCCAACTGCAAACCTGGTATTTTCTTGCGTCGCCACGCGGGAAACAGCACCTCCATTGACGCCAAAACGGGAACGCCGGGGCCGCGCAAACCTTGGAGTTCCAGCATAAAATTTGCGGTCCATGGGGACAATGTGTTACAAGCGCGGTATGCGCAACTGGATGCGCGATCGATTCATGAGACGTCGCTCGAAGCGTGGGCCGAACAATTCCGAGTCCACAGGAAAGATTGGTCAGGAGGTCCCTCAGGACCAGCCGGCCCCGCTGCAACCGGCATATCCCGGGCCAAACCCCACCCCAACCGCCGCGGAAACACCTGCGGCGCAAGAGACCGCCCCTGGCGCGGGGCGTACAACCAGCACGGAGCTTGCAGACGGCCCCGCGCACCTGCGCCCTGCACGGAAACGTCCAGCGCCCTATGAAAACAAGGACGAAGGCAAGCTGGTGGTGGAGACACAACCAGAGTCCCTGGCGACACCGCCTGCCGAACCCCAGGTTGCCAAATCGCCCAAGGGCCATGTTGTGCTGACCATCGGACTGCCTGGCTCTGGCAAGACCACCTGGTTCAAACGTCGCGGCGTGACGCCACTTTCCAGTGACATGTTGCGCAGCATCCTGTTTGACGACATCACCGAACAACGTTACCAGGGGCTTGTGTTTTCCACACTGCGCTCCTTGTTGCGCGCCCGGCTGATTGCCAAAATGCCGTGGAACTATGTGGACGCGACCAACCTGTCGCCCCACGAACGGCGGCAGTGGATCAAGATGGCGCGGAGCTTTGGCTTTGAGGTGCAGGCCGTCTTCTTTGATGTGCCCATTGAGGTGTGCATGGAGCGGAACCGGCACCGGGAACACGTCATCAGCGAAGAGGTCATGCGTGCGATGGCGGAGCGCCTGCGCCCACCAAGCTTCAAGGAAGGCTTCAGCAAAATCACCGTAGTGCGGGTGAAGGGGCACACGCCAGAAAACGCCGGGACCGCGCCGCAGGAGTAAGTGCATCAGCGCATCAATGCCTTCCGACCTACGGGCCGAAAAACATCACGCAACAGGCGCTACGCCAAGTGGCCACCTGTTGCGTGTTTATTTTGCTGCTTCGTCGTACAGGTGGCCCATCTTTTCGCGCTTCACCTGGAGATATTTTTCAAAGCTGTCCTGTGGCTCCACGGCGGCGGAGATGCGCTCCACCACGCGGACGCCCGCCAACTCCAGCGCGGCGATCTTCTCCGGGTTGTTGGTGATGAAGCGTACTTCGGTGACGCCCAGCAGCTTCAACACCTCGGCGGGCAGTTCATAGGCGCGGTAATCGGCCTCGAATCCCAGTTCCTCGTTGGCCTCAACGGTGTCCAGTCCCTGGTCCTGCAACTGGTAGGCCTGTAATTTCGGCATCAGGCCAATGCCCCGGCCTTCCTGCAATTCATACAACAGAATGCCTGCGCCCGCCCCTGCAATGGTCTGGAGCGCCAGCTCCAGTTGCAACCGGCAATCGCAGCGCAGGGACCCCAGCACATCGCCCGTCAAACACTGCGAATGGACGCGGACGATGGGCGGCTGCGCATGGATGTCGCCCATCACCAAGGCGACGATCTCTTCACTCTTGCGCTGCTGCAAAGGCCCAAGGGCGCCGTTATTGCCAGACTTGCCGTCCCGCTCCCCGATGAAGCCGTGGATACGAAAATGTCCCCAGCGACTGGGGAAATCGGCCTCGGCAACTTTACGCACACTCAAATACGCCATGTTTTTATTTTATAGGGAAGTGCGGGAGAAATCGTGGCCTCCGGCACGCCCACGCGGTACAGTAAGGGCGTGGTCAACCAAAAGCTGGTCCTCATCACGCTGCTCATCAAGCTGGGCATTGCCGCCGCGGTCTCCAGCGCGCTCTCCCGTTCGCGCGTCTTCAAGGACCTCTTGTTTGCGGAGCGGCGCAATCTGCGCCAGACCTTTGCCCTGCTGGCCTTTATCTGCGTGCCGCTCACCCTGGGGGTCTGGGTGCGCGTCAGCGTGCCCAACTTTTTGGCAGCAGACATTGCCTTTGAGACGGTCATCATTGTCGGCGTACTGCTGGGGGCCTTGCCTGCCATGCTGGCCGCCATGGTGCTGGCACTGCCCGCGTTGCTGCATGGGGAGTATCTGACGTTGCCATTCAACCTGTTGGTGGCCATCATCTTTGGCGCCTATGGCCTGCTGGTTTCAGAGGAGGACGTCTGGTCCTTTTCCCCTTTTGTCGATCTCAGCATTTACCGCTGGGTGCGGCGCAACATGGTGCGTCCGCGCATGGACAAACAAATCCTGTTATTGAACATGGTCATTGGAATGCAGGCCCTGCACCTTTGGCTGGCCCAGCTTTATCCACGCCGCCTGTTTGCAGTGAACTCCAACGTGTGGCTGCTGCGCGCCGCCATCTGCTTGTGCGCGCCGGTGGTGGTCGGCATCCCGCTCAAGATATGGAACGCCCTGCGCATTGAACGCAAGCTGGAGGAGCAGGAACGCCTGCTGCTGGAGGCGCGGCTGGACGCCCTGCAACGCCAGATCAATCCGCACTTCATCTTCAACACGCTCAACTCCATCGCCTCCCTGATACGCTTCCGCCCGGACCAGGCCCGCGAGTTGATTGTGAAGCTGGCCAGCATCCTGCGTGTCCTGCTCAGTGACCGCGACGCGTTCCTGCCGTTACGTGAGGAGATGCAATTCACCGACGATTATCTGGCCATTGAAGTGGTCCGCTTTGGCGCGGAAAAACTGCGCGTGACCAAGGAAATGGCCCCGGAAACGATGGACATTCCGGTCCCCAGCATGGTGTTGCAACCGCTGATTGAGAACAGCATCAAGCATGGCCTGGAACCGCGCATCAACGGCGGCGCCATCATCTTGCGCAGCCGCCTACAGGGCGAGAAGCTGGTGCTGGAAGTGGAGGACGACGGGGTCGGCATCCGTCCAGAAAACGATTCCACCACGCCCCTCAGCGGCCTGGTCCGGCCTGGGACAAGGATCGGGATGCGCAATGTGCGGGAGCGCCTGCGCGTGCTGTATGGCGACAACGCCACCATCGAGATCATCAGCCATCCCGGACGCGGCACGCGCGTGGTGCTCACCGTCCCCGTGGTGCCCGCGGAGATGGTGGCCGCCGCCTACCGTGCGGAGTTGCGCAACACCGACTCGTAGAATTTTTCGTACTGGGGGACCACTTTGGTGGAGCAGAAAGTGTGTTTCGCCACTTTGCGTCCGGCCTGGGCCATCGCCTGCAAGCGGTCCGGCTCCTTGAGCAGAGCAATGGCCGCCTCCCCCATCGCTTCCACCGCGCCCACGGGAAACAGCATCCCGGTCACGCCGTCCTCAATCAGTTCTGGCACGCCGCCCACTGCGGTGCCAATGGTGGGCACCTCGCAGGCCATCGCTTCCAGGGCGGCCAGGCCAAAGGACTCCAGTTCACTGGGCATCAACATCAGGTCGGCCACCGGCAACAGCTCGTGGATGCTGTCCTGCTTGCCCAGGAAATGCACGCGGTCCTGGATTTTGTGGTGTACGGCCATCCACTCGGCCACAGAGCGGTCCGGCCCATCGCCCACCATCAGCAGGCGCGCCGGGACCTGTGCGGCCACGCGGGCAAAGACCTCGATCACGTCGCGCACCCGCTTGACAGGGCGGAAATTGGAAAGATGCACCAGCAGACCTTCCCCTTCGCTGGCGTACTGTGCGCGCAACTGCCCTCGCGTGGCGTTGTTGCGCAGATACACATCGCAGTTGACGAAGTTGGAGATGACGGCGATCTCGCGCGTGGTGCCAAAGCTCTCCTCGGTCTTCTGACGCAGATATTGGGAGATGGCCGTCACGCCATCGCTTTCGTCAATGGCGTATTGGGTGATGGGCAGATAGGAGTGGTCGGCGCCGACCAGCGTGATGTCCGTCCCATGCAGCGTGGTGACAAAGGGCAAATGGCGCCCTTTGCGCGCCAGCATCTGCCGGGCCAGCAGCGCGCTGACAGAGTGCGGGATCGCATAATGCACATGCAGCAGGTCCAAGTCGTAATACTCGGCCACCTCCGCCATGTGGGTCGCCAGCGCCAGATCATAGGGCGGAAACTCAAAGAGCGGGTAGTTGGTGACGGGGACCTCATGGAAACAAATCCGGGTCTCCCGGCCTGTCAATCGAAAGGGCTGGGAGTAGGAAATAAAGTGGACCTGGTGGCCGCGCGCCGCCAGTTCCAGGCCCAGTTCCGTGGCCACCACGCCGCTGCCGCCGTAGGTGGGATAGCAGGTAATGCCTATTTTCATAATTGCTTCCTGTTTCCGTCTGCGTATTGGATGCGGGCCGCGGCGCGCGGATGCAACGTGGACCGTTTCACGGTCACACGGGCAGATCGCCAAAATGAATGCGCTGCATGTCCACGCCCCCGGCTGCTGTGTCCTTTTCCGTTGCACAGGCCAACGTGGCCAGCAATGCCTGCAATTCCGTCGCGCGCGATCCCACCAGACGCGTGTGCGCCGCGCGCAACTCCGCGTCCACATAGGCGGGATGACAGAGCAACTCCCATGTGCCCGGCGGCATGTGGGCCAGAATGGGACCGATGCTTGCAGCATCCAGCATTCCTGTGGCCAGCACGCCCAGGCAGCCGTCCGTGGTGGCCATTCCAGCGGCGTTTACATGGGAGAGGAAGCGTCGACGCATCGTACGCAGCACCCGCACCTCCATGCGACGCAGTCTGCCTGCCTGCGGGGTGGCCGCGATGCTCCACTCCGGCTCAAAGGGATTGCGGATGCGCCGCACCCCGCACGCTTGCGCGGCCCGGAGCACCGGGGCCAACACGCGGGGAAAGATGTGCGTGTGCTTGTGGGTGTCCACGTGCGTCAGCGCCAGACCGCTGGCCTGCAGGCGCTGGACCTGCGCTGTGGCCTCCACCAGAATGTGTTGCGGATGGATGCGTCCCAGCATCAGGTCGCGCACAAAGTGCCCCAGCGTGGGCCGAAAGGCAGGCACGGCACTGCCTGGGTCCAGCAGCGATGCGATCCCTTCCGGCGGGGAAAGCGGCGCGCCATCAACCAGCACGATGTGGCAACCAACGCCGAGCCGGGGGTTTTCTTTTGCCAGTACCACGGCCTCCGCGAAGCTGGGAGCAACGGCCATCAGCGTGGCCGAGGTGAGTGCGCCTGCCCGGTGCAGTTCTATAACGGCACGGTTGACGCCGGGGGCCAATCCAAAATCATCCGCATTTACGATCAATCGCCGCACTGGCCCAGTCTATCAACTGGGCCGCCTGCGTTGCCGAAGCAGGTGCAATGGGCCGGAGCTATAGGCGGAGAATTGTCCCACGCAATTGACCCCTGCAGGGCGCTTCCATAGACTGAAAAGAAGAGCGCGGGCGGTTAGCTCAGTTGGTTAGAGCGCCTGCCTTACAAGCAGGAAGTCGGGGGTTCGAGTCCCTCACTGCCCACCATGTCCCTCGCGGCCCGCGCCGCACCCCTTTGCAATCCACCTGCGGACGCTCCGCCAGCAGGTAGAATGGGAAAGACCCTGATAGGACAAAATCCAACCCATGCAACGATGGTCAAAACTTTTTCTGCCCACCCTACGGGAGGCCCCTGCTGACGCGGAAGTCGCCAGCCACAGGCTTCTCGTCCGCGCCGGATACATCCGGCAGCTTTCAGCCGGCATTTATTCGTATTTGTTTCTAGGCCAGCGCTCCATCAACAAGATCATCGGCATTGTGCGCCAGGAGATGGACACCATAGGCCAGGAGTTCCTGCTGCCCGCCCTGCTGCCCCGCGAACTGTGGGAGCAGAGTGGCCGCTGGACCGGCATGGGCGACAATATGTTCCGCCTGAAGGACCGCAAGGGCGCGGACCTTTGCCTAGGGATGACGCATGAAGAGGTGATGACCGAAATTGCGCGCAAAGAACTGCGCAGCTACAAGCAATTGCCGCAAATCTGGTATCAAATCCAGACGAAGTTCCGCGATGAGCCGCGACCAAAGTCCGGCCTGCTGCGGGTGCGCCAATTCATCATGAAGGACGCGTATTCCTTTGACATGGACGCGGCGGGACTGGACGTAAGCTACCAGAAGCATGACCGCATCTACCGGCAGATTTTTTCTCGTTGCGGGCTGAAATTTGTTGCGGTCGAGGCCGATTCCGGCGCCATGGGCGGCAGCCAGTCGCAGGAGTTTATGGTTGCCACCGAGGCGGGCGAGGACCTGATCGCAAGCTGCGGAAAATGCGGCTACGCGGCCAATGTGGAGAAGGCGTCTTCGCAGTTGCCGCCGGTCGAAGACCTTGCGCCCACCGGCGATGGCACGCCGGAGCTGGTGCATACGCCGGGCATGGGCGCGATTGCCGATGTGACGGCATTCCTGAAGGTGCAAGCGACACAGGACATCAAATGCGTGGCGTATATGGCGGAGACGCGCGATGCTGCGGGCAAGTCGGCGTGGCTGCCGGTGACGGTCTTTCTGCGTGGCGACCATACCGTGAATGAAACCAAACTGCTGACGTTGCTCAAGGCGCTCCAGTTGCGGCCCATGCTGGCTGATGAGCTGGAAACATACTTCCACGCGCCTGCTGGGTTTCTTGGTCCAGTGGGATTGCAACATGCCGACAATCCAATGGCAGGAGGCTTGACGGTAATTCTCGACAGCGCACTGGAAGGCCGCAAAAACATGATCTGCGGCGCAAACAAGCTGGATTACCACTTCCGCAACGTGACTCCGGGCCGCGACTTCACATGGACGCTTGCCGCAGAGGTCCGCAAAGTGGGAGAGGGCGAAGGCTGCCCGCGTTGCAATGCCCCGCTGAAGATTGGCAAGGCAGTCGAGATCGGCCACATCTTCAAACTCGGCTACAAATACTCTGAGAGCATGGGCGCGCGCGTGCTGGACCTGGACGGCAAGGAAGTGACGCCGATCATGGGCAGCTACGGCATCGGTATTGAGCGCATCCTGACCGCAGCCGTGGAGCAGAGCAACGACGCCAACGGCTTTTGGCTGCCGCCGTCGATTGCGCCCTTCAGCGTGGTGGTGACCGTGACCAATGTGAAGGATGCCGCGCTGATGCAGGTTGCCGAAGGCCTGGCGGAAACGATGGACCGCGCAGGACTGGACGTCCTGCTGGACGACCGCGATGAGCGCGCCGGGGTCAAGTTCAAGGACGCGGACCTGATTGGCGTTCCCTTCCGCGTGAACGTCGGCAAGAAGGCCGCAGAGGGCAAAGTAGAAATTTATACGCGGTCCACACAGCAAAGCGAGGACGTGCCGCTGGAAACGGCGGCGCAGCGCCTGCTGGAACGGGTGGCAGCCGCCATGCCCGCGTCCATCCCCTGCTAAATTCGGGGACGGTCAGGGACTGCCGTCCGGCGGCAGCATCTATACAGAACGGAAGTAGAAACGGGGATGGAGATGTCCCCGGAAAGTGGGCCAAACTAGCGTGGCAGAGAACGCAAAGTCCGCACGTCCAGCCCCGGCAGGACGCAGAGACAGGGGGCGGCCAAGCGGCAGGATTGGCGGACGCGGCAAAGGACAATTGCCGCTGCACACCCGATTGCTGTTGTTTCTCTCTGCGTGTTTTTTGCTGGCCTGTTTCCTTTTTGGCCTGGTATTCAGCTATTACTACATCACCTATCAAAAGGTCGTGGACGCGCGCTTGAATGGCCCCATCTTCGCGCGCACCGCGCAGATATATGCGGCCCCTCGCCAAGTGAGGCCCGGACAAAAATACAGCGTGCAGCAAATCGCCATGGACCTCCGCACCGCCGGTTACACGGCGGTCGGCGACAGCCATCCCTCGCAACTGGGGACCTTTCAACTCTCCAATAACAGCATCCACATCCAGCCGGGGCCGCAGTCCTATCATGCGCCCGATGCGGCCACGGTCTACACCAGCAATGGCGTGGTCAGCAAAATCACGGGCGACGACGGGCAGCAGATTTTCTCTTACGAGCTGGAACCGCAACTCATCACGGGGCTTTCTGACAAGGACCGCGCCAAGCGGAGGTTGGTCACCTATGACGAGATGCCCCCGCAACTGGTGCAGGCGGTGCTGGCCATTGAAGACCGGCGGTTTTTTGAACACGGTGGGGTGGATTACATACGGGTCATCGGGTCCATCCTCGCTGACCTGCGCTCGCACAGGTATTCCGAGGGCAGCTCCACGCTGACGATGCAGTTGGCGCGCGGTTTTTTCCTCTCGCCAGAAAAACACCTCAAGCGCAAGATCATTGAGATTGCCATCACCTTCCAACTGGAGCACCGCTTCACCAAGAAGCAGATTTTTACCATGTACGCCAACCAGATCAACCTGGGGCAGCGTGGCAGCTTCTCCATCAATGGCTTTGGCGAGGCGTCGCAGGCCTACTTCGGCAAGGACGTCCGCCAGCTCACGCTGCCGGAGTGCGCCCTGCTGGCGGGGATGATCCAGCGGCCCAATTATCTTTCCCCGTACAAGCACCCGCAGCGCGCGCTGGAGCGGCGCAATCTGGTGTTGGATTCGATGGTGGACACTGGCGCCATCACCCAGCAACAGGCAATTGCGGCCAAGGCCACGCCGCTGCAGGTGGCCCCTTTCAGCGTGGACGCCAGTGAGGCCCCATACTTTGTGGACCTGGTGCATGACCGCCTGACGCAGCGTTACGGCGACCGCGACATCAATGGGGAGGGGCTGCACATTTACACCTCCCTGGACCCGGACCTGCAAAAAATCGCCACCGCCGCCGTGGAAGATGGGATGCACAACGTGGATGCGCTGGTACGTCGGCGTTATGAACGCCGCACGCGCAACGGGACCGTACTGACGCAGAAGGACATCCTCTATCCGCAGGTGGCGCTGGTCGCCCTGGACCCGCACACCGGACAGGTGCTCTCCCTGGTGGGCGGGCGCAACTATGGCATGAGCCAGTTGGACCACGCTGTTTCCAAGCGTCCCACCGGGTCCGTCTTCAAGCCCTTTGTCTACGCGACGGCCTTCAACAGCAGCCTGACCGGCGTGGCGCTGCCCGGAGAGCAGGGCGTCTTTACCGCCGTCACCATGTTGAACGATGCGGACCAGACATTCGATTTCGACAATGGCAACCGGCAGTATGCGCCGCACAATTTCAAGAACGAACAGTTCGGCATGGTCACCGCGCGCTTTGCGCTGATGATGTCACAGAACGTGGCGACCGTGGCCCTGGCGCAGATGGTGGGCCTGGACAATGTCGCCGCGCTGGCGCGCCAGGCCGGGATCACCTCCGTACAACCAACTCCCGCCATGGCCATCGGGGCCTATGACGCCACGCCGCTGGACATCGCCGGGGCCTACACCATCTTTGCCAACAACGGCGTCCGCCTGCAACCGTGGATGATCGCCAGCGTGCGCGACGCCAACAGCAACGTGATTGACAACTTCACCACGCAGTCCCGTTCCGTGCTGGACCCACGCGCCACCTACCTGACGCTCAGCCTGATGGAGGACGTCATCAACCACGGCACGGCAGCGGGCGTGCGCGGCCTGGGCTTTACCGCCCCGGCTGCGGGAAAGACAGGCACCTCGCACGACGCATGGTTTGCCGGCTTCACCAGCAACCTGCTTTGCGTGGTCTGGGTCGGCAATGACGATTACTCTGACATCAAGCTGGAAGGCGCCCAGGTGGCCGCGCCCATCTGGGCGGAGTTCATGAAGCGTGCGACCCAGTTGCCCCAATACTCGGACACGCAGACCTTTGAGCCACCGGCGGGCATCACCGAGGTCTCGCTGGACAAGGTGACCAACCTGCTGGCCGATACGGCCTGCCCGGACGATTACACGGCGGCCTTTTTGGACGGCACGCAGCCAACCAACACCTGCGACCATCCTAACGGCGACCAGCGCAACCTTTTCCAGAAGGTCTTTGGCCTGGGGCAAAGCGCACCTGCACCCGCCCTCAACAACCTTGGCGCTCCCGCCCCTGTGGTGAAACCTGCGGCCCCGCCTGCTGCCGCCGCCAAGAACGAAACGCCGCCACAACCGGACGAAGAACATACGCCCCCCAAGAAAAAGAAGAGGGGCTTCTTCGGCAGGATATTTGGGACTTCCAAGAACGATGACGACACGGGCCAGCCATCCCAGCCGCAACCGGCCCCGGACCAGCCGCCCAATTTATAAATTGCGTCGGTGGGCGCGGCCAGTGTGCACCTTTCGTCCTTCTCCTGCACCTGCACGGTGAAAGACATTTCCAGGGCGTAGGCAATATCATCACAGTTACGGAGGGGAGCAGCGATGGCAGAACTGGTGCAATTCGGGACGGTGAAAGACCCGGTCTGCGGCATGAAGGTGGCCCCGGAAAAGGCCGCGGCCACCACCGAACATGAAGGCACGACCTATTATTTTTGCTGCACATCGTGCCTGGAGAAATTCCGCGCCAACCCAGCGCCATACATGCCGACAGAAATTGATCCTGTCTGCGGCATGAAGGTGGCCCCGGCGCGCGCGGCGGCAACGCTGGAGCACAACGGCAAAACATATTCCTTCTGCTGCAAATCGTGCGCGGGAAAATTTTCCGCCCATCCAGAACAATATCTGCAACCGTCCCTGGCCACGGACCCGGTGTGCCACATGCAGGTGGACCCGGCGAAAGCAAAAGCCAGCACACTGTATGGCGGCACAACGTATTACTTCTGTTGCCAGCGCTGCCACGATCGTTTTCTTGCCGCGCCGGAAACATTCCTGCAGCAGGCCGCTGCATCCGCACCGGCAACGGTCCCCGCGCACGCAGCCGCCATGCACCCCGCAGGCAAGGCCAGCGCTGGCGCCACTGAATACATCTGTCCGATGGACCCGGAGGTCCACGAAAAACAACCCGGCGCTTGTCCTATCTGCGGCATGGCGCTGGAACCGGCCCAGATTTCACTGCACAATACGCGCACGGAATACACCTGCCCCACGCACCCGGAGATTGTGCAAGCAGGGCCAGGAAGCTGCCCGATCTGCGGCATGGCGCTGACGGCCCGCACGGTGGAAGTGGCAGAGCAAAATCCAGAACTGGACGACATGCGTCGGCGCTTCTGGGTGGGCGTGGCCTTGACGGTCCCCTTGCTGGTGCTGATGGTGGACGGATGGGTGCCGGACCGTCCCATCGCGACCTTGCTGGGGGGCACGGTACTTGCGTGGCTGGAGTTTGCCTTCGCCACGCCGGTGGTGTTGTGGTGCGGCTGGCCCTTTGTAGAACGCGCCTGGAACTCCCTGCGCACGATGCACCTGAACATGTTCACGCTGATTGGCCTGGGCGTCGGCGTCAGCTATCTGTATAGTCTGGCTGCGCTGCTCTTTTCCCACAGCGTGCCCGCCACGCTGCGTGCCGCCGATGGTTCCGTCAATCTTTACTTTGAACCGGCGGCGGTGATTACCACGCTGGTGCTGTTGGGACAGGTGCTGGAACTGCGGGCGCGCAGCCGCACCTCCAATGCGCTGAAATCGCTGCTCAGTCTGGCCCCCACGACCGCCCGCGTGGTGCTGGCCAACGGACAGGAAGAAGACCGCGCGTTGGACCTGGTAATGGTCGGGGATACGCTGCGCGTGCGTCCCGGAGAAAAGGTCCCCGTGGATGGCGTGGTGCTGGACGGCGCGAGCAATGTGGATGAATCGATGGTGACTGGCGAACCGCTGCCTGTAGAAAAAAGCGCGGGCAGTCCGGTGACCGGCGGGACGGTGAACGCTACGGGCAGCTTCCTGATGCGCGCCGAGCGGGTGGGCGACGAAACGCTGCTCAGCCGGATCGTGCAGATGGTCAGCGAGGCGCAGCGCACGCGCGCGCCCATCCAGCATGTGGCCGACCGGGTCGCCAGCCTGTTTGTGCCAACGGTGGTGCTGGTCGCCGTGCTGACATTTATCATCTGGATGCTGTGGGGACCGCAGCCGCGCCTGGCGCACGCGTTGGTGAACGGCGTCGCCGTGCTCATCATCGCCTGCCCGTGCGCGCTGGGGCTGGCCACACCGATGTCCATTGTGGTGGGCACCGGACGCGGCGCGCAATCGGGCGTGCTGGTGCGCAATGCCGAGGCGCTGGAGGTCCTGTCGCAGGTCTCCACGTTGGTGGTGGACAAAACGGGCACGCTGACGGAGGGCAGACCGCAGTTGACGCACATTGAGGTCTTCAACCAGCACACGGAAGATGCCGTGCTGCGGCTGGCGGCCAGCTTGGAGCAGGCCAGTGAACATCCCCTGGCGGCCTCCATTCTGCGTGCGGCGCGCGAACGCAATCTGCCGTTGGCCGCGGCCACGGGGTTCCGCTCGGCCACAGGAAAAGGCGCATCGGCCACGGTGGAAGGCCATGCCGTCGTGGTGGGCAACACCGCGCAGATGCAGGAGGCGGGCATTGCCCTGGAGGGCGCCAGCGCGCGCGCAGAGGCATTGCAGCACGAGGGTGCGACCGTACTCTTTGCCGCCGTGGATGGCAAACTTGCAGCCTTGTTGGCCGTTTCGGACCCAATCAAGGGACCAGCGCGCGCGGCCATCCAACAATTGCACAAGGAAGGTCTGCGCATTGTGATGCTGACCGGCGACGCGCGCACCACCGCCGAGGCCGTGGCGCGCCAACTGGGCATCGACCAGGTGGAGGCCGGGGTGCTGCCGCAGCAAAAGGCGGAAATCATCCAGCGCTTGCAGGCGGGCGGAAAAGTGGCCATGGCAGGCGACGGCATCAATGATGCCCCCGCGCTGGCGCAGGCGGACGTGGGCATTGCGATGGGCACAGGCACGGACGTGGCCATGGAAAGCGCGGGCATCGTGCTGGTGCGTGGGGACCTGCGCGGCATGGTGCGCGCCATCCACCTCAGCCGGGCGACCATGCACAACATCCGGCAGAACCTGTGGTTCGCCTTTCTTTATAATTCCCTGGGCGTGCCGATTGCGGCGGGCATTCTGTATCCGTTTTTCGGGCTGCTGCTCAGCCCCATGATCGCCAGCGCCGCCATGACGATGAGTTCCGTCTCGGTCATCAGCAACGCCCTGCGCCTGCGCCATGCGGACCTGGGTTAGGCGATTTCCTTGGACCATGCCGCGCATGGTTGCTAGAATCAATGCAAAGCGATGAAGTGCCCTTATTGTGGCTTTACCCAAGACCGTGTCGTTGACTCGCGCGAGAGCAAAGAGGCCGATTCCATCCGGCGTCGGCGCGAATGCGAGCGCTGTGAAAAACGCTTTACCACCTATGAGCGCCTGGATGAAATCCCCTACATGGTCGTCAAGAAGGACGGACGCCGGGAAAGGTTTGAGCGGCAAAAGGTGCTGAGCGGTCTGCTGCGCGCCTGCGAAAAGCGTCCGGTGCCTGCCGCCAGGCTGGAATCCATCGTCGGCGAAGTCGAGCGCTTTGTCTTCGATTCCGCTGAACGCGAGCGCAGCTCCGTGGAAATCGGCGAGCACATCATGGGCGAATTGAAGGCGCTGGACACGGTGGCCTATATCCGTTTTGCCTCCGTGCATCGCGATTTCAAGGACGTCAATGAATTCAAGGCGGAGCTGGAAGGGCTTCTCGGCGGCCACGGTAACAAATTGGATGCAACGTCACGCAGCAGCAAGGGCCGTCTGTCCCACCATCCAACCAAGACCACAGAAAAGAAGCGCAAGTAGACCGGACAGCATTGGCCCGCCAATCTTCTGCCCGCTGTTTTTTTTGCCCAGAAACACACAGCGGCCCAGTGGTCCATGCCCGCCAAAATGGCACTGCATCCGGCCTGTTTCCAAGGGAAAAGATGCAATGCCTCTGGGGTGCTGTTATAACTTAGATAATCCAGACCCATGCAGACCAAACACAATGTAGGCATTCTGGGCGCGACCGGAATGGTCGGCCAACGTTTCATCCAACTGCTTGCGGACCATCCATGGTTCCAGGTGACGTGGCTTGCCGCCAGCGACCGCTCCGAGGGCAAGCTGTACGGCGAGGCGGTGCGCTGGAAGCTGGACACGCCACTACCAACCAACATCGCAGCCACGCCAGTCTCGCCCGCCACGCCGGTGGGCGCGCCTTCCATTATTTTTGCAGCGCTGGACGCCGACATTGCCCGCGAGCTGGAGCCGAAGTTCGCCTCTGCCGGTTGCGCCGTCATCTCCAACTCCAGCGCCTTCCGTATGCAGGCCGATGTGCCGCTGGTGGTCCCAGAGGTCAACGCGGACCATCTTTGCCTGGTTGACCAGCAAGGCTGGCGCAAGACGGGCGGCGGTTACATCGCCACTAATCCCAACTGTTCCACCATCGGGCTGGTGCTGGCGCTTCGGCCATTGGAGACGCGCTTTGGCCTGCGCGCCGTCTTTGTCACCACCATGCAGGCGGTCAGTGGGGCCGGCTATCCGGGCGTGCCTTCGCTGGACATTCTGGGCAACGTGGTCCCCTTCATCCGCAACGAAGAGGAAAAGCTGGAGGCCGAGACCGGCAAGCTGCTCGGCAAACTGCACGGCAACCAAGTGGCGCCGCTGGACGCAAAGGTCAGCGCGCATTGCAATCGCGTGCCGGTGGAGGACGGACACACGGAAAGCGTCAGCATCCAGTTGCGCACGAAGGCCACGCGCGAAGAAATTTTGGCGGCATGGCGGGAGTTCCATCCTCTGCGCGGCATGGGCCTGCCCACGGCGCCGGAACACCCGGTGGAATTTGACCCGGCGGAGGACCGTCCGCAACCGCGACTGGACAGGATGCGCGGCAATGGCATGACCGCCGTGGTAGGGCGTCTGCGCCCTTGCAATCTACTGGACTGGAAATTCACCGTGCTCTCGCACAACACCATCCGCGGGGCCGCTGGCGCTGCGCTACTGAATGCGGAACTGCTGGCCACGCAAGGCAAGCTGCCGCCCACTGGCGCACACTCCACAGCAACGGGGGCCACAGCATGAAGATTGTCGTGATGAAGTTTGGCGGCACCTCGGTTGAAGACGCCACAGCCATCCAGCGCACGGCGTCCATTGTGGCCGGAAGGCGCGCGCAAGGGCTGGCCCCGGTGGTGGTCGTCAGCGCCATGTCCAAGGTGACGGACCAGTTGCTGGCCGCGGCCCAGGCCGCCGAGCGCGGCGACCGCGCGGGCGCCCTGGCCATCAGCGCGCGGCTGCGCAACCGCCATTTGGACACCGCAAACGCACTGCTCTCCGGCACAATGTTGCAGGACCTTTGCCCATGGATTGAAGAACAGTTCCAGTCCTTGGACGACCTGCTGCGCGGCCTGGCCGCAGTACAGGAACTGACCGCGCGCACTTCAGACCTGGTGGTTTCCTTTGGGGAACGCCTCTCCAGCCGCATCATTGCGGGATTTTTTGCACAACAAGGCCTGGATGGCGTGCATGTCGAAGCACGCACCTGCATCATCACCGATGCGCAATACGGCAAGGCCGCGCCGCTGGAAAAAGAGACTGACAAGGAGTTGGTGCGGCTTTTGCGGCCCCTCCTGGAAAAACAGCAGGTCCCCGTAATGGCCGGATTCATTGGTGCAACGGTGGACGGCGTGACCACAACGCTGGGACGGGGTGGGTCCGACTTTACCGGGGCGCTGGTCGGTCGCGGCCTGGACGCCAGCGCCATCGAGATATGGACAGACGTCAATGGCATTATGACGACGGACCCGCGCGTTTGCCCAGATGCCCTGCGCGTGAAGGCCATCAGCTTTGAAGAGGCCGCCGAGCTGGCCTACTTTGGCGCGAAGGTGCTGCATCCGGCCACCATCCTGCCCGCCGTGCAGAAGAACATTCCCGTCTGGGTGCTCAACTCCAAAGCGCCCGAAAACGGCGGCACGCTCATCACCGCGATGGCGCCGCACTGCCGCAGCCCGTTCAAGTCCATCGCCACCAAACGCAAGCTGACCATCATTGACGTGGTGGCCAGCCGCATGTTGATGTCGCACGGTTACCTGCGCGCCATCTTCGAGGTATTTGACCGTCACCAGTGCCCGGTGGACATGGTCTCCACCTCGGAGGTGAGCGTCTCACTCACGGTCGATTCCAACGAACGCCTGCCCCTGATTGCCGCCGACCTGGGCAAGCTGGCCGACGTGAAATATGAGGGCCGCAAGGCGCTGGTCTGCATGGTGGGGGAAAACATTCGCGGACAAAACGGCATTGCAGCGCAGGTCTTTGCGGCCATCCGCCATGTGAACGTGCGCATGATCTCGCAGGGGGCCTCGGAGATCAACATGAGCTTCATGATCGAGGAGGACGATGTGGAAGAGGCCGTGCGCTCTTTGCACCGTTATTTTTTTCAGGACCCCGACCCGGAGATTTTTGACGTGGCGGCGCGCGACATTGTCTCCTCCAACGAAAAGGCTGTGCAGGAAAAATAAGACGGGAGTGCGTGCAGTATGCGGACATTGGTCCTGGGACGCGGCAAGACGGGCAGTTTGGTGGCGGAGGTGGCGCGGGAACGCGGACATAGCGTCCATGTACTTGGCTCCAAGGAAAACCCCAACGCCAGCGCCTTGACCGCGTCCGCATTGACTGCGTATGACGTGGTCCTCGACTTCACCACGCCGGAGGCCGTACTCCCCAATCTGCGCGCCTGCCTTGCCGTGGGCGCAAAGGTCGTCGTCGGCGCCACCGGCTGGTACGGCCATCTGGCGGAGGCGCGCGCCTTGGCGGAACGTCCGCCCGCGGCCCTGCTCTATGGGACAAATTTTTCCTTTGGCGTGCAATTGCTTTTTCGCGTGGCCTCCCTGCTGGGAGAGGAAGCTCGCGGCTTCCGCTTCCACATAGACGAGACCCACCACGCACAAAAAAAAGACGCGCCTTCCGGCACCGCGCTTTCCCTCCAGTCGGTGCTGGCGGCCACGCCCTTCGGCGCAGGTGCGGCCATCACTTCCCACCGGGAGGGTGAGGTCGTCGGCCTGCACCGGTTAGGGTTGACCGGAGCGGACGAACGCATTGTGGTGGAGCATGAGGCGTTTTCGCGTCGCAGCTTCGCCGTGGGCGCGGTGCGCGCTGCCGAGTGGCTGGTGACGCGCTCCGGCTGTTATGACTTCCAGGATGTCTTCCCGCAAATTCTCTAGTATTTTTACCTTGTACAGACAGCCGCACCACAACGGCCTTACCATGCACGGCGGATTTCGCGTTAGACTCCAAATATAGAGACCGTGCAGCAATGCATGTGTCGAATGGGGGACCTCAAGATGGAAATTTCCGGATGTGGCACAGCACTGGTGACGCCGTTCCAGGCCGATGGCAGCGTAGACGAAGCGGCGCTGGTGGCGTTGGTCAACTGGCAGATTGAAAGCGGCATCCATTTCCTGGTGCCCTGCGGCACCACGGGCGAGACGCCCACGCTGGGCGAAAACGAATGGCTGCATGTGGTCCATCTGGTGGTGGACGCCGTGCGCGGGCGCGTCCCCGTGATTGCCGGCTGCACCCACAACGCCACGCGCGAGGCCGTGGAGCGTGTCCGCAAACTGGGCCGCATTGCCGGACTCAGCGGCGTGCTGACCGCCAACCCTTATTACAACAAGCCCACGCAAGAGGGACAGTACCAGCACTTCCGCGCCATTGCGGAGGCCACCGACCTGCCTGTGGTGCTCTACAACATTCCAGGCCGCACCGGTGCGAACCTGCTGCCAGAGACGGTGGTGCGGCTGGCCGAGGTCCGCAACATCATCGCCATCAAAGAGGCCAGCGGCAACCTGCAACAGATCACGGAGCTGGTCCATCTGGCGCCGCGCGGATTCCAGGTATTTGCCGGGGACGACAGCCTCGCCCTGCCGGTGCTCTCCGTGGGCGGCGCCGGGGTCATCTCCGTGGCCGCCAATGAAATTCCCATGGAAATGGCGCTGATGGTCTCCTCCGCCTTGCAAAACGACTGGCCGAGCGCACGCCGCATCTATCGCAAATTCTATCGGCTGATTGTTGGGAACTTTATTGAGACGAACCCTGGGCCGGTCAAGTGCGTGCTCTCCCTGATGGGCCGCATTGAGGAGAACTACCGCCTGCCCATGCTGCCGGTGCAGCCAACCACGCGGGCCAAACTGGAGCGCATTGTGGGAGAGCTGGGCCTGATGGCAAACGTACCGACCGAAGGCGACATGCACCTGTTTTGAGTCTCCGCTGGACACCGCGGGAAGGCCCCTCACACAACCATTGCGATGTGTCCTGTGCTTCGCACACCATCAGGACACATCCCTTCCCCAGCGCCACGCATTTCCAGTGCCCCGATCTGGACTGCTTCTCGGGCCATCGGGTCGAGCCATACATAAGGCCCTTTCATCTCGATACAGACGGGTAAAAAAGATGATGGCACAGACCACACGTGTCATCGGGTCCAACAAGTGGCCCCAAGGTCACGCCCACTTACAGAAGTGCAGGCGCTCCGTAGCTGCGCATGTCTTGGTGACGCTGGGGGCCTGGTCTGCCAGGCCGTGGAGTACCGCACATGCATCCCATTGCGCGTTACGCAATCCCCTACTGCGGGCGCGCGCACCCCTGGTACGTATAGGTGAGCAGGCGTGGGCCATGCAGGTAGCTGGCCCTTAGCTCTGTAATTTGAAATCCCGCAGCCGTAATCAGGGCGTCCACCTGGCGGTCCATGTGGCAGCCGCCGCTAAGATGTTTCCACGCCGGGGTGAGCCGTCGCTGCCACCGGGCCACGTCTGGGTCTGGTGCGTGTCCATGTTCCACAAAGATGAGCTGTCCGCTGGGCCCCAGAACACGCCGCATCTGCTGCAATGCGCGTGCCGCATCCGGAATGGAACATAGCGTCCACGTCATGACCACCGTGTCGATGCTGGCATCGCCTAGCGGCAATGGCGTCTCAGCCGATTGTAAAAAAAGTTCGACTGGGGCCTTGCAGGTCCGGGCCCGCTTGCGCGCCATGTGCAGCAACCAAGGGGACGGATCGACCCCGAAGACACGCTGCACCGATGGGGAATAATGTGGCAGGTTCAGGCCTGGGCCGATGCCGACCTCCAGCACCCGCCCGCGGGCCAAAGGGACCCATGCGGCGCGCAGCCGCGACGCGTCCCCACTGTGCATCACAAGATCAATCAGCGGGGGCAAAACGAATTTTGTATACAGGCCCATGGCCGCTCCAATGGTAAGGGATGTATCGCGCGATAGGACGCCATTTCTGGACACATTTTTTGTTATGTCCGGTAACAGCAGCGAAAACGCCCAGCAAGGTCTCGGCCAAACGCCGTCCGCGTAATGGGTGCCTGCTCTCTCCCTCCATGCAGGGTCTGGGTGTAATCATAAACATTTATCGCGATACCCAGAACGAACAGGTGGACGGAAACAAGAAGATACGGATTGGTACACGAAAGGCCCAGAGAAAGCCTGAAAAAAAGGAAGCTGCGATGGCGGTCACGCCATGCCAAAAATGTCATGTCAAATGCCTGCAAGTGGTGGGTTGTGTGAATAATTTAGGCGCCAAGGGGCCCTCCTCCGGGCAGGATGACGAAGCACCCCGTCAAGGCCCCCCGACGACAATACCGCGTAACTGCCAACATTGTGTTCTGGACCAATTCAGCCGATTCAGGGCTTACAACCCCTTCTCTGGCATGTCCGAAGGCATTGCACAGCTTTGGTAGCGCGCATCGGGCAGGCCGAGGCGTCTTTTTATGGCCAGCAGTTCCTGGATTTTTTCCTGAGGTATCTCTGGCAGAGGGCTGCGCAACTGCGCGGCCAGCATCACCGTCTTACAGTAGGTCTCAATGATCTCGACATACCATTCCGCATGGGTGACAGTGTCTGCCCAGCAAACGGCCCCATGATTGGCCAGCAGCACCGTGTTGTGGTCGCGGACGTAGGGGAGCACGGTGTTGGCAAAGGCCTGGGTGCCGGGTGTCTCATACGGGGCAAGCGCGACCGGCCCAATGAATATTTCCTTTTCAGAGACCAGCCCTTCCGGCGGCAGCGTCTGGGCCACCGCGTGGGCCGTGGCATACGGTGGATGGCAATGGATGATGGCCCCGGCCTGGGGCACGGCCTTATATATGGCAAGATGCAGCAGTATTTCACTGGTCTGGGGACGTTCCCCGCAAAGCCGGTTGTTGCCCATGTCAATGAGTGACAGATCGTCCGGGGCCAGGTCTGCTTTGCTCATCAGGGTGGGCGTGCAGATGACAAGTTCGGGGGAAATGCGGACCGAAATGTTCCCACCGTTGCCGTCAACATACTGCCGTTGCCAGAGTTTTTTTCCGGCCTCGACGATTTGCTCTTTTATCTGGCGCACCTCTGGGGAGTTGAAGGCGCCAATGGCGCCAGTCGTAGCAACACGCACATCACTGTC
Organism: Acidobacteriaceae bacterium; assembly: GCA_049977205.1. Classification (GTDB taxonomy): domain Bacteria; phylum Acidobacteriota; class Terriglobia; order Terriglobales; family Acidobacteriaceae; genus JBMFGT01. Next base: position 12,951 of record JBMFGT010000011.1, on the reverse strand, counting down.
CTGGGAATGAAAATTTGGGGCAGCGCGCTGCAACAAGGGAGGAAAACGGTCTAGGCTTGGGCGGTCCATGTGGTTGCCTCGTCTCATATCATCCTATTGGCCAGTGGCCAGAAAGTCCCTCGACAACAGTGCCTATGGAAAACCCGGCCACTGGGTCATTCCAGGTCGCGCGTAAGTGTGTATACCAAGTGGTCAATGACCTTGTCGGTGTCTTTCCAGGTGTTTCGTTTGATGACGGCCCCCATCACCGTGCCCAAGACGCCGATCCGTAACATTTGCGTCGCCAGCTCAACATCCATGTCGCTGCCCTTATGCAGGACGCATTCCCGCACGCTGTTGCGGAGGCCCTGCATGGCCTTGTGTGCGATCACCGCCCTGCGGCGTGCGACCGGCCCCGGGGGCAGGTCGGCCATAAAGGTGAGTTTGAAGTGGTATGGGTGTCTGATGCAAAACTTGATGAACGCATGCACGATGGCCCGCAATTTTTCCAAGGGTGTTGCCTGCTTTGCCCCCTCCAACTCCTCGGCCTGCGTCAGTTGGGCAAAGGTCTCCTCACAGATGGAAATCAGCAGTTCTTCCTTGCTGGCGAAGTAGCGGTACATGGCCATGGGGGAGCAGCCCACCTCCGCACCAATGCGGCGCATGGAAACGCACGCATAGCCCTCCTTGGCGAAGAGCTTCCGCGCCGTGTCCAGGATCGGGTGCCGCAATGAGCGCAGGCCCCCTTGGGCATGCTGGCGAATGGGGCGCGCCGGGGGCTTCCGTTTGGGTATGGGCGTCTTGGTCCGCATGGTATTTACACCGTACACAAACATATACCCAAATGGCGCGTCCAGTCAAAAGAAATCTTATTGTCATTTTCATGGCCTTATGGGATTGACGCCCCCCCCGGCCTGGTGGTATCCTTTTATACGGTGTAAATGTACGCCGTAAACTTTGGGCCTTGTCGGCCACGGCACAGGCCCATGCGTTGAGGGAAGTGGAAGATGCGTACATGGACAGGCCAGTCCCGGACCAGTGGCCCTACATCTGCCATGGCAGGGGCAAACGTCCCTGCCATGCGCCCGCTGCTCCCTGCGGAAAGGCCATTTACTGCGGAGGAACGCAGCACAGTCACGGTCCTTTTTGGCGGCCTGACCTGGAAGCACGAACGCCTGATTGAGGGCCTGCTGCGTGGCGCCGGGTACCGCTGCCATCCCCTGCCAGAGACCGACCGTGCTGCGCATGAGCTGGGCAAAGAGTTTTGCTCCAGCGGGCTTTGTAATCCGGTCTACTTCACCGCCGGTAACCTGGTCCGGTATTTGCAGCAGTTGGAGCGGGCCGGGGCCACGCGCCAAGAAATTGTTGAAAACTATGTTTTTTTCACGGCGGCCTGCGGAGGGCCTTGCCGCTTCGGCATGTATGAGGCGGAGTTCCGCACGGCGTTGCAGGCCGCCGGGTTCGAAGGGTTCCGCGTCCTGTCATTTTCCCAGGACCACGGCATCCACGCTTCCACCGGGCATTCCGGTTTGCAGTTCTCCGTGGATTTTGGCATGAACGCGATGCACGCGTTCATCCTGGGGGACCTGTTGCATGACACGCAGCACAGTCTGCGTCCGTATGAGGTGCAGCCCGGGGCCGTCGACCGCGCCATCCGCCGGATGGCGGACCTTCTGGCGGGACACTTCGAGCACACCCGTGGTTTTGAATTGGAAGACCACCTGCCTGCGGCCCTGCTCCCCGACCAGCGGTCCCAGTGGTACCGGACGCCCAACACGCTGGGCAAGATATGGTCCCATCTGTACGGCCCGGCGATGACCACAGTCCTTCCAGCCTGCCATGAGGAGCTAAAGACAGTCGAAGTGGACTGGCTGCGCGTGCGGCCCGTCGTCAAGGTGATTGGCGAATTCTGGGCGCAGTTGACAGAAAGCGACGGCAACTTCCGCATGTTGGAGTTCCTGGAAAAAGAGGGCGCTGAGGTCTCGGTGGAACCAATTAGCACCTGGGTGCTGTACATGCTGCACCAAAAAAAGGGGCGCAACGCTTACCGGCAGCAGATGGAGCGTGCCCGCACACCTTGGACCTCCCCAAAACACGCCCTTGCCATACGCATGTCCTATTGGGGCAAGCAGTTGGCCTTTACCTTGGGGGAGCGGATGTATCAGCACCACTTCCGGCGCTTGGCGCGGTGGATGCGCGTCTCGGACCGGGGCCTGACGCCGCAAAAGGCGCTGACAGAGATGGCCGCGCCCTTTTACAACACCTTTCTGCGCGGTGGGGAGGGCCACTTGGAGGTGGCCAAAACGCTGTATTACACGCGCCATCGGCAAGGGCACCTGGTGCTGGCGTTGAAGCCCTTTGGCTGCCTCCCCTCCATCCAGTCTGACGCGGTGCAGGCCTCGCTGGTTGAGCGTTACCCGGAGGTCCATTTCCTGCCCATTGAGACCTCAGCGGACGGCGCCATCCATGCATACAGCCGTGTGCAGATGGCGCTGGCCGAGGCACGGAGCAGGGCCACGCAAGAGTTTGAGCAGGTGCGGCAGCGCACGCACCACACCCTGGAAGAGGCGCGCGCCTTTGTTGCTGAACGGCCAGAGTTGCGTCATCCGCTGTTTCCCGTCCCGCGCCATGCGGGCGTCATTTCCACGGCGGCCAACTTCCTGTTGTATGTGGACCAAGTCATGTCTTCCCATGCCGGGAAGGCCCGCGGTCCCTACTATGGAGAAGCGCGCGGCCTGGATGTTTCTTCAACCCGTAAGGCCCAGTTCCCAGAGGAGGCCGACCCATGAGCGATCTACCTGTTCCGTCTTCGTCTTCCACTTCCGTGGCCACACAGCGTTTGGAAGGTGCTGTGGCCGAGGAGCTGCTGCATGGGGAGCGGTCCCCGCTGCCGCCGCCGCCCGGCGGTGTCGCAGAGGGACTGCCCACGCCAGTCTTTCCAAGCAGACCAGAGCTGTACTCTGCGCCCGACGAGGCGTATTTCCCCAAAAACGGCAAGCGCCACTGGACGCTCCCGCAGATTTACCACACGATGCAGGGCTGGATGTTTCCGTATTTCCGCTCGCGTCTGCTGCCGGGGGAGTTCCATCCCATCATTGCGTATCTGTTCAATGAATGGAAATGCAATGTGGACTGCTATTATTGCTGGGCGCACGACAACCACGTCAAGGGCATGACCGAGGAGGTCGCCAAACGTTCCATTGATTGGCTACACTCAACCACCTGTCGCGTGCTGGCCCTGATGGGCGGCGAGGTGATCTTGCGTCCTCAGTTTGCCCACAAGATCGTCTACTACGCTGCCAAAAAAGGCTTCTGGGTCTACGTGCCCACCAATGGCCGTCTGATGACGCCCGACGTGATTGACCGCCTGGCGGACGCGGGCATGGCGACACTGAACTTGGCCGTGGACGCCTGGGACCAGAAGCCTGGCCTGCCCAAGGCGATGGTCCCCATCCGCAAATACTTTGACCATCTGGTGCGCAAGCAGTACAAATACGGCTACTCGGTCTTCCTGAACATCAACATTTGCCGCAACAATCTGGAGGACGTGCGCATGTTGACGGAGCTGGCGCACGACAACGGCATTGCCACCGACTACCACATCTGCGAAACGCCGATGATCCAGCCGGAAAACTTCCAGCACTATAAAGACAATCCTGTGTTCATCCGCGAAGAAGACCGTCCCCAGGTGGGCGAATTGATTGACTGGCTGATTGAAAAACAAAATGCCGGTTGGAAGATGGTCAACTCCGTGCAGCGGCTGGCGGAGATGAAGCTGTTCATCAACAAGGAACTGGAACATTGGGGCTGTCGTGCCGGACAAAACAGCCTCATCATCCGCGTGGACGGCACGCTGGCGCCCTGTTTCCCCACCTATTCGGCCACCTACGACTGGGGGACCATCGAGGCGCCGAAATTTGACAGCACGCAATTGAAGACCATGAAGCGGGAGTGCGAGGCAAACTGCTTTTCGACGCTGAACCACATCCTGGCCTTCTGCTATAACGATGCGCGCGTACTGAAGTGGCTCTTCAAGCAATCGCTGCACGGCTTCCAGGGCGTGCGCGGCAACATGGAGTAGTACGACGCACGCCCGATTTGCAGGGGCAGCAGGACCGGAACGTGATTGCTGGAAGGGGCTAAGGAGGAACATGATGAGAAAATCCCACATCACGCGCTGGATATCATACGTGTTTCTTCTTGTGGCCGGTGGGGCCGCAATGGCAGTATCTGCCGGGAGCGCATTGGCACAAAAGGCTGCAGGCAACGGGCAAGGGCCTTCAGCTGCCCTTGCTCCGCTGCCTGTCGGCGTTTCTACGGATTCTGTATTTGCCCAACTGGTTGCCCGGAATGAGGAACGCAATACGGAGTTGGCCAAGTACACATGTTCCCGGACTTATCAAGTGCTCGATTTGAAAGGCAAGGTGCATGCAGAGATAAGGGGACAGATGGAGTATCGCGCACCTGACACAAAATCTTTTCAAGTCACATCTGAGGCCGGCGCCCACCTGGTCCGCAAATTGGCATTACATCCACTCATAGACGCTGAAATTTCAGCCGCCACTGGCAAAGAACATCGCGATAGCTCCTTCACTCCTGCAAACTATACCCTCATTCTGCTCGGGGAAGAGCAGATCGGGCCATCTCTTTGTTTTGTTGCACGTGCGGTCCCCAAGCGAAAAGACAAGTATCTGTTTGAGGGCACAGTCTGGATTGACGCACGCGATTATGCCTTGGTCCGTATCGAAGGTCATCCTGCCAGGAAACTGTCCTTTTGGGTCCAGCAGGCAGACATCCTGCGGCAGTACGAGAACATCAATGGTTTCTGGTTGCCGAAAGAGGACAAAACACTTGTCCGCGTACGGTTTTATGGCAGGCACATTCTTGCAATTAGCTACCAGGACTACGCCCTGGAGTCCACAGCTTATGGGAACAGTGTCATTCACAATGCGGGCGGACCCGTACCTCTTCGTCAAGTGCGCCCTTCCGACGCAAACAAAGTCGCTGCCGCACCACAATAGGGCCTTGGAACAGGGAATGCTGTGACCGGCAATGTCAACAAAACGTCTGAGGGCCCATTTGCAGGGGCCACATATGGCATTGCCCAAAGACATATCAGAAACACACTTTCGCGTGAGGTAAGCGCAGAAATCAGAGAACCGGACTGATGGGGCAAATATCCATGAAGGAGAACCCGTTCAGGAAAATACCTCCGTTATGGGCGATGTCGGGCCCGATCGATGCAGGGTTTCTGATTGGTTTGGACGTCGGTTCGACGACGGTAAAGACCTTGGTGCGCGCTGCTGGTACGGGCGAAGACCTTTTTTACGACTATCGCCGCCACGAGGGACAGCAAGCGGAAACGGTCTTGCATGTGTTGCGACAGGCCCAACGGGAACTGGCCATTGCGGACAGCGGCCTGCAACTTTTTATGACCGGCAGCGGCGGCCAGCAATTGGCCGAGGTGTTGGGCGCGCGCTTTGTCCAGGAAGTGGCCGCTGTCAGCCTGGCGGTGGAAAGCGCCCATCCAGATGTCCGTTCTGTGATTGAATTGGGCGGACAAGACGCCAAGATGGTCCTCTTTCAGGAGGGCGAGGTCCCTGGTCGGCGTAAAAAAATCGCCTCCATGAATGACAAGTGCGCCGGAGGGACCGGCGTGGTGATTGAAAAGATCGCGGCCAAACTGCACCTGACGCAGGAAGAACTCCTCCGCGAAAGCTACCACGACGCGCCAATTTACCCTGTCGCCGGCAAGTGCGGCGTCTTTGCAGAGACGGACATCACCGGGCTGCAAAAACAAGGCGTCCCGCCAGCACACCTGATGGCCTCCTTGTACCAGGCCATTGTTTTGCAGAACCTCTCGGTCTTGACGCGCGGCCACACGCTGCTGCCCAAGGTCTTTCTGCTGGGCGGGCCCAACGCATACTATCCGGGCCTACAGACGGCGTGGCGCAAGGGCCTGCTGGAGTATTGGAAGCGCAAAGAGGTCCCACTGCCCGCAAACGTCCCGATGGAAGACCTTGTACTGGCGCCGCCCCAAGCGGAGTATTTTGCGGCCATGGGGGCCATCGCCTTCGGCCTCGCAGACACCTCCAACGCAGCACAGTTCTTGGGCACCCATGCGCTGGAGCTGTATCTGCGCAAAAATGCGTCCCTGCAAAAAAGCGTTTCAGGGGACGGCAGTCTACACATGGGCGCTGCGCAATTGGAGGAATTTCGTAGGACTTATTTCCTTCCACCCACGCCTGCCGTTGCCACCCACGGGAACGGCGTCGAGGTCTACATTGGACTGGACGGCGGCTCGACCTCTACCAAGGCCGTCGCCCTTTCGCGCGAGGGCGCGGTGCTTGCCAGCGCGTATCGCCTTTCCCAATCGGACCCTATTACGGACGCTGTGACCGTCTTAGGCGAGCTCCGAGGAAAATTGGAATGTAATGGCCAACGGGCCAAAGTGTTGGGGTTGGGGACAACGGGCTATTCCAAGGACCTGCTGAAAAAAGTCCTCTCTGCGGACGTGGCCTTGGTGGAGACTGTGGCCCACGCCAAGTCCTCTCTACAATTGCACCCAGATGTGGACGCCATCATCGACGTGGGCGGACAAGACATCAAAATCATCCTGCTGCGCAACGGAAAGGTGCGTGATTTCAAGCTGAACACGCAGTGTTCGGCGGGCAATGGGTATTTTTTGCAGGCGACAGCTGAGAGGATGGGCGTACCTGTGGAGGAGTTTGCGGACCGCGCCTTCCGCGCCCAGCGGGTCCCGCAGTTCAGCTATGGGTGCGCTGTCTTTTTGCAGGCGGACATCGTCAACTTCCAGCGTCAGGGATGGGGCCCAGACGAGGTCCTGGCCGGCCTGGCCACGGTCCTTCCCAAGAACGTTTTTCTTTATGTCGCCGGGGTCTCCAATGTGGCCACGCTTGGCAGGCGCTTTGTGCTCCAGGGCGGCACGCAAAAGAACCATGCCGTGGTCAAGGCAGAAGTGGACTTCATTCGGGCGCACTACCACGCAGACGGCGCGCCCACCGTGATGGTCCATCCCCATTGCAGCGAGGCAGGCGCCATCGGCGTGGCGTTAGAGGTAATGGAGCGCTGCCAGGAGGGCATGGCCACCACCTTTGCGGGACTTGGTTCCGTGGACAAGCTGCAATACAACATCCTGCGCGACGAATCGACGCGCTGCCACTATTGCACTAACCGCTGCCTGCGCACCTTCGTGGATTTGCAGGAAGTGGTGGAAGGCGGCCCTGAAACCAAACGCATCATTGTGGCCACCTGCGAACGCGGCGAAGCGCAGAACACAGACACGGTAAAGGAAATCAACGCCTCTTGGAAATCGCTGCGGGAGCAGTGCCCGAACTATGTGCAATTGGCGGCAGAACAGGCCTGGCAGCCGCCGCGGTCTGTCCCGCCCGCCGGGTCCACGGTGAAAAAAACGGGCCTGCTCTCCCGCGTGCGGCAAGGGTCCGTGCTGCGCCGACGTTCCCAGATACGGATTGGCGTCCCACGCGCGCTGAATCTTTATACATACGCGCCGTTGTTCTCCGCATACTTTATGGCCCTCGGCGTTCCGGCGCAAAACCTGTACTACTCCCGCTTTACTAGCCCGGAACAATACCAGCAAGCGGCGGGCTTCTCCGCGGTCGACCCATGTTATCCATCCAAGGTTGCCATTGCCCACGTTTATGAACTCCTCCACCTTTGCAAAAAAACGCCGCTCGATGCGGTCTTTTTCCCGATGTTTGATGTGCTGACCACGCCGCTGCACAACTGCGTTGGTTCCAGCGCGTGTCCTTCCGGTTCCGCCACACCGGAGGCCGCCAAGGCTGCCTTTTCCCGCACCACCAACTGGTTCCAGCAGGCCGGTGTGCGTTATCTCAACCCGGTCGTGGACATGGCCGACCGCGACCTGTTCCAATACCAGATGTTTTCCTGCTGGAAGGACCTGCTTCAGCTCACATGGGAGGAGAACGCGCGCGCTATCAGCGCCGCCTACGCGGCCTGGGAGGACTTTGAGGCCTGCTTCCGCAGGCAGGCGCTGGCCACTTTGGAGCAACTGGAAAAAGACAGTCGCGTCGGACTCGTCATGCTGGGCCGTCCTTATCACCATGATCCAGGCCTGAACCAAGGCATCCTCGAAGGACTCCAGCGGCTTGGCCATCCCATCTTTTCGCAGGCGCTTTTGCCACTCGATACTGATCTATTAGACCGCCTCTTTGGTGAGGAAGTGCAGGCCGGACTGATACGTTCTCCCTTGGACATCTCCGATGTATGGAAGAACACCTTCTCGGCCAGCTCCAACCATAAAATCTGGGCCGCCAAGTTCGTGGCCAGGCACCCGAACCTTATCTCGGTGGAGTTGTCCAACTTCAAGTGCGGGCACGATGCGTTTATTGGCCGGACCATTGAGCAGATCATTGAGCGGTCAGGCAAACCGCATTTTTCTTTCCTTGACCTGGACGAGGACCGCCCGCTGGCCTCCATCCGCATCCGCATTGAGACCATGCACTACTTTTTGCAGCACTATCAGGAACAATTACATACAGAAAAGATGTTGAGCGGCGCTCCAGGAAAATTGACGAACGTGCCTCTTGCAAAATCAATACAGACCCAAATGAGCAGGTAGTCCAGTTGCGGTGGCCGCGTCCGGGCTTGAGTATCGCCCAGTCGATGACGATGGCGCCAAATCCCACGAATGGCCCCGCGATACACTTCCGTCTACTACGGGACCCTGATCAGGCCCTGGTATTTTCCTTGTTGTTGAAGGTTGGAGGCTGTTTTCCTGGAGAGACCCCGCATTTCTGCGACGATTTCAAAGGTAAATATGGTTTTTCCGCCGCGTGTTTGTGTCTCCCAAGGCCGATTTCCGGCACACAGAGACACTACGCCCCCAGTGGGGCCAACTGCGGAAGCAGCCGCTTGCGGTGCTGGTAAAGATTGACCAGCGCGAAGGCCGCCAGTAACCACTCATGGTTTTTCTTGCTGACAGACAAAAGTTATCTGGCGCATCGTGGTCTCCATTTATGTATCATTCGATGCAACCACAACACGGTTGGATGACTTAATCAGAGGTCCCCTTAGGGTTCCTGCTGCTCCCTTGCTGTACAGAACATATTCAATGTCTTCAAGGGAAAGCCGTGGGAGAAAGTCCCTCCGGTGCCCACGCATTTACGATCGCTTTTGCAAGATGCGCGATCGTCAGTTCCCCGTCGTTGTCGCTCTGCCAACTCTGGTCTGCATTGTCATAGGTGAAAACAGAGACCACGATCAGACCGTGGGTCGTTCCAATGAGCGCAACGTCATTACGAACAGCATCGAGAGCTCCTGTCTTGTTCGCGATGGCCGTACCTTGTTCGCTGGAGTCGAGAGGTTCCAGATATCGTGGGATTGCATCCCTGTAAAACTGATGGCGCAGAATGTCAATCGCTGTAGAACAAAGCGCATGATCGAAGGGTGTTGCCGGATGGTCCGACAATTGGCACTGGCCAAAGCGCAAGATGAGATGGGCCATCTCGCGTGGCGTTGTCTTTCCCAACCCATATTTTTTTTGATCGGCAGGCATGGGACCTTCTGCCGGTTTGAATATCTTTTTGTAAAGATGTGTGTTCTTCAGGCCAATCGATTCCATCCGCGCATTTACATTGGCCACTCCGAAGCGGTCGATCATCAGATTGGTGGCCGTGTTGTCGCTGAAGTCGATCATCAGCGTGATGACATCTTTCAAGGTGAGCGTCAGAGGTGCATCCATAAATTGTAGGAGACCTGATCCGGGGACCTTATCGTCCTGTTTCAGCACGATCGGTTCCCTCCAACTGGCTTTACCGGCGCGGACCTCCTCCAGCGCTTGATACAGAATGGCCAGCTTGATGACAGAGGCCGTCTGCACAGGATTATCGGCGTCAATGGCCACGGTCTGATGCATGCTAATATCTTCGGCATATAGCGCGACCTTGCCTCTGTGGGCCGCTACAATCGCATCGACCTGCGTCGTCAGCGGGCCAGAGACGGCCTGGGCATGTCCACTGCAGATTAAAAAGCCAACTATAGATGTAAAGAGCATGGATTGCAGCATGCAGGTGTAGTTACATTTCATATCATGTGTCCCTCAACGGAATGTTTCATTCAACCATGGATTTAGTCACAATACAGAATCATCTCGTCGAGTCAACGACTGGAGGCCCATGCGTTGGGACAGCGGACTTCAGGTGCTTGTCAAAGAACTCCGCGCTGGCCCTGTAGGCATCTACCCAGTGGCGGTGAAGGAGGAAATCGTGGGCCTCATCAGGAAAGATAAGTTCCTGGATGTCAACCTTCTGCTGGCGTAGCGCCGCTGCCAGTTGCACCGTTTGTAAAAATGGCACATCGCGGTCGTCATCGCCCTGGACAAGAAGCACTGGAGAATGCCATGTCTTGATGGACGAGAGGGGGGAAGATTCCCACGCGAGACGCCACCGGGCATTGGGATCGGGACTTGTGTCAGAAATGGAAAAATTGTCAGGATGGTCGATGTTCCAGTCATGTACCCCAGACATGTCCACGCCTGCGGCAAATAGGTCGGAAGCGCGGGCCAGTGCGAGCGCCGTCAAGTATCCGCCCCAGCTTCCTCCCCATATGCCGATGCGCGTCGGTTCGACATCGCAACGACCGCGCAAATAGAGGGCACCACCTTCGACATCGCGAAACTCACTTGCCCCAGTGGGGCCGTAGTTCACTGCCTCACGAAAGTCGAGCCCGTAGCCAGTGCCCCCGCGATAATTGACAGAAAGAACGATGTATCCACGACTGACGAGGTATTGATTTAAGGCATAGGAGTTGGAATAGTATCCCATGGAATGCCACCCTAGCAGCATCTGGCGTTGGGAGCCTCCGTGTACGAAGACAATGGCGGGATGGCGCGCACAATTTGCAGTGTCGGCGGGGAGAAATAACTGACCATGAATCTGCATGCCGTCTGTCGAACTGAAGATGATGGGTTGCGGGGCGACGAGTTGCGTGGCCGGAAAAGTCACTGGGACATTTTGCGGCGCTAGATCGCGTATCCGGCCAGAGGTACCGATGATTGCAGGCCGCATGGGAATGCGCACGTCGGACCGCAAAACGGCCACCATCCGATTGTTGCTGGAAACGACCGGGGACGTTTCAATGCCAGTGCCGCTGGTCAACGCAACAGGAGAACCACCCGCAACAGACACTTTCCAAACATGGCGACGATCAATATCGTCCTGATTGGAAGAGTAAACGATGGCCCTGCCATCAAAACTGAGGGTGGCTTGTTCCACCTCGAAATCCCCCGGGGTCAACAGTGTGGCCGCCCCTCCCCGCACGGGGACGGTATAGAGGTGCGTCCAACCATCGCCCTCCCATGGAAAAACAAGGCGTCCATCCGCCCCCCAGAACAACTGATGGTCGCTATCGATCTCGCGAAAGACGCTGCCGCGGCCCTCGGACGCCTTCCAGATTTTGCGGCCCTTTCCCGTTGCCGCATCTGCAACATGAATGGACCACGGCTGTCCAGTACGCCGAGGTCTATCGAAGTTTTCGTCCTTCTCATAAGGTATGCGGACAAAGGCGATCCCGCGACTGTCCGGTGACCATACAGGATATTGGTCATGGGCTGTGCCTGGATCGAGATAGTGAAGGGTGTTGGCAGGAAAAGAGTAGACAGCGATGAAGCTGTGGCTCCCACGATCGCTGACGAAGGCAAGCTTGTCGCCATCCGGCGACCAAGTGAGTGACTTACAATCTCCGAGAGTGTGCAGCAGTTGTGCGGGCTTGGCATTCGGGTCCTTGAGATACATGGACCATATCTGCCCGTTGAACACCCATGCAACGGCATCGCCCTTGGTAGAGAAGGCAGGCGAGTGACCTTCCCCAAGTTTGCGCGGCCCACTGCCGTCGGCTGAAACCAGCCATACATCCTGTTCCACGCCTTGCGTTAAATGCGCGGGATTCGGAGACATTTTCTCCGGGCCGTTGGGACCACCACCACGGACATAAACGATGGACCCGGAATCCGGCGACCATTGTAGGTCTGTGATCTCCTGGCCATCATCACTTAAATACTGTGTGATTTGATGTGACACATAACCATTGTCATTGCCAGATGGTGTGGCAACCCAGATGTTCCGCCTTCCTTCCACGTTCGACAGCCACGCAAACCTGTTTTTTGCAGGCGCTGCGATCAACTCCGAGTTGAAAGGTGCGCTCATCACCTGTTGGAGAGTGAATCCATTTTCACCAGGTTGGGCGGCAACAACGGGCGCCACCGACGACAAAACAGCCGCCAGGGACAGAAAGCGTAAGACTTTAGACATATAGGACAAATCTCCTGGGATGTAGTTGGACGGACACGTGAAGCAAAATTAACATGCTGTATTCAAAGGTAGTGGGGCTGAGCAATCGCCTGGTTTGCGCTCTTGGCGGACCGTGACGCCCAGCCACAACAGTCCACTGACGGCAGCCAAAGCGGCAGTCGCAGACAGGGCCGCACTCCATCCGGTCCGCCCAGCCAGCCAAGGCGTGACCACGGGAGAGGCCATGCCTCCCAGATTGCTGCCGAAATTCATGATGCCTCCACCCATGCCGCCCTGTCGTCCGGTGATCTGGTTGAGCGTGGCCCAGAACGGCCCTTCGGTGCCGATCACCAGCACGGTGCAAAGCGTCAGGCACGCAACGGCAACCCATGCCGACCCAGTGCGCGCTCCCGCCACCAGCAGGACAGATGCAATCACCAACGCGGACAAGGGCACCATGCGCCGCCCCCAGGTGGCCCCGAAATGGCGCACAGCCACGTCAGAAACCACGCCCCCCAGCGGGACCGCCAACAAGGTGCATATCCAGGGCAGGGCCGTCACGGCGGCGGCCCGCACCACTTCAAAATGACGCACCTGTACCAAATCACTGCTGTCCAAGATAAATTGCTAACTCAGGCGGCGTGACGGATGCGGGAGGAGACTGGTCTCCGCTACTCTGGAA
>JBMFGT010000010.1:0-89083 GCA_049977205.1 Acidobacteriaceae bacterium | reverse complement strand
AGGCATAAGTAGCGATAACGGAGGTGGGAACCCTCCGCGCCGAAAGTCTAAGGTTTCCTGAGGAAGGTTAATCCGCTCAGGGTTAGGCGGTCCCTAAGGTGAGGCCGAAAGGCGTAGCCGATGGACATCCGGTCAATATTCCGGACCTCCCATGGTCTCGTTATTACGATGGGGAGACGCAGAAGGACAAGCAGGACCCTATATGGCTATTGGGTTTGATGCGCGCAAGCTGGTCCACCCAGGCAAATCCGGGTGGGCATTAACAGTGAGGCGCAAAACAGTAGGCCGCATGGCCGAAAGCTGCCGATTCCACGCTGCCAAGAAAATCCTCTAAGGAGAGACCGCGGGAACCGTACCACAAACCGACACAGGTGGACGAGGAGAATATCCAAAGGCGCTCGAGTGAAAGCTTGTTAAGGAACTCGGCAAATTAGACCCGTAACTTCGGGAAAAGGGTTGCCCCGGTAGAGTGCAAGCTCGAGGGGGCCGCAGTGAATTGCATACGGCGACTGTTTAACAAAAACACAGGTCTCTGCAAAGTCGAAAACGACGTATAGGGGCTGACGCCTGCCCGGTGCCGGAAGGTTAAAAGGAGAGGTCAGCCGCAAGGCGAAGCTTTGAATTGAAGCCCCGGTGAACGGCGGCCGTAACTATAACGGTCCTAAGGTAGCGAAATTCCTTGTCGGGTAAGTTCCGACCTGCACGAATGGCGTAACGATCGTATGACTGTCTTAATGAGTTGCTCGGCGAACTTGTAGTACCGGTGAAGATGCCGGTTACCCGCAGCTAGACGGAAAGACCCCGTGCACCTTTACTATACCTTTACTATGAATTACGGCTCTTGCTGCGCAGGATAGGTGGGAGGCTTTGAAGCCGGGTCCTCGGATTCGGTGGAGCCAACGGTGAGATACCACCCTGCGAGTGTTGTGGTTCTAACCTGCTCCCGTTACCCGGGAGAGGGACATAGTAAGGCGGGTAGTTTGACTGGGGCGGTCGCCTCCTAAATTGTAACGGAGGCGCGCGAAGCTACACTCAGGCTGTTTGGAAATCAGCCGTCGAGTGCAAAGGCATAAGTGTGGTTAACTGTAAGACCTACAAGTCGAGCAGATGCGAAAGCAGGCCTTAGTGATCCGGTGGTTCTGTATGGAAGGGCCATCGCTCAACGGATAAAAGGTACGCCGGGGATAACAGGCTGATCGGAGCCAAGAGTTCATATCGACGCTCCGGTTTGGCACCTCGATGTCGGCTCATCGCATCCTGGAGCTGTAGAAGGTTCCAAGGGTTAGGCTGTTCGCCTATTAAAGCGGTACGTGAGCTGGGTTCAGAACGTCGCGAGACAGTTCGGTCCCTATCTGCTGTGGGCGTAGGAGATTTGAGGGGACCTGTCCTTAGTACGAGAGGACCGGGATGGACGAACCTCTTGTGTTCCAGTTGTCTTGCCAAAGGCACAGCTGGGTAGCGAAGTTCGGTTGTGATAACCGCTGAATGCATATAAGCGGGAAGCACACCCCAAGATGATATCTCCCAACCCGTAAGGGAAATGAAGGGCCCAGGAAGACCACCTGGTTGATAGGCTGGATGTGGAAGCGCAGCAATGCGTGTAGCTTACCAGTACTAATCGCCCGTTCGGCTTGTTCATAGAATTAACTCCGCGCAGAAATTGCGGACATTCAACGAACATGCCTTATAGTTCGAAATACCCAAATCTATCCTGTTGTGAAACATCATAAGTTTGCCGGTGAATATACTGCAAGGGGCACACCCGTTCCCATCCCGAACACGGAAGTTAAGCCTTGCTGGGCCGATGGTACTGCATTTTTGAGTGTGGGAGATTAGGTGATCGCCGGCATTATTTCACGGAAAAGGCCACCCTTCGGGGTGGCCCTTTTCGTTTTGCTGTGTCCTTCGCCCCCTACCGCGATTGAAATAGCAGACGGACTACGCGCGCAATCCAGGCCGAAGATACTCCGGCCCCACAGGGTCGCGCACTGCAGCGTCCACCAGAGCATCCACGGCAAGCATCTCCTCTGGCGTCAATTTCCATCCGCAGACCTCCTCCGCCGGGGCCAGTTGTTCCGCACGCCGCGCCCCCCAAAGCGCCACCGAGACCCCCGGCTGGTCCAGCACCCAGCGTAGCGCCAGGTGCAGCACGCGCCTGCCGTAATGTTGTTGCGCGTAGATGTCCAGCGCCTGTACGGCCTGCACATACTGCGCCAAGCGGGGTGGTTGGAACTTGGGGTCAAAGGAGCGGATGTCGTCTGCGGGAAATTGCTGGTCGGTGCGCACCTTGCCTGTCAGCAGGCTGCGGCACAAGGCGCTCCAGGCCAGCACGCTGATGCCGTGTTCGCGGCAATAAGGCAGGACATCCCGGGCCGCATCGCGCTCAAAGATGTTCAGGGGCGGCTGGCTGCTGTGCAACGGAGCAACGCTGCGGAACGCCCCCATTTGCGCAGCGGAACAATTGCTGACGCCGATGGCGCGGACCTTCCCGGACTTGTAGAGTTGCAGGAATGCCTCCGCAGATTTTTCCACAGGGACCAGCGGGTCCGGCCAGTGCAATTGGTAGAGGTCGATATAGTCCGTGCGCAGACGGCGCAAGCTCTGGTCCACCTCTTCCAGCAGGCGCTCCGGGCGGCCATCGGTGACCACTTTGCCACCGATGCGGCGCAGGCCGGCCTTGGTGGCGATGTAAAAATCTTCCCGGTGGCCATCTTCGGCCATTGCTTTGCCGACAATCCCCTCGGCCCGGCCATCGCCGTAGATGGGCGCCGTGTCAATCATGTTGATACCGTGGTCAAAGATGCTGCGGCAGGCGGAGACTGCCTCGTGTTCGTCCACCGCGCCCCACTCGCCGCCCCCGATGGCCCAAGTGCCCAGGCCGATGCGTGAGACGCGCACTCCATGCAGTTCTGTGGTTTCCATATTGTCCCGATGCTATTGCAGGATGGGCGGAAATAAAATTTTGCCTGCCCCGCTGGTATCAACGAGGCAGGCGGGACGGGGCCGCGTTTCAGGTGCGAGACTGGCTATTCCAGTTCGTATCCTGCGAAGAAATAGCCGATCTCGAATTTTGCGGTGTCTTCCGCATCGGAGCCATGGATGGCGTTTTCTTCAATGCTGGCGGCAAAGCGCTTGCGGATGGTCCCCTCTTCGGCATTCGCCGGGTTGGTGGCGCCCATCAACTTGCGCATGTCAGCGATGGCGTTTTCTTTTTCCAGCACCATCACGTAGATGGGGCCGGAAGACATAAAGGTGGTCAGGGAGCCAAAAAAAGGCCGGGCCGCGTGGACGGCGTAAAAGCCGGAGGCCTGCTCCTTGCTGATGCTCAGCTTTTTCATGGCGACAAGGTGGAAGCCAACAGTCTCCATCATGGACAAAATGGCGCCGGTATGGCCCTTGCGGACAGCGTCCGGCTTGATGATGCTCAAGGTACGTTGCAAATGAAGTTCTCCTTGGTATCCATCATAAACCGGTGGCCGTCCCCGGGGACGAGGAAGGCCACCGAAGTGTTCTCTAGGGGGGCTGACCTATTCCTACGGCAGTCCCTCAGGGGATGAAGCCCACTATTACTTCAGGCACTTCCGGCGGTACTAAAGTCCCGCCCCTTCAAGACGCTGGCTTGTCCAGGGATTCTCTAGGCCCTGCCCAATGCTTTGACCATGGTCTCGCCAATCAATGCAGGCGATTGCACCACATGGATGCCTGCCGCTGCCAGGGCCTTCATCTTGTCGGCTGCGGTGCCTTGCCCGCCGGAGATGATGGCGCCCGCGTGGCCCATGCGGCGTCCTGGCGGCGCGGTCTGCCCGGCAATAAAGCCCACCACCGGCTTCTTGACGTGCTTCTTGATGTAGGCAGCCGCGGCCTCTTCCGCCGTGCCGCCAATCTCGCCAATCAGCACGATCGACTCGGTCTCCGGGTCTTCATTCAGCAGCTTCAGCGCGTCCACATGCGTGGTGCCGACGATGGGGTCGCCGCCAATGCCAATGGCCGTGGACTGGCCAAAGCCGTTCCGCGTCAATTGGTGTACGGCCTCATAGGTCAGCGTGCCAGAGCGCGAGACGATGCCGACGCTGCCCTTGCGGTGGATGTGGCCCGGCATAATGCCAATCTTGCATTTGCCCGGGGAGATGATGCCGGGACAGTTGGGGCCAATCAGCCGCGACGTGGAGTGCTTCAGCTTGCTCCAGACCCGCACCATGTCCAACGTGGGGATGCCTTCTGTGATGCAGACAATCAGGGGCAGGCCTGCATCTTCTGCTTCCAGGATGGCGTCCGCGGCAAAGGGCGGCGGCACAAAGATCATGGTGGCGTTGGCCCCGGTCTTCTCCACGGCCTCATGCACGGTGTCAAAGACCGGCCAACCCTCATGTTTGGTGCCCCCTTTACCGGGGGTGACGCCGCCAACCACGTTGGTGCCATACGCGGCGCAGCCCTTGGCATGGAAGGTGCCTTCCCTGCCGGTAATTCCCTGTACGATCAAGCGGGTATTGTGATCAACCAGTACGCTCATTTGCTCCTCGAATCCTTTTCGCTCACTACTTGCCCTTGGCTGCGGCCACGGCGATCTCTGCCGCGTCCTTCATGCTTTCTCCCACCAGGAAGTTCAGGCCGGAGTCCTTCAGGATTTTGCGGCCCTGCTCCACGTTGGTGCCTTCCAGGCGTAAGACCACGGGCACCTTCACCTGGGTCTTCTTGGCCGCCTCAACCACGCCTTGCGCCAGCGTGTCCACGCGCAGGATACCGCCAAAGATGTTGATGAAGACGGTCTTCACGTTCTTGTCTGCAAGCAGGATTTCAAAGGCGTGCTCAATCTGCTGTTGGGTGGCGCCCCCGCCCACATCCAGGAAATTGGCGGGCATACCGCCGGCATACTGGATGATGTCCATGGTCGCCATCGCCAGACCGGCCCCGTTTACCATGCAGGCAATGTTACCGTCCAGGCGGATGTAGTTCAGCGCATACTTGGACGCCTCCACTTCCAGCGGGTCTTCTTCGGTCACGTCGCGCAGTTCCTTCAGGTCCTTGTGGCGGAACATGGCGTTGTCGTCAAAGTTGACCTTGCAATCCAGGGCAATCAGCCGGTCGTCCTTGGTGGTGATGAAAGGATTGATCTCCATCAGCGAGGCGTCGGTCTCTGTGTATGCCTTGTAAAGGCCGTCCATGAACTGCACGGCCTGGTTGATCTGCGTGGGTTTGAGGCCCAGCGCAAAGGCCAGCTTGCGCGCCTGATAGGTCTGGAAGCCGACCGCCGGGTCGATGGCCTCCTTGTAGATGGCCTTGGGGTCCTTGGCGGCGACCTCTTCAATCTCCATGCCACCGGAGCGGGAGGCCATAAAGACGACCTTGGCGGTGGCGCGGTCCAGCACGATGCCAAGATACAACTCGCGGTCAATGGCCGCAGTCTCCTCAATCAGCAGCCGCCGGACCTTTTGTCCCTGCGGGCCGGTCTGGTGCGTCACCAATTGCATGCCGAGGATTTTCTTGGCGTGTTCCTCGGCCTCTTGCAAATTTTTGGCCAACTTGACGCCGCCGCCTTTGCCGCGTCCACCAGCGTGGATCTGCGCCTTGACGACGACCCCGTGGGCCTTCGCAGCAAAGAGCTTCTTCGCCACGTCCACCGCTTCTTCCACGGTGTTTGCCACTTCGCCGCGTGGAACGGCGACACCGTATTTTGCAAGGATGTCTTTTGCCTGATACTCGTGGATTTTCATGGTATGGTTGGGTCCCCGTGTTCTGTGCGACACATGGTCATATAAGATGCCGTGTGAAAAACTAGAGATGTAACGAACACTCGATATTATCGGACAAGCTGGCGTCCGGCAAATTATTTTTCCAAGGCGGCCCAAAACAGTCACCAATATGCACCAAAACGGCCCCCCCCCCGGGGCGGCGCCAAAACGGCCCACCAAAATTGACCAAGGACGGTCCACCAATGCTAGGCATGACAGAAGCACTGCAGCAGCTCACGGAGCAACGCCTTCCACTGCGCCGCGCTGACGCCCGCGCGCTGATGCAGCTCATCCTGGAGGACCAGGAGCGCCTCTTGCCCGATACGCAAATCGCCGCTCTGTTGGCGGCCCTGGCCGTGCGCGACGCGACTGCGGAAGAGCTGGCCGGCTTTGTCGATGCCATGCGCGCAACGGCCATCACCGTGCCCCTGACGGAGACCGAACGCGCCAACTTGGTGGACACCTGCGGCACCGGCGGCGATGCCAGCGGGACCTTCAACATCTCCACCGGGGCGGCCTTGCTGGCCGCAGCCGCAGGGGCCAGGGTCGCCAAACATGGCAACCGCAGCGTCACCTCGCGCTGCGGGTCGGCAGATGTGCTGGAAGCGCTGGGCGTGCCGGTGGACCTTTCCCCGGAACGGGCCGCCGCCTGCTTGCGCCAGACGGGATTTGCCTTCCTCTTTGCCCCGTCCATGCATCCGGCCATGTGGCGTGTGCAACCACTGCGCCGCGCCCTGGGTTTCCGCACCGTCTTCAACATCTTTGGCCCGCTGGCGAACCCTGCCGGGGCGCGCCGTCAGGTGATGGGCGTTTATGCCCCGGAACTGCTGCCCCTGGTGGCGGAAACCATGCTGTTGCTGGGCGTGGAGCATGGCCTGGTGGTCTACGGGACCATGCACGGCGGTGCGGACCCGGCAGGTGGCATGGACGAGCTGTCGCTCTCTGGCCCCAGCCTGCTGGCTGAGGTGCGCCAGGGCCGCGTGCAACAACGTTCCTTCAACGTGGAGGAAACTGGTCTGCAGCAGGCCCCGCTGGCTGCGCTGGCTGGCGGCGATGCGCAACACAACGCTGCCCTGCTGCGGAGGGTTTTCGCTGGCGAGAAAGGCGCCTGCCGTGACGTGGTCGCGCTGAACGCAGGCGCGGCGCTGGTGGTGGCGGGCGCGGCATCCACGCTGCGCGAAGGCGTGGAGCAGGCCACAGCAGCCATTGCTTCCGGCGCGGCCCAAAAGAAATTGGCGGCCTTGGTGGAATTTGGGAAAGATGAAGCTGCCAAAAATCCGTAATAGCCTGTGGTGAAAGTCGGGTTTTGAAGGGGCACGGCTTCAGCCGTGCCGTAAGGGCCGCAAAATCAACGCGGCTTTGGCCGCCGAGGGACGTTTTGTGGCAGCTCGACTTTCACCACGGGCTGGTACGGGCGTATGCCCCTATTTCTGGCAGGACATTCTCTCTCCAAATCCAAAAAAACACTTGTGCGATTTACGCATCCGAGAGCAAACTCGTATCAAGAATGTTGCCTATAGACGATATTCCGGGCGGGAAGTGACCGCACTGGGTGGTCGATGCTGCGGTCTGTTGTCCGGGCCGTGGCCCTTGAAAGTTTTTTGCTTTGGTTGCCGTGAGTAAATTCCTTTTCCCCCAAGGAGAGAAATGAAAATGCGTCAAAAATGGTTTGGTATATGCGGCAGCGTGACGTTGGGTGCGGGCCTGCTACTTGCAGGCTGCGGCGCTTCGAGCAACAGCTATGTGAGGGCCGTGAATGCGTCCCCCGGTCTGACAAACTACACGGTACAAGTGGGCGAAACGCCTGTTGTTTCCAGCCTGCCGTATGGCACAGAGGGCGTGGTGCAGCAAGGGACGTATGGCGCAGCGGACACCTCCGGCAACTATCGTCCAGTGGGGGCCGGGGCCAAACAAAGCATTCTGGTGTACCAGCAGGCCGCCTCGTCGCCACTGGCTTCCCAATCGCAAACGCTGTTGCAAAACGGCCATTACACGATTGTGACGATCAACCCGGCGCCGGGCATTGGGTTGCTGACGCTCACCGATGATGACAGCGCCCCGCAGGGTGGGGACTTCAAGCTGCGTGTTGTCCAGACCTCTTCCAGCGCCGGGGCCGTGGACGTATACGTGACGGCCCTCGCAGGCCCCAATGGGGTGATACCGGCGGCAAGCACGTTGACGCCAGCGCTGAGCAATTTCACCTTTGGTCAGGTGACGCAGACCTACTTTGCACTGTCGCCGGGGACCTATGCGGTGCAGATCACGCCGCATGGCAACTCCAATACCGTGTTGGTCCAGACCGCGTTTACTCCCGTGGCTGGCCACATATATACAGCATTTGCGTTGGACCCACCGGCAGGAGGGGCAGGCAAATTTGGCCTACTGGTGACCAACGACCCGGTTGCGGCCACGACGGCCACTTCCAGCAAGACGTAGATGGCGCCGGTCTCGCCATGCGGCATTCCTTCAGCGGGGGATGCTGCGCCGGTTTGTGTCCATAATTCTGGGGGACAGGTGTGGCCTGTCCTTTTGGGGCTGTGGGCCTGTGCGTGCGGCCCCCCGGCGTTGGGAAGGTCGTGCGGACAGAAGCGTTACACTGGCCTTACCTGACGGTCTTTATGACAAAGAAATTCTTGTTTTCTTTATTGCTCTCCGCGGCCCTGATTTGCGGCCTTTTTCCTGGCGGCGCAATGGCGCAGGCCCCAGCCACCGGCCTGGATTACCAGCACGAACAGCCGGTGCGCGCGCAACACGCCATGGTGGTGACGGTGCAGCACGACGCCAGTGATGCGGGCGTGGAGGTGCTGCGGGCAGGCGGCAATGCCGTGGATGCAGCGGTCGCCGTGGGCTTCGCGCTGGCCGTCGTCCATCCCATTGCCGGGAACCTGGGCGGCGGCGGCTTTCTGCTGGTGCGCTTCAAAAATGGCGATGCGCATTTTCTGGATTTCCGCGAAGAGGCCCCCGGCGCGGCCTCGGCCAATATGTATCTGGATGCGCAAGGCAATGTGATTGCGGACGCCTCCACAGTGGGCCTGCGTAGCGTGGGCGTGCCGGGATCGGTGGCTGGCATGGTGCAGGCGGAGCGGCTTTGGGGCAAGCTCACCTTGCCGCAGGTGATGCAGCCAGCCATTCGTCTGGCCCGCGATGGATTTGTGCTGACCGAGGAAGAGGCCAGTGAGCTGCATGACCCCTTGCTGACAAAATTCCCTGAATCACGCCGTATCTTCCAGCGCGATGGCGATTTCTACCGTGCAGGCGAGCGCTTCCGTCAGCCGGAGCTGACGCGCACGCTGGAGCGGATTGCGGCCCATCCAGAGAGCTTCTACCACGGCAACCTGGCGCGGCAGATTGCCGCGGCGATGCAGGCAGGCGGGGGCCTGATTACAGCCAAAGACCTGGCCAGCTACCAGGTGAAAGAGCGCGCCCCGCTGGTGGGCGCCTACCACGGATACAGCATCCTGACGGCCCCGCCGCCTTCCTCCGGCGGCATTGGCCTGCTGGAGACGCTCAACATCCTTGCGCCCTATGACCTGCATTCGCTGGGCGACCGCACGCCTGCCGAGATGCACCTCATCACGGAGGCCTTTCGCCGCGCCTATATGGACCGCACGGACTATCTGGGCGACCCGGACTTTACGCCCATCCCCGTGCAGCCGATGACCAGTCTGGCCTATGCCGCCGCCCTGCGCGCCAGCATTCGCCCGGACGTGGCCACGCCTTCCAGCACACTGCAACGTCCGGCAGGCTTCCTGCCGCCGCCACCGAAAATGCTGCCTGCGCACCACGAATCCAACCAGACCACCCACTACTCTGTTGTCGATGCGGAAGGGAATGCCGTGGCCGTCACCACGACGCTGAACAACGCTTTTGGCTCCGGCGTCACGGTCCCAGGACTGGGCTTCCTGCTCAACGACGAGATGGACGATTTCGCCTCCAAACAGGGCGTGCCCAATATGTTTGGATTGGTCCAGGGGCCAGCCAACGCCATTGCTCCCGGCAAACGGCCCCTTTCTGCCATGACGCCCACCATCGTGGTCAAAAATAACAAGATCGCCCTTGTGCTTGGCTCACCGGGCGGACCGCGCATTACTACGACAGTGGCCAACATCTTCCTCAGTGTGGTCGATGGCGGCCTGAACATCCAGCAGGCCGTGGATGCCCCGCGCTTCCACCATCAGTATTTGCCGGACGTTTTATATCTGGAGCCTGGGTTTCCGCCAAGCACCGTAGCCGCGCTGCGGGCGATGGGGTATAGCGTCAATGCAGGCACGCATTCTTGGAGTGACGGCGAGTGCATCGCCATTGACCCGGTAACAGGCGGGATCAGCGGCGGACAGGACCATCGCCACAACTTCGGCAAAGCGGCTGGGTACTGAACCAGAGGACAAGTGGGCCTTGGCCTTGTCACGTTCTGCTTGGCCTTGTCCAGTTTAGAAAGAAATAGGCCTTCAGCATTTTGAAGGAGACAGGCCTTCAGCCCGTCCATAACAGACGCAAAACAGGCACGGCCTCAGCCGCTGGGGGAATGCCAAGGGGCCACTCTGGCCAGTGCACTTTATGGCGCTGTCTGCACGGTCCCCTGGGCGTCAATCTCCATTTGCACGCTTTTACCCACGCGCAAAAAAAGCGTGCTGGGATCACGCATCCCCCAGGCCACGTAGGGAATGTCAAATTTTGTCGTGGCAACAACATGGCTGCCGCTGCTCTCCACCTGGAAGGTAAGTTGCAGGGGGTGGTCCGCCCCATGCAGATGAAAGACGCCATCGACGACGAGCGTGGACGCGCCCGGTGCGTGGTACGCGCCGGTGACGTGCGTGGGTCGGAAGGTCGCCGTCGGGTACTTGGCGATTTCCAGAATGGACCGCTTCATGCGCCGGTCGCGCGCGCCGTCGCCGCTGGCCCCGGTCTCCTCGTTTACCGTGAACAGCCCAGAGGCCGCGCCACTCTGCGGCTGGAAGGTGATCGCGCCGGAGGCAAGCTGAAAGCTGCCATGCACGGTGTGCAGTACATCGGGCAGCGTCCAGAGGATTTTGCTCTGCGCCGGGTCCATCTGGATGGTCACGGCAGACGCAGGCGCCACGCTTTGTGCGCGCAGCGTCCCTGCGGAAATAAGCAGCAGGAAAAACAACGGAAACTTCAGTCGGGATTTCATCGGGTCACCAGGTTTCTACCAAATTGCCAAAGGCTGTTGGGATGGATGGCGAGGGGCGGACGCTGGCCGAGATGCACGCCCAGCAGGTGAGAGAACAAAGAGGCGTCTTTGTGGAAGGCGCCCAGAATGCGCGCTTGCATCTGGGGATGCCGCCCCAGGAAAACCAGGAGCTGCGACATGCGGGTGGGCACACGAAAAATCTCCCGATGGCGCCTTTCATACTGGGACAGGTCCCCGGCGGCGATGGCCCCAACCAGGGCGATGGCCTGTTGGAAGCTGAGCGCGAGTCCCTCGCCTGTGATGGCATCGACGGAGCCGGATGCCTCGCCAATCAGGGCGATGTTTCCGTGCGTGACGCGCGGCAGGCGGCGGCTGACGGTCAGGGCGCCACGTTCCGTGGAGGTGGGCGCATGGCCTTCCAGCCGCGCGGCCAGCCCAGGAAAGACCTTCGCCAGATTGGCAAAGCGGAAATGCTTGTCTTCCATAAGGAGGGCCACGCAAACCTCATCGTGGCGGGTCGGCGTCACATACGCCTGGCCCTCCCTGGCCCAGGTGACTTCCACGCAATCATTCCACGGGGCAATGCGGAAGTGCTGGCGGATGCCAAAACGCTGCGTGCTGCGGCCCTGGTCCAGTCCGGCGAACTGGCGCACGCGGGAGCGTTGTCCATCGGCCCCAATGGTCCATTGTGCCTGCCATTGCGTCTCCCCGGCAAACAACCCACCCTGCCCAGTAAAGCGGACATGCGTGCCCCACAGCAACGTCACTCCCAGCGCGCGGGCCTGGTCCACCAGCAGATTGTGCAGGACGGTGCGACGCACTCCCAGACCGTCCCCCTGGGTAAAATGCGCTGAGGCCGCGGTGTGTGCGTTGCGGAAGCAGATGCCGCGAAAGGGGACGCCCACATCGTCAGGAACGGGAATGCCAAGCTGGGCCAGCGCCGTGCGCGCGTTGGGCATCAGGCCCTCGCCGCAGGTCTTGTCAATGGCGGGATGGGCGGAATCCGCCACCACAACCGACGCGCCTTTCCGCCGCAGGGCAATGGCTGCGGCCAGACCAGAGGGGCCACCTCCCACCACAAAGACATCCGTTTTTTTCATGGAAGAATTCTGCATCCAGTATTTTCTTTGCTCCTGAAGATTGAGGTCCACTGTTTTTTCCGTGCCTGTCGTTGCAACAACTGTCTTGCTGTCGATCAAAGATTGACGGCGCGCCGCGCGATCTCCAGTGCGTCCTTCCAAAATGTGCCAGAACTGTGGACTGCGGAGGCCGTTTCCGTAATGGCCGCTACGATGCGGTCGCGTTCTGCAGCGCCGATGACCAGTGGGGGCGCGACCTTCAGGACCATGAAGTCATTGCCGCATATTTGCGTCAGCAGGTCGTGCTGGTTGAAGAGACGCCGCACCAGCATCTGCCCAAAGAGACCGGGATGGACGGCCTTGCAGCTCTCAAAGGCCACGCGCAACGATAGCTGGCGCGGGGCGCGGAAGACGATGCCGTTGAAGAGGCCCAGCCCGCGCACCTCCTCGACCATCTCGAAATCCTGGAGTGCGTCCTGCAACTGCTGGCGCAGCGCTTCGCCCGTATGCAGGGAGCGTCCTCCCAGATTTTCCGCTGCCAGAACATCCAGCGTGGCCAGACCAGCGCGCATGGAGAGGGCGTTTTCACTAAAAGTGGAAGCGTGCAGGATGGCGCGTTTCAGGGAACCGTAGACCGCATCATAGATGTCCTCAGTCATCAGCACGGCGGCCACAGGGACCAGTCCGCCGCTCAGTGCCTTGGCCAGGATGACCATGTCCGGTCCCACGCCATAGTGGTGCGAGGCGAGGAATTTTCCCGTGCGGTAGAGGCCCGTCTGCACCTCATCGGCCACGAACAGGCTGCCGTATTTATGGCAGAGGTCCTGTGCCTGTTGCAGGTAATCCGCATCGGGCAGGCGAATGCCCCCTTCGCCTTGGACCGGCTCCACAAAGAAGGCGGCAAATTTTCGCGTGGCCAGTTGTTTTTCCAGTGCGGGAAGGTCGTTGAAGGGGACCGTTGCCACCTCCGGCAGCAGCGGGCCAAAGTTGGCCTTCCAGAAGCACTCGCCCATCAGGGACAAAGCGCCGGTGGTCAGCCCGTGAAAGGACCCCTGGCAGGAGAGCAACCCGGAGCGGCCTGTGCGGGCGTGGGCAAACTTGATGGCGGATTCCACGCCCTCGCTGCCAGAGCTGCAAAAGAAGACCTTCTGCAATTGCCCCCCGGCCAGATGGCAAAGCCTGCCAGCCAGCTCCCCGGCCAGTCCAGGGATGTGGCTTTGCAGCATGGTCGGCCCGCAGCGGTCCAGCTCCTGCTTGAGCGCATCCAGAATGTAGGGATGGTTGTGGCCCGTGTTGTAGACGCAGTAGCCAGAGAGGCAGTCGAGGACCTGTCGTCCATCCGTGGTCTCCAGCATGGCACCGGAGCAGCGGACATATTCCGTGTCCATGCCCAGCAGGGCCAACAGGCGGACCCATTGCGGGTTGACGGAATTGGCATATTCGGTGGCCGCGTTTTTCGTCGTTGGTTGGGAGTGCAGAAGGGCACTGGTTGCCATCTTTTTCCTTTGTTGGTCCCATGTTGGGGTCTGTTAATGGAAAATCTGCCGCGCTACGCCTTGCAAGGAAGGACTATTTGGTTAAACGAAGAAAAGGCAGGTTGGTTAGCAAGAAAATACAAGATGGATACAGACGCGGACCGGGAGATGGGCCAGGGGCCGCTTCAGGGCTGGCGCAGCCAGATTTTTACTCCGCCCAGAAAGGCCCGTCCCTGCATGGGAACGCCGATGATTTCGTCGTAGCCGGTATTGCTCAGGTTGGTCATCTGCACAAATGGTTGCACCCTGCCAATTTCGTGGGTAAGGGAGAAGTCCCACACGGGATAGGCGGTCTGCTGGAAGCGCTGCTGCACCAGGACGCGCGTATTCAATGTGGTCCAGCGTTGTGGCGTGTAGAACCAGTTGAAGACCGCGTTATGCACCGGATAGTTGAAGACGTATTCGGACTGCAACCCGTGCAGGGCGTTCTGCGCCCCATCCAGCCATGTCCAGGAGAGGTCCACCTGCTGGTGTTCGCTGGCGCGCCACGTCATGCTGGCCTCTGTTCCCTTGAAATCCAGCCCGGAGATGTTGGCCGCTTGCCACAGGTCCGCAGGAGAGGCACGCACATAGTCGATGAAATTCGTTTGCGGTGAGTAAAAGCCAGTGACGAAGATGCCCAGCGAGGGCCGGGGATAGTAGTCGAAGCCGGCTTCGTAGTTCCATGCGGATTCCGGCCTCAGGTTGGGGTCGCCGAGGGTCGTTGGGTCGCTGTAATACAGGTCAACGTAGGTGGGCAGGCGGAAGCCGCTCCCCACCGAGGCGCGAAACTTGATGCCGGGATGCATCCAGAATGCCGCCGCCACCATGGGGTTGAAAACATCGTAGCCGCCGCTGATGAACTCCTGTCGCGCGCCAACGGAAAGCAATGCGTGGCGCGAGGGGCGCAGGTCCAGGTCCACATAACCGGACCCCCAGTTGCGCGCGTGCTGTCCCAGATTGTTGCTATGGATGTGGTCGCCGTCGAAGTCCAACCCGTAAAAGAGGGCCTTGCCCGTGCCGGGATGCTCCTGCCGCCGCAGGACCGCCTGCCAGCTCCCATCGATGTGGTTATTGGCATACAAGGCGGGATCGTCGCGAACAAGGATGAAGTTGTCCGTGTGGCGGCGGTAGGCAAACCCGGCCTGCGTTTTGTCCCCCAGCGCCTGGTTGATGGAGGAGAACCAGCCCTTGGTGCGCTCCCAGGAGGGATAGTACCCATAGAAATTTGCCGCCCCAAAGGGGCTGTCACTGGCCGCCAGCAGGATGTCGCTGGTACCGAGGGGCGTAGTAATCCAACTCTCTGAGCTGGCATTCTCATTGCGATAATCGCGGTCGTAGATAAAGCCGGAAGAGTAATCGTGGTGCGCCGCAAGCTGCTCCGCCCAACAGCGCTGGACGTAATTGCCCACGAAGGTCTGCTGGTTTTCTCCAAAGCTGCCCGCCCCGGCGGAGACCCACAGGGACGTCATAGGCGGTCGCGCGGTGGTGAAGTCCACCACCCCGCCCAGCGCGTCCGCTCCGTAGAGCGTGGAGCCTGCTCCGTGCAGCACCTCAATGCTGGTCATGGCGTCCAAGGGCACGGGCATATCCAGGTTGTTGTGGGCCGTCTCCGCGTCATTCGCCCGGAAGCCGTCAATCAGCACCAGCGTTTGCTCAAAGGAGGTGCCACGGACGGACAGGTCGGCGGGGAAACCACCCGCGCCCCGCTGGTTGATCTGGATGGAAGAATCCGTGCGCAGATAATCTTCCACATTGTTAAATGCCTGGGGGTGCTCCTGTGTATCCAGCACCACAACGGAGCGGGCCGATTCTCCCAGGGTCACTGGCGCGGCGTCACCGAGGACGGTGACGGTGGTCCGCACCGGTTCCAGCTTCGTAACGGGTTGCTGCTGTTGCGCCGTGCAGGCAGATGCTCCGGCAAGACAGAGGAGGGCAAGACCGTTCCCGGCCCCCAGCTTCCTGCGGGGGAAACGGCAGATTGCAGATTGCCTGCGTTGCAACGGCTTTTGCAGGAAGCAATTTCGTATGGCCAAGCAAAATTTGCTGGGGCAGGATGTATTTCCGGCGGCAGGGATACACAGGGGATGATTTTTGACGCACAATAAAGTCAATGCTGTTCTCCTCCGATACAACAGAAGTCCAGAGCATGTTCAGTTGTCCGGTATGCACCACGCCGCAAAGCCGGTGGGGGGCATTCTTTC
Organism: Acidobacteriaceae bacterium; assembly: GCA_049977205.1. Taxonomy (GTDB): domain Bacteria; phylum Acidobacteriota; class Terriglobia; order Terriglobales; family Acidobacteriaceae; genus JBMFGT01. Next base: position 73,405 of record JBMFGT010000010.1, on the reverse strand, counting down.
GCTCCGGGGTACGCGGCTTCTATCGCTGCCCTTACTGCCACAGCCATTTGCAGGTGGGTGGGCGCATGGTCTCTGCCGCTGTGGCGGCGCTGGTGGCGCTGGGTTTTGTGGCCCTCAATCTGACCGTCCCAGTGTATTTTGACAACAAACTATACTGGCTGGCCTTCCAGGTCTTCACCGTGCTGCTGGTATATTTTGGCCTGCTGGCGTGGCTGATGCGTGTGGAGCGTCGTCAGCCGACGCGCCGCTTCATGCCCTGACCGGGTTGACCGGAGCGTGGGGGCCCTGCCAGCCAGCTCAGCGGACGGTCGTCAGTCCGGTGGATGCGGCCTGCTCATGCGCATGATACGAAGAGCGCACCAAAGGGCCGGACTCCACATGCTGGAAGCCCATGCGCAGCGCCTCTTCCTTCATCCAGGCGAACTCCGCCGGGGTGTAGAGACGCGCCATCGGCACATGGTCCCGCGAGGGGCGCAGATACTGGCCAATGGTCAGGATGCCTGTGCCCACGCGCGCCAGGTCGCGGAAGACATCTAGCAGCTCGTGCATTTCTTCGCCCAGGCCGACCATCACGCCAGACTTGGTGACCAGTTTGGGGTCCAGTTCCCTGGCGTATTCCAGCAGGCGCAGGGTACGCTCGTAGCGCGCCCCGGAACGGACCGCGCGGTAGAGGCGCGGCACGCTTTCGGTGTTGTGGTTCAGGACCTCTGGGCGCGCTTCAACCACCGTGCGGATGGCCGCTTCGTTGCCCTGAAAATCCGGGATGAGCACCTCCACCTGGCAGCCGGGCGCCTGGCGGTGGGTCTCCTCAATCACCAGGGCGAAGGCGCGCGCCCCGCCCATCAGGTCATCATCGCGGTCCACGCTGGTGATGACGGCGTACTTCAGTCCCAGCGTGGCAATGGCCCCCGCCACGCGGCGCGGCTCGTCAAAATCGATTGGCTGTGGGCGGCCCTTGGGCACCGCGCAAAAGCCGCAGTGGCGCGTGCAGAGGTTGCCCAGCATCATAAAGGTGGCCGTCTTGTGGTTCCAGCACTCGCCAATGTTGGGGCACTGGGCCGATTCGCAGACCGTGTGCAGGTGCAGGTCGCGGGCCAGCTTTTTCAGGTCGTGGTAGGTCGCGCCCATCGGCGCAGGCACCTTCAGCCATTCCGGCTTGGGCGCAGGACGGCGGGGCGAAAGATCAATCTGGACGAAGTCAGCAGTCGTAGTCATGGCAACACTCCATTGTAGCGGCCAAGAGGTCTTCCCATTGGGGCCATGCGCGCCGGACGGGGCCATGCGGGGCCTTTGCGCTGCCCGCAATGGTTTTCTTGCTGGCCGTTCCCGTTGCCGCCGTAAGGGGGGGCCATTGCTACAGTGGAATGGCCATGTGCCCGGGGCATTTGCCGTGGGCGTGTTGCACCAGCAAGGAGGCCAGGTCTTCTGAAGAGCGGTCCAGGAACCACGCCCCGGCCAGCACCCGGTCCTGCAAATGGCCGGAGGGAAATAGGTGTTGCCGCAGTTTCTCTGCATGGCGGCGCAAGGTATGTTCGCGCTCCAATTCAAAATGGGCCGCCAACCGGCGTAGTCGATTCATCTGATAACGCATTTTGGAGGCCGCAATTTGTGCGGAACGACCTAGGCCTTCGTCCAGCGATTCCATCCATGCAGTCAGCGCGTCCAGCTCGCGGTCCAGGGTCTCGCCCGTAGCGGCCAGACGGAGTTTGCCTTCCACCGGCAGGGAACGCGCGGCCAGCCGCTGGGCAAGTTCCTCTGGTCTGGCAAAAATCCCGGTCAACTCCAGGCCGTGTCGCACCAGCAAACGGGCCATTTCACGGTCTATCAGCGTGGCGGAAAGCCGTGGCAGCACCGGCGTCACGCGCCCCAGAATGCGCTGGTACACCACCTGCGATTGCGCAAAGTAGGCGATCTCCGCCGGGCCGCCAATGTAGGCCGAGGTGGGCAGCAGAGCGTCCTGCATCACTGGACGCAGCAATGCGCTGGGGCTGATCCGTTCCGGCTCTGCGTCCAGAATGGCCAGCAGGTCGGCCCTGCTGTAGCGATGGTTTCCCGCAGCGCAGATGTCCGCTGACGCAGGTTTCAAGGCGTGGCGCGTCCCGGTCTTTTCGTCCAGAAGAAAGAGCAGGCTGGAGGAGTCTGTGACCAGCACCTGCGCATGATACCCAGCGGCCTCCAGCGCCCGGGTACGTTCCATCAATGCCGTGCGCAGCGGTATCGCCTGCTCAATGGCCGCGCGCAACACGGGCCGCGCCAGGGCGTGAAAGGCGCGCGAGGAGGCGTCCATGACGATCAATCCATGACGCGCAAAAATGTGCATCAGCAATCTGCCAAAGGCCCCGGCATAGGTGGCCTCCGGCGTGTAGGTGGCGGCCAGCAGTTCCCATGCGGGACCGTCTCCCAGCAGCTTTTGCAACTCGCCCAGCAGCGGACGGATGCCCGCGCCCAAAGGGATATTGCCTACCGGTACGGCATGATGGACCGGCATCTCCAGGCGCAAGGTACATAGTCCGTCATCGCCACTGGCAGGCGCCTTCCCTGGGAAAATGGCGTGGTTCACCTCTGCCAGATCATGGTCTTCGCTGGCCAGCCAGAAGATGGGCACATGGGGATGTCCGGCGCGGGAGGCGTCTTCCGCGCGGCGGACCGCGGTCGCCGCCTTGCACAACGTCAGCAGAGGGCCGCCAAACAACCCGACCTGCTGGCCGGTGACCACGGCGTTGGCCCCTTCGGCCAGCCGCTCCAGATTGGCCAGCGTCTCCGTCCCTGCACCCAGTCGCTTGTTCTGCTCTGTCAGCAGGCCCACGACTGCGGCCCGCATCTTTGCGTCCACCAAGGGCAACGGGACGGACGCATGGTCCGCCTGCATCCACGCGACGCCCTTGCGCAGCGGCGAATAAAAGTCCCCCAGTGGACCGGGAGCGCTGGCCACATAGTCCCGAAAAAGCGCACTGGTGTGCGGCAAGGCCGTAACGGGATAACAATCTACATTCAATCGAGGACCACTCCCGTCCGCGTGTGCGGAGGAACGCAAAGGACCTCCTTCCGCCACACCACGCGGCCCGAAATTTTAGTGTCTCATGCAGTGGATGTGGCAGAGCGGCGTCGCGATGCACGCGGCGTCCCTCGCCCGGCCAGGAGCGCACGCAACTCCGCTTTCCGCTTTACCGGTAATGTGGTCAAAGCAAAGGACTGCAAGGCGCGATAGACCTCCTGCAACGGCGGGTGCGCCTGCAGCACGGCAAGATGGCGCGCCACCGTGGCCACATCACCCCGCGCCACCGGCCCGCTGAAGCTCTGCGCCGGGCCATGCTGAAAGAAATTCTCCACTGTGCGCTCCACAATGGGACGCATCCGGCGTGCGGCATCGGTCTGCGAAAAGCCAGCGGCACGGCCCACGGAGAGCGCCGCCGTCAGCAAAGACGCCAGCAACGGCGAGGCAAAGGCCCCAAAGGCGTGATAAAGTGCCTTGTCCCTTGTGCGCAGGGTGAAGGGCGCTCCGCCCAACCGGCGCACCAGGAGCGTGGCGGCCCGCACTGCGCGCGCATCGCCCTCAATGGCAAAAGGGACGCCTTGCAGCGCGGCGGCGGCGCGGCGCGGAAAGCTCATCAACGGATGCACCGAAGCGATGGAAACGGCGCCCGCGCCAGCCTTCCGCAAGGCGGCCATCTCCGTGCTGGCCAGCGCCCCGCTGGAGTGCAACACAATGGGCCTGCGCTGCTGGAGTCCGCGTCGGGCCAGCGTGGCAGCCGTGGCGGCAATGGCCGCGTCCGGCGTGCATATCCAGATGATTTCCGCATCCAGCTTTGCCGAAGGGCGACCTGTGGGTCCTAGCGTCACCAGCCGCGCGCCCAGTTTTTTTGCGCGCTTGCGTTCGTCCTCGCGCAACTTGCGGACAACGATCTCGTGCAGTGGGACCCCAGCGGCAACCAGCGCCCAGGCCAGCGCCGTGCCCCAGTTGCCAAAGCCAACCAGCGTGACGCTTTTTCCTTGCTGCTGCGTGGACGGTGTGCGTGTCATGCTGCCCCCATCGTCTCACGGGCCAACACTCTGCCGCCAACAGATGCTATCTTTCAGACAGGACACCCGCGACCGATGACCCCCAAGAAGGCCCCCCAGAAGACGCCAACCGCAAGCCGCAAGGCCCAGCCAAAATCCAGGGCCACACCACCAGCCAACCGCGCAGCGGCACACAAAGCGCCGATGCACAAAGCCACATCCAGCGCCACCTCCAAAGGCAAAAAGGTCACGCTGCTTTCTTCTGCGCTGGCCTACAGTGGGCCGCTCTTTGACGTGTATACGGACTACATCCGGGAACCCGGCGGCACAGACTCCCGCCGCGACGTCATCCGTCACTCCGGCTCTGTGGTGATCTTGGCCGTGGATGATTCCAAAAACAAGAAAGACCCGCTGGTGCTGCTGGAGCGGCAATATCGCCACGCCGCCGGACAATACATGTGGGAACTGCCCGCCGGGCGTAGGGAGCCGCAGGAGGCCGTGCTGCCCGGGGCCAAACGCGAGCTGATGGAGGAGACTGGCTACCGCGCACGCCGCTGGACCAAGCTCCTCCGCTATTACGCCAGCCCAGGGTTTCTGGGCGAGTGGATGCAGATTTATCTGGCCGAAGGGCTGGCCCCTGGCCCGACGCAACCGGACGAAGATGAATACATTGAGTGCCAGATGGTGCCGCTTTCTGAGGCCCTGCGCTGGGTGGAGAGCAACAAAATCATCGACGGCAAATCCATGATTGCGCTGCTCTTATATGATCGCCTGCGCCGCACCCGCCGGTAGGACCGCCGCTCCCCCAGGCCCGGTCATGCCTGGGGCCAGCAACATAACCAAATCGCAATATCTGCGTCTATACCCTCAGGGGGCATGCGTGCCCCAATCTGTATGGAAGGCAGGGTTTCTTCGTGAGTCAGTACAAGGGCAAGGTGAAGTGGTTCAATAACGCGAAGGGATTCGGGTTCATTGGACGGGACGATGGGCCGGACGTGTTCGTGCATTTCAGTGCGATCCAGACCGAGGGCTATAAGAGCCTGAAAGAAGGGGACGATGTCCAGTTCGACATCGTGCAAGGAGACAAAGGGCCGCAGGCCGATGCTGTGCTGCGCCTGCACGAAGCCGTATAGACCCAGGCAGAAGTAGACCTGCACTATGGCTGCTCCGTTTGCGTAAAGGCGGCCAGCGCATGGGGACGTGTGCGGTTGTGGCCCGGCGCTTGCAGGACAAAGGGATGTACCGTGTAGCAAAGAAGGTGCTGGGTGGGACCTTGAGCGCAGGGTGGTCTGGAGTCCTTTGCCTGCCATAAAACCAATCTAAAAAAACAATCCAGAATAAACATGGCCACGCAGTGCAAAGCGCGCTAGAATGCTGGCATCCATGAACGCGCCCACGCCACCACCGTCTAATGTCCCTGCGCCCATGCTGGAGCAGGTGGACCCGCCGCACCCTTTGCAGGAATACAGGCTGCCCATTCTGGTGGCCTTGGTTGTCACCTGCATTGTGATGGTGGTCTTTTATGTGCGCGTTGGGGGCGTCGCCCCGGTGGCATCGGGGACCCTGGTGCGGTACAAGATATTTCCCGTGCAGACCATTTCCAGCCCCGCCATGGACGGGCCAGGATTGATAGGCTCCCCAGAAGAGCAGGACCAGTTGGTGGTGCTGGCGCAGGTGCAAATCAAAGACCTGTCCAAGTCCCCCTTGAAGATTTTTGATCTTTCCTCCTTGCTCACCCTGCCGCAGGAGCAACAACACAACCTGGGGGCCTCCACAGAGGAGATACCCCTCCTTTTCCAGGTCTATCCCAACCTTGCTTCGTTTGGCACGGTCCCGCTGGCGCGGCGCCAGGTGATTGCCCCCGGAGAGACCGTCGAGGGCCTGGTGGTCTTCAATTATCCCATCACGCAGAAGCAGTGGGACCAGCGCCGTGATTTCCAGATCACGGTCAGCTTTGACAACGGTCGCCCCGTCGTCCTGCACGCGCGCTGAAGACCGCTGGGGCCAGTCGTTCCCGCCATGTCCCCGGTCCGCCTACTATAATTCATTTTTGCAATATAAAAATCGCTGCATACAGGAGCGGATGAAATGGCGTCTTTGAGTGGTCGTGTGGCCTTGGTGACGGGGGCCTCGCAGGGGATTGGCCGGGCCTGCGCGCTGGCGCTGGCGAACAGTGGGGCGCAGGTGGCGCTGGCCGCGCGCAATGAGAGCAAGCTGTCCGAGGTGGCCGCAGAAATCCAGGCCGCCGGGGGCACGGCCACGGCCTTTGCCTTGGACCTGGCCGACGAGGCGTCTATCCACGCCTGCGCCAAGGCGGTGCTGGCCCACTATGGCAAGGTGGAAATTCTGGTGAACAATGCCGGCATCACCCGCGATGCGCTGGCCCTGCGTATGAAGCGTGCTGACTGGGACGCCGTGCTGGCCACCAACCTGACCGGCGCTTTTCTGCTGACGCAGGCCGTGATGCAGAGCATGTTGAAGGCGCGCTGGGGACGCATCCTGAACCTTACCAGCGTGGTGGGCGAGAGCGGGCAGGCAGGGCAGGCGAATTACGCCGCCAGCAAGTCCGGCCTGATTGGGTTGACCAAGTCGCTGGCGCACGAACTGGCCTCGCGCAACATCACCGTCAACGCCGTCGCGCCGGGATATATTGAAACGCCCATGACCGAGGTGTTGAACGAACAGCAGCGTGCGGCGATGCTCACCCAGGTCCCGCTGGGCCGCGCCGGTACGCCGGAGGACGTGGCCCAGGCCGTGGTCTTTCTAGCATCGGAGGGGGCCAGCTACATCACCGGCCACGTACTCGACGTGAATGGCGGCATGTACATGGGTTAGTCCATGGCCGCTTCCAGCTTCCGTATAAGGATTTTCCTTGCATTGGCCGTGCCCAGGATGTTTACTAAATTCATAATGGCAAATCAGTACAAATTGCCTGCTGCAAAATCCTTCCGTTGACAAGGGGTGCTGGATGGCCACTACTTCCATTGGGACCACGGTGCGGAACCTGCGTTTACAAAAGGGCCTTTCGCAGGGAGACATTGAAAAGCGGACGGGCCTGTTGCGTTGTTATCTTTCGCGTGTGGAAAATGGGCACACCACGCCCTCGCTGGATACCCTGCAAAAGCTGGCCAACGCCATGGACATGCCGCTGGCCGGGTTCTTTGCAGAGGACATGCTGCACCACGAAATGCAAGCGCAGGACCTGACCGATGAGGAGCTGCGTTTTCTGTTGCAGGTGCGTCGTTACGCCGTCAATTTGAACCAGAGCGACCGCAAGCTGTTGCTGGCCATGGTGCGCAAGTTTGCCACCACGGCCTGAGATGCAGGGCCGGCAACACCGCAGCGGGGAAGGGTGCGCTCAGCTCTTCCAAAAGCGGAAGATGCCATAGCCAAAGAGCAGCAGCCCGACCAACAGCACAAGGAACGCCGCGCGTTGGCGGCGCAGGTAGCGTTCCCTGCCCGTACCCAGTACCGGGGCCAGCGGCACGCCCAACGCCAGGCCAGAAAGAAAACCGCCCAGGTGGGCCATGTTGTCAATTTTGATACCCCCAGAATACAGCAGCGTGGAGGCCCCAATGGCCAGGTTGATGGCGGCAAAATAAATGACGTTGCGGCGCAGGCGGCGCAGTTCCTCGCGCGGAAAGGGCAGGTGTGGCCCGTTCAGCAACAGGATGAGGATGCCGGCAATGCCGAAGACCGCGCCCGATGCTCCCGCGCCCACAATGCCGGGGTTGACCGCCGAACTGAGTAGATTGCCCGTTATGCCCGTCAGGGTGTAGACGCCAAAAATGCCAAAGGCCCCCAGCAATGGCTCTCCCAATAGGCCCAGGTTCCACAAACACCACATGTTGGTGGCCAGGTGGAGGATGCCCACATGGACAAAGGTGGCCGTCAGCAGACGCCACCACTGGCCATATAGGATTTCATTGGCCCCGCGATTGGCGCCCCAATGCAATATCTGTTCTGCCGTGGGCGCCCACCAGGAGACCCCGCCCCGCACCATGAACAAATACACGGCAACGTTGATGGCCACCAGAATGTAGGTCGCCGGAGCGTAGCTCCAACCCTGCAGAATGCGCCCAAAGGCGGACGGGCCTGGCCCATCGGACGTCTCTGCCCCAAGTCCCACGTCCTGGGGACCGCGCCTGGAGGAAAGACCCTCCTCCTCTGGCGGCAATATCTCCGGCCCTGCGCCTGGGCGACGCGGCGGACCTGGCCCGTCTCCCTGCCATGCAATCGTCATACTCTAAAGCTAATGGTATGGAGTGCGGATGACAATTGCATTCTCTGCGTGGCGCTGCCGCAGGCGGTGTCCACGCGGGCAGCATCCGCCTGCATTAGAATCAAAAATTGCAGGGATTTTTTACTGGGTGGAGGGGGCACAGATTGGACGGTCCGATGGGAAATGGCCTGAAAGCGGTCCGCCGCGTCTTGTTGAGCGTGACGGACAAGAGTGGCGTGGTTGGTTTTGCTGAGGTACTGCACAAGCTGGGGGCAGAGTTGGTCTCCACCGGCGGGACGGCGCACGCCCTGCGCGAGGCGGGACTGCCCGTAAAGGACATTTCTGACCTGACAGGCTTCCCGGAGATGCTGGATGGCCGGGTGAAGACGCTGCATCCCAAGGTCCACGGCGGCATCCTGTTCATCCGCTCCAAGCTGGAGCACCGGCAGGCCGTCGCCGAGCATGGCATTGTCCCCATCGACATGGTGGTGGTGAACCTGTACGCCTTTGGGTCGACACTGGAAAAACCCGGCGTGCGCTTCGGCGAGGTGATTGAGAACATCGACATCGGCGGACCGTCCATGGTGCGCTCGGCGGCCAAGAACTTTGAGGACGTGGCCGTGGTCACCTCTCCGGCAGAGTATGAGGCGATCATTGAAGAGCTGCACGCGCAGCAGGGACAACTTGGCCGAGCGACGCGCTGGCGGCTGGCCCGGCAGGCCTTTGCGCTGACGGCGAAGTATGATCTGGAGATCGCCAACGCGCTGGACGCCATTGCAGGGCCGCCGGAAGCGGAAGCGACGCTCCAGCTTCCCGCTGCCGCTGAAGCGCCCCTGCCCGCCACGCTGCGGCTGGCCTACGCGCGGACCATGCCCTTGCGCTACGGGGAAAACCCCCACCAGCGTGCGGCCCTGTATGCAGATGGCAGCGGCACAGGCATTGCCGGATTGCAGCAGTTCCAGGGAAAAGAACTCAGCTACAACAACCTGGTCGATCTGGACGCATGTTGGGAGCTGGTGCAGGAGTTTGATGAGACGTCCGTCGCCATTATCAAGCACAGCAACCCATGCGGCGCGGCCACGGGCGGCAGCGTGCTGGAGGCATACCAGAAAGCGCTGGCTGCCGACCCTGTTTCCGCTTTTGGCAGCGTCATCGGCATCAATCGCGAAGTGGATGGCGCTGCGGCGGCAGAGATCGCCAAGCTGTTTGTAGAGGCCATTGTTGCTCCCAGCTTTACCCTTGAAGCCAAGGCGGCCTTTGCCGCCAAGAAAAACCTGCGCGTGGTGCAGGTGCTTCCTTCGCAAAGCACGCGCGTCCTCAAGAACATCTCTGGTGGGCTGTTATTGCAGGATGCGGACCGTGGGCACATCGCGGCGCAGGAGTTGAAGACGGTGAGCAAGCGCGCCCCCAGTGCAGCGGAGATGCAGGCGCTGCTCTTTGCCTGGCGCGTTTGCAAGCATGTCAAGTCAAACGCCATTGTTTATGCGCGCGATGGGCAAACCATTGGCGTGGGCGCGGGGCAGATGAGCCGCGTGGACGCGGCGAAGTTTGGGGCCATGAAAGCGGTGCTGCCATTGGCTGGCTGCGTGGCCGCCTCGGACGCCTTTTTCCCCTTCGCGGATGGACTGGAAACGGTGGCCCAGGCCGGGGCGACCGCCGTCATCCAACCCGGTGGCTCCGTGCGCGACGCGGAGGTGATTGCTGCCGCTGACCGGTTGGGTGTGGCCATGGTGTTTACCGGGATGCGCCACTTCCGCCACTAAAAATCCCACCCCTGGCCCACCCGTGGCCCAACCGTGACTTTGCGGGCAGGCCACGGGCTTGACATGGCCTGCTATGGCGCACCGGCGCAGGGATTTATGACCATACAGGTCCCTTTGCCGCCGGACACATCGGAAGGTTCCATGGGGGCGTACAATTTACTGTACGAACAGTGGGTGGCCCGCTGGCCTGGTTTTCGTACATCTTTTTCCTTGCAACCAGTGTCGAAGCAGGTAGGGTGAATGCTGTTTGATTGGTCCTGTGGCGCCACCAGCGCCGCGTGGGTCGGAAGGTGTCCTCTATTCTATGAATGCTTCTATGGGCGAATGGAAAGGCCATCCAGGCTGGTTGCACACGGGCGTGGTGGGCCTTCGCTGGGTGGTCTTTAGCGTAGCATTGGCGGTCTGCGCCACGGCGACAGCGCAAAAGAAACAATCCTCCCCGGACGCCAGCAATGTCCCTGTGTCTGTGGACCACGCAAGTTCTTATTACCACTTTGCCCTGGGCCATCTGTATGAGGACTCCGCAGCAGAGTACGGGCGGGCCGACCTGGCCACGCAGGCCGTAGAACAGTACAAGCTGGCCATCAACAATGACCCCAACGCACCCTTCCTCCAAGACAGCCTGGGCGAGCTATATTTCCGCTTGGGGCGCATTCGAGAGGCCATCGTCACGGCGCAACAGGTGCTCCAGCAGCACCCGGACAATCTGGATGCGCACAAGCTGCTGGGCCGCGTGTACCTGCGTTCGCTGGGCAACCAGGGGTCCGGCCAGCCGTCGGCCTCCATGCTGCACCTGGCCATCCAGGAGTTCCAGAAAATTGTGGACCTGGAGCCAGGCAAAATTGACAATCGCCTGTTGCTCGGCCAGTTGTACACCCTGGACCACGACACAGCCAAGGCCACACAGCAATTTGAGGCCGCGCGTACAATTGACCCCAACTCCGAGGATGTTGTGCTGAATCTGGCCCATCTATACGGCGGGCAGGGAGACGCGCAACAGGCCATCGCCGTACTGAAAAGCGTATCTCCCGATGATCGCACCGGGAAGATCGAGTTCGCCCTGGGGGCCAGCTACGACCAGGCGAAGGACCCCACGAACGCCATCCTGGCGTATCAACGCGCTGTGGATGCTGACCCGGACAATCTGGACGCACAACGCGGTCTGGCCCAGGACCTGCTGCAAACCGGCAAGCCCGACCAGGCGCTCAAGCTCTTCCAGGGACTCACGGCAGAGGACCCGGAGGACGTCCAGTCCTTTTTGCGGGTGGCCGAGCTGGAACGCGAAAAAGGACATCTGGACCAGGCGCAGACAGCACTGGAACACGCCAGGGCGCTGGAGCCAGACTCCGTGGAAGTGCATTACAACCAGGCGCTGCTGTATGAAGCACAAGGCCGCCTGAATGCTGCCGCCACTGGATTAGAGGCCTTGGTTACGGCCTCTGCGCACGCCAACGGCGTGTATTCTGAGGACGAGAAAAACAACCGCGCCATCTTTTTGGACCGGTTGGCCAGCCTGTACCGCGTGCAAAGCAAGACGGAACTGGCCGTCGGCGTCTACAAAAAGATGATCGAGATGGGCGGCGTGTATGCGGACCGTGGATACCAAGGGGAAGTGGACGCTTACCGCGACGCCAGGATGTGGCCGCAGGCAACGGCAGCGGCAGAGGCAGCCGTTGCGGCAAGACCCAACTCCGTTGACCTGAAGCTGGGCCTGGCCGGGGAACTGGCCGACACCGGCAAGCCCAATCAAGGCATTGCCATGGCGAGGTCCCTGCTGAATGGTTCTCCGCAAGACCGCGTCGTCCTGCTGACCTTGGCCCAGATGTATACCCGCCTGCACCAGTGGAAAGAAGCATCCGAGGCCTTGGACCAGGCGCAAAAACTCAGTCCCAAGCCGCAAGACATGGTCTACGTCTATTTTCTCCGCGGATCATTGGCCGAACGCCAGAAACATTACGATGCTGCGGCGACGGAGTTCCGCAAGGCGCTGGCCATTGACCCCGACAACACCCTGACGCTGAACTACTTGGGCTATATGATGGCCGACCATGACATGGACCTGACGGAGGCCATCAAAATGGTCCAGCGGGCCGTGCAGTTGGACCCGCAAAACGGCGCGTATCTGGATTCCCTGGGCTGGGCCAACTTGAAAATGGGGCAGTATGCCTTGGCGGAAGAAAATCTGCTCAAGGCCAGCGAGCTGGACCCCAACGATCCCACGGTGCATGACCACTTGGGCGAACTCTACTCCAGGACCGGACGGCTCAAACAGGCCATCACGCAGTGGGAGCGGTCCTTGCAGGAGTATTCCCACTCCGCCCCGGCAGATGCGGAACGCGCGGACGTTAGCAAGGTGGAGAAAAAGCTGGAAAGCGCCAAGGTGAAGCTGGCCCGGCTGGCCAAAGTTGAGGCCAGCAGCACACCGACGCGCAAGTAGGACCTATGTCTTTAACAAACGCAAGGGCCGTATGACGGCGACCTCCCTACGTTCCGCGGCTGTGGCGGACGATGCGGACGGTCCGCTTGCCCAACGCCAATTCCCGGAACGTCCCCATGCCTATCGCACGGCCTTCCAGCGGGACCGTGACCGCGTTGTCCATGCGCGTGCTTTTCGCCGCCTGGCCGGCAAAACGCAGGTCTTCACCCATCGCTACTCGGACCACTTCCGCAGCCGCCTGACGCACACCATTGAGGTGGCCCAGATTGCGCGCACCGTGGCCAGCGCGCTGGAGCTGAATGAGGACCTGGCCGAGACCCTGGCGCTGGTGCATGACATTGGCCATCCCCCCTTTGGACATGCAGGCGAGCAGGCCCTGGACCAAGTACTGCGGCACTCCGGGCTGCGTTTTGACCACAATCTGCACGCCCTGCGCATCGTGCAGCACTTTGAACAGCGCTATCTGAAGTTCCGCGGACTGAACCTGACGCTGGCCGTGCGCGAGGGCATCATCAAGCACTCCCATGATTATTCTGCGCAGGAGCACCCGGAACTGGCCGAGTATTTTCTGGACCAGCGCCCGCCGCTGGAGGCGCAGATCATTGACTTGGTGGACGAGATCGCCTACCTGACCGCAGACCTGGACGACGGCATTGAGTCAGGGATTTTGGACCCGGCCAGCGTGCGCGCGCAGGTCTGGCCTTTTGCTGACTTTTACCAGCAGCTTGCTGCAAAACATCCTGGCGCGCCGGAAAAACTGCTGCTGCATGGTTCCCTCAAGCGCATGATGAACGCCTTGGTGGGCGACCTGATTGGCACCACATACGCGCAGGCCCGGGCCGCTGGCGTGCATACCTTGGCCGATGTGCGCGCCTGTCCCCGCCGCCTGGCCGTCTTTTCCCCGGAGATGGAAGCGCAACGGCGCGACGCCAAAGCGTACCTCTACCAGCACCTCTACGCGTCCCCGGAACTGAAACGGGACCACGACCAGAGTGGCGAAATCATCGCCGGACTTTTCACGCACTGGATGCAGCACCCGGAACTGCTGCCGGCCAGCCACGCCGCACAGATTGCCAGCGAAGGCGCGCCCCGCGTCATTGCGGACTACATCGCCGGCATGACGGACAACTTCATCTTCGAGCAGTGGCGCGCCATGCAGGGAAAATACACTGAGGGTATTTCCCCTGTTGAAACAGAGAGCACATGATCCGATTGCTCTCTCTATCTTTTTTGCCCAGGGTATTGGTTTCACGCAATTTATGCATATAACTCGTGTGGATGTATACACTTGCAGCGATATTGAGATGGCTTGCAGCAGCGGGCCTTGCAGCCCTGCGTACAATTCTAATGGCAGTAATATTTCTTAAGTGAAAGCACCTCTGGAGGGTACATCTTGCCGAAGATATCACCGAAACGTCTCTACCTGGTCCCCGTCCTCTCAAAAGCGCTGGATGTATTGGAGATGCTCCAGCGAGAGAGCAAACCCATGTCCTTGGAATTGATCTACCACCGGACGCACATTTCGAAGACCACGGTCTACAGGATTTTGAAGACCCTGGTGCATCGAGGATACCTTGCCCAAACGCAGGAAGGGCTGTATCGCGCGGCCAGTCGCCCGCGCAAGGTGGTCTTTGGCTTTGGCGGCCAATCCACGGAGATGCCTTTTTCTGAGGCAGTCACCAAGAGCCTAAAGGAGGCCGCCGTCGATGCTGGCGTGGAACTGCTGGTGCTGGACAACCATTATGACCCGGAGACCGCGGTCCGCAATGCCGATGAATTTGTGCGCCAAGGGGTGGACCTGGCGATTGAATTCCAAGTGGAGCAGCAGGTGGCCGCCATCATTGGCGACAAGATCGCCGGGGCCGGGGTCCCGCTGATAGCCGTGGACATTCCCCATCCTCACGCCGTGTATTTTGGCGTGGACAACTATCGGGTCGGCTTTGAGGCCGGGGAACTGTTGGCGCGTCATGTGCTGGAGAATTGGGGCGGCAAGCTGGACTGGGTGTTGGGCCTCGACCTGGAAGAGGCCGGGCCCCTGGTACAGGGCCGCATCACCGGAGCGTTTGAGGGCATTCGTTCCCTGATTGCAAATGTTCCCGTGGAGTCCATGGTGCGCATCGACGCCAGGGGCATGCATGACAAGGGCCACCGGCTGACGCTGGACTTTTTACGCCGCCATCCCAAAGACCGTCACATTTTGATTGCTGCGGCAACGGACACGAGTGCGCTGGGCGCGGTCCAGGCGGTGCGCGAACTCAAACGCGAGCAACATGTCGCCATTGTTGGCCAGGACTGTATTGAAGAGGCGCTGGAGGAGATGGCCACGGCAAACAGTCCGATGATTGGCTCAGTTTCCCACGAGGCCCACACCTATGGGCAGCGCCTGGTCCATCTTGGCCTGGCCATGCTTGGCGGACAGAGCGTGCCCCCGTACAACTACGTGGAGCACAAACTGGTCGAAGCAAGGTCCCTGGCGGCGCGCACGGCAGAGTAAATCCACACCCGGCAAAAAATATTCCTATCTGAAATAATTACTCTATTGTATTATTATATTTTCAATCTACTTGCGATGGGACGTCCTTTCCGGGCCGCCCATCGGAGGTGGTTTGGAGATGGTTTCTTGTCTGTTCCTCTGGAGCAGGCATGCAGGCCTGTTGGGTGTGTGTCTGCGGTCTCCCATCATGGCGGGCAATGGCCAGGTGTTGCATCGTCGCCTGGAAGTGGTGCGAAACAGGACAGTCGTGCTGTGCGCATGGGAAAGGACAAGGGAAATGGCATTTTTCATCACCGGTCGCACGGGACCTCTTCCTTGTATCTGGATGCGGCCATACCCTTGTATCTGGATGCGGCCATACCCTGCCCTCCCTTGGGACGGCAGACTGGAAAGGACCTTCCTGCGGTGAACCTTTTCCCAGACCGTCGTGCCCTGGTTGCCGTTGATCTCGGTGCGCAGAGCTGCCGTGTCTCCTTGCTGCGCTGGTCTCCCGAAGGCCCGCAGGTACAACAAGTGCATCGCCGTGCGAATGCCCCCATCGAGAGCGGGGACCAACTGCGCTGGGACCTGGATGCGCTTTGCGCCACTGTGGACGAAGGCCTGCGTCGCTGCGCTGCCATTGCAGACGAAGGCATTGCGGCCATCGGCGTGACTGGGTGGGCCGTTGACTATGTCCGCCTGGACGCGCAGGGCCATCCGATGGGTGCCCCATTTTGCTATCGTGATACGCGCACCGCGCAGGCGATGGGGGCCGTGCATCAGCACATTCCACCCGGACGGTTGTACGCATTGACAGGCATCCAGGTGCTCGCCCTGAACACGCTGTATCAGCTCTATGCGGACGGTATGGCAGGCATTCCCAAGCACCATCGCTGGCTCAATCTGCCGGAGTATATGCTGTATCGCTGGGGTGCGCGGCCCGTTGCCGAATACACCAATGCGAGCTGCACCGCGATGGTTGCTCTCCACGATGCGCAATGGTGCGCAGAGATTTTTACGGCCATAGGAATGGACCCAGCCGCGGCCCCGGAGATAGTCCCGCCTGGTTCCATTGTTGGCCGCTTGCAAGGACCGCTCAGCCAATTGCCCGCCTTGCGCGATACGCTCCTGGTGGCGCCCGCCTGCCATGACACGGCCTCGGCCATTGCCGGGATACCGGCGCAAGACGAGGACTGGGCCTACATCAGCTCTGGCACATGGTCCCTGGTTGGGACGCTGCTGGAGCACCCCTGCGCTGGCCCGGATGCGGCACAGCTCAACTTTACCAATGAAGGCGGCGTGGGGGGCAGAAGGTGCTTCTTACGCAACGTGAATGGCTTGTGGTTGCTGGAAGAGTGTTTGAAAAGCTGGCAGGCAGAGGGGGAACACTGGACCTGGGACGCATTGCTGGAGGCCGCGTCCCAACTTCCGGCCCCAGAGGCGTTGCTCGATGTGGATGACCCGGAATTATTGCAGCCAGGAAATATGCCCGGACGAATCATGGCCCAGTTGACGCAGCAGCGGGACGCAACAGCGGCGCACGGAAACACGGCCCCGGCCATCACCAGTCTGGTCCTGCACAGTTTGGCCGCGCGCTACGCCACGGTGCTGCGCCAGGCGGCGGGGCTTACCGGCAAAGACTTTACACGGTTGTTTGTCGTCGGCGGAGGCAGCAAGAATGCCCTGCTCAATCATCTGACACAGCAGGCCACAGGGATGGAAATCTCCTGCGGCCCCATAGAAAGCACGACCCTGGGCAACTTTGCGGTGCAGCTTGCCGCACTGGAAAGTGGCCCTCTCCATGCAGATGGAGTCAGCCACAAGGCTGTCCTCCGTTGGGCCAATGTACTGGCCCATCCACTGACACAAGCGCCGCCTGTAGCGGCCCACTCGCTACGACACAACGCAAAACATCCCCCTGAGGTGAAGCAAACATGAACGCCAATTCCAACTACAAACAGCAGGACGCTGACTTCCAGCGTGTTTCGGACGCGCTCGACCACTTTATGGTCGAGGTCCCTTCCTGGGGTTTTGCCAACACGGGCACTCGTTTTGGCAAGTTTTTGCAACCCTCTGCGGCGCACACGCTGGAAGACAAATTCTCCGACGCTGCGCAGGTGCATCAATTGACGGGGGCCAGCCCCAGCATGGCCCTGCATGTGTTGTGGGACCTTCCCAACGGACAAAAGGACGTTGCCGCAGTGCGCGAACTTGGCCGCAAATATGGCGTCCGCGCCGGGGCCATCAATCCTAACCTGTTCCAGGGCCAGCTTTACAAATATGGCTCCTTCGGCAACCCTGACCCTGGTGTCCGTCAACATGCGCTGGAGCATGTGCTCGGATCGGTGTCCATTGCGCGCGAGCTGGGCAATGTTGACCTCTCCCTCTGGTTTGCTGACGGTTCCAATTATCCCGGCACGCAAAACATCCGGCACCGCATCGACTGGTTCAGCGAGTGTTTGGCGCAGGTCCACGCCGCACTTGCCCCCGGCCAGCGCATGTTGGTGGAATACAAACCCTTCGAGCCGGCCTTTTATCATACGGACATTGCCGATTGGGGCATGGCCCTTTTGTTGGCCCGGGCCGCAGGCCCGCAGGCCTTTGTGTTGGTGGACACTGGCCACCATTACCAGGCACAGAACATTGAGCAGGTCCTGGCCTGGCTACAGCGGGAGAAAATGCTTGGCGGCTTCCACTTCAACGACCGCCGCTATGCTGACGACGATCTCACCCTTGGTTCGATTGACCCGTATCAGGTCTTTCGCATCTTTCACGAGATATGTTCCTATGCGTGGGAGCACCCGGAAGCGGCGTCCCCGGCCTATGTGATTGACCAAAGCCATAACCTGAAGAACAAGATTGAGGCCATGATACAGACCGTGCTGACTGCGCAGGAGCTATACGCCAAGGCCTGCCTGGTGGACCATGAACGGCTGGCGGAAATGCAACAGGAGTGCCGACTGGTGGAGGCCGAAGAGACCCTGCGCTCAGCGTTCTGGACCGACGTCCGGCCCCTGCTGCGTGAATGGCGAGTGGCCCGGGGCCTGCCAGAAGACCCGCTACGGGCCTTCCGCGACAGCGGTTACACCGAGCGCACGGCGCACGAACGCAGCAGCAAAAACGCGGCCACGGCCTCCAGCTACGCATAATGGCCCTTTGCGAAGACCTGGCTGGCCCGCTGCATTATACACGCGTGGTCTTCGATATGTAGGTGGTCGTATACTTTTTGTGTTTCCCTGGGGGCGCTTACCTTGCTCGTTTCGCTTTTTGTCACTTGCTATAACGACACATTGTTCCCGGAGACCGGCAAGGCGGTCGTCCGCGTCCTGGAACGGCTCGGCCACACCATCGAGTTCCGTCCAGAGCAGACCTGCTGCGGCCAGATGCACTGGAACACCGGCTACTTAAATGAAGCGGTGCCCATTGTTCGCCACTTCGTCCGCGTCTATCGGGACGCGGAGACGATTGTCATCCCTTCCAGCTCCTGTGTCTCGATGATGCGCGACCATTATTGGAAGGCCGCCGCGTTGGCGGGAGACACCCAACTGGCGGAAGAGGTACAGGCGTTGCTGCCGCGCATCTACGAGTTCACGGAGTTCCTGGTAAAAAGGCTCGGCGTGGAAGATGTTGGGGCCTCGTATCCGCACCGGGTCACCCTGCATACCAGTTGTCATTCGATACGCAGTTTGCACCTGGGAGACATCCCGGTGCGTTTACTCAAGCAGGTGCGCGGGTTGGACTTGGTCCCATTGGAAAACCCCCAGGAATGCTGCGGTTTTGGCGGCACTTTTTCCATCAAGAACGCCGATGTCTCCTCCGCCATGCTGGCCGAGAAGGTGCGCACCGTGCTGAACACCGGTGCGGAAGTGTGCACGGCGGTCGACAATTCCTGCTTGATGCACCTGTATGGTTCCTTACACCGGCAGCGGACACCTGTGCGCACGGCGCACATTGCCGAAATTCTTGCCTCCACCGCAGGAGACCAGCGATGAACCCTGACATGCATTCCCAGTGGTCCAATCGCGATTTTCCCATTGCCGCCAAAGAGCTGCTGCAAGACACGCAGGTCCGCAGGAACATCCGCCACGCCACGGACGTGATCCAGGCCAAACGCAATCGCGTGGTCCGGGAACTCCCCGATTGGGAGCAATTACGCGGGGCCGGGGCCGCGGTGCGCGCGCATTCGCTGGCCCATCTCGACCATTATCTGACGCAGTTTGAGGGGAACTGTACCCGCGCCGGGGGCCATGTCCACTGGGCCAGGGACGCCGCTGAGGCCAACCGCATCATCCTGGGGCTGGTCCAGCAACACGCCGCCAAGGAAGTCATCAAGATCAAGACCATGACCTCGGAGGAGATTGGCCTGAACCGCTTCCTGGAGGCCAACGGCGTGCGTCCGCATGAAACGGACCTGGCCGAACTCATCGTCCAACTTGGCCGCGAGAGGCCTTCGCACTTTGTCGCCCCGGCGTTGCACATCAACCGCCAGCAGGTGCGCGAAATCTTCCAGCGCGAGATGCACCTGCCAGACCTGGGCGAGCGCCCGGAGGACCTGGCCACGGCCGCCCGCACCTATCTGCGTGAGAAATATCTGCGCATCAAGGTGGCCATCTCTGGGGCCAACTTTCTCATCGCAGAAAACGGCGCGGTCTGCATCGTCGAGTCCGAGGGCAATGGCCGCATGTGCCTTACCCTGCCGGATGTGCTCATCTCCCTGGTCGGCATTGAAAAGGTGCTGCCGCGCTATCGGGACCTGGAGATTTTCCTGCAAACACTGCCCCGCTCCGCCACCGGCGAGCGCATGAACCCGTATAACTCCATCTGGACTGGCGTGCGTCCGGGAGACGGCCCCCAGGAGTTCCACGTCGTCCTGCTCGACAATGGGCGCAGCCCCATTCTTGCCGATCCAGAGGCGCGCCAGACGCTGCAATGCATCCGCTGCGCGGCCTGCCTGAACGCCTGCCCGGTCTACCATCAGACCGGTGGCCACGCCTATGAATCGGTCTACCCTGGGCCTATCGGCGCCATCCTGACGCCCCAGCTCCACTCCATGCAAGAAGGGCGCTCTTTGCCCTATGCTTCTTCGCTTTGCGGCGCCTGCTACGAGGTCTGCCCCGTCAAAATCAACATCCCAGAGGTCCTCATCCACCTGCGCGGCAAGGTGGTGCAACAGGACCAGAAGACCCTGGGCGGCAGGTTTGGCCTGTGGAACATGGGCATGCAGGCGGCGGCCTTTCTCTTTGCCAGCGCCAGCCGGTTTGCCCTGGCGCAACATCTCGGCCAGATTGGCCAGAAGGTGGTCGTTTCCAGGAATGGTTTTATTGAGCGCCTGCCGCTGGTGCTTTCTGGCTGGACGCAGACCCGCGACCTGGCCCCCATTCCTGCGCAGACCTTTCGCGATTGGTGGGCCGAGCGTCCGGCGCAGAAACCAGCAGACGCACCATCCCACGCCAAGGAGGGCCCCCATGCCGATGGACACTGACGCGCGCGCGGCCATCCTGAATAGCATTCGCTCTTCTTTGCACGCACAGGCAGACGCGGCGGCCATCGTTGCTGAATATGCGGCCATTCCACGCGTGTACAAATGTGCAAGCACGTTGGAAGGCCCGGCCTTGCTGGACCGCTTTGCGCAACGCCTGACGGAGTACGATGCCCAGGTCCATCGCGCCTCTGCTGGAAAAATCAGCGAGGAAATCGCGCGCATCCTTACCGGGCGAGGACGAAAAGAGATCGCCATCCCGGACGGTCTGCCTGCCGAGTGGCTGCCCGATGGCTTCCACTTCCAAAACGCCACACAATTCGATGATTACCAACTCGACAAGACCGACGGCGTGCTGACCGGATGCACCGTCGCCATTGCCGAGACCGGCTCCATCGTGCTGCAAAACGCTGCGGCGCAAGGGCCACGGATGCTTTCCCTGGTCCCCGACTACCATCTCTGCGTGGTCTTCGCGGGGCAGGTGGTTGAGACCGTCCCGGGGGCCTTTGCCCGTCTGGATGCCACGTCTACCCTGCCGACGACTTTTATCTCCGGCCCCTCGGCCACAGCGGACATTGAGATGACCCGCATCCAGGGCGTCCACGGCCCCCGCTTCCTGGATGTACTTCTCGTCGTATAAATACAAGTGTGGCCCCGGATGGGCCATTGGATGGGCCATTCCAGTTTTCGTTCTGCATGCATGGGGAAAGCACCTGCTCCCGCTCCCGGAACGAAGACAACAGAGGTGTGCCATGGACAGAACAAGAAGGACGGGCAGGGCCAACAGGTCTGGGCGTTTGTCTGCGGCCATTGCGCTGACCGCATTGCTGGCGTTCCTGTTTTTTGTGCCTGCGGCCAATGCGCAGGATGACCGCTCCCTTGCCGCGCGGCAAAGACGCGAGATTGCCCGACACATCTTGACCCGCCGGCAGGACCCTCCCGTCACCCCAGAGCAGTTGCGGACACTGGTGCAGAAGCGGGTGCGCTACGTCTTTGTCATTTATCAGGAGAACCGCTCCTTCGATTCCTACTTTGGCTCCTTCCCCGGCGCGGAGGGCCTTTACAGCCGCAGGCCACAGCAGACCCTTGGATTTACGCAGACCATCCACAACACAGACGGCGCCACAACGACCATCCGTCCCTTTCGCATTGGGCCGGAGCAGTACGCTGCGGACCTGGACGACGTGGACCACTCGCACACCTCCATCGTGGCCAAGATGGACATCCAGGACAATCTTCCCCGCATGGACCGCTTTGCCCTGACCGAGGAGTTGCGCTACAGCCCCACTGGCAGGCCATCGCTGCGGGCCAAGCAGTTTGCGGAGCTGACGATGGCCCACGAGGACTGCGACACGGTCCCGCTGCTGTGGAACTACGCGGACCGCTTTGTGCTCTTTGACCACATTTTCCAGGAGATGATTGGCCCCTCCACGCTGGGGAACCTCTCCATCATTGGCGCGCAGACAGGCCAGACGCAGTGGGCGCTGCACCCGGAGCAGGCATACAAGGGCAATGGCGATGTTGGACCCGGCGTGCCGGTACTCAATGACGACGGCCCCTTCTGGGGTTCGCAGCAAGATAAGTCTGCCAATAAAATGCCGGTAAACCCCCGGGACCTTCAGCATGGCGCGGGACATGCCCCACAGATCAATCTGACTTACGCCACCTTGCCGCTGACCTTGCAGGGCGCACAACTGGCCCAGACCGTGCAAACCGACAAAGACCCGGAGGGCGACCTGGGCGATGTGGCCGATGACGTGAAATTCATCTCTGGCGCGGGCATGGGACAGGTCCCCTTTGGCTGGTTTGAGGAAGGATACGATAAGGAGGTGACCGACCCGGACGATGGCCCGGTGGACGCCGAAGGCATGCATGCCTCCTACGTGACGCACCACAATGGCCCGCAATACTTTGGCTATGTGTCCAACAATCCCGCCATGCGCGCGCAACTGCATGGGCTGGGCGATTTCTTTCATGCCGTGGATGCCCGCAAGCTGCCGGCCCAGGGTGGCGTTTTTTTTGTGAAGGGCGGCTTCCAAAATCTTTTTGGCATGGCCCCGGTTGACCCGGACCCAGCGGCGCAGAAGACCTTTCGCGGGGACGATGACCATCCGGGCTACTCTGACGCCCAGATCAGCGAGGCCATGGTGGCCACGGCCATCAATAAAATCGCGGCCAGCCCCTACTGGAAGCAGAGCGTCATCCTGGTTACCTGGGACGACTCCGAGGGGCAGTACGACCATGTGCCTCCGCCCGTCCGCGCCTATGGCCCCGATGGTTCCCCTATTACCGATGGCCCACGGGTGCCGCTGCTGTTCATTTCCCCCTTTGCCCGTGCGCATTTCATCGCCCACGCGGAGGGCAACCACGCGTCCGTGGTCAAGTTCCTGGATGTGGTCTTCCAGCGGACGCCCCTGGCCCTGTTGCCCGATGAGAGGAAAGGCCGCAGGCTGGGCGAGCAGGAGTTCCACCAGAAAGAGATGGGACCGCAGGACGCACTGACACCGGATGTGACCGACCTGCTGGACGCCTTTAGCCCGGCGCGTCTCGCGGGGCGTGCGCCCTTGCTGCCTGCGGCGTATGTCCGCGTGCCAGAAGCACAGGTCCGCAACCTCCCACAAACGACTGGCCTTGGTTGCGCTGCGCTGGGCATTGTGCCCACGGACCGCGCGCTGGGCATCCAGGACCCGCCCCCGGTTGACTTCAACCCCCGCCCCAAAACGCAGCCCACCCCCACCCGCCCGCGCCTTCCGTGACGCGCTGTTTGTTCCTGGCTGGAGGTCGTGCCCAGACGGGCCAACTGGCCTGCCCTTGCAGGGTGCGGCCTCTGTAATGCAGCACTGGAATGCGTGGAGGCAAAAGGATGTTCCCGTATCCAATCGGGCTTTGTACAGCGCGGGCCTGAAGGGAACCAACCTGGAGACGAAGGTGCCCATTGAGATGGGTGCGTGAGATTAGGACTGAAAAGACCTGCTAAAAATTGAAGGAGAAAAAGGTCCGCGTCAAATTATTTGTCAATGCCGAGAATCATAACTGGAATGTCGATATTGGAGATGCCACGGTTCTCCAGGTCCCATACAAACTGCTCGAAGTACGACACGCCAGTTGACATTTCTTCAGCAAATGACTTGACCGGAACAATCTCTATGCCATGATTGATGTGGCCAAGTTTATGGAAGATGGTCATTTTAGCGCAGACGTTATAGACCATGAAGGCATACTTGCCAAACTGTACTTCAATGCCCAGTTTGTTCTTGACAAAATCCATCTCGCGAAAGGCCCCTCGATTCTGTGCCTGGAATTCGTAGTCCTTCATGTAATGGGTCGTTGCATAGGTACATGGCACGCGGACCGGGGACCATTCCTGTTTTTCAAGGAACGCTTCCTTGAATGCCTTATTGATGGACCGGGGACTATAAAGCATCCTCCCCATCATCGTTTTTTCTGTACTTCTTTTAGTTTTATGCTGTGACGCATCTACCTGTTGAATAACTTGTTTTACTTCAGATACCAAAGCCGGGTAGCGTTTTTGGACTTCTGCGCTGCCGCCATTAAACGAATAAATCCCCGCAATTCTCATTGGGACCCAGCTTTCCCTTCCATCCATCCAATTGGAATTTGACATACCTTCTCGCGTCCTGTGGGTTGATGTACTGGTTTACCGAGTGGGCGATAGGGCAAATGACCGCTGTAAAAGTCGGCGATCCGCTGTTTGGCAATATGGTTGTATTCCGCTTCCTTTTCGCAGCCAATGCCCCTTCGGCCATGCCGCAGGGCAGCGAGTATTGCCGAGCCGCTACCGGAAAATGGGTCCAACACCCAGTCGCCCGGATTCGTCAATGCAAGTACACAGCGTTCCACTAACTCTATTGGGAACTGGCATGGATGTATGGTCTTTTCTGGATGGTTGGCCTTTACGTTCGGAATGCACCAAAGCCCCTGCTCCCACTCGTGCTGGACCAGCCTCCAGATGTCCGAGGGGTTTTTCCCAAGTGGATTGCCCGTTGGCTTCCCGTAGTCTTCGCCGTGCTTGTAGTTTGTCTTGCCAGGATACTTGGAGGGTACCCTCACACTGTCCAAATTAAAAATGTACTCATCGCCCTTCGTGAACCAAAGCAACACCTCGTATCGGCCAGAAAAGCGTTTGCTGGCGTGTAGGCCGTGGTCAAAATACCATACCAGGCGGTTCCGCAGTTTCAGACCACGTTTTTTGAAGAAGGGATAATAAAAAATATCGAGTGGAAATATCTCTGAATGTTCCACGTAATTGCCCACCTGCCAGCATATCGAACCATCCTCATCCAGAATCCGGACAAGTTGGTCCACGATTGGGGTGAGGTTTTGCAGGTAATCGTCGAGGCCCGTTGCAGTCTCGTATGCCTTCCCGATATTATATGGCGGTGATGTGATGATAAGTTTCATCGACCTGCTTGGCAGGGTTGCTAGCAATCCGGCTGAGTCGCCTTCGAGGATGACTGCCTCAGCTTGGGGATCGAAGGTGCTGGCAATCGTAGGTTTCCAGAACCCTTCCTGTCTAAATTCGACGTTCCCTTGCTGTTTCATCGGCCCCTCAATACGCGATTGGAACAAAATTTTTTCGACATGACGCGTGGAACAGACATGAGCAGATTCTAAATCCAAAGGGAACAGTTGTCCCGTCCCATCTTTGAGAAGTGCTGTGGGGGGTAGACAAAACGGCAGGTGTTGATTTTCAGATTGCAGGGCGCCTTATTTCTGCGTGAGATTTGCGGTGGGGGGAAGCATGTCCCGGCCACTCACAGGGGGACATCTTCCAGCAGGTAGCGAACGCCCTGCCTGCGCGGTATTATCAATGGCGTGCAGGGCGCGGGTTGTTCGGCAGACCGCGCAGGAGGGGAAATATGAAACGCATGGCTTGGGTTACAGGTGTCCTCGTTCTTGTGTTGCTGCTGCTGGCAGTCACTGTCCCTCTTTTTGTCAACACCGATACATTTCTGCCCATTTTGCAGCAACGCCTGTCGGCTGCCCTGGGCCGTCAAGTTACGATTGGCAATCTCTCGCTCAATATATTTGAGGGGGGACTGACCGCAGGGGCCCTGACGATCGCGGACGATCCGGCCTACAGCGCGCGGCCATTCTTGCAGGCCAAGCAACTCCGCGTGGGCGTGGACCTGGGGCTGTTGCTCTTCCATAAGCAACTGGAGATAACGAAGCTGGTGGTCATTGACCCGGAAATCCAGCTCCTGCAAAATGCAAGCGGCCAATGGAACTACGCGACGCTGGGTGCAGGGCATGGCGCGAATGCCCCCCAGAAAAGCGCGCAGCCAACGGCCTTTACGGTTGACAGCCTGCGCATCGTGAATGGACAGGCCACCGTGGGGACCGTGCCCAGCGTCACGGCGCCGCGCGTTTATAGCGGCATCAACCTTACATTGGGCCACTTTGGCTTTCTGTCACAGTTCCCCTTTCAGTTGACCGCGCACCTGCCGGGAGACGGCACAGTGGAGATGGCTGGCGTGGCTGGCCCCATCAACGCGACGGACACCACGCTGACCCCGTTCCAAGGGTCTTTGAAGGTGCAGCACATTGACCCGGTGGCCGCAGGGTTTCTGGACCGGCAGGCAGGCATCTCCGGCCTATTGGATGCTACGGCCAATCTGGCGTCGAATGGCGTCAAGGTGACCAGCAGCGGAAACGTTGTGGGCAACCACATGCTTTTCTCCACGCAGGGCAGGCCTGCGGCCATCCCAATGAAATTGGAGTACGCTGTGGCCTATGATCTTGCCTCCAGTATCGGGGAGATTTCGCGCGCTGTTCTGTCGGCGGGGCAGGTTGCAGCCTATCTCAATGGAAGGTTCCAGATGCTGCCAGCGCGCTCCCAGGTACAACTTCAATTGGAAGGCCGCAACCTTTCCATCGACGCACTGCAATCGTTGCTGCCGGCCTTTGGCGTAAATCTTCCCAATGGGTCCGTGCTGCAGGGCGGCGTGCTTTCCACATCGCTGGCGATTGCCGGGCCGGTCAACGGCCTTGTCATTACGGGGCCACTTACCGTCAACAACACACGGTTGTCAGGCTTTGATCTCGGCTCCCAACTCAAGGCCATCGCGGCGCTCAATCGGCTGGGTGGCGGCACAGGAAACGTGACGGAGGTCCAGACGCTCCAGGCGGACCTGCGAGACACACAACAGGCCCTTACGCTGACCAACATTCTGGCGGTTGTCCCATCGCTGGGCCAGGCCACGGGGAGCGGCACAGTCTACCCCGGCGGACAGCTCAACTTCAATATGGTGGCCAAGTTCAGCTCTGCCGGTGGCCTGGGGGCAATCGCCAATGGGGTGATGGCCTTCCTGCCAGGCGGGTACGGCCAGCGCGTGCAGAATGAGGGCGTCCCACTCACCGTCCGAGGGACCACCAGCAACCCGGTCTTCAACGTGGACGCCAGTGTGTTCACCCAGAGTGCACCCAGCAACCAACAGCAGACCCAGCCCAACCCGCTGGGCAACGCGCTCAAGGGCCTTTTTGGGCAGTACTGACAAATGCCAGGAACGGGGGCCAGGAACAGGGCCAGGAATGGGGATGTCCAGCGGCCCAGGCCTGGCGCCTGCACCGTGGAATTTAAGCGCGGGAAAAGATGCCTTCCCCATGCAACGCCGTCGGATGGTAGAATCCGGCCTGAAGCACCCCTAGATCACACGGCCCTCTCAGGGCCGCATCCCCCACCCGGTAGACGGCCCTCCCGGTCGCCGCTGGGTCATTATGGAGCTGATGATGGCAGACGATAAAGAACGGGCACGCGCGCTGGACCTGGCGCTCTCACAAATAGAAAAGCAGTTTGGCAAAGGATCGATCATGCGCCTGGGCAGCAAGGAGGCGATTGTCCCCATTGCGGTCATCTCCACCGGGTCGATCTCCTTTGACGCGGCGCTCGGCGTAGGCGGCATGCCGCGTGGCCGCGTGGTGGAGATATTTGGCCCGGAGTCCTCCGGCAAAACCACCCTCACGCTCCAGGTGATTGCCGAGGCGCAAAAGGCCGGCGGTCTGGCTGCCTTTGTGGATGCCGAACATGCGCTGGACCCGAAGTATGCGAAAAAGCTGGGCGTGGACATTGACAACCTGCTGATCTCGCAGCCGGACTACGGTGAGCAGGCGCTGGAGATCACGGAGGCGCTGGTGCGCTCCGGGGCCATTGACGTGCTGGTGGTGGATTCGGTGGCGGCGCTGGTGCCCAAGGCGGAACTGGACGGCGAGATGGGCGATTCGCACATGGGCCTGCAAGCGCGCCTGATGTCGCAGGCGCTGCGCAAGCTGACCGGTACGGTCTCCAAATCGCGCACCTGCCTGATCTTCATCAACCAGATCCGCGAGAAGATAGGCGTCATGTTCGGCAACCCGGAAACGACCACCGGGGGCCGCGCGCTCAAGTTTTATTCCTCCGTACGCGTGGACATCCGCCGCATTGCCGCCGTCAAAGAGGGCGATGTTGTGGTCGGCTCGCGCACCAAGGTGAAGATCGTCAAGAACAAGGTGGCCGCGCCCTTCCGCGAGGCGGAGTTTGACATCCTTTACGGGGAAGGCATCTCGCGCGAGGGCGATGTGCTGGACATGGCCGTGCTGCACAACATCGTGGAGAAGTCTGGTGCGTGGTACAGCTTTAGCGGTGAGCGTATCGGCCAGGGCCGCGAGAATGTCCGCCAGTTCTTCAAGGACAACAAGGAGACCTTTGCCCGCGTCGAGGGCCAGGTGCGCCAGAAGCTGGGCATTGCTGGCAAAGGCGACGCGCCGGAGGTCCCGCCGGTGCCGGTAAACGGCGCCGCCGCCGCCCAGGAGGTCATTAAGTCCGGGAAGAAATAGCGCCCATCTCCGCGTAAATACACACAGAAATTCAGGGCGGACAGGCAAGTACAGGATGTCTGCCCTGAATTTGACACTTTTTATGTATGTATGTATGTATGTATTGTTGTGTCAGATGTTTTATTGCCTCAGGGGAAAGAGGAGGGTGCGGTTGACATGAAAAGCGATGCAGACCAAATCCGGGAATATGCGTGGATGCGCTATCTTGAACCTGCGCGGCACAATGCAGAAACGACGGTCCGCATAAAATCTGGCGACATCGTGAAGGGCCTGGGCCTGAAAAACAAGGCACCCAACGTTTGCACGGCGCTCCGTTCAAAGACCTTTCAGGAGGTATACGGCGTGCAACTGCTTGGAGAACAGGGGCCCCCGTCCGGCATGAGTACGACGGTCGTGTTTACCTACAAAATCCTGGGCAAGGACAATGGCGCAGGAAAAGATGCAATCCCATCCGGGTTCCAGTTACTTCGTGGAATTGCCAAAAAGACCTTCCGCGATCTAGGGGGCGGAGAGAGGTTCCTCCGCAAGGAACGCGAGGGCTTTTATGGAAAAACGGACGATGTCCATCCTCAGGGCAAGCGCGCAGGCAAGAGAGGATGAGCCGCATCTACTGGGACACGATGCTTTTTGTATATTGGCTGGAAGACAATCCCCAATACGCGCCCCGCGTGCAGCAGATATACGAGAGGATGGAACAACGGCGCGATACGCTTTGCACCAGCGCCTTTACCCTTGGCGAACTGCTGGTAGGGCCATACAAAGCGAAAAGAGCAAGCGAGGGGGAAGCGATACGCAGGTATTTCCAGACATCCAGGATGGAACTTCTGCCCTTTGATGCACAGACTGCGGAAAAATATGCCCACATACGCGCGGAACATAATGTGACCTCCGCCGACGCCATCCATCTGGCGACCGCTGCCCAGGCCCATGCTGACCTTTTTTTGACCAATGACCGGCAATTGCGCCGCCTTATGGTCCCAGGCATCCATTTCATCGCAGGGCTGGACACAAACCTGTTGTGACCGTTGACCAATTTAACGATAAAACCTGGAACAACAAGCATTCTATTGCCGTGGTCTGTGGACACATTGCAGCCATCGCGTGCGGGTGGTCCCCGCCGCACACACTTCGAGAATTGGGGACGCTGCGCACTCTGTCCCGGCAGCTTCGATGCGGCGGGCCAGCCGGGTACAGGCGGGACTGCACCGCAGGGGCAGGCCGCCAACTACACCATGCCGGTGATCTCGCCGGAAGCGTCCACGTCGATGTTGAACGCACGGGGCGCTTTGGGCAGGCCCGGCATCAACATCATGTTGCCCGCGATGACGACCAGGAAACCGGCCCCCGCGGAGAGCGAAACGTCCGTCACCCGCAAGGCCCAGCCAGTGGGCGCGCCCAACAGCTTCGGATTGTCAGAAAGTGAGTATTGCGTCTTTGCCATGCAGATGGGCAAATTGCCATGGCCCCAGGCAGTATAGGTAGCAAGTTTTTCCAGCGCCAGGTCACTGTACTGGACATCAGCCGCGCCGTAGATGTTCTTCGCAATTTTGTTGATTTTTTCTTTGAGTGGGTCGTCCAAAGAGTAAGTCTGCGCAATGGCAGGGTCTGGGTGTTGGTCGATGGTCTCCACCAAGGCGCGCGCCAGGTCCTCTGATCCTGCGCCGCCCTTGGTAAAGGCCTCCGCCAGGGCGCTCGGTACACCCAGCTCCGCGCAGGCGCGTTGCAGGCGCCCCAGTTCCTCCGGTGTGTCTTTGGGGAAGTGGTTGATGGCCACGACGACCGGCAGGCCAAAGCCGCGCAGGATGCTGATGTGCTTTTTGAGGTTCTCCAGGCCGCGTTCCAGGTCGCCCTCGCCCTGGTTGCGCAGGCTTTGCGCGGTGGTGACCAGCACGGCTGCTGCGGGTGTGGTCCCAGAGCTGCGCATCACGATGTCAATGTATTTTTCCGCGCCCAGGTCAGAGGCAAAGCCCACCTCGTTGATGACGTAGTCCGCCAGGCGCAGGCCCATTTGTTGCGAAAGGACGCTGCTGGTGCCGTGGGCAATGTTGCCAAAAGGACCGGCGTGGACCAGGGCGGGCGTGCCTTCAGTGGTCTGCACCAGATTGGGCAACAGGGCCTCCTGTAGCAAGGCCATCATGGCCCCGACGGCGCCAATTTCCGCAGCGCGCACTGGTTGGCCGCTGCGCGAGGCCCCCACCACAATGGAGGCCAGTCGGCGGCGCAGGTCTTCGCGGTCCCGCGCCAGCGCCAGGATGGCCATGATCTCCGAGGCCGCTGTAATCACAAAGCCTGTGCGTCGGTTGGCCCCTTCGTGCGTTTCCGGCGCGCTCTTGAAGGAGAAGCTGACCAAAATCTGGCGTAGGGCGCGGTCATTCATGTCCATGGCGCGCGGCCAGGTGACCCGCTCCGGGTCCAGGTTGAGGCCGTTGCCGTGGAAGATGTGGGCATCGACCATGGCCGCCAGAAGGTTGTGCGCGGAGGTGATGGCGTGGAAGTCGCCATGGAAATGCAGATTGATCTTCTCGCTGGGTTCCACCTGGGACAATCCGCCGCCCGCCGCGCCGCCCTTCATGCCGAAGACAGGCCCCAGGGACGGCTCGCGAGAGGTGATGACGGCGCGCTTGCCAATCCGCTCCAGCCCCTGTACCAGGCCGATGGCGGTCACGGTCTTGCCCTCGCCGGAGACGGTGGGCGTGGTGGCGCTGACCAGCACCAGCTTGCCGCGCTGATGGGTGTAGGCCGGGTCTTCCAGCAGCTCCAGTTTGAGCTTGGCCCCATACGGGCCAACCTGTTCGTAATACCGTTCTGGTAGTTGCAGCTTGCGGGCTATGTCTTGGATTGGCAGCAGAGATTTACGCATGGTCCCTCTTTTTGTCCTGTAGTTACGTGCGACTTCATAGAGCAAAAGTGCTCGACAGGACATTGTCAACAGAAGATGGGTAAGATGCAATGCAATTCTTGGGAATTTTTGCCCAACGCGGGATGGATGGGTATTGGTGCGTTTTGCGTGGGCATCTTCCAGGCGGCAACCCGCTGGATTGCCAGTAAGCCAGTATCCGTCCAAGGTGCGCAATAAAGATGTGCCCTGCTCCGCCGATAATACCTGCATTGGACCATGTGGTTTTGTCCCGGACCAGTATCTTTGGGCAGTACCGGGCAGGTGCAAATGGTAAGAGGATGATCTCACTCAAACGATATTTGGATGCGGACCCGGCCCCGGAGAGGCTGCTCGCGGAGGCCCTGGATGCCTATCGCTCGACCCTGAAGGCGGTGGGAAATTGCGGCGTGCATGCCTGCCCTGTTCCGGGGGAAGAGCTACAGAAGGCCCTGCTTCGCTTGGAGGGCCAACTGGCCGGAGAGGTCACTCCCGCCATTGTGCAGGAGACGCGGGAGCAGGCAGAGGCGCAACTCAAGCAATGGGGCGGGCGCACGGCGGAGTATTTGAAGGAAAAGGTCGGCGAGGTAAAGGACATCCTGGCCTTGCTGGCGCGCACCACAGAAAGCGTGGGCGAGCGGGACCAGCGCTATGCGCAGCAACTGGGGGGCTTTACCACGCGGCTGCAATCCATTGCCGACCTGGAGGACCTGACCCAGGTGCGCGCTTCCCTGGTGCAGAGCGCCAGCGAACTCAAAGGCCATGTGGAGCGCATGGCGCAGGAATGCTCCAACTCCATTGCAGAGTTGAAGGGAGAAGTGGCGGCGTACCAGACGAGGCTAGAAGAGGCCGAACGATGGGCCTTGCGGGACACCTTGACAGGTCTGGACAACCGCCGCAACGTGGAGGCCAAGATGCGCCGCCGCATTGAAGAGGAGCGGCCGTTTACCCTGGTGGTATTGGACCTGAATGGCTTCAAGCAAGTAAACGACGCCTGTGGACACTTGGCGGGGGATGATTTGTTGCGGCAGTTTGCCACAGAACTGCGCTCCCGGTCCCGCTCCACGGACGTGGTGGGCCGTTGGGGTGGGGACGAGTTTATCCTGGTCCTGGACTGTGGCCAGAAGGAAGCTGCGTCCCATATCCAGCGCATACGGCAGTGGGTCCTGGGTGAGTATGAGGTCCGGGTGGGGACAGAGGCGCGCAAAGTCTCCATTGGCGCCTCCATTGGCATGGCGGAATGGAACTCCGGGGAGGCCATGCACCAGCTTTTAGAGCGCGCCGATGCCGCCATGTATGCCGACAAAGCAATGGTGTAAGCCCCTACTCCAAACAGCCTGCGGGGCCAAGCGCGCCACAACCGCAGGGGACCTCGAATCAAGCCCCTGTTTTGAAGGGGACGGGCCTTGGTCCGTCCGTGACTATCACAAAATATGCGCGCTTCAGCCACTGAGGGAATGCTGGGGGCGGAAACCTACCTGTCCGGAAGTCCTTTCTATTGGCGGTCCATACCAACACAAACAGGCCCGCATCGTGGTCTGGTCGTTAGATGTTCCATCACAGCAGCGCGTGATGCCAGTCACATTTTTTTCGATAGGTCCATCTTACAGTCAACCTAGTGATGCAAGGGGCCGTTCCTTATACGCCCAAAGACCTTGAAATGTAGAAAGGGAAGATATGAAAAGAGCATGGATGGACAAGCTGGGAAAATTGGAGACCAAGGTGCTGCTTTGCGCCTTTGCAATTGCGCTCCTACTGGGATGGCCGACCCGGTCGTGGGCCACGAACGGGTATCAATTGATCGGGGTGGGCCAATGTTCCATGGGCATGGGCGGGGCCGTGGTGGCAGCGCCCTGCGATCCCATGATCGCCATCAACAACCCCGCAGGCCTGGCTTGGATACCAGCGCAAACGGCCTTTTCCGGGGAGATATTCAACCCCATACGGCGCACGAATTTTGGTTTTGGGGATGTAGGGAGCCACACCAACGTCTATGCGATCCCGGCCTTGGGATGGTCAGCGCCGGCCTTCCGCCCGGACCTCTACTTTGGCGGCGGCATCTATGGTACTTCGGGTCTGGGCGTGAATTACTTGCAACCCAACACCCCGATGGGGACCATCCAGGCCTTCAGCAGCATTGACTTTATGCAGATGGCCCCGGCTGTGGCCTACAAGATGGATGACAAGTTCAGCGTTGGCGTTGCGTTGGACGTTGCCGCCGAGCAGGTCTCCTTTGACCAGACCTTTGGGGGACAAGGGTTCGACCTCACCAGCCCCTCCTGGGCCTATGGCATAGGTGTCACGGTAGGAGGCATGTATAAGTACAACAAGAAAATTACCTTGGGCGCATCCTATAAATCGGAAATGAAGTTCAGTGACCTGTACTGGCAGGAGGGCCAGGAGTTTGTACCCACAGGGGTCACGATGACCGCCCAGGGGATACAACCTACCGGGGTCCAGGGCGGCCAAGGATCGTATAGTGCGAAATTGAATTATCCGCAGCAGGTGGCCTTTGGAGCGGCCTTCCATCCTGTGCCCAAGTGGCTGGTCAGCGTGGAAGGGCAGTGGATCAACTGGCACAAGACCATGGACCAGTTCACGGTCTCCGGTCCCTGGGTGGGGACGTCGTCCGTGGCGTTGCCCCTGCACTGGCAGAACGAATGGGTCGCCAACCTGGGCACACAGTATGACGTGAGTAAAAGCTGGCAGTTGCGCGCGGGCTATGCGTATGGGGGCAATCCGATCAAGTCTACGGACATGCAGGCCAACCTGATTATGCCGGCCATTGTGACCACCGCCGTCACCGCTGGCGCGACCCAGAAGCTGCCCATGCGTTGGAGCCTGACCGAGGCCGTCATGCATACCTTCAAGAACACTGTCACCGACGGCACGCTTTTTGGGTTGCCCCTGCAAAGTGTGCAATCGTCCATGTCAGAAAACTCCATCGGCATCCAGATTGGGTACTTTTTTTAGACAGGCAAAAAAGTTGCACGGCACGAACACGAACGGCGGTACGGGGTCTTTTTCCGTGCCGCCATTTTTTTGCGGAGACTGCCCTCCAAAAGCGCAGGAAATTCGCGCCAGTATGTGTGGCCCCAATAGGAACGGCTGCGCGCAACAAATGCCGATGCATTATAGTTAGAGTAAATTGCCCGGAAGCATGAAAGAAGGAAGCTGCCTGCCAGGTCCAGAATGTTGCTGTTCTGGACGTGTCTAGGGCGCTCCATCCAGAAAAATATTGGCTGGGCGCCACGCGCCAGGGGCCACGGAGGTACATCGGTTGAGTGGAATGCAATTGATTTTAACGGCCCCCCGTGTGCTGCTGGCATGTTGCTTGCTGGCGTGCTTCTTTGCCGCCCCGTTGCCTGGGCAGACCTCCCACGTGGAGACCTCTTCTTCGCCAGCATTGCCAGCCGCCATCGGGCCGTCTGACACCCTGGCGGAGGACCTGCTGGTGCTGGATGCGCCAGAGCCAGCGCAGCGCGGCTTGAACGCCTCCGCCGCCTTTAGCGGCCTCTATGACGAGCAATTGGGATGGGCCGGTTATGTGCTGCCTGCCATCGCCTATCGCTTCAATTCCGTTTTCAGCGCGGACGTGAGCATTCCCATGTACTTCTACCGCCTGGGATATAAATATGTGCCGGGCAAGCTCCAGACAGGCCCGCTGCGGGTGCAGACAGGGGAACTGGGCGACACGACCGTTGCCGGCCACATGGAACTGTCGCCTGGCTGGCTGAATTACACCGGCACCGGGGCCTTCAACATCCCCACCGGCGACGAGGACTACGGGCTGAGCACGGGCCGCGTGACCTATGTGGTGAACAACGACTTTGAGGCCCCAATTCGGGCCTTCACTCCTGATGTACAGCTTGGCATCGGCGACAACAGCGACCTGGTCAACCGGCAGGTCATCCGCAACTACGACACGCTGGGCACACTGGCCTATTTCCAAAGCGGCGGCATCTATAACTTCCCCTTTGGCCTGATACTGGAGGGCGATGCCTACGAGCAACTCCCCATCGGAAGCCAAAAAATCTACACCAATGTCATCCGCAAAAAAAAGAAGGTGCCTTTATTGGTGTCCAACGGCAACGCTGAGGACAATGGCGTCACTGTTTTTCTGGACATGCCTGTCCAGGGACATTGGGAGGTCTCGTCGTACTTCAACCATAGCTTCCGGTTGAAGGACGACACTGCGGGACTTACCTTGACCTTCTACCTGAAGTCCTTGAAAAAGAACGCCGCCCGCCCCTACGCTTTTTGACGCTGTATCTTCGGGGCGCGGTCATGGTTCCCTTCTTTTTGCGCCAATTCTGCGCCAATCGCATGGTGCGTGCTATAGGTGGACCTAGGAAAACCCTGATCAGGTCCTACTGCTGTCCCTCAGGGGCTGAAGCCCACTATTATTTCAGGGACTTACGACGGGACCCAAGTCCCGCCCCTTCAAAACGCTGACTTGTTCAGAGATACCCTAGCAGCCTGTGGTGAAAGTCGGGTTTTGAAGGGGCACGGCTTCAGCCGTGCCGTAAGGGCCGCAAAATCAACGCGGCTTTGGCCGCCGAGGGACGTTTTTGTGGCATCTCGACTTCCACCACGGGCTGCTAGGGGCGCGTCCCTTTGTGGAAGAGCTTGTGTGATATGTCCGGCCAGAATTCAACAAAAATGGCCCCGATGGCGCCTTCTGCCGTCACCGTGGCGGCGCGTTCAAAGGTAAGCGCCACGCCCCGGTCTGTGGAGGGGTAGTACAGGTTGGAAATGCCGCCTGCGGCCACATTGCCCAAGACGTTTGCGTAGTTCGGCCCCCAGGTGCCGTTGTCGTTCTTGGTGATGACCGTGGTGGCAATTGCATAAAGGAACCGGTTCTTGAAGCTGCCGGTCCCTTTGCGGAAGTAGCGCGGGTCCTCGTGCAACAGCACGGGAAAAAGGGCGTTGCCGAGAATGGCCCCGTCAAAGCTGTCGGCATAGGCCGCGCCAAAGCGTTTACCGTACCCCTGCGCGCCCTGGCCGTAACCGGGGAAGGCGTCTGTGGCCTGGCTATAGCCTGCGTCCACCGCTGCTGCAAGGAAGTAAAAGGGGTCGGTCGCGCTCTTAAAGGCCAAACGGAACTTTTGTCCAGGGGTGAGCGGCGCAGCGTTCTGGATGAAAGATGTGTTGAAGTTGGGGATGATGCCCAGGATGCGCTGGTGCTCCTGTTGCTGGACCTGCTGCTCGGCCTGGGAATGTTGCGATTGCGCGGATGGCGGCCCCGATGTGGTGCCCGGTGTTGGCGGGGTGCTCGACGAACTGCTGGGCGCCTCCGGCAAGAATGTGTCGTGGGTCTTGATGGGGGGCGCAGTGTTGTTTGGCCCGGGCGTGGGCGTTGCGGAGGCAGGCTGCTCCTGCGTCTGGGCCAGTGCAAGGGGGATTGGGACACAAGAGACGACAAGCAGGAACAAAAGCAAAATTCGTAGGAACTTGTGCGGCCAGAAATATTTTATTGCATGGTCATGGAAAGCATCCATTTATAGCTATAAGTCTACGCGAAGCCCCCTTCCGCTGCCTGGTTCGCGGTGGTAAAGCGGGCAGCGGCAAAAGCATCCAGCGCAACATCGGGGAGTTCGCCCATCATGGCCTGGGCCAGGCAACGCGCCGTGGCCGGGGCCAGCAGGATGCCATTGCGGTAATGTCCTGTGGCCAGCCAGCAATGCGGGGCCTCCGCAGGTCCCAGTATGGGCAGCGCATCGGGCGTGCCCGGACGAAACCCCGCCCAGGATTCCAGGCGCTGGGCCTGCTGTAATTCTGGCAACAGCGTGGACGCGGCATCGACCAGCCACTGAATGCTGCTCTCCTGCACAGAGGTGTCAAAGCCGGCCCGCTCCACCGTGGCACCGATGGTCACGCGGCCATCTCCGCGCGGAATGAGGTAGGTCCCCGGCATACGCACCACGCAGCGTAAGCGCTCTGCGGCCAGCGCCACGGTGACCATCTGGCCCTTGACTGGCGTGACGGGGACAGTCCCCATAGGCAATGCTCCGGCCCATGCTCCGCAGCAATTCACAAACATACCGGCTTCTATCTGGCCCTGGCTGCTCTGCACGGACACGGAAGCACCCGCAGGCTGCACCCCCAGCACGGTCGTCTTTTCCATCAGCGTGGCCCCTGCTGCGAGTACGGCCCTGGGCAGGGCGCGGCACAGGTCACGTGGGTCCAGGCTGTCTTCCTGTAGCCAGAAAAAGCTGCCTTCCTGCTCCAGTATGTCGCGTGCCATGCCGGGGACGAAGGAACGCATCTCCGCAGCTGTGGCCTGCCCGCCGAGGGACGCACCCTCCGTCGCATGGGCCTGCTGGAGCGTCCGTCGTGTGCGTAAGGGCACGGATTGGCCGGAAAGTTGCCGCACCCGCGCGAGATACTCTGGGTAGAGTGCGATGCTTTTCAGGGAAAGAGGCCGCAGTGCAAGGGGATTTTCTGGGTCCATGGCGGCCAGCATTCCACCGGCGGCCCAAGATGCGCCCTGCATGGCGCGACCACTTTCCAAGATGGCCACAGACAGCCCCTGTTGGCGGAGTTCCAGCGCCAACGTCAGGCCAATGGTCCCGCCCCCAGCAATAACCACGTCGATAATGTGCCCGTCCTGCATATTTTTATTGTAGGGGAATCGCTTTCTGGCTTGGGAATGGTGTATTGTCCATAAGATAGAGTGGGAGTTCTGGGGAATCCTTTGTTCTCCGCTTGACGTCTATGTAAACAGAAAGGAAGTTGGCCGCGATGAATGATCCAAAAGACCAAGAGGCTTACCGGGAAGAACGCACCCCATCCGGACTGCTGTTGCTGGTCCTGGCGATTGCCCTGCTGGCCGCGCTGGGAGGGTTGGTTTGGAGTTACACCCTGTCGCACCGGCTGACCAAGGCCGAAACGCAGTTGCAGACATACGACCAGGAGAACATGCGTCTCTCCACAGACCTGGCCAGCACAGACCGTCGGCTGCGCGCCACCAGTGAGGAGATGGGGGCCAAGCTGGGCATTACGCAGAACCAAATCGAGGCCCGCGCACAAGACATTCTGCGCCAACAGCAGGCCGCGACTTCGCGCCTGGCCCAGCAGGAGGCGGAAACACGCAAGCAGGTCGGCAGCGTCTCCAGTGAGGTCTCCAACGTAAAGACCGACGTCGGCGGGGTGAAGACCGATGTGGCCAACACCAAGACGGAGCTGGCCCAGACTGAACAACAACTGCAACGCGCCGTGGGGGACCTGGGCGTGCAAAGCGGCCTGATTGCCACCAACCAGCAGCAGTTGGATTATCTGAAACACCGTGGCGACCGCAATTACTACCAGTTCAAGCTGCACAAAGGGCAAAGGCCAGAGGCCATCTCCACGGTGAAGCTGCAACTGCGCAAGGCCGACGCGAAGCACTCGCGTTACACCTTGGACGTCTACTCGGACGACAAGAAGATAGAAAAGAAAGACCGCAGCCTGGACGAACCTGTGCAGTTCTACAGTGGCAAACAACCGTTGCTCTATGAGCTTGTCATTAACCAGATCAACAAAAATGAAGTAGAAGGCTATTTGTCAACGCCCAAGAACGCGCCCCAACCCAACGTCCCATAAAGCGCGGGCAAGCAGAAAGGACGCCGCCTTTTGTCAGGACAACCTTGATTGGGCACCCGTTTTGAAGGAGCACGTTTCAGCCTGAAGGGGACGGTCCCCAGTCCGTCCATAACGGACGTAAGGCGTGCGGGGTGCTTGTTATACCTGGCCTATGGTGCAAATGGACCCTGAACACGGGCGCTCGGTGGTCTGCATTGGGGAAGTGCTCTGGGACCTGCTGCCTACCGGTCCACAACTCGGCGGGGCGCCTGCCAATGTTGCCGCGCTGGCTGGGGCGCTGGGAGACAGGGCGGCGCTGGTCAGCCGCATTGGCCGCGATGCGCTGGGCCAGCAGGCGCAGGAGACTTTGCAGCAGCGTCCCTTGCTTCTGGACCACCTTTCCATTGACCCGGAACATGCGACCGGGAGCGTTTCTGTCCTGCTGGATGCGGCAGGAGTGGCGACCTACACCATCCACGAAGACGTTGCCTGGGACCATCTTCCCATGCAGCCAGCGTTGCAGGACCTGGCGCGGAGTGCGGACGCCGTTTGTTTTGGCACGCTGGCCCAGCGCAGTGCGCCCACGCGGGCCACGTTACGTGCTTTAGTGCGGCAGACGGCCCCTGCGTGCGCGCGCGTTTTTGACGTGAACCTGCGACCACCGTATGCCTCCGCCGAGGTGGTCCTCTGGGGGCTGGAACACGCCACCATCCTCAAAATGAACCACGAAGAGGCCCCCCGGATTGCGGAGTACGTGGGCGCCCCCGCGTTGGGGGGCGATGCGAAGCTGCTGGCGCGACGTCTGCTGGCGCAATTTCCCCTCGCACTGGTGGCCGTCACGCGCGGCAGCCAGGGATGTCTTCTGGTCACGCAACGGCAGTCCGTGGAGCACCCAGGAATTGCCGTCCAAGTGGCGGACACCATCGGTGCGGGCGACGCCTTTACGGCAGCGTTGACGCATTTTTACCTGCGCCAGGCCCCGCTGCACGTGCTGGCGGAAGCAGGGGGCCGCTGGGGCGCATGGGTCGCCACGCAGACAGGCGGAATGCCCCTAGTTTCAAGGGCCGTGCGCGACCGCATCCATGCGGAAATTGCGGAATCCTTAAAATAAATCTATGCATCGCACGGGGAGCATCGTTGCTGCCCAGAAAACCAACGGTGCAAGGGAGACCCAACCATGCAAAATGCCCTTTGGCATGACATCGAAAAAATCCGCTCAGAAGCGCCCTTGGTCCACAACATCACGAACTACGTGGCGATGAACACGACCGCCAACGCGCTGCTGGCCCTGGGCGCTTCCCCGGTAATGGCGCACGCCATCGAAGAAGTGGAAGAAATGGCTGGACTTGCGCGGGCGCTGGTCATTAACATCGGCACCCTGAGCAGCGCATGGGTTGCGTCGATGCAGGCAGCGGTCCATGCCGCCAAGGCCAAGGGCGTGCCCATTGTGCTTGACCCAGTGGGCGCAGGGGCGACAAAATTCCGCACGGAGACGGCGCGCAATCTGCTGGCCCTGGCCGCGCCCTGCATCGTGCGCGGCAACGCCTCGGAGGTGCTGGCCCTGGGAGCAGAGGCCCAGACGACCAAAGGCGTGGACAGCACGCACACCTCCGATGCTGCTCTTGTAGTGGCCCAGGAACTGGCTGCGCGCCATGCCTGCGTGGTGAGTATCAGCGGGGCCACGGACCTGATCGTTGCAGCAGACCGCGTGCTGCTCCTCTCGCACGGGGACGCCATGATGACGCGCGTCACCGGCATGGGCTGCGTGGCCTCTGCTCTGACAGGGGCCATGACGGCGGTCAGTCCTTCCCTTGTCCACGCCGCCGCGCACGCCATGGCCGTAATGGGCATCGTCGGCGAAAAAGCGGCCCTCCGCGCGCATGGACCGGGCAGCTTTCAAGTGGAGTTTATGGACGCCCTCTACACGCTGCAAAAGTCCGACTTCAACCACCTGCGGGTGCAAGGATGAGGCGTCCTTTCGATGGCCGCCTGTGTTTGGTGACGGACCGACGGCTTGCCGGAGGCCGTCCGCTGGAAGATGTCATTCTCAAGGCCGTCCATGGCGGGGCGACCGCGGTCCAGTTACGCGAAAAAAGCGCCAGCAACAGGGAATTTGTGGAACTGGCCAGGGCCATAAAGGCCCTGCTGCGACCGCTCTCTGTCCCGCTGATTATCAATGATCGCGTCGATATTGCCCTGGCCGCGCAGGCGGAGGGGGTGCATGTCGGCCAGTCGGACATGGAGGTCCCGGATGTGCGTCTGCTGATGGGACCGGCGGCCATCGTGGGGCTGTCGGTGGAGAGCGTTGCGCAGGCGGAGGCGGCGGCCCGGCTGGATGTGGATTATCTTGGCGTGGGGCCGGTCTTTTCCACCACAAGCAAAGCAGATGCTGCCCCGGCCCTTGGGTTGGAGGGGCTTTCCGCCATTTGCTCTTGCTCGCCCCATCGGCTGTTGGCCATTGGCGGGATACAAGTGGAGAATGCCGCTGAGGTGCTCGCCCACGGGGCCAATGGGCTGGCCGTTGTTTCCGCCATTTGCGCCGCGCCCGACCCAGAGTCTGTGGCCCGGCAATTGCGCTCCATCGTGGACGCTAAAGTCAGCCGATGAAATTTTGGTGGTCCCGCAGCCATTTGCGCCAATGCGTTTCCCGATGGGCCGGAGTTGTCTTTGGGTAGCAGGGGAACGCCTATTTCGTGGCATTGAGGGGCCACCGCGGCATTCAAGGGGCGATTGCGCCCCTTTATTATCGTGGCGTAAGGACTTTTTTCCCTTCTTGGTGGCTGCGGATGGCAAGCTCCAGGACCCGTATCGTGTCGCGGGCGTCCTCCGCGCGGACAGGGACCGGCGCACTTTCCTCCATTGCCCGCCGAACGCCCACGTAATACGCAGGATAATTTCCCCGCAACGTCGGCAGCGGGGTGGTGACTTTTCCCCCCGGCCCTACGATGGAAAGGCGGGCAGCATTTTCGGTTGGTTCCATGCCGTAATCGGGGTCCCCGGGGCGCGTTCCTGTCTTGAGCTGGTCCTCCTGTACGTCCATGCCATATTTCACAAAAGAACCGTGGTCTCCATGCACCACAAATTTCGGTCCTGGGCCGGGGGCCATGTGTGTGGCGGAAAGCAGGACGCGCAATTTCCCTTTGCCCATCAAAATCCTGAAATCATCGTCCACCGCTGAGCCGGGCCGTTGGATGTTGATGTCGGCCAGCAACCAGTCTGGCCAGCCGAACAGGGTGAGCGCCTGGTCCACCAGGTGCGGCCCCAAATCGTACAACAGGCCCCCGCCGGGAACAGGCCGTTCCCGCCAACGTTCCGTCACCTGCGGACGGAAGCGGTCAAAGCGGCACTCATACGATAGGACTCCACCCAGGTCACCCCGTTCCATGCAGGCCCGGAAGGTCATAAAGTCGCTGTCCCAGCGGCGGTTGTGGAAGGCGCTGAGCACAAGGTCTTTTTTGCGTGCCAAGGCGATAAGTTGCCCTGCCTCCTCCGCCGTGCGTGTAAAGGGCTTGTCAATGACGACCGCGTGTCCGGTCTGCAGGGCGGCCATCGCCAGTGGAAAATGCGAATCGTTGGGCGAGGCAACCACGACCAGGTCAACGTCCGTGCTGGTGGCCACGGCCATCGGGTCTGGGAGCGCATGGGCCTTGGGAAAATCCTGCGCCAACGCAGCGTCCCGGTGCGTGGCCACGAAGGCCACTTCGATTCCCGCTGCGTGGAGCAGAGGGGCATGAAAGACCTTTCCTGCAAGTCCATAACCAATCAGTCCTGCCCGTAGGGCCATGGTTGGTCCTTTCCGTTTCTGGCGCTGCGTCCCCGCCCCCATGATACATTTGGACACCTTAAGAAAACTCTGGTCCAGTCCTACTGCTGTCCCTCAGGGGCTGAAGCCCATTATTATTTCAGGGACTTACGGCGGGACTAAAGTCCCGCCCCTTCAAAACGCAGACTTGTTCAGAGATTCCTTAGGCCGATTCCGCCCAACTGAGACGCGTTTCCCCGCTACATCCCGTGTTGGACACCACGAAATATGACGTAATCATGGAATTTCGCCATTTTTCGCTTGCAAGGTGTTTTGCCCACGCGCATAGTCATGGGTCATGTTGCTTCGCAATTTTTACCGTAGATAAAAACAAATGGTCGGGTGCGAGTGCTGCATGTCAAACGACGCAACGCCAAGGGAAGGCCGGGTGGAGCGCATCTCTGGTCCCTGCAACTCATTGATTTCCGTGCATGAATTTTGAAACCCAGCGCGTAGGGCCAAGGTCTTTCCAGGGCGAACTTGAAGCGGAATTTCACACGAGTGACAAACATTTTAGATGGAGGGGTAAAAACATGGCCTGTATCCAACGCAAAATCGCTTTCTTTTCGCTGTTCATGCTGCTGCTAACACCCGTCCTGTTGCTGGGGCAAACCAATACCGGGCAACTGGCTGGCACCGTCACCGACCCAATCGGCGCGGCTGTCCCCGGCGCAACTGTAAAAATACACAACATGTCCATTGGTTTGGATCGCTCGACGACGACGGGCATGAGGGGCGAATACATCATTACGTCCCTGCCTACTGGCCCCTACAGCGTTACAGTTACCGCTGCGGGATTTGGCGACTACAGGACGGACACAGTGATCACGGTGGGCGGCGTCATTACGATCGACGTGAAACTGGCCGTCAAGGCCCAGGCGCAGACCGTCCAGGTGTCCGGTGAAAGCACCAACACATCGGTGAATACAACGGACCAAGAGGTCTCTCAAGTCATTTCTCCCCACCAACTGATGGACCTGCCGAGTTTGACGAGAAACCCCTATGACTTTGTTGCCTTGTCCGGCAACGTGATAGGAGGTCCGACGGGTGGAAACGGGGCCACGGGCAGCCAAGGCCTGGGGGTCTCCTTCTCCGGCCTCCGTTCCGCCAGCACAGAAATCTTGATGGATGGCGTTGAAAATGTGGACAGCTTCTCCGCCACCGCGGGTGAGACCATCCC
Source organism: Acidobacteriaceae bacterium (assembly GCA_049977205.1). Classification (GTDB taxonomy): domain Bacteria; phylum Acidobacteriota; class Terriglobia; order Terriglobales; family Acidobacteriaceae; genus JBMFGT01. Next base: position 29,779 of record JBMFGT010000010.1, on the reverse strand, counting down.
GTTGGATTCTGTCCAGGAATACCGCGTGATTACCAGTGGCTTTACTGCGCAATACGGGCGCGCCTCTGGCGGCGTTGTGAACCTTGTCACCAAGTCCGGCACCAATACCTTCCATGGCTCCTTATACGAGTACAACCGTGTTTCCGATTTGGCGGCCAATACATACAATGAGGACGCCACAGACTTTTACAACAAGGCCAACGGACTGCCCCTGCTGCCGCATGACCACTTCACCCGGAACCAATTCGGCTACTCCATTGGCGGGCCTGTGCTTCCGATGTTGAAAGACAAGCTCTTCTTCTTCTCCAATACGGAATGGATCCGCATCCGCAGCGCCGGCAGCCAACAGAATGTGATTGTCACCCCGGCATTTTTGGCCACGGCAGCGCCCGCAACGCAGGCCTTCTTTTCGGCGTATGGCAAGCTGGCTTCAGGCGTGACCCTTGGCCAAACGGTGTCCGTGCCAGGATTTAGTGGCCCGCCACCGTTCCAGGTAGTGAACTACACGGTCCCCACAGATTCAGGCGCCGGGCCCCCGCAGAACACATGGGAGAACCTGGAGCGTATTGACTATAACCTGTCAGACAAGACGCTGATGTTTTTCCGTTATGCCTTGGACAGCGATGACCTCTTCGCAGGGACCAATGCATACAGCCCATACAACGGCTACGACACAGGGTCTACAAATTATGACCAGGCGTCCTTGTTCAGCATCGACCATGTTTTTTCACATAGCCTGGTGAGTTCCAGCAAGGTGTCTTTTAATCGGTTGAATGACGTACAGCCACTGGGTACGGCCCCTGTTGGGCCTACGCTCTACTTCAACAAGTCCAACACGACCAGCTTTGATAATGTGACCAGTCTGCCGATAGCAATGCCAGGATACTTGCCATTCAGCCCTGGGAGCGCAATCCCCTTTGGCGGCCCGCAGAATTTTTACCAGTTCGGCGAAGACCTGAACTATACCAAGAGCAGCCACAGCGTGCATGTCGGCGGCCAGTTTATCCAACTCCGCGACAACCGCATGTTTGGCGCCTATGAAAACGCAGTGGAGCAGGTGGCCTCCAGCAGCCTTTCGGAGGTGCAGGCCCTGCAACAATTGCAGCAAGGGAACATATTTACTTTTAACGGGGCAGTTTACCCGCAAGGAGAATACCCTTGTTCCGTTGACCCTAACACTGGCAAATTGGTCCAAACGCCAGCTTGTACACTTACGCTTCCGGTAACGCCCCCCAGTTTTGTGCGTGAAAACACATACAATGACGGCAACGTTTATGGGCAGGACACATGGAAGGTCACCCCGCGTTTTACGGTTGACCTTGGCCTTCGCTGGGAGTATTACGGCGTACAACACAACTCTGATCCTAATCTGGAATCGAACTTCTACCTTGGGACTGGCAGCACCTACTTCCAGCAAATCCGCAGTGGCCAGGTGCTGACCACACCGAACAGCCCCGTGGGTGGCATCATGAAACAGCAGTTCCATAATTACGCCCCCCGCATTGGCTTTGCCTGGGACATTTTTGGGGACGGGAAATGGTCTGTACGGGGTGGGTTTGGTCTCAGCTATGAGCGTAACTTTGGCAACGTCACCTACAATGTGATCCAAAACCCGCCAAACTATGCCGTGGTTTCCATAGAATCGGGCATCGCCGGTTTTGGTCAACTACCTATATATACAAATAATAGTGGCCCACTGGCAGGCACAGGAACCGCTGCCTTGCCACCATCCAGCTTGCGTGCCCCCAGCCAGACCATGCCGGTCGCGTATGCTGCTGAGTATAACCTGGCAGTGGAACACCAGTTGGCCCGCAACACGGTGGCCACAATACAATACACGGGGACGCGCGGCATCCATCAATACTCCCTTGCCGATGTCAACCTGCCGTATTTTGGCAACGTGTTTATGGGGGACGCGAACCCCGGCAACCGCATCAATTACCAGTACAGCGGCATCAATGTGCGCGGGGCCAATGGCGACAGCTATTATCAATCTGTCAACGTGGGCCTAGAAACAGACCGGTTTGCAGAAAACGGGCTCCAGATGACAGTGAACTATACCTACGCACATTCCCAAGACAATACCAGTAACGTGTTTAGTGAGTCCAGCAATGACTTCAACTTGGGCTACCTGAACCCATTCAATCCCTCGTTAGACCGGGGCAATTCGGACTATGACAACGCGCAGAACCTGTCCCTTTCAGCCCTCTATCAGCCGAACTATATGGCCTTGTTGCACGCCTCCCCCACCATGCGCAATATCTTTGGCGGGCTGGAGTTTGCGCCAATCTTTTTTGCCAATTCGGGGACCCCATTTAGTATTTGGGATTGCAGCAACATTTCGGGCTATGCCTGTCCTCGCATCGTCAACGCCCCGGGGTTGAAGTTCCATGGGACCCCAGTCAACAACGGCGGTGTGAACAGCTATAACTACATTGCCATTCCAGCGGCCTCACAGAACCCCTACAAAAACCCTAATCCAGCGTATAACTATTCTGATTTGCCCACCTGCGGCACCAATGGCTGCACCCAGAACCCGGGCATGGAACGTAACCAGTTCTTTGGCCCGAACACCTGGAGCTTTAACTTGGGGGCCTATAAAAACTTTGCTTTAGGGAACCGGTTCAACGCCCAACTCCGTGGTGAATTCTACAACATCCTCAACCACCACAACTTCTATGCTGTAACGGGGAATGCGGATTTTGCTGAAGTCACCAGTGTCTTGGCCATCAAGGGGTCGCCCTCTGGCAGTCCTTCCCCCAGCGACGAACGGCGCAATGTGCAGCTCGCCCTCAGAATACAGTTCTAATTGGCAAGGGATTAACTTACTGGGCCGGGGACATGTCTCCGGCCCAACTATTTTTGACCAGAATTATAGACAAGGGCAAGGCCCCGGGACATCCATGGCGTTTTCTTTACGGAACGGCGCGGACAGGCCCCAATAAAAAACGCCATAAAACCAGGAAACATGCGTCTTAGGGAGGGGCACCGATCGTCTCTAACGCGTAGTATGTCTGCATAGCAAGTCCAGGAGAAAACGAACATGATAAGCAAGAGACAACTCTATACCGCATTCGCGGTCGTTGGTTGCATCCTCACGGGCGTATCAGCCCAGGCCCAAAGGGCGGCGGACCACCCCGACGCCAGCAAAAATCCGCCAGCCGTCGCAACCGGGGCCACCAAGCCCGCCCCGGCGGAGACCAAGGAACAAAGCTCCGTTACCCAGCACCAGATCACGCTGCATGGGACCACCATCCATTACACGGCCACGGCAGGCAATCTGGTCATACGCGACGGGCACGACAAGCCATACGGCAGCGTTTTTTATGTGGCATACACCAAGGACGACGCGGCCCCGGCGACGCGGCCCGTTGCGTTCCTTTATAACGGCGGGCCAGGTTCTTCCACCATCTGGCTGCACATGGGCGCATTTGGCCCAGTGCGCGTGGTCACGGCCAGCCCGGAGGCGACCCCACCCGCGCCCTTCCAGATTGTGACGAATGAGGACAGCCTGCTGGACACCACGGACCTGGTGTTCATTGATGCGGTCGGGACCGGCTTTTCCAAACCCATTGGCACGGCCACGGAGAAGGACTTTGCCGGGGTCGATGAGGACGTGCGTGCCTTCAATCGCTTTATTGTCCGCTACATCACTGTGAACAATCGCTGGAACTCGCCCAAGTTCCTCATCGGTGAGTCCTATGGGACCACCCGCTCCGCGGCCCTGGTGAACTCGTTGCAGAAAAGTGGCGTGGAGTGCAATGGAGTGGTGCTCATCTCTTCCATCCTGAACTATAACCAACATGCGCCAGGACTGGACAATGAGTTCATCAACACGCTGCCTTCCTATGCGGCCATCGCCTGGTTCCATGACAAGCTGACGCCCAAGCCAGCGGACCTGAAGGCGTTTTTAGAACAGGTGCGGGAGTACGCACGCGGCCCCTATGCCGAGGCGTTGGCGAAGGGACAGGACCTGGACGCCACAGAAGAGGATGCCGTCGCCAACAAACTCAGCCAGATGACCGGACTGAGTGTGGCGTACCTGAAAGAGGCCAATCTGCGCGTCTCGCCGGTGCGTTTTCGCAAGGAGTTGCTGCGGGACGAGCGGCTCACGCTGGGCCGCTACGATGCACGCTTTGAGGGCATGGACCTGGATGCAGCCGGAGAGGAACCCAGCTATGACCCCTCTGACACCGGCATTACCGGGGCCTTTGTCGGGGCCTTCCACACGTATCTTGCCAATGACCTGAAATACACCAGCGATGACCCGTATATCGTGATGGGGCAAGACATTATTCGGCATTGGGACTGGAAGCACAATCCAAACGGCGAGGAGGGCGAGGGCCATTTCTGGGACCGCCAGCGAATGCCGGATGTGGCCATCGACCTTGGCACCGCCATGCGGCAAAACCCGCACCTGAAGGTCTACTCCGCCAATGGGTATTTTGACCTGGCGACGCCATTTTTCGCCACGGAGTTTGATCTGTCGCACATGGAACTGGGCCCCAGCCTGCGCAAGGACCTGGTCTTTGGCTATTACCCGTCTGGCCACATGATTTATCTGAACGTGGATGCGCTGAAGCAATTGAAGGGAGACCTGGCGCAGTTTCTTGGGGGCGCGGTCCATCCATAGGGGGCCACTTGCACCCAGTTTGATGTGGCCCATGTTCGGGCCGCAAAAAATTCCATCCGACTGCTGGCGCATGGATTAAGATGCATACTGGAAAATCTTCCCAGTACAGGGCCAACATTTTTCCGTGCGCCGTGTTCTTTTAGGAAGACAGGACGCCGCATAGACGGCACTCGGAGGGAAAGATGACACGTAAAGCGCGGGTAAGTTTCCTGGCCTTTATGGTATTGGCGATGGCCGCGGCGCTGCCGCTCTATGCGGACGGGGGCGACCCGCCGGTGACCGTGGGACGGTTGTCCGGTGTGGCGGGGACGGTCTCTGTGCAGCCGGCTGGAGTCAACCAGTGGAGCGCGGCCACCTATAATTATCCGCTCACCACCGGGGACCGTTTGTATGCGGACAAGGACGGTCGCGCGGAAGTGGAAATGGGGCAGACCGTGGCCCGCATCTGGCATGATACGGACCTGAGCGTGACCAACCTGACCGATCAAATCACCCAATTGGGCCTGTCGCAGGGGACCCTACGTGTGCGCACCTTCGGGTTGGACCCCAACCAAGTCGTTGAGGTGGACACGCCCAACGGGGCCATTACCGTGATGCAGCCAGGCGCCATCCGCGTGGACGCCTATCCGGGGGATGGTGGCACGCAGGTGACGGTAAACAGCGGCTCCGTGCAGATCACCGGCCCCAACCTTTCGCAAAACCTGGGCGCAGGGCAGGCTGTCCGGCTAATGGGCACCAACCCGATCCAGGTCTCCTCCACGTACATGCCGGGCAGCGACGAATTTGACCGCTGGAGCCAGCAGCGCGATGAGCGCATCCTGAGTGCGCAGTCCCGTCAGTATGTAAACCCCAACACAATTGGCAGTGAAGACCTGGACCAGTACGGTACCTGGGGAGACGCACCGGATTACGGTCCGATCTGGTATCCCTCTGCCATACCTGTGGGGTGGGCGCCGTATTCGATGGGGCAATGGATGTGGGAGGCCCCGTGGGGCTGGACCTGGGTGGACGCGGAACCCTGGGGATTTGCGCCGTTCCACTATGGCCGCTGGGCCATGTGGGGTGGGCGTTGGGGATGGGTCCCCGGCCCATATGCCATGGCGCCGATCTACTCCCCTGCACTGGTCGGATGGATGGGTGGTCCGGGCTTTGGCATCGGAATGGGCTTTGGGTTCGGGGGCGGAATGGGGATGACTGGCTGGTTCCCGCTGGGGCCGGGTGAGCCGTTCTATCCCTGGTATCACTGCGGCCCAGGATACTTTGGCCGCGTGAACATCACCAACATCAACAATGTCACCATCAACCGGATGGGCAACATCCGTGGCATGAACGCCATGGAATATTACAACCACTACCACAACAATAACGTGATGAACAATCTGCACTTTGCCAACCGCAACATTGCCACCACGGCCATGCGGCAGAGCGCCTTTGCCAGAGGACAGCGCATTACGCCGCAGACGGCCATCCATCCCACAGCGGCGCAATTGCAGCACGCGCAGTGGGTCCCGCACCCCATGGTGAAACCCACCATGCAGAGCGTGGTGCCGCACCCGGTCTCCCACGTTCCGGTCTCCTCTGAGCGGCCTACGCTGTTGACGCCGCACGGGGAGCAGCGCGCCGTTCCTGGGGCGCAGGTCCACGCTGTCCCCTACCATGCGCTGCCGCAGCAACGGACGCAGGCAGCCCCGGCAGGACGGAACGCTTTTGCCCCGCAACAGCAGGCGCAAAGGGGCAATCTCTCTGCGCAGACCCGCGCGTATGACAACCGCACCACGCAGTCCAACAACTTCCCTGACTTGTCTGGGAGGAACACCGCACAGACGCGTTCGTATGACAATCCAGCAGCGTCGGCCAACACGCAGCAGGACCGCGTCTACAATCGCCCCCGGCCCCAGCAGCGTGCGCCCATGGCAAACAGTTACTCTGGCAGCTACTCTGGTGGTCGGTCCAACTACTACAGCCCACGCCCGCTCATCACGCGCAATGAGACGCCAGGAGCATCCCCGTCCTTCCAGCAGCGTCTGCCCGCCATGAGCATGGACCCTGGCAGGCCGCTGGACCCGTGGCAAGTGGACAATATCAGCAGGGGCCGTCCCGCTGGTCCAGCCCATATGCAGGAGTTCCCCTCGCATCCGAATTGGGGCGGTGGTGGCTTCCATGGGGGAGGGATGGCACACCAGAACTTCAGCGGGGGAGGTTTCCACAGGTAGGGGCCGTTTGCGTCGATAACACGGGGCCGTGGGGATGTCGTTCTTCCGGGCGGACGCGGTCCCAGTGCTGCCTGCGACGAGGGCCTGCGCAGCCTGCAAGGACACTGGCCGCGCGCAATGGATTTCCCCTGAAAAATCCCGTGCATCGGTAAAAATGCTCTATACTTGGTGCAAGCGGCGCAGGAAACGGCACTAGCGCGTCGTGCCGGGACGTCCTTGGACGTCGGCGGATGCACTGGGTAACTTGCCAATCTGCCTTGCGATGGATGATGACACAATGGCCATGCAGGTGCCAACGCGACGGGAGACGCAGGGACCGGAGCAAGAGGTCTTGCTTCCCGACAAATTATATTTCCGTATTGGAGAAGTGGCGCGTCTGAGTGGCCTGCCAACCCATGTGCTGCGCTTTTGGGAGACGGAGTTCCCCCAGCTCAGGCCCCACAAAGGGGGCACCGGGCAACGCCTCTACCGTAAGCGCGATGTGGAAATGGTGCTGGAGATCAAGCGGCTGCTCTACGAACAAAAATTTACCATTCCCGGTGCGCGCCGCATCCTGGCAGAGAAACGCCACGCTGGGGTGACGCAAAAGGGACTGCCCCTCCAGGTATCGCTCCAAGGTCAGCAGCCCGGTCCGCAGCAAGGCCCCATCTACACGCACATCCAGCAGGTGCGCGGAGAACTGCGGGAGATACTGGGCATCCTGGACGGCAACCCACCCCACCAGCGGTCCATGCTTGCTCCATCCAAACGAAGGACACGGACCGCGCGCATGGCCACAGCGGAAGCAAATACACCCATGCTTTTTTAATTGCGGGTCATGCCGGGTCTGTTGGCCGGAAGGTCTCCACGGCAAGCGTGCCGCGGGACATGAAACGCTCCAACGCCTTCAGGGCGCAGCCTTCGCCGCACAGGTGGTGGGTGTTTTTATTGCGTGCTTCTTCAGCATTCCACGGCAGTAGGGTAAAGCCGCGCGCCCGCTGGCCCTCCTCACAACAAGGGACGTCCTCCAGGCGCGCCATCCACCAATGGTTGGCCACCTGTTTGGGCTTGCCGCAGATGTCGCATGTAAACGCTTCGTCCCAGGCCATACCAGGCCGTCCTTCCCACTTTCCTCGCAAGAAAAGTATTGCACATGGCACTGGGTCCGGCGCCCATCCAGGGAAATATTTTTTTCGATGGGCCAGCGCCCAGCGCACACGGGGCCCTACCTTGGGGACAGACCAGTCTGACGCAGTCCCAAGGCCGCCAGCACGGTGATCGTGGTGATGGTCAGCAGGGAACCCAGGCAAAGCAAACACCAGGTGTCCAGGATGTGCGCCTCAATGTAGGTAAGGCGTAGGGCAAAACCCAGCCCTCCAACCGCAAAGACCAGCAGGGTGCGCGCCGCCCATTTCTGCTGGGCAAGCCAGGAAAGACCCAGCAACAACAGATACCCCAGCAGTCCAATGAGCGCCACCGGGACTGCGTGGTCCTCCGTAATGGGTATCTCAGAATATATGCTGTGATTGACCACATCGCAGTTGAAGGTGGCGTCAATGGAGCAGAAACTGTCTGCTGACTTGCTATAGTGGTTCTGCAGCGACAGGCTGGACAGGACCATGCCCGCCAGGCCGGCAAGAATGAGGGCAATGCGAATGGATTTTTTCATGGTAAAGGGCATCCTGTAGCGGCGCTCAACATCTGTAGCGATTGCTCGCCAACCAGCCGCGCGCCATTGGGAAAGACCCACGTTGGGACGGCATGGATGTCTGCCTTGACACAGGCAGGGGAGCCTTGACGGCTTCCGGGGACAAAACATTCCACGTAGGTCACATATTTGAAAGAACTGCCGAAGAGCTTCTTTTGGTCCGCGCAATGCGGACAAACCGAGCTGCCGTACATAAGCACTTTTTTCTGGGTCAGGCATTGCGCAAAGGCGTCCAAGTTGCGCGGTTTTGCCTCCCCGTTGGCCGCTGCCGCAGGCAGCGCGATTGCCACTAGAAGCAGTGCCCAGCCAAGGGCACTGCCCGCCGTCTGATGTTTGTTTCCTCTACTGCTGGACCTTTGGACCACCCTTGCCTCCATTTTGGGACCGCTGGGAAAAGGCTATCATGGCCTCCCCCATGCGGTGCAGCACCTCGGACCACTCCTGCAAACGGGCGTGGCCTTTTGGGGTGAGCGAGTAAACGCGGCGGGCCGGCCCTGCACCCTCCACGTCCCAGGCCGAGCTGACATGCCCGCTTTCCTCCAGTGCGCGCAGCGTCCGGTACAGGGAGGCGCGATCAACGCGGGCGTCGGTCAGCTCAAACTCCAGCAACCTGTCCGCCAGATCGTACCCATAGGATTTTCGTTCCTTCAGAAGGAGCAATACCACCGGCTCAATATAACGGTAGATATTGCCCATACCGCAGGTGCAGGAACGACTGCCTGCGTGGCGGGAACATGCAAATCTAGGCATGACAGTATTTCCACCCGTCGGAGTTGCCTTGTGTTGGCCGGAGGAGGGCCAGACACAGGGCCAAAAATAAATTTATCTTCCGTGTCTTCGCAGGACCCATATAGATGTATATTACATCTATATGGGAAGTTGTCAACTGCACGGAGATTGACGCCTGCACGACACCAGAAACCATCTGTCCCATAGAACACCCGATTGGAGAATGATTGTATGAGCAAAATTGCACTGATGACCCTGTTGAACAGGGCAAACTCGGCCCTTTCCATGCACTTTGGCAAGGCCAAGTGGATACTTGTCCACGACACGGAAGAGGGGACCTCCTACTTTGTCCAAAACGAAGGACTGAACGGAAAGAGCGTTGTCAATTATCTGTTGCGCGAAGGGTGCAGTGACGTGATCTGCACGGAGATTGGAGAAGGCGCAGTGGAGAACCTGAAGCGGGCAAACATCCGCGGCTGGCTGGCCCCCGCTGACACGACCGCGCCGCGCGCCCTGGAGATGTTTACGGAAGGCTCTTTGCAGCCTGTCCATGCCACCAAGGACCACGGCGAAGGTGTCCAGCAGCAGCGTGGGGAGCACTCCGACGGCTGTGGTTGCAACCATCGGCATGGCGAAGGGCATTCTGGCGTGGGCTGCGGTCACGGGGCCAGACACGGGGCCGGCCACTGTTGCAGCTAAGGGGCCCCTGGACCAATTGCGTTTTGAAGGGGCGCGGGCTTCAAGACCATGGCGTCCCCTTGGAGACCATAGTTCGGGTGGCCATGCTTCCGCAGGGCGGGGAGATGCGATACATTAAAGGGCATGGGCCAATGGCCCATGTCTTGTAATGCATTTTTAAGGGCCATGGACATGCAGTATCTCCATCCAGAACACATCGCAAACGTCTCTGCCGGGGCCTTTCGCAACCAGCACCCCTATCCATGGACCAGCATTCCAGAAGGGCTGACGCAGGAGGGCTTCCAGCGCCTGCGGGAGACGTTGCCCGACGTGGGGTCCTTTGACCGCAAGGTGGGCGTCAAACGCGGCCACGGACAGGCGCCCCATGACCGCTACATCCTGCACTACCGGCCCGGAATGGACCTGCCTGCGCCCTGGCAGGAGTTCCTTGCGGAATTGCACGGGGACCTGTACCAGTCCTTTCTGCACCGCTTGCTGGGGCCGCACCGGTTTCTGCTTACCCTGGAGTGGTACTACGCCTGGCAGGGCTGCGCCGTCTCTCCGCATTGCGATGCGCGACGCAAACTGGCGACCCACATTTTTTACTTCAACACGGAGGAAGACTGGGAACTGGATTGGGGCGGACAGATATTGATGATGGACGACGAAAAGCGCTGGAAGCCGCATTCCGCGCCCTCTTTTGATGACCTGAAGGTGGCCGCCTCGCTGGTCCCGCGCGGCAATGACAGTCTGTTTTTCCAGCGGACTGACCACTCCTGGCATGGCGTGCGGCCCCTGCAGTGCCCACCCAACCATCTGCGCAAGCTCTTCATCGTTACGGTGAACATCCCCTCCTTCCAGGTCTGGTGGCGTCGGCTGCGCGGCAAAGACCCGGATGGGTATCGCATCCACGCCTGATGCCTGATGCATAGGTCCCAGCATGGGGTGACGCAGGGAAATTACTCTGGGGTGACGTGGCGCGTCGAACAGCAGAAGGATGTCATTCTTCACTCCGAGCGGTCGCCTGTGGCGACCACCCGGAGTGAAGGACCCAGAGGGTCTGTGATTCGTCGATGTGGCCAGCACCGTCTGGATTCTTCGTCGCTGCGCTCCGCAGAATGACACTTTGCGTGGATACACCACGCTTCGTTCAGATTGACATCTTGTGAGGGGGTTTCCCCCACTCAAGCCAGAAGCGGCTTGCATGGGGCACACTGCCAAATGGCATGGCGTTTCTAGCTGAAGATGTCTTTCATGCGGCTGAAGATGCTGCGCGAGGCGGGCGTGTTCTCCACGGTGACGGTCTCGCCAAGCTGGCGCACCAGCTCCTTTTGCATCTTGTTCAGCTTGGTGGGCACCTGCACCACGATATGCACAATCAGGTCGCCGCGCCCGTGGCTGTTCACCTCTGGCACGCCCTTGTTGCGCATACGGAACTCCTTGCCGCTCTGCGTGCCTTCGGGGACCTTCAGCTTGGTCTCCCCTTCCAGCGTGGGGACAGTGATCTCCGCGCCGAGGGCCGCCTGCGGGAAGGAGATGGGCAGGACGTAATGCAGGTCGTTGCCTTCGCGCTCAAAGAACGGGTGCGGTTGCACGGAGATGACCACGTACAGGTCACCGGACGGCCCGCCGTGGCGTCCTGCATCACCTTCCCCTTGATAGCGGATGCGCATGCCGTCCTCAATCCCCGCAGGGACGGTGACGTTGATCGTATGTTCCTTCGCCAGACGGCCATCGCCGCGGCATTCCTTGCAGGGTTCGGCAATCACGGAGCCAGCGCCGCCACAGGCCGGGCAGGTGCGCGCGATGGTAAAGAAACCTTGTTGGAAGCGGACCTGTCCGCGTCCGCCGCACTGCGCGCAGGCGTGTTCCCCGCGTCCGGGAGCGGCCCCGCTGCCCTGGCAGACGGTGCAGGCCTCCATGCGGCGGATATGTACCTCGGCCTGTTTGCCAAAGACGGACTCCTCAAAGGTGAGCGCGAGGTCCGTACGCAGGTCGCGGCCCCGCTGGGCGCGCGAAGCGCCGCGTCCGCCGCCCATGTTGAACATCCCGCCGAAGATGTCGCCAAAGATGTCGCCCAGGTCCGGCATTCCTTCAAAGCCAGAGGCGCCAAAGCCGCCCATGCCATTCAATCCTGCATGGCCATAGCGGTCGTAGGCGGCGCGCTTTTCCGGGTCAGAGAGCACCTGGTAGGCCTCGCTGGCCAGCTTGAATTTTTCCTCGGCGCCGGGGTCGTCGGGGTTGCGGTCTGGGTGGTGTTGCATGGCCAGCTTGCGAAAGGCGCTCTTCAGCTCCTGCTCGGATGCGCCTTTGTCAACGCCAAGGACCTCGTAATAATCCGGTTTGTTCACGTGTGTGGATGGACTCATGCTGTATGCTGCTTGGGGTTGCTGGCCACGCGCACCAGCGCGGGACGCAGCAAGCGGTCGCGCAGCGTATAACCGCGGCGCACTTCTTCCATTATCTGATGGTCGGGCACATCGTCCCGCTCCACCATCTCCAGCGCCTCATGCAGGCGCGGATCAAAGGCGGCGTCCTGGGTGGCGATGGGCCGCACGCCCAGTGAGCGCAGGACCTCTTCCATCTGGCGGACGATCAACTCCACGCCGGCGCGCAACTGCTCCGCCGAGCCATCGGCGCGCAGCGCCAGTTGGAAATTGTCCAGCACGGGCAGGAACTGTTCCACCGTGCTGACCAGGGCATAGTCGCGGAACTCTGCCCGCTCCCGCGCTTCGCGTTTGCGCGCATTGTCAAACTCCGCCTGGAGCCGCGCCAGCCGGTCCAAGAGCTGGTCGCGCTCGGCCTTCAGTTGCCCATGTTCCTCGTGGGAGATGGGGGCCTCTTCAGTCTCCGGCGTCGCGGGTGTCGCGCATTCCGCAGTCAGTTCCGGGAGCGCGCCCTCTTCCGCAAGGGACGTCGCGGTCTCCGCCTCTGTTGCGGCGGGCTGCCGGGGATGTTTTGTAGACGAATGCATCATTCTCAAGACCTGCAAAGTATTTTTGACCGTAGGATTTGTTGCCTGGCAACCGCGTTGGGGAATGCCGCGGGCGTCCGGCACCCATGCCTATATTGTACGCAGTTTATGGGGCCGGTGGGAGCAGTGTCCCCATGGCCGTCACATTGCTTGCAGCATCCGCCCAAAGAGCGAGGCCACGTAGGTGACGCCGCCAATGGCGTTCCCATACTGCATCCGCGTTGGGCCAAGGACGGCCACTGTGCCAAAATTTTCTTTTCCCCAGCGTGCCGGGGCCGCAATCAAGGAGAGGCCCTGCATCTCCGGCATGGCATCCTGCAGGCCCACGACAACGCGCACGGAACCAGGATGGTCGCCGAGGTAGGCGTGCAGCAGGTCAATGACCCTTTGTTTTTCTTCGAGCGCCGCCAAAATCTGCCGCAGGCGTTCCCGGTCGGTCTCGCTGGCAATTAGATTGGACGCGCCATCAACGAAGAGCGATTCTTCCTGCGGCGCGGGGGCCAGCGCCCCTTTTTGATAGAGCTGCTCCAGGGAACGCAGAATGCGGTTGTACTCGCTGCGGTCCTGTTCCATGCGCAGGGCCAGCTCGGTGCGGATGCGCCCCATGCTCCAGCCGTGGAAGTGTTGGTCCAGATAGCGCGCAGCGGTCTCCAGGTCCGGGGACGTCAGGTCCTGGTCCAGCAGCAGCAACCGGTCATGCACCTGGCCCGTGGTGGTCACCACGACGGCCAGCACCTTTTTGGGGGCCAGCCGGGTAAAGTGGATGTGCTCCAGCAACTCCCGCTCGCCCCCCGTTGTCAACACCACGCCGACCCCGCCGGAAAGCAGCGCCAGCAGGTGCGAGGTGCGGGAGGGGAACTGGGTCGTGCCCGCCACTTCGCCCAGGGAGCCGGCAATCTGTTCCTGTGCTGGCAGGGGCAACAGGTCGCCGGAGACCAGGCTGCGGTGCAGGAGCTGTTCCACGTAATAACGGAAGGCGCGCACTGTGGGGACCCGTCCGGCGGAGGTGTGCGGCTGGTCAAGATATCCGGCATCAGAAAGGTCGGCCATGACGTTGCGCACCGTCGCCGCACTCATCCCCTCCCGGTTCTGCTGGTGCGCAATGGATTGCGAGGCGACCGGCCCGCCTGTGGCGATATAGTTTTCCACCACGGCGGTCAGCACCAGTTCTTCGCGCGCAGTGATGCCCCCAGGAGTGGAAGAAGGCCCGTTCTGGTGGCTGCCGGTCATGGTCCCTGCCTGGATGTCAAGATGGTGCGTGCCCTGCGCCTTGGGCCGTCATCCATGGGCGCAGGGCAGGAGTGCTTGCGTGTGCCTCTTATGCCAGGGCCGCCGCGCTGCTGGCCCCATAGCGGGCAAACCACGGCGTCGCCGATTTCAGGGAGGCGTTTACGTTGGAGATGTTCTTTACCCCCTGGTCTTCCAGCCAGGCCCGGAAGGCCGCCGCGCCCTGCTTGGCATAGACGGGGATGCCGTCCTTCCAGGTGGCCCGGCCACAGAGGACGCCGCTGAACTGGGTCCCGCTTTCCCCGGCCAATTCCAGCGTCTCCGTAAAGACCGCGTTGCTGACCCCGGCGGAAAGATAGATGAACGGCTTCTGGGTGGTGGCCGCGGCGTCGCGGAAGAGCTGCAAGGCCTCAGCGCGCGTATAGGCCGCCTCGCCTGCGAAGGCCTTGGTGCCAGAGACAAACTGCATTTGTACGGGGACCTCCACCTTCAGTACGTCCACGCCATATTTTTCCTTGCCAAACTCGGCCATCGCGCCGGAGACGATCTCTGGCTTCTTCTTGGCATAGGCCAGGCCCTTTTCATCGCCGCCAGTGGCGTCATAGCCGACAAATTCCAGGAAGAAAGGGATGTCATGGGCGCGGCACTCATCGCCAATGCGCTCAATAAAGGCGTGCTTGTGGTCGTTGATGGCGGCCTTCTCAAAGGGCGTGTAATAGAGCAGGAGCTTGATGCAATCGGCCCCGGCCTCTTTCAGGCGGCGCACGGACCAGAGGTCGAGCAGGTCAGGCAGGCGTCCTGGCGTGGCGGCATCGTAGCCGGTCTTTTCATAGGCCAGCAGCAGGCCCTTGCCGTTGCGCTTTTTGCTGGCGGGCAGGCCATACTCCGGGTCCAGCAGGATGGCCGAGGCGTGGCGCGTGAGCACCTCGCTGACCAGCGACTTGAACTCCACCAGCGCTTCGGCTGGCACGCTGGCCACGCCCTGCTCTTTGGCCAGGGACTTCTGTAAGGAACCACGCTGGTCCATGGCGGCGGCGGCAATCACGCCCCGCCCATCGGAAACGGCCTGCATGCCGGCCAGTTTGCCTGGGGTAAGTTTCATACGAAGAACACTCCTCCATCATCAAATTTGACTCTATTCTACGACGGTCCGGGGGCGGACGCGAGACCACCCCGTAAAAAAGCGGGGACGGGCGTGCGGTGCGGAAGTAAGGAGGACGAAGACCGGGAGCAAGGGCGGGACGTGCCTGCGCCTTCAGATACCGCTGAGCAGGTCGGAGAGGCTCATGTGGAAACCCAGGGCAATCACCTCCAGGGTGGGCAGGGAGACGGACTTTTTGCCCCGCTCCAAGTCACTGATGTAGCTGCGGTCAATGCCCAGATAAATCGCCATCTGAAGTTGGGTCATGCTTTTGGATTTGCGCAGGAAGCGCAATTTTTGCCCGAAGCGCTGGGTCACCCCTTGGGCGTCCGCCCGCGCAGGGGGCGGGGGGCTAAAACGGGAGGGAAAACCGAATTGTGGAGACGTCGCACTCATTTTTTATTTACCAAGAGCCGTAAAAAAGGCACTACCAATCGAACTTCATAGTCGAACAATGCAAGCAGAGGGCCATACTGGTCCCGATTTCTTAAATTCCTTCTAAGGAAACTTCAGTAATGCCATTTTGATTACCCAAGTACCCATTACGGAGAAAAGCCCCACCGGATGTTCTGCATTTCAAGCCTGCTTTTGGGGACAGGGCGACACCGTCACAGACCATATTTCCATTATGAATGGGCACACGCTGGGATGGAACAGTCGCGGACAAGATAATGCCTAAAGGCAGCATTCTCGTCCTAGGGAGGTGGTGTTGTTCAAAGACAACATTCCGCCTGTAGGCGACACATAGTTATGGATTACCAAGGTAACTTCAAAACAGTTACCTTCTTTCAGGAAAAATTATGCACATACTGTTGTTTTTTGTCGGTCTATGCCTTGGCTCCGTGGGTGGGTTTCTGTTGGCGCTGCTGCTGTTGCATGCGCGGGCACAGACCCTGGCCGAAGAGATGCTGTCACAACACCGGGCGGGGGCCGTCGGGGATGGGGAGCGGGAGTGGGGGAGGCCAGGCGGATGGACCAGTCCGCCTTCGTCCGCCACGGCCAGCGGGTTGGCGCAATAGCCGCGCGCAGGCCGATACCACTTATAGTTTGTCCCCTAACGCAATGCGTTGGAAACGGAACAACTCCCCCATGCCCCGTTCCGCCATACTGAGCAGCTCTTGCAGCCGTCCGGTAGAGAAGGTCTGCCGCTCGGCTGTCGCCTGCACCTCGACCAGGCCGCCATCGGCGGTCATGACGAGGTTCATGTCCACCTCGGCGCGCGAGTCCTCCTCGTACGCCAGGTCCAGCAGCACCGTGTCCTCCACAATGCCGACGCTGGTGGCCGCCACCAGTTGGCGCATAGGGGAAGCGGGCAGGGTGCCGGCGGCGACCAGTTTATTGAGCGCCATCGCCAGGGCCACCGCGGCCCCGGTAATGGCCGCTGTGCGCGTCCCTCCATCGGCCTGCAAAACGTCGCAATCGAGGATGATGCTGCGCTCTCCCAGGGCCTTCAGGTCCACGGCGGCGCGCAGACTGCGGCCAATCAGGCGCTGGATCTCGTGGGTGCGTCCACCCACTTTGCCCCGTTCTGCTTCGCGCACGGTGCGCGTCAGCGTGGCGCGGGGCAACATGCCATACTCCGCCGTCACCCAGCCGCGCCCGGAGTTGCGCATCCAGCCGGGCACGCCTGGTTCCACGGTGGCATTGCAAAGCACGCGGGTGTGGCCCACTTCGATCAGCACGGAGCCTTCCGCCGTGGCGACAAAACCACAGGTCAGACGCACGGGACGCATCTGGTCCACGGCGCGGTTGTCAGAACGAAAATATGCCGGGGCCTTCCGGTCTGTGTCCATGCTTTTCATTGTAACGGGGGCCATGCCGTTTGCCGTGGCTGTTGCGGGAGGGAGGGCCATGAGGATGTGGGCCGCACCCAATTCGGGAACTGCCCTGCGTGTGCTGTCCCACTTTGGGAAAGGGCGGGAAGTTGTGGGAAGGAATGAGCATTGCGCGGGGATGCCAAGGTTGGGTGTCCCAAAATGGGACGAGGGCCTGCTGCCCCAGGCAGGGAAGTCAGAATTTCTTAGTAGCGTAATTCTTTATTATCAATCACTTGCGCACGGCGTACCAGTTTGGCACTCGGCGTGTATACCAGAGTGGCATGGGAAGAGAAGCAAGGGAATGCAATCCATGCAATCGGGGCATGCAAGTGAGGGGAAAAGAAAATGCTGCAAGAGGTCCGAGGCAATTGGGAAATCTGGGCGCTGGCGGGCGTGATTGCGCTGCTCGGCGTGGGAGTGGCCCTGCTGGCGCTGGCAAATGTGGGTGTGCTGTAGGCGTGCTGGCTGGGGCGACACGATGCAGAAAGAAAATTTCGATTGAAGAACAGAGATTGTAGGCAAAAGGGTGTAGGATACGGGCAGACGAATATTAAGCGAAACTTAGAAATCCATGCTTCGTTTGGCCCAAGACATAGGAACACTGGGCCTTTGTGGGCCAAGGAACGGAAACAAGGCCAGAAAACAGCGCCATCCGCACGGATGGAAGGAAACCTTCAGGAAAGGGGACCACGATGTCAAAGAACAATGCAGCCATTCGCAGGGAAGAGGGTGTGGTCCGGGCATTGCCGCCGCAGCGGAGCGCCGCCGTCCGGTTGGCGGGAAGGCTGGCTGGGGGGGGGGCGCAGCGAAGGGCCGATGTGGTGGCCATGCCTCCGGTCCCCGGCCCTTTGCCCGTGGCCGACCTGGCAGGGGCAATGGGGAAGGCAGGTCGGCCTGACCGTTTGGCGCATGATGCCCGCAACTGGCTGACTGTCCTGCGTGTCCACTGCGACCTGCTGCTGCAATCCGGGGCCGTGGACCCGGCCCATCGCGCCTGGTTGCAGGACCTTTCCGCCTCCATTGACCGCGGTGGGGACCTGGTGGCCTCTCTGCTGGCGGCGGTCCCGCCCGCCCCTGCCTGCGCCCCACAAGCGGAGCAAGCGAAGGGCCTGGCGACGTCTGCGGCCCCTGCGGCCAGCGTCCTGGCGGGGCCGGTGCTCCTTTCAGAAAGGGACCAGCGTACAATGCTGAGCAAACTCAATATGCCTGAAAACGACCAACTTTCGCCCGTACCAGACCTTCCAGCCATGCTCCATCTGCTGGTGGTCGATGATGAAGCGCCGATCCGCAATGCCGTGGCGGAGATCGCCCGTAAGCGTGGTTTCTCCGTGCATACGGCGGAGGACACCCAGACGGCGCGCGCAGCGCTGGCGGCCCACCTGGCCGACATTGTGCTGCTCGACCTGAAGCTGCCCGGCGGGGGTGGCCTGGCGCTGCTCGATGAGGTGCGCACCCTGTATCCAGAGACGCTGGTGGTTGTGATGACGGCCTATGCCACGGTCGCCTCCGCCGTGGAGGCGATGCGCAGCGGGGCCAGTGAATACCTTACCAAGCCTTTCACGATGGAGGAGCTGGGCGAGGTGCTGGAACGGGCCAGCGAGCGCCGCCACTTTGACAAGGAAAGCCGCAGACTGCGCGAGAAGCTGCGCACGCCGGAGGGATTTGGCATGCTGATTGGCCGCAGCCCGGAGATGGAGCGGGTGTACCGCATCCTGGCCAAGGTGGCCGTCAGCACCCACCCGGTATTGATACTGGGTGAGAGCGGCACCGGCAAGGAGATGGTGGCGCGCACCATCCATTACAACGGCCCCCATGCCGACCGGCCCTTTGTCCCGGTGGACTGCGGCTCGCTGGCGCCGACGCTGATTGAGAGCGAGCTTTTCGGCCATGTGAAGGGCGCTTTTACCGGCGCCCACCGCGCCAAGGACGGGTTGCTGGCGACCGCCGAGGGCGGGACGGTCTTTTTGGATGAGATCGGCGAGTTGCCCCTGGACCTGCAGGCCAAGCTGTTGCGCGCCCTGCAGGAGAAAGAGGTCCGCCCGGTCGGCTCCAACCAACGCGTCCCCATCCATGCGCGCGTGCTGGCCGCCACCAACCGCGACCTGCCGCTGATGGTGGAGCAGGGACGCTTCCGCAAGGACCTGTATTTCCGCCTGAATGTGGTCAACGTGAAGCTGCCGCCCCTGCGCGAGCGTCGCGCGGACATTCCCGTCCTGGCCGCCCACTTCTTGGACCGCATGCGGCGGGAGAATGGGCGCGACTATGCCCTGAGCGACGCAGTGTTGCATGTGATGAACAGTTACGACTGGCCGGGCAATGTACGGGAACTGGAAAACATGATTGAGCGGGCCTGCACACTCTCCTCCGGCCCGCTGTTGCACCTGGGAGACCTGCCCACGCAATTGCAGGAGCACCGCCTGCAAATGCAGAGGCCGTCCCAGAGCGCACCGGGGGACGCCAGCGATGGCGGCGCGGAGGGGCCGGGCGTCCTGACCATCGCCGAGATGGAGAAGCAGGCCATTCTGCACACTATCCGCCAGCTCAACGGCGACAAGCTGATGGCGGCCAGGCTGTTGGGCATTGGCAAGACGACCCTCTATCGCAAGCTGAAGGAATACGGCATCGCCGAGACAGACCTGTAAACAGGGGTGTGAACGAGGGGCCATCGTGTCATTGTCTGTTGAAAGGGCCATTTTTTATGGCCACGACAGATTGGGGACACATGGGGCGGACTGGGGACGAACGGGGCGGATTGGGGATGGATGGGGAGGACTGGGGACAGGGCGGACTGGGGATGGATGGGCGAAATTCAAATACGCCCTAGGAAATCTCCAAACAAGTCAGCGTTTTGAAGGGGCGGGACTTTAGTCCCGCCGTAAGTCCCTGAAATAATAGTGGGCTTTAGCGCCTGAGGGCCAGCAGTAGGACTGGACCAGGGTTTTCCTAGAAGACGCGCCAGTCATCCAGTCGTACAGAAAAACATCTGCGGCAGGGCCGCGGCGTACCAAGGCCCGTCGTGGAAAGGCGGACGGAGAGTGGCGGAAATGGAAAGGGAAGTGGGAAGGCCAATGGGAAAAGGACCGTCCCGCAGAGACGGCGCCGATGGCGCCCACCGTTTTCCGCAGCAAAGGGTTTGGCAACAATGTTTTTCCGGGGCCCGTCCCAAGGTCCCCGGCCAGGAGGGCACACCGATGAACCAACACTTGTTACTCGTCACCAACATAGCGGGCGCAGAGGAGTGCGCCGCCATCCTCACCCGCCAACTGGGACTGGAGGTGGAACTGGTCGCCAGCAGCCGCGCCGCCCTGGCCAGCCTGCGTCGCCGGGAACACGCCGTGGTGGTGCTGGACGACAACCAGATGGGGGCCGACCCGGCAGGCGCAGAGGTGCTGTGGCAGCACTCTGGACTGGCCATTCCGGTACAGGTCAGCCTGGCCATCTGCGGCTGCGGACGCCTGGTGCGCGAGGTGCGCGCGGCCCTGCAGCGCCGGGAACGTGAACAGGCGCTGGCCCTGCGCGCCGCCACCCAGGCGATGGGCGGGGAGATCAACACCACGGTCACCGGGCTGCTATTGCAGACGCAATTGATGCTGGCCGAACCGGCCCTTCCCTCGGCCCTGCTGCCCCGGCTGCAACAGGTGGCGCAACTGGCAGGGGCGTTGCGCCAGCAGCTTTGCCCCAGACCGGGCGCATAGGGTGGACTGTCCTGTGCGTGCCGCGGCCATGGGCAGCGCAAGCTGGCCAGGCCATTCCAATCGGGCCGTCCCTGCGGGGGCCAGCGCCCATGGAAATAAGCAGTTTGCCGGACGTCGCAACTGTGCCGACCTGGCCGCCGTCTTGCAGGGGGCCTTCCATGGCAAGTCCGTTGTTGTTTCCATGGCAAGTCCATTGTTGCAAGGGAGGCCTCCATGTCAGCGGGGGATGGCGGCCTGCGCCCCATCTGCTCACATGACAAGCTCGTTGTTGCAAGGGAAGCCGTCTGACAGCGCGCCACAGCGCAGTTTGGGCAAGAGGATGTGGTAGAAGTCGGCCAGCCTGGCCATACGCTCCGTCTCCGAACGGAGTTCGAGCAGCTCCTGTTTGAAGTCCAGGTCAGCGGGGATGGAGGCGGCCAGAAGAAAGGCCACAGGCCGGTCCAGGTCGATCTGGGGAAGGTCGCTGACTGCGCAGCCAGAAAGGCCGAGCATTTCCATGTGGAGGGCGACACAGGCGCCACGCTCCGCGCGGGTGGAAGGGGTGTTTGTATCATCAAAGAAATCCACCTCCGCCTGCAAAAAGCTGCGCCCCTCGTCCAGCGACCCTACGGTAAAACGCCGTTCGCCGCGGCAAAGGATGTCCAGGCGTCCGTCGGGGTAACGGTGCAGCACAGAGAGGATGGAGGCCGTGCATCCGGCCACGGCCAGGCCATCGCGGCGCGCGTGCACTACGCCAAATTCCAGCCCATGCTCCAGGCACATGCGGACCATCTCCTTGTAGCGCGGCTCAAAGATGTGCAACGGGAGCGCGGCGCCGGGGAGCAGCACGACATTGAGGGGAAACAGCGGTATCTTCAATGCAGACTCCAGGCAGAGATAGACAGTCACTTGCAGTATGCGCGAAAAAGGGCGTGCGTGGACGAAAATTCAGCAACGGTTTTGGTGGGACGCAATAGGGTGCTTCCCGCCACGGCAATGCCATGGAAAGGGACGGGGCCTATTTCCCTTCGCTGCTGGGGGCCTGCAATTCGTCCAACATGGCCTGCATCTCGGCCATCGCCTTGTGCTCTCCTGCCTGCATCGCGCTGACTATGCCCAGTTGCAAGTGCTCGATGGCCTCCGCCGTACGCTGGACGCCCTGCAACGTCTGCGCGGCCATAAAGTGTCCTGCGATGTGGTCGGGGTGGCGCGCAAGGAGCATGTCGAATTGCTGGAGCGCAGAGGCCGTGTCGCCCTTGCCTGCGTACTCCAGGGCCAGGGCATAGCGCGCAAAAGCGTCCCCTGGGTCCTGCCCCAATATCTGCGTGAGTGCGGCCACTCTGTCAATCAAATCGTCGCCCCTATACGTCCCTGCATCTGTTTTTACCATACGGGCCGCGCAGGGTGCGTCCAGTCCGCGGCCATGCCGCACCTCTGACCGGGCGGACCCAGCGTAGAATAAAGAAAGGAATTTACGGAGGACCGGCCTTCCACAGGCCCAGCATGGACATTCCCACCTACGCACAACAGCCACGCCCCGTCGCCGTCTCCCAATCGGAGATGACCGAGCTCATTCTCCCCAACGACGCCAACATCCTGGGCAATTTGCAGGGGGGACGGTTGATGCACTTTATTGACCTGGTGGGTGCGATGGCCGCCTTCCGCCATTCGCACTGCACCGTGGTCACGGCGTCCATGGAGCACATCGACTTCATTGCCCCGGTGCATGTGGGGGACCTGCTGGTGTTGAAGGCCTCGGTCAACCGCGCCTATCGCACCTCCATGGAAGTGGGCGTCAAGGTGTGGGTGGAAAACCCCATGGTGGGCCAGCGTCACCATGTTTCTTCCGCATATCTGACCTTTGTCGCCGTGGACAGCAATGGCCGCAGCGTGCCGGTGCCGCCGGTGGTGGCGGAGTCAGCGGAGGAGAAGCGCCGCTTTGAGGACGCGGGACGCCGCCGGGAACGGCGCACGCAGGAGCAGGAGCGCAAGCAACAGAACCAGAACACACGGGAAACGCAGACAGAAAAATAGCGGGACCAGTGCAGCACCGGATGGCCCGGGAAACGCACCAAGATACGCAAAAAAAGAAATGCATCCAAGAGACACCAAAAGGAGAAAACAAGTATGGGACATATGACGGGAAACACGCCGCCAGCGCCACAGCCATTGCCGGGCATTCGGCACATCATTGCCGTAGGTTCCGGCAAGGGCGGCGTGGGAAAGACCACGCTGGCTGTCAATCTGGCGGTGGCGCTCTCCCGGCTGGGCCACCGCGTGGGGCTGCTCGATGCCGATTTTTACGGCCCCAACGTCCCGCTGATGATGGGCACCAGCCAGCAGCCGCGCGTGTTGGACAATAACCAGATTGGGCCAATTGACGCCCATGGCGTAAAGATGATCTCCATCGGCCTCATCTCCCCCGGCGACAGCCCGATGGTGATGCGCGGTCCCATGCTGCACCAAATCATCCGCCAGTTCCTCCAGCAGGTGGCCTGGGGAGAGCTGGACTTCCTGGTTGTGGACCTGCCGCCGGGCACCGGCGATGTGGTCATCTCCCTGGTGCAGACCGTGCCGTTGACCGGCGCCGTCGTCGTCACCACCCCTTCGGACGTTTCCCTGCAGGACGCGCGCAAGGCCGTGGAGATGTTCCGTCAGGTCAACGTTGCTGTGCTCGGCATGGTGGAAAACATGGGCCACTTTGCCTGTCCGCATTGCCACAAGGAGATTGACATTTTTTCCCACGGCGGCGCGGAGCGCACGGCCAAAGAGTTCCAACTGCCCTTTCTTGGCTCCATTGCGCTGGACCCGGAGGTGCGTTTCGGCGGGGACAATGGCCTGCCCGTGGCGCTGGCTGGGGAGGCGTCCGAACGCGCACGCATGTTTTACACGATTGCCCGCGCGCTGGCGGAACGCGCCCAGCAACAAGCGGCCAAGGACGAGAACGTACTCGAAATCAGCTAGGCAACACGCATGGTCCTTCCCTTTGTCAGGGAGATGTTCGCGGAGCTGGAAAGCCCCCCCGTATTTGAGCGCATCCGGCAGCCTTTGGCTGCCGGGGTGGGGCGTCGTCGTGTCTCTGGCCTGACCGCGACGGCGCGCGCCCTTTATTTGCCGCTGCTGGCCCGCGCGGCCAAGGCCCCGGTCTTTGTCGTCGTGGCGGACAACCACGCCGCCGAGTCCTTACAGCTTACCGTGCAGGCGGCCTGCGACCTGACCGGCGCGCTGGACCGCGAATCGGTGGTCCGCCTGCCAGCGCATGACGTCCTGCCATTTGAGGACCTCTCCCCGCACCCAGAGATACAGGAACAACGCGCCGTTGCGCTGTGGAAGATCACCCGCGGCATGGCCCGCATCATTCTCCTGCCCATTGAATCAGCCTGCTATCGCGTCTTTCCCGCAGAGCACTACGCCAACCTGACCAGCACGGTGCGCCGTGGCGAGGAGATGGACCCGGAAATGCTTGCGGCCCATCTTGCCTCCGTGGGCTACCAGCGCGTGGAAATGGTGGAGATGGCCGGCCAGTTCGCCCTGCGCGGGGGCATCCTCGACGTTTGTCCACCGGAGTCGGACCAGCCATTGCGCATTGAGTTCTTTGGCGATGAGATCGAGTCGTTGCGCAAGTTTGACCCGGAGACGCAACGCTCCGCCGCGCCAGCGGACGAGGCCGTCCTGCTGCCGCTGACGGAAACGCCGCTGACCGAGGCGCTGCTGGCCCGCGTACACCTGCGCCTGAGCGGGCAACGCCTGGAGGGCGAGGGCGCTGCGCTCCAGGAGGCCATCGCGGCGGAAGGCGCGCCCGCCTTTCCCGGATGGGAGTTCTTTGCGGCGGCGGCCTCCGGCGCGCGGCAGACCGTCCTGGACCTGCTGCCCAAGGGCCGCGTCTTTGTGGAAGAGCCGGCGATGGTGCAGAACCAACTGGACCGCTGGTGGAACAAGGTGCAGCAACGCCATGGACGCAGCGGCGTCGATACGCTCTTCACCCCGCAGGACCTGTATCTTTCGCCGTGGGAGTGGCAGGCGCGCGTGGCGGAGACGGCGGGACTGGACCTGGACCAACTGGGCGCGGTGGACATTCTCGACACGGACGCCACTTCGCTGGGCGAGTTGGCCTTTGCCACGCGGCCCACGCAGCGCCTGCATGGCTCCATCCCCGCGCTGGTGGAGCAATTGCGCGTACTCATTGCGCAGGAGACGCGCGTGTTGCTCGTTGTCCCCAACCAGGGCGAAGTGGAGCGGTTGGCCGGCATTCTGCGCGAGTACGGCATTTCCTACCGCATTGGCAGCCGCAATCCGCACCAGGGCAGCGAGACCTTGTATGACGAATCCAGATATCTGGGCAACGACCGGCGCGCCCCTGTCATTGTGCGCGCGGCCATTGCCAACGGCGTGGTCTTCCAGGACGCGCGGCTGGTGGTCTTTGGCGCCAATGACCTGACCGACGAGGCCGACGTGACGGCAGCGCGGCCCATCCAGCGCAGGTCGCGCACAGCGGCCTTTGTCTCCGACTTCCGCGACCTTGCCATTGGCGATTATGTGGTCCATGTGGAGCATGGCATCGCGCGCTATCTGGGGCTAAAGGAAATTGCGCAGGAGGGCCTGAACGTTGAGTTCATGGTGCTGGAGTTTGCCGAGCAGGCGCGGCTCTATGTACCGCTGACGCGGCTGGACCTGGTGCAGAAATACCGCTCCACGGAGAGCGGCCCCGCCCCCATCCTGAACCGGCTCGGCTCGCAGCAATGGACACGCACCAAGGCGCGCGTCAAGAAGGCCATGGCGGAGATGGCCGACGAACTGCTCAAGCTGTACGCCGCGCGCAAGGCCGCGCAGGGCCACGCCTTTGCGCCAGACAGCCAGTTCCAGCGCGAGTTTGAAGATGCCTTCGACTACAACGAGACCGAGGACCAGATTGCCGCCATTGCCGACATCAAACACGACATGGAGTCCACCCTGCCCATGGACCGGCTGCTCTGCGGCGATGTGGGCTATGGCAAGACCGAGGTGGCCATGCGCGCCGCCTTCAAGGCCGTGCAGGAAGGCAAGCAGGTGGCCGTGCTGACACCCACCACGGTGCTCTGCTTCCAGCACTTTGAGACCTTCAAACGCCGCTTCGCCGCTTTCCCGGTCACGGTCGAGATGGTCTCCCGCTTCCGCACGCCCAAGGAACAGAAACAAGTGCTGGAACGGGTCGAACAGGGCAAGGTGGACATTTTGATTGGCACCCATCGCCTGCTTTCAAAAGACCTGAAGTTCCAGGACCTGGGTCTGCTCGTCATTGACGAGGAACAGCGTTTTGGCGTGCGCCACAAGGAACGGCTGAAGCAGATGCGGCGCGAGATTGACGTGCTGGCCATGTCCGCCACGCCCATTCCGCGCACTCTGCACATGTCGCTGGTCGGCCTGCGCGACATGAGCGTGATCGAAACGCCGCCCAAGGACCGCATGGCCATCCAGACCGTGGTGGCCCGCTTCGACGAGAAGGTCATGCGCTCCGCCATTGAAGTGGAGCTGGAGCGTGGCGGCCAGGTCTACGTGGTGCATAACCGCGTGGAGACCATTTACGACATGGCTACGCGCATCCAGGAACTGGTCCCGCAGGCCCGCATCGCCGTGGGCCACGGCCAGATGAAGGAGACGGAGTTGGAGCGCGTCATGCTCTCCTTTATGCACCACGAGCACGATGTGTTGATCGCCACCACCATCATTGAAAACGGCCTGGACATTCCCCTGGCCAACACCATCATCATCAATCGCGCGGAGCGGCACGGGCTTGCCGAATTGTATCAACTGCGCGGGCGCGTGGGCCGCTCCAATCGCCGCGCTTACGCCTATCTGCTGGTCCCGCAAGACCAGGAACTGACGGAGATCGCCCGGCGGCGGCTGGCGGCACTGAAGGAATTTTCGGACCTGGGCGCGGGCTTCAAGATCGCCGCGCTCGACCTGGAACTGCGCGGCGCTGGCAACATGCTGGGCGGGGAGCAGAGCGGCCACATTGAGGCCGTCGGCTTTGAACTGTACACCTCCATGCTGGAGGAGGCCGTGCGCGCGCTCAAAGGCGAAGACCTGGCCGCCAAGCCATCGGTGCAACTCAATCTGGGCATCTCTCTGCGCATTGACAACGACTACATTGCCGAGGAAAACCAGCGCCTGCGCATGTACAAACGCATTGCCGGGGCGGAGAACGGGGCCGTGCTGGACGACATCCGCAGCGAACTGGTCGACCGCTATGGTCCTGTCCCTGCGCCGGTCGAACACCTGCTGGCCGCCGGGCGCGTCCGCGTCCTGTGCGAGCAGACCGGCATTGCGCAGATTGACCGCAAGCGGGAGTTTGTCAGTCTGCTCTTTACGGAAAATGCCGCCATCGACCCGGAGAAGCTGATGCAGTTGGTGGCCCGCAACGCCAAACGCGGCGCGCAATTCACGCCCCAAGGCGTCCTGCGCTTCCCCATGAAGGCGACCCAGCCAGAACAATTCCTTGCCGAGTTACTCCATCTGATCGAGGGCCTGCATTCCGCCCATACAGTGGCCCTCTCGCCGCAGTAAGGCAGCCAGAAGCGGCCAGGCCATCCACGCGGACATCGTACCGCCGTAGAAGGGGCCTGTGCATCTTGTACTCTGATATATGGGCATGGACGAAACAGGGCGGGCCACTACTATTACGACGGAAGAGCAGGAAATCCTGGGCGGGATGGGGCCTGTTTCCAGCGTGCTGGCCGTCGTCCTGTGTGGGGTGTGCGCTTTTACGGACCTGTACGCCACACAACCGCTGTTGCCGCTCTTTACGCACATCTTTCATGTCTCCAAGGCCGCGGCAGGGTTTACCGTCAGCGCCTCCACCCTGGGCGTGGCCCTCTCCGCCCCGCCGTTCAGCACCTACGCGGAGCGCCTGGACCGCAAGCGTGTGATTGTGGCGTCCATTCTGGCGCTGGCTGCGCCAACCTTTCTTGCGGCCACCGCTTCGGGGCTGCATGTGCTCGTCTTCTGGCGTTTTTTGCAGGGCGTCCTGATGCCGGGGATATTCGCCACCACCATCGCCTACATCACCGAGGAGTGGCCGGAGCAGAGCGTGGCGCTCATCATGGCCCTTTATGTAAGCGGAGGGGTGCTGGGCGGTTATCTGGGACGGATGGTCTCCGGCCTGGTTGCCGATTGGTATGGCTGGCGATGGTCGTTCCTGGCCCTGGGCGCGATCAATCTGCTGGGTGGATTGCTGGTGGCCCTGTGGCTGCCACGCGCACGCAAGTCAGCAGAACATGCCGCCGCGCACGCCAGCCAGGGCGGGGGCCAGTTGGAACAACTAATAGGGAATTTCCGCAGTCCGCAACTGGTGGCCACCTTCGCGGTCGGTTTCAACGTGCTTTTTTCTCTGGTGGCCATCTTCACCTATGTCACCTTTTATCTGGCGGCCCCGCCGTTTGGGCTTTCCACCGCCCAACTGAGCCTGCTCTTTACCGTCTACCTGGTCGGCCTGGTGGCCACCCCGGCTGCGGGCGTGCTGCTGACGCGGATGGAACTACGCAATGGCCTGGTGGCGGCAACCTTGCTCTCCATGTCCG
Organism: Acidobacteriaceae bacterium; assembly: GCA_049977205.1. GTDB lineage: Bacteria > Acidobacteriota > Terriglobia > Terriglobales > Acidobacteriaceae > JBMFGT01. The sequence goes on along the minus strand of JBMFGT010000010.1, from coordinate 1,450 downwards.
GGGTCCTGCTGACCCTGGCCCCATCGTTGATGGGCGTGATTTTCGGTCTGGTGCTATGTTCCAGCGGGGTCTTCATCGCCCAGGCCGCGGCCATCAGCTATCTGCGCCAGGCCGCCCCAATGGGGGGAAGGGTCTCAGCAGCCGGACTCTACCTTTCCAGTTACTACATGGGCGGCACGCTGGCCGGGATTGTCCCCGGTTATCTATGGCGCTTTGGCGGATGGACGGCTTGCGTGGCCCTGACGGTCGCCTTGCAGTTGGCGACAATGTTGATTGCCCTGGCCGGATGGAAGAATCGGCAGCCCCTGCAAGAGTTATAGCGCCGCGTCCCCACTGTGTGTGGCGCTACAACTCTTGCCAAAAGAAGGCCTACATGCGGCACCGCATCCGAGTTGAAAATAAATTAAAAAACATCTTGACAACCGGGGGGGGGGGGGGGATATATAAAGGCAACCAGCGTTGCTTTGCAGTTTGCCAAATCAAGATAGTTCCAGACCAGAATTTGGCGCTCGTTTTCACGAGAAGAAGAATGCAACGCTGCGGTCTATGTACTTGCGTGCTTGATGGACATCTCCCAATACTGCTGAATCGCGCTGTGTCGAATCGATTACTGAAAGGAAATGTCTATGAAAAACCGTCATGCACCATGGCCGAATGCTTTTCCTACGGCACCCTCGTCCTCGTCCTTCTCACCATGTCCTGCGCGGCTTCCTTCGCGCAATCCGCAACCGCTTCCTTCGGCAACGTTGCCGCCAATGGCGGCACTGTATCTACAAGTGCATGCTTTGATGGACTAGCTGGCTATTATCCTATGGAAACAAGTGCAAACATATCCACAAATGTCGGGAACGCCATCGTAATGCCGGAAAATACTGACAGCGGGTATAATTGTGCACAAGTATCATTTACACCCTCTGGGAATCCAGGTGCCATATCGGGATCCACCACGGTGCCCTTTATCATGGAGGGTGATGGTTCCACGGCAAACGTGACGTATTCAATAACCGGCAATGTTATTGTCAATACAGTGACGGGATACATTAACCCCAAATATGTCGTTGTGGGTGTCACCTATGCGCCGCCGGGCCCCTCACCCAACACGTTTGTCAACTACATGAACAGCACTTTCGTAGGAACCACAACTTCATTCTTGTCCTCATTTAAAAGTAGTAATACTTTAAGCATATCCTTGTCCTATAGTACAGGTATACCTGGAGTATTCGGCGGCAAGATAACAGCAACAAACTCCAACACGAATAGTCAAACAACGACCAACTCATCCTCGGTTACGACCAGCATACAGGTTGATTCTGGAGAACAGACATATGGGACAGGCGATTACTTTGCGCCCGTGGATAATGACTATGACCTTACACTGCTGTCCAAGATAAATTGCTAACTCAGGCGGCGTGACGGATGCGGGAGGAGACTGGTCTCCGCTACTCTGGAA
>JBMFGT010000009.1:0-103536 GCA_049977205.1 Acidobacteriaceae bacterium | reverse complement strand
GTCTCGACGGTGAAGACCCTGCACTATGATTGGCGCAACCAGGATTTTATTGTGATGTTGCAAGGGGACCTGGACGCGCTGGGCGGCGCGAAACTTTCTGGCCGCGTGCAATGCCTGGACACAACCGCCGGATGCATCAACACGCTCTACCGGATGCGCCTGGTGCAGGACACTGGCTTCTTGTATGACTGTTACCTGTTCGCGCCGCAGCCCAGCCCGGTACAAAACGAACTGCGCACGCGCTTCTGGGCCGCCATCCTGGAGAAGCCACCAGAGGTCTTTGTCGTCACCAACCAGCTTTGCGTGAACCCTGCGGGCGATTACAGGAAATTAGACCAATGGCCGCAGTTCCTGGGATATTTGGATACGGACTATTTTCTTTATGCACAGCGCGCCCCCACTCGTCCCGTTCGGTGGTGGGGCCACACATTACCGCCCTATGGTTACAGGATTTACGTGCGGAAATAAGACGCAAGAATAAAGCGGCCCCGGACGAAGTTTCCTTCGCGCGGGGCCGGATGGCAGACGGCCTGTAAGCCGAATTTTGTCAAGGACGGTCATTCCTCTAGGCGGCGCATTGCTGCGCGCGCTCGTCAGCGACCTACCCGCGGGTTTGGCGCACCGGGCCAGCACGCGGCCATGGCCGAAGCCACGGCGTTCCCGCCTATTTGGTCTTGCTCCGTGTGGGGTTTACCCTGCCATGCGTCTTACGGCGCACGCGGTGCGCTCTTACCGCACCTTTTCACCCTTACCCTGCCCTTGCGGGCCGGGCGGTATCTTTTCTGTGGCACTGGCCGTCCCGGGGCCTTGACGCCCCGGTCCCGGACGTTATCCGGCACACTGCCCTGCGGAGTTCGGACTTTCCTCCCCCGGACCGCCTTGCGGCGTCCCGGCAGCGACCATCCAGCCGCCTGCCAGTTACCATCGTACCCCAGAGCGGGTGACTGTGCGGATGTGCAGAATTTTCCCGGACTTTCATCGCTCCTTGGTATGCTGAAAGAGTTGTGCCCATGCGCGATGCCCCTTCCCCAGGGACCGCAGTGGGGATTTCCTTGTAAAACGAAGCGTTTAGGAGATAACGATGGCTGTATATCTGGTCACCGGGGCCGCAGGGTTCATTGGTTCATGGCTCACCCATGCGCTGGTGGAGCGGGGCGAGACCGTCCGCGCGCTGGACAATTTTGCCACCGGCAAGCGGGAAAATCTGGCGGATATTTTGCCGCAGATTGAGCTGTTGGAGATGGACCTGCGCGACGCCGACGCCATGGGCCGCGCCTGCCAGGGCGTGCAGACCATCTTGCATCAGGCGGCGCTGCCTTCGGTGCCGCTTTCCATCAAGGACCCGCGCACCAGCCACACGTGCAACATCGATGGCACCTTCAACCTGCTGGAAGCGGCGCGGGACGCAGGCGTGCAGCGCGTGGTCTATGCCGCGTCTTCCTCTGCCTACGGCAACAAGAACCCCTTGCCGCAGCGGGAGACAATGCTGCCGGGGCCGCTTTCGCCCTACGCCGTGCAAAAGCTGGTGGGCGAGCTATATCTGCGCAGCTATTGGGAGGTCTTCGGACTGGAAACCGTGGCCCTGCGCTACTTCAACATCTTTGGCCCGCGCCAGGCCCCGGACTCGCCCTACAGCGGCGTGATGGCCAAGTTCATCCGCATGATGCTGCAAGGCGAGCAGCCGGTCATCTACGGCGATGGCACGCAGAGCCGCGACTTCAACTACATTGAGAACGTGGTCCAGGCCAACCTGAAGGCCGCCAGCGCCCCGGCGGAGAAGGTCGCAGGCCGCACCTTCAACATTGCCTGCGGCGCGCCGCACACGCTGAACGAGACCTATACGCTGCTGGCCGAAATGCTCGGCTACAAAAACCCTCCGCAGTACGGGCCACCGCGTGAAGGGGACATCCAGCACTCCTATGCGGACATCTCCGCCGCGCGCGAGGCGCTGGGCTATGACCCCAAAGTGGATTACGTGGAAGGACTGCGCCGCACCGTGGCGTGGTACCGGGAACAGCTTGGCGGAAAAATCAAAAGTAGCACATAGAGAGACGGGAACAACAGCATGGACGCAATGGAAACAGCAAAGAACAACACCGCGCCTGCCGCATGGCGGCAACGTCTGGAGCAACGGGAAATGGTGGTGGGCATCATCGGGCTGGGCTACGTGGGCCTGCCCCTGGCGCTCCTTTTCAGCGCGGAGCGCTTTCGCGTGGTCGGCTTTGACATTGACAAGAGCAAGGTGGAAAAGCTGAACGCGGGCCAGTCGTACATCTACCGCATTGAGCCGGAGCACATCCAGGCAGCGCAGCAGCATGGATTCCGCGCCACCAGCGATTTTGCCGGGATCTCCCAAGTGGACGCCGTGCTGATCTGCGTGCCTACGCCGCTCTCGGAGCACCGCACGCCGGACATGAGCTACATCGTTTCCACCATGGAGATGCTGGCGCCGCACCTGCGCGCCGGGCAACTGGTGGTGCTGGAAAGCACCACCTATCCCGGGACCACGGAAGAGATCGTGGTCCCCGCCATTGAGAAGCCGGGCAAGGCCAAGGCCGTGCGTGCGCCGGGGCAGTCCGGCGTCTACGTGGCCTTTTCCCCGGAGCGCGAGGACCCCGGCAACACCAGCGTGGCCCGCCGGGACGTTCCCAAGGTGGTCGGCGGCCTGGAAACCACGGCCACGGAGATGGCGGCTGGCCTGTACAACAGCATCTTTGCCCGCGTAGTGCGCGTCTCCAGCCCGGCGGCGGCGGAGATGACCAAGCTGCTGGAAAACATCTATCGCTGCGTGAACATCGCGCTGGTCAATGAGCTGAAGCTGCTCTGCCTGCGCATGGGCATTGACATCTGGGAGGTGATCGACGCCGCGGCGACCAAGCCCTTCGGCTTCCAGCCCTTTTATCCAGGACCGGGGCTGGGCGGCCATTGCATCCCCATTGACCCGTTTTATCTAAGCTGGAAGGCCAAGGAGTTCGACTTCGCCACACGCTTTATTGAGCTGGCCGGGGAAGTGAACGAGGCCATGCCGTACCACGTCCTCCACGCGGTCATGGAGGGGCTGAACAGCCAACGCAAGGCCCTGCGCGGCTCCAAGGTGCTGGTGCTGGGCGTGGCCTACAAGCGGGACGTGGACGATCTGCGCGAGTCGCCTGCCTTAACCATCATTGAGGCGTTGCAGCGCGAAGGGGCCGAGGTCAGCTACAACGACCCGTTCTTCGCCAAAGTGGGGCAGGGACGCCGCTATCACCTGGACATGACCAGCACGCCGCTGGACCGCGTGCCGGAGTTTGATTGCGTGCTGATCGTCACCGACCACACGGCGTATGACTACAAAAAGATCGTCGAGCAGGCAAAATTAGTGGTCGATTCGCGCAACGCCACGCGCGGCATTGACTCACCCAAGATCGTCCGCTGCTAGGGGGACACTGGACAAGTCAGCGTTTTGAAGGGGAGGGACTTTGGTCCCGCCGGAAGTACCTGCAATCATAGTTGCTCCAGCCCTTGAGGGACAGCAGTAGGACCGATCAGGGCTTCCTTGGATTCTCTGGTTGGCGCCCTGGGCCGTTTCGGTTGCGGGAGGGACACTCCAGTCCATTCAGTAGAGCGAGCATGGGAAGCAGCGCCAAGGGCAGTCAGCAGAATTTGATTGACGCGGCGGGGCGCAGGGGCGCACACTGGCAGCAATCAATTTGTAGACCAACGCTTTCCCCCAGGTGTTGGAATGAAATGGTACTCCCCCTTTGGGCCGCTGCTGCTGGCGTCCCTTGCGCTGCCTACTCTCTTTGGCGCCACGCCAAGCGTGCCTACTGTTGTCCCAATGGCAGGCGCAACCGTGCCCCACAACACGGCCAACAATACGGCCCAAAAGCGCGCCCAAGCGTTTCTGGCTGCGCGGCTGGTCCCCGGACACTCCGCTGCGGACCTGCGTATGCGCGGAATGAAGCAGGCCCTGGACCTGACGGCGCACCCCAGGCCGCACCTGTTGCCGCTGAATCAAAACTGGCAGCCAGTCGGCCCGTTGCAGATCACCAGCACGCGCTATGGCGCGCTGACGGGGCGCGTGACCTCGGTCGCCATTGACCCCTCCGATGCGGCGGGCAACCATATTTATATTGGGACCACGGGCGGCGGCGTATGGAAGTCCGCCAACGCAGCGGCGGGCGACCCCACGACGGTCACCTTTACGCCGCTGCTGGACACGCCTGCGGCCTTCTCTGGAGTGAACCTGTCCTCCATCAGCATTGGTGCAGTCAGCGTGCAGCCGGGCGGGACGGGAGTGGTGCTGGCCGGGACCGGCGACCCCAACGACGCGCTGGATTCGTACTACGGAGCGGGCATCCTGCGCTCCACCGACGGCGGCACGACGTGGAGTTTGATTACCCAGAGCGACGACGCCTTCAACGGCGATGGCTTTTTCAATTACAGCTTTACCGGCGAGGCCTTTGCCGGCTTTGCGTGGAGCACCACCTCGCCCGGCCTGGTGGTGGCCGCCGTGACGCATTCACTGGACGGGACCATCAATAATGTTGACCCGTCGCCGCAGGTGAGCGAGACGGGCCTGTATTACTCGACCGACGCAGGGCAGACCTGGCTGATGGCGACCATCGAGGACGGCGCGAATCAGATCATCCAATCGCCCACCTCCATTGTGAATGGGCCGACGGGCGGCAATCCGGCCACCTCGGTGGTGTGGGACCCGGTGCGGCAGATGTTTTTTGCCGCCGTGCGCTATCACGGCTATTACCAATCTGCCGACGGCATGACGTGGACGCGGATGGCCAACCAGCCCGGTGCGGGACTGACCACAACCAACTGCCCGGCCAATCCAGGCCTTCCCGGCAGCCAGTCTTGCCCCATCTATCGCGGCGTGCTGGCCGTGCAGGCCACAACGGGCGACCTCTTCGCGCTCAGTGTGGACGTGAATGATCTAGACCAAGGCCTGTGGCAGGACATTTGCCGCGCGAACGGCAACGGCTGCGCCAATCCCACCGTGCAATTTGCCCAGCAAATTCAAGACACGGCGCTCGATTCGGCCAGCGGGGACGGGACCATCCCGCAGGGGACCTACAATCTGGCGCTGGCGGCGATGCCAAACAATGGAGACACGCTGCTTTTTGCCGGGACCGCGGACATCTTCCGTTGCAGCCTGGCGGCGGGCTGCCAGTGGCGCAATACCACCAACACGGCCACCTGTGCGGCGGCCATGGTCGCCCCGGCGCAACATGCAATGGGCTTCCTCGCCCCACCAGCCGGACAGACGCTGCCGCTGATTTATTTTGGCAACGATGGCGGACTCTGGCGCTCGACGGATGGCGTCAACCAGACCGGGGCCGTTTGTAGCCCTTCGGATGCCGCGCATTATCAAAATCTAAACGGCGGGCTGGGGTCCTTGTCGGAAACCACCGGTCTGGCCAGCAGTGCTGGCGACGCCAATACGATTCTGGCAGGCTTTGGCAGTGCGGGAACGGCTGCGTCCACAACGGCCACCGATGTCGCCTATGGCCAGCTTTTGCCGCAGGCGGGGGGCCTGACGGCCATTGACCCGATAGACCCCTCGAACTGGTATGCCGCGATGGGACCGGGGGTCTCGATTGGCCAGTGTACGGCGGGGGCCAGTTGCACGACGGCGGATTTTGGCAGTCAGCCCGCCGTTGGCCCCACGCAGACGTCCAACGACGAATCGCTTACGCTTGCGCCGTGGCTGCTCGATCCGCAAGACCCATCGAACATACTGGTGGGGACCTGCCGGGTGTGGCGCGGACCGGCCAGCGGCGGTATTGCGTGGGGCACGGCAAATGCCATCAGTCCCATGCTGGACGGCCATCCCCAGCCCAGTTGCAATGGCAATGCGCTGGTCCGCTCCTTGGCCGCAGGCGGGGCCAATGTGCAAAGCGGCAGTGCGCAGAACAGCGGCGCGCAGGTGGTCTACGCGGGCATGGCGGGCCTGCTGGATGGCGGCGGCAACATTGCCGGGCATGTGCTGGCCACGCAAACGGCCAACACGGCCAACGGCACAACGCCATGGACGGACCTGGCACTGAATAAGGTGGTGAATGAGCAATCGTACCAATACGTCTTCAATCCGCAGTTCTTTGATGTTTCCTCGCTCTACGTGGACCCGCACGACGCCACGGGCATGACCGTTTATGCGACCATCCAGGGCTTCAGCGTGCCGCACCTGTACCAATCGACCAGCGGTGGCGCACAGTGGACCAACATCACGCAAGACCTTCCAGACCTGCCGCTGAATGCCGTGGTGGTGGACCCCAACAACGCCAACATTGTTTATGCCGCGTCGGATGGTGGCGTCTTTGTGGCGGAAAATGTCGCTTTGTGCGCGCAATCGGGCGGGCAATGCTGGAACACGCTGGGCGTCGGGTTGCCGCGCGCTCCCGCCGTGGCGCTGTCGGTTGTTTCCGTGGGCAGCGCGGCCTGGTTGCGCGTGGGCACATACGGGCGCGGCATCTGGCAAATCCCGCTGCTGAGCGGCGCGACGGAGGCCTCCATGACGCTGGCCCCAACCTCGCTGACCTTTGGCAATCAGGCGGAGCAAACGACCAGCGCGCCGCAGACCGTGACTGTTACAAATACCAGCACGGTGGCGCTCCTTGTCAGCAGCGTGACCGCCAGCGGCGACTTTGGCGAGACCAACAACTGCACCGGGACCATTGCACCCAGTGGGAGCTGCCAGGTGCAGGTGGCGTTTGCGCCCACGGCCACAGGCACGCTGACCGGCGTGTTGACCGTCTTTGCTAACGTGCCAGGCGGCCAGCAAACGGTCAGCCTGACAGGGACGGGCGTGGCCCCGCCGCAGATGGTGCTGGAACCGACGGTGCTCAACTTTGGCAACCAAGTGCTCAATACCACCTCCTCGGCGCAGCAGTTGACCATTTCCAATACCGGCGGGGAAGCGGTCTCGCTTACCTCCGAGACGGTGACGGGCAGCTTCGCCATCCAGACCAACACCTGCGGCAGCTCGCTGGCCCCGCAGACCGGATGTACCCTGGCCATCACCTTTACGCCCACACAGGCGGGGCCAAGCAGCGGCGTGCTGACCGTGGTGACGGCCCAAGGCACGCAGACCGTGGCCCTGAGCGGGACCGGGGAAGACCCGGCCACGGACACTCTGGCCCCGCTCTCGCTCAGCTTTGCCCCGACCCAGGAATTTACCGCGAGCGCGCCGCAGACCGTCACCCTGACCAACAGCGGGGGAGTGCCGTTGACGGCGGTCCAGGTGCAGACCAACGGGGACTTTACCACAGTGAATGGCTGCAACTACACGCTGAATGCAGGTTCCTCCTGCACGCTGACGGTCACCTACACGCCCCACGCCACCGGGCCGGAGACCGGGGCCATTACCGTCACAGACATTTTGCGCACGCAGACGGTCACGCTGAGTGGCACCGGCCTGGCCCCGCCGACGGACACGCTGTCCGCCTCATCGCTCAGCTTTCCGGTCACGGTGGTGGGCCAATCTGCGCCACCGCAAACGATCACCATGACCAACTCCGGCGACCTGCCGTTGGACAAGGTCGCCATGCAGACGCTGGGCGCGGGATTTGCGGAGACGAACACCTGCGGCAGTTCGCTGGCTGCGCATTCGGTCTGCAATGTTACGGTCACTTTTACGCCGCAAGCGGCGGGCAGCGCCAGCGGGCAATTGGACGTGGCGGACGCCAACCGCACGCAGGAGGTGACGCTGAGCGGCTCGGCGGAAACGCCAGCGGGTGACAATCTGACGCCCACGTCACTCACCTTTGCCGCGCAGGCCGTTGGCAGCACCAGCGCGGCGCAGAGCATTACACTCAGCAACCATGGCGGGGCCATGCTGGAAGGGGTGAAGGTCCAATCCAGCAGCGCGGATTTCCCCCTCACAACTACATGCGGGGCGACGCTGGCGGCGGGGTCCTCCTGTAGCACCAGCGTCAGCTTTGCGCCGCAGGCCGTTGGGCAGCAGACAGGGACGGTCACCGTAACGGACAGCGTGCGCACGCAGACCGTTGCGCTGACCGGCACAGGCATTTTGGGGAACATTGCGCTGGCCCCGGCAACGTTGAATTTTGGCGTCACCGGGGTGCAGATTGCCACCCAGCCGCAGGCGCTGGTATTGACCAATGGCAGCAGTGGCGCTTTGACAGGGCTGGCCGTTTCCGTCAGCGGGCCTTTCAGCCAGAGCAGCAATTGCCCCTCCTCCCTGGCTGCTGGGGCAAGCTGCAACGTGCAGGTGGTTTTTGGTCCATCCGCTGCGGGTGCGGCCAGTGGGTTGCTGACCGTCACCACGACCGACGCCGGGACCTTGCAGGCGTCGCTTACTGGCACGGGCATTGATTTCCAGCTTTCCGCAGGCAGCTCCACCAGCGTGAGCGTGGCCAATGGAAACGCCGCCAGCTATGTCCTCAATCTGCTCCCGGCCAACGGCTCCGTGGGCGCGGTCAGCTTTTCCTGCGGCAATCTTCCGCCAAATGCCACATGCACCATCAATCCCGCCACTGCTCCGCTGACGGGGCCAGCGGTGATTACGGTCTCCGTGGCAACGGGCGTGGGAACAGCGGCGCAGACACATCTCCGGGTGCGCCGCGCCGGGGCCCTGCCTTCTCGTTGGTGGCTGCTATGGCTGGGGCTGGCCCCCATCGGGTTGCTGCGCTGCCGGAGAAGGAAGCTGCTGCGCCGCTGGCAGGGGGCAGTCTGGCTGGGTCTCCTGCTGGTGCTGCTGGGCAATACCTTGGCCTGTGGCATGGGAGGTGGGCCGCTGGGGGCCAATGCTGCGCCAGACCCATTGCCAGCTTCTTCAATGACCCCCTCCGGCACCTATACGCTGACCGCGACCGGCAGCGCCGGTGGATTGCAGAAATCCGTCACCCTGACCTTGATTGTGCAGTAAGAGGGAAAAGTGAGGGGATTTGCTCGTTACAGGTGCTCCTGCAACATTTTGCCTTGAGGAACGTTTACACTAATACCTGTCTACGATGCGAAAGATAAACAGCTTTTTTCTAGGTGGTGTCCTCTGTGCCGGCACGTTGACGGCCTTCGCCCAATTTCCCGGCATGGGGACCAGTTCGACTGCGGTCGATTGCTCCAACCCGGCGAATGCGACTTCCCCTGCCTGCACGGGCACGGGCAGCACCGGCATGTCAGGGGCCACGCCCCAGCCTGGCGTTGCCATGCCGACCTATGGCAGCGGGCAATCCATGCCATCTTCAAATGGCCTGCCGCAATCGGGCCTGGGCCAGCGCATTCCCAGCTATATGGACCAAAGTCCGTATGGCGGCCTGCAGAATGGGTATCCGTACAACCCCTATACTTCCATCCCACGTCCCCAGCCTCCCACGGAGTTCCAGCGCATCGTTGCCGGGGCCGTGGGCCGCATGTTGCCCATTTATGGCGCAGACCTGTTTAGCAATGTTCCCACCACCTTCGCACCGGTGGACCGCATTCCGGTCACGCCGGACTACGTGATTGGGCCGGGCGACGAGGTGATGATTCGCGTCTGGGGCCAGGTGAGTTTTAACGCCCGCGCCACGGTGGACCGCACCGGCGACATCTACATCCCGCAGGTCGGCGATGTACACATCGCGGGCCTCCAGTTTTCGCAACTGAACAGTTATCTGCGCAGCCAACTGGGCCGCGTCTTTCGCAATTTTGACGTCAACGCCAACATGGGCCAGCTACGTTCCATCCAGATTTTTGTGGTGGGCCAGGCGCGACGCCCGGGCAGCTACACGGTCAGCTCGCTCAGCACGCTGGTGAATGCGCTCTTTGCCTCTGGCGGGCCGTCGATTCATGGCTCCATGCGCCGCATCCAGGTAAAGCGCGGAGACAAAGTCGTCACCACCTTTGACCTGTACGACCTGCTGCTGAAGGGCGACAAATCCAAAGACGTACCGCTGCTCTCCGGCGACGTGATTTACATTCCGCCGGTTGGTCCGCTGGTGGCCATTGCGGGCAGCGTGCAGGTCCCGGCCATCTATGAATTGAAGGGAAAGGAAACAGCGCAAGGCGCTATTCAACTGGCTGGCGGCTTCTCCACCATGGCGGCGCGGCAGACGGCGCAACTGGACCGCACCAGCAGCCAAGGCACGCGCGAGACGGTGGACCTTCCGCTGGATGCAATGGGCCTGGAGACGCCGCTGCGGGACGGCGACATCCTGCGCGTACTTTCCATGGTCCCACGCTTTGATAAGACCGTCACGCTGCGCGGCAATGTGGCCAATCCGGGACGGTATGCATGGCACGCCGGTATGCGCATAAGCGACCTGATACCCGACAAGCAATCGCTGGTGACGCGCGATTACTGGCAGCGCCGCATTGCACTTGGCCTGCCCGCGCCCCAATACACGCCCATGTTCCAAGAGTATCTTCCGCCAAGTCGACTGGGCACGGGGACGCAGGGCGTGATAGGGACCAATCCAGCAACGCAGCAGAATGCGGTCACTCAAGGATACGACCAGCAGGGCAACCCTATCTATGTCAGTAGCGGTCAGCTCCAATACGACCAGCAGGGCAACCCTATCTATGTCAGTAGTGGTCAGCTCCAATACGACCAGCAGGGCAATCCGGTCAATCCCGGTGGTGGCGCTGCGGCGGTTGGCAGTGCTGCGGCGGGCCAGCAGGGTGCAGCGAGTGGTCAAACACAGACGCAACTGCAAATGGAGCAGGCCCAGGCAGGGACGACCGGCTTTGGTTCGTCGATGGCAGGGACAACCGGCCTGACCGCGCAGCAGAAAACCTATCCGCCCGGAGACCGCTTCTCTGAAGAGCAGTTTCCGGTCCGTAACGAAGTCATCCGCACAGCGCCTGACATTGACTGGCAATATGCCGTCATCCAGCGGACGGACCCGAAGGACCTGACCACCTCGCTGGTGCCTTTCAATTTGGGACAGGCGGTCCTGGACAAGGACCCCAGCCAGAACTTGCCCTTGCAGCCGGGCGATGTTGTCACCGTTTTTTCGACCGCGGACATCCGTGTCCCACAGATGCAGCAGACCAAGTATGTACGCTTGGAAGGGGAATTCAACCACGCTGGCGTTTACAGCCTTTTGCCGGGAGAAACGCTGCGCCACTTGGTCGCGCGGGTGGGGGGACTGACGCCGCAGGCGTACCTTTATGGCTCACAACTGCTGCGGGAATCCACACAACGCCAGCAACAGGCCCGCCTGGATGCTTACGTTAGTCAAATGGAGCACGACATCCAGGAATCTTCCTCCAATGCGGCCAGCTCCACGGTAAATGCGCAGGCCGCGGCCACCCTGAGCACCAGCATCCAGAGCCAGCAACAACTGGTCGCCACCCTGCGCAAGATGCGCGCCTCTGGTCGTGTCGTACTGAACATGGACCCGTACAGTACTGGGGTCAATAGTCTGCCGGACCTGCCGCTGGAAGATGGCGACCGCTTCGAGGTCCCATCCGTGCCCTCCACGGTGAACGTGATTGGCTCGGTCTACGACCAAAGTTCCTACCTGTATGTGCGTGGCCAGCGAGTGGGAGATTATCTGCGCAAGGCCGGCGGGCCAACACGGAACGGCGACAAGAAACATGAATTTGTGGTGCGTGCCGATGGTTCCGTGCTGAGCAAGCAATATGCAGGTGGCACCATGTTTACTGGCGGCCTGGATGACAAATATATGTATCCGGGGGACACGATTGTGGTCCCGGATGCCATCAATAAAACGACGGTGCTGCGAGGCCTGACCGATTGGTCCACAGTAGTGTCGGGGTTTGGTCTGGGCATTGCTAGTATTGCCATGATGGGAGTCATATTGTAGGTGCCAGACCAACCATGATGCCAACAGAGACCAACACGGAAACAAGGAGCGCGGGACCTATGGCGCCAGCACCCGCATCTCCCGCTGGCCCCGGCCCGGATGCCGCAGAGGACACCATTGACCTGCTGGAGTTGGGCGTATTGCTGGCCCGGCGCAAACGCTTCATTGCGCTCTTTGGCTTTGGGCTGGCCGTTTTCACCATGCTCCTCACGCTCATGATGAGGCCGACCTTCACCGCCACGGCGGTGATGATGCCGCCGCAGCAATCCAAGTCCCCGTTGGACCAACTGGGCGGACTGGCGGCGCTGGCGGGTGGAGGAGGAGGGGCCGCTGCCGCGTTGGGACTGAAGAACCCTGCCGACCTTTACATTGGCTTGTTGGAAAGCGAGAGCATCGCCGATGGACTGATTCAGCGCTTCCACCTGATGCAGGTGTATAAGGCGAAAAAGCTGAGCGCGGCGCGCAAGGCGCTCAAAGGCAACACCAAGATTGTTTCCGAGAAGAGTGGTCTTATCAGCATTGCTGTGGAAGACCACGATCCGGTCCGCGCGGCGGCCATTGCCAATGCCTATATTGACGGCCTGCATGAATTGATGGGACACCTGGCCGTGACCGAGGCCGGACAGCGGCGTCTCTTTTTCGAGGAGCAATTGGAGCAGGAGAAGAACAAGCTGGCCGACGCCGAAGTGGCCCTGGAGCAGACCGAGCAGAAGACGGGCATCATCCAGCCTGCGGGGCAGGCCGAGGCGGCCATTACCACCATCGCCCAGATGCGCGCCCAGATCGCCAGCAGCCAAGTACAACTCCAGGCCCTGGAGACATCGGCCACGCCAGAGAACCCGGAGGTCGTCCGTTTGCAAACGCAGATCGCCGGGCTGGAATCGCAATTGGCCGATTTTGAACGGGGCAATCCGGGAGTGGCCGGGGCGTTGGGGGACGTGGAAATCCCCACCTCCAAAGTGCCTGCCGCCAGCCTGGAATACATCCGCAAGATGCGTGACGTGCGTTACCACGAAACATTGTTTGAGATGCTGGCGCGGCAATTTGAGATTGCCAAAGTGGACGAGGCCAAGGCGGGCGAGATCGTGCAAGTGGTCGATCCGGCGCTGGTCCCCGACAAGAAGTCCTGGCCGCCACGCGCTCTCCTGACCATTTTGGCGGGTTTCCTGGGCGTGCTGTTCGCTTCCTTCTGGGTCATCTTGCAGGCGGCCTACCAGAACTGGATGACGGACCCAGAGCAGTCCGTGAAGCTGCGCGAGTTCAAGGCGGCCATGCGTCTGCGCTCGTAGACCAGTCCATTTCTACGGCCTGCTGCGCCGCACTGTGCTACTCCGGCAGCTCTGCTGTCTCCAGCGTGGCCCCTTGTGCATCTTTGGCTGAGACAATCGGCGCCCCTTGCGTGGGCCATGCAATGTGGAGCGTGGGGTCGTTCCACAGAAGGGTGCGTTCTCCCGGCTGGCAGTAAAAGTCCGTGGCCTTGTAGAGCACGTCCGCGGGGCCATCCAGCACCAGGAACCCATGGGCAAAGCCCGGCGGTATCCACAGCATCTCGCCGTTTTCCTCATTCAGCTCCACCCCCACCCACTTGCCAAATGCAGGCGAGCTGCGCCGGATGTCTACGGCCACGTCGAATATGCGCCCCCGCACAGCGCGCACCAGCTTTCCCTGGGGCTGTTGTATCTGGTAATGCAGGCCGCGCAACACGTTTTTGTGGGAGCGGGAATGGTTGTCCTGCTTGAACTCCGCAGGCAGGCCCAGGGCGCGAAAGCCCTTCTCGTTCCAGGTTTCCATGAACCATCCCCGCTCGTCCGCAAAGCGCCCGGGACGCAGGCGCAGCACGCCAGGGAGTTCTGTTTTCATGATTTCCATCTTTCCATTTTACTGAATTGCGCCTGCCAAAGCAGACGGGCCCCGGAGGGGGCCATTCTGAGCGGAGACCACTCGCCGCTGCGAGCGACCGGAGTGAAGAATCCAGAGAATCTCCGCCCCATGTTCTCCGCCATGATTCTCTGGATTCTTCGTCGTCTGCCCGGCAGACTTCTCTGAATGACTCCATCTTGGAGTGCGAAAATCCCAGGTCTCAAAATCGAGACCTGGGGCACCCGGCCGTATACACAGGCAGTAAAGCAGCATCAGCTTTCCTGCAGGGCGCGGTCCAGGGAGAGTTTTTCCGCCATCAGGACCTGCACCTGGGCCGTATCGTTGCGCGCCTCGGCCTCGGCCAGTTCCCGGCGCAACTCGCGCTGGCGGCGCTGCAATCGGCTGTGGGCCAGGGCGTGCAGCGCGTCCTCCACCATGACGGCGGAAATCTCCTTGTTCTCTTGTAGCAACAGTGTCGCCAGCAGGTGACGGCTGGCCACGTCGGGCATTAAGTCCAAGGGGTCCGATGTCGGCGGGTTGTTCCGCAGCGCATCCAAAAGTCCCGCAGTGGCCAGCCCCTCCAGCAGCGTAGGGTCGGCCTCCAGCCGCTCGCAGGCCAGAGAGCGCGCAGCTTCGTTGCCCGGCTGGGCCAGCACCAGCAGCAACAGCTTTTCCGCCCCGCTGATGGCAGTTTCTCGAACTGCATTGTTTGCCAGCGTGCTACGGCGCGCTCCAGCGGCCTGGCGCAGTTCCTGGCGCACCAGCGCGGAATCGATGCCCAATTTCTGCGCTGCATCGGCGGCAAACTCGTCGCGCACAATGCGGCTGGGGATGCGCTGGATGTGTGGCAGCAGATAATTGATGGCCTTGGCCTTGGCGTCCGGCGTGACTGGAGGAAAGAGCGTCCGCGCGCGGTCGATCAGGAAGTCGCCATGCCGCCGCGCCGCACGCAGCACGGCAATGTACTCCTGTATGCCGCGCTCCCGCACAAAGCGGTCCGGGTCCAGCCCGCCATCCAGCGTGACCACCTTGACACTGAACCCATCTTCCACCAACATGGCGATGGATTTCTCTGCGGCATTGGCGCCTGCCGCGTCCGGGTCAAAGTTCAGCACCACCTGCCGCGTGTACCGCGTCAGCAGGCGCACCTGCGCATCGGTAAAGGCCGTGCCGCTGGTGGCCAGCACGTTATGCACCCCACCCATGTACACGGTGATGCAGTCCATCTGCCCTTCCACCAGCAGGGCAAACTCATATTGCCGGATGGCCTGCCTGGCCTTGTCCAGATTGAAGAGCACGTTGCCCTTGGTGTAGAGCGGCGTCTCCGGCGAATTGAGATATTTCGGCCCGGCCTTGTCGTCGTTGTCCAGCGCGCGCGCGGTAAAGGCGATCACGCGGCCCGCTTCATTACGGATGGGGAAGGTGATGCGCTTGCGGAAGCGCGCATAGATCGGCCCAGCTTGGGGCCCCGGCTGGCTGTCCTCTGGTCCCGGCTGCTCTTTCCAACTGAAAAGCCCGCTCGCACGCAAAACTTCTTCCTCAAACGCGGACTGGAAACGGTCGCGCATGGCGGAGAAAGAATCCGGTGCGTAACCGATGCGGAACTCCTGGATCGCCTTTGCCGTGACGCCGCGACCGGTCAGGTATTCGCGGGCGCGTGCGCCCTCTGGCGACTGCAATTGCCCTTCAAAGTAGAGGCAGGCCTGCTCGTGGGCCTCCAGCAGCTTCGACCGTAGCCGCGACGCCTGCGCTTCTTCCGGCGAGGAAAACTCCCGCTGGGGCAGCGGGATGCCGCACTTCTGCGCCACCGCGCGCACCGCCTCCGGGAAGCTAAGGTTCTCCATCTTCTGCACAAAGGTGAAAACGTCGCCCGACTGGCCGCAGCCAAAGCAGTGGAAAAACTGCTGCGTTGCGTGGACGTTGAAAGAGGGCGTCTTTTCCTTGTGGAAGGGGCACAGGCCCTTGTAGCTCTGCGCGCCGGCCTTGGTCAGCCGCACGTACTCGCCAACGATGCGGACAATGTCCGCCTGCTGCTTTACGGATTGGGCAAATCCATCTGCCATGGTGGAAGAAAACGGGCCGCTGAAAACAGCCCGCATAGATGAGTGTAGTGCAGCGCAAAGGGGAGAGCGAGACTGGGTGGCGCGGACTGGTGCAGCGCCGGGTGGTGCATTGCCCAAGGGGCCTTTGCTACAGGCGCGTCCCTGCGCGGAGGAAGGAAAAGAGCATGTGGACGAAGGTCAGGACGATGGCCCCAAGGATGGCGGCCACAAAGTTTTTGATGCGGAAACCCGGCGCCAGCAGCGCGCTGGCCAGCCAAAGGACAAGGGCGTTGATGACGATCAAAAACAGGCCCAGGGTCAGGAAGGTCAACGGGAGCGTGACGATCTTGAGCACGAAGCCAAGGGTCGCATTCAGCAGGCCGACCACCAGCGCGGCAACCAGGGCCACGCGGAAGCTCTCCACCTGAAAGCCGGGAACTATGTGCGCGACGATGAGCAGAGACAGGGCGCTCAGGAACCATTCAATTAGCAGATGTGCCATATTTGAAAATCCTAGTTGCGCCGGGACATCCTGTCCATAAAAATTTTTTCTGGAAAGGGCCGCGAAAAGACCTTCAAGGACGACAGAAAGAAAACGCCCGCAACAAGGCTGGCAAGTCTGTTATACAGGGAAACCCCGTCCGCGTGCGCCATGTATGACGCCAACAAGCACAGGCGAGTGGCTCTCCACTCGCCTGTGCATCGGATTTTAGTGCATGGAGGTGGCGGTCGGGTAGTAGCCCTGTTTGGAGACGACCGTCAGGTTCGGACGTAGCACCTGTACCTCAATCGAGCGGTAGCGGCTGTCAAACACAGAGCGATGGCTGTTGTAACCAAGCGTGTACTGGGTGCGCACTTCCTCGGCAATCCTGGCGAAACTACGCTCAATGCCATTGCGGGAAAGCTCCGCGTCCAACTGGCCGCCCGTGGCCACTGAGTATTTGGGCAGCATATTGTCCGTGCCCAGCAGTGGCAGATGGAACTTGTCCAGAAAGCCCAGAATGGGGGTCGCTGAGTCCCCCACCAACGTGCCGTAGACGGCGATCTGGTTGGTCAGCAGGTAGCGGATGACCTCCTTGTAGGAGGCCGAGCTGCCGTATTCCTTGCCATCGCTAATCACATACACGATACGGCGGCGTCCCTTGCCGCGCTGCGCCAGGCCATTGGCCGCCTCCAGGATCGCGTCGTTCAAGGTATGGACCTCGTGCTGGATGACCGGGACGAAGCTGCCATTGTGCATGGGTGTCAGATTGGGGTCAATGGTGAGGCCGTTGCGGACCGGGCCTTCGGCCATCGGGCCGTAGCCGCCCGGTACCTGCATGTCCCGTCCAGGGGACTTGACGCGGTCCAGGACCGCAGTCAGCCGCTGGCTCTGCGCCCCGGTAAAGTTGGTGGCCTGTTTCACCTGCGTGGCGTAGGTATAGACGGCGATCTCATCATACGGCGTGAACGCCCCCTGCAAAGCGCCCATCGAATCATTCACCTTTTTCATCGTGTCTTCCGGCAGGCCCTGGTCAATGACAAATGCCACGGAAAGCGGGAACGGGTCCACGGTAAAGAAGGTCAATTGCTGCTGCACGCCATCTTCAAATACGCGGAAATCACGCCAGGTCAGGCCCGCGACCAGGTTGCCTTTGGGGTCCTTTACAATCACTGGGACCAGGACGAAATTGACGCGCGTGCGCAGGGTATAGGCGGCAATGGACGACCCCTCGCCAGAGGTCGGCTGCACGGGGGCGGTGACCACTGTGTTCTGCGGTTGGCTGGCTGGCTGGGCAGGCGTGGTCGCCGGCTTTTGCTGCGCATCCGGGCTGCCATCCGTGCTACTGGAGGTGGAACCTAGTCCCGGCGTCATGCCCTGGAGCAATCCGGGCAGGCCCATGGGGCCGGTAACAGGCCCTGGCTGCTGCGGCGTGGGCGCGGCTGGCACCGGCGCACCGGGTGTGCCAGAGGCCTGCTGGTTTTGTTGCGCGTGCAGCAACAGACCGCTGCACAGCGTAAATGTGATTGCCAAAGTACCCAACTTCACCGGGACCCCCCTAAAGATACAGACCCATCTTCCCCAGATTTCTGGGGTGGGAACAATGCCTGCAATTCCAATTGCCGACGTCTTCCCCTATTGTATGGTGGGAAGCGGCAAAATGGCACAGGGTTGTCACTGGGCTGCCGAAGTCCCATACTATTACGTCAAAGCTATATTCGTATATGCGCCGATTCGCCCCCACTCTCGTCCTGTTGCTTGGTTTCGCCGCGCCGCTGCTGGCGCAACTGGCGCCATCGCCGGATGCACCCCCGGATGGTGGCAACGCCGCCGCCAGCCAGCAGCCCCCGTTGCAGACCGGTCCGCCGGTGGCCACCTTCAAAGTCACCACCAATCTGGTCAATCTGTATTTTGTTGTGCGCGACAAACGCGGGGCGCTCATCCCCAATCTGACCAGGAATGACTGCACCATCTATGAGGACAACGTCCAGCAAACAACCAAAAATTTTGCCGCGCAGACGGACCTGCCGCTGACGCTGGGCCTCCTGCTGGACACCAGCCTGAGCCAGCAGCGCGTGCTTCCCATGGAGCAGCAGACCGGCGACGCCTTCCTGAAGCGGGTGATGCGCCCCAGGGACGAGGCGTTTTTGGTGTCCTTTGACGTGAATGTGGACCTGATGGCGGACTTCACCAGCAGTCCCAGCGAGATCAAGCGGGCCATGGACAAGGCCCAGATCAACAGCAGCGCCGCAAATTACGCCAATGGGACCATCCCCAGCATTGGCAAGCCGAAGGGCACCGTGCTCTATGATGCGGTCTATCTGGCCTCGCATGACAAGCTGGCCCAGGAGAGTGGACGCAAGGCGCTCATTCTGTTGACCGATGGCCAGGACGAAGGCAGCCAGGAGGACTTGAACAGCGCCATCGAATCGGCGCAAAAGGCGGACGCCATCAACTACGTGCTGCTGATCTCCGACCCCGGCGCTTATGGCATGTTTGCCTATACCGGCTCTGGGGCCATGCACCGGCTGGCCGATGCCACCGGCGGGCAGGTCTTCAGCATTGGCAGCAACGGTAAAAAAATGGAAGCGGCCTTTGAAGAGATTGAGAGCGAACTGCGCACGCAATACTTGGCCAGCTACACGCCGACGAACAACAAGATGGACGGCTCCTACCGCAAGGTCCGCGTCACGTGCAGCCAGAATGGCCAGCCGCTGCGTGTGCAGGTGCGCCAGGGCTATTACGCCCTTGCGCACGGTGGTCCCGGCCAGTAGAAATTTCTCCAGCAACTTGCATCCTGTTACGGTAGAAGGACGGGCCGGGACATCGCAAGCGGCCTGGTCCGCCCGGTACGAAAGGCACCCCTTCCATGCGCGTTTCCCTGGCCGTCTTTGGCGTTTTCCATCATTTTGAGCTGGCCCACCAACTGCGGCAGCATGGCCGTTTGCAGACCGTCTACTCCACCTATCCCTGGTTCCGCCTGAAGCGCGAAGGCCTGCCGCACGAATTCGTTGAGACCTTCCCTTGGTATCACACCAGCGTGAGCGCGCTGGCCCGCTATGGGCTGTATCCTTCACCCTGGACGGAAACTTTGGATTGGTGGAACGGGCTGGCCTTCGATGCCTGGATCAAACGGCGCATCCCGCCCACGGACGTGCTGGTTGCCATCTCTGGCGCGGCGCTGGATGCGGGCAAGCTGGTGCAGGCGCGTGGAGGGAAATACATCTGCGACCGCGGTTCCACCCATGCACGGTATCGGGGCAGAGTGTTGCAGGAAGAATATGACCGCTGGAAGGTTACTCTGGAGACCTACGACCTGCGCGACACGGAACGGGAAGAAGAACAATACGCGATTTCCAACTGCATCACGGTGCCGTCCGGATATGCTGCGCGCAGCTTTGTCGCCGAGGGTGTAGCTCCTGGGAAACTCCAAATCATTCCCTATGGGGTGCGGCTGGATGCCTTTCACCCTGTAGGACAGCCTCCGCAGGATGCGCTGGAAATTATGTTCGTGGGGCAGGTCAGCCTGCACAAAGGCGTGCCGTATTTGCTGGAGGCGTTCGCGCGCCTGCGCCATCCCCGCAAACGGCTGCGCATGGTGGGGGCGGTGCAATCGGATGTACGGCCACTCTTATCGCAGTGGCCAGCGGACCATGTGGAGTTCCTTGGGCAGGTCCCCCATGGCCAGTTGGCCCAGTATTTCAGCTCCAGTCACGTCTTGGTGCTGCCCAGCATTGACGAAGGGTTGGCGCTCGTACAGGCGGAGGCGATGGCCTGCGGCTGTCCCGTAATTGCCACAACGAACACTGGTGCGGAGGACCTGTTTACCGATGGCAAGGAAGGCTTTATTGTCCCCATTCGCGACCCACAGGCGCTTACAGACCGGATGCAGCAACTGGCAGACAGCCCGCAGTTGCAGCAGCAAATGAGCGCGGCTGCGCTGGAGCGCGTGCAATATCTAGGCGGATGGAAGGACTACGGGGACCGCTGGGTGCGCCTGCTGGATACGCTATGCGAAATGCCAATTGCCCCATGTTAGCTACGCGAACATGGGGCAATTGGCGGATGCCTGGAGTTGCTTTAGGAAAACCCTGATCCAGTCCTACTGCTGTCCCTCGGGGGCTGAAGTCCACTATTATTTCAGGGACTTACGGCGGGACTAAAGTCCCGCCCCTTCAAAACGCTGACTTGTTCAGAGGTCCCTTAGGCGGTCTTCTGGGTGGCCAGGACCTTGACGCGCGCGTTCAGGCGGCCCTTGTAGCGGGAGGCGGTGTTGTCGTGCAGGACGCCTTTCTGCACGCTTTTGTCGAGCACGGAGACGGTCTTCCGGTACTGCTCACCGGCTGCTTTGGCGTCGCCCGTGCCCAGGGCCTCGCGCATGGCGCGCAGACTGCTGCGCATCTTGGCCTTGTTGGCCCGGTTGACTGCCGTGCGGGTCTCGGTTTGCCGTGCCCGCTTCAGCGAGGATACGTGGTTCGCCATGGAACTCTCTTTCGCTTGTGACCAAACTGCTTGGTTGGATTAAAAATGCGGGGCCCGTCTAACAGATGACCGGACAACGGAAAAGCCAGTTGGGCCGCAATTCCTAAGTTTAAGGGAATCCCTGCTGACGGTCAACCAAAAGCCCTACAAAAAGCCACACAACGCTCTCCCCCCACGCAAAAACACGGACGGCCCTGGAAAAGTAAAAAATAGAAAGCAAGATCGTCCAAGGAATGCCGTTTCGCCAATGGCCATAAGGAAAATCCCCCGTTTGTGGGTACTGTGAACATAGCAGGGATTTTTTGTTTTTCTGTAATAATTTTTTATTGCTATGGATTTTTTGCGCTGTATACTTTGCATTATTCAGAGGAAAACATGGCAGACCGATTGTTGTTTGACCGATTCCATTTTGCCTTTACCGTCACCTACCACTATCTGTTTCCGCAGCTCACCATGGGGCTGGCGCTGCTGATTGTGGTCTTGAAGACGATTGCCGTCCTGCGCAACCAGGAGCAGTACAACGATGCGGCGCGTTTTTGGGCGCGGATATTCGGCATCAACTTCATCATGGGCGTGGTCACAGGCATCCCCATGGAGTTCCAGTTTGGCACCAACTGGGCGCAGTTCTCGCGCATGACCGGCAGCGTGATTGGCCAGCCGCTGGCCATGGAAGGGGTCTTCGCGTTCTTCTTGGAGTCGGCCTTTCTGGGCATGTTCCTATATGGGGAAAAGCGCCTGTCGAAGTGGGGCCACTGGGCGGCGGCCTTCCTGGTCTTTCTGGGGTCCTGGATGTCGGGCTTCTTCATCATTGTGACAGATGCCTGGATGCAACATCCCGTGGCATACCGCATCCTGCCCAATGGCGCGTTTGAAGTCACCAGCTTTTGGAAGCTCCTGCTGAACCCCTGGGCGCTCATCCAATATGCACACAATGAAAGTGGCGCGGTCATTACCGGGGCCTTTGTGATGGCGGCTGTGGGCGCTTTCTACCTGCTGGCCAAGCGGGACGAGGAGTTTGGCCGCATATTTGTCCGCGTGGGGGTCGCCGTGGGCACCCTCTTCTGCATCCTGCAAATCTTTCCCACGGGCGACCTGCACGGCAAATACATGGCCCATCACCAGCCGGTGACCACGGCGGCCATGGAGGGCCTTTTCGATACACAGAAGGGCGCGCCCATTGTCCTGATGGGCCAGCCAAACGTGAACGAAGAAAAGATAGACAACCCGTTGGCCGTCAATAAGGTACTCAGTTTTCTGGTATATGGGAGCACCTCGGCGGAGGTGCAGGGGCTGAACTCCTGGCCCAAGGACCAGTGGCCCACCAACATTGCCCTCGTGTACTACGCCTATCACATCATGGTGGGGCTGGGGACCTATTTTGTGGCGCTGATGGGGCTGTCGCTGCTCTACCTTTGGCGGGGCAAGCTATACGCCGCCAAGTGGCTGCTGTGGCCGTTGATGCTGAGTTTCCCGCTGCCCTATATTGCCAATACTGCTGGCTGGTTGACCGCCGAAGTCGGGCGACAACCCTGGATCGTCTATGGCCTGATGCGGACCAGCAATGGTTTTTCGCAGCATGTTTCTTCGGGCAACAGCCTGTTTACGCTGCTGGGCTTTATGGGTCTGTACGTCGTGCTTTCCGTCCTGTTTATCGTATTGGTCTACCGGGAGATCGAAGAAGGACCGGCCCCAGGGAAGGCATCGCACGGAGGCACGGGATACATTTAATGTCTGCTCTCCCATGCCTCTGGCACGGGATGACGAAAGACCTCTGCAAAGGGAAGACGAAGGAGTGTTATGGGGACCATCTGGTTTTGGCTGACGGCCATCATGCTGGTGTTTTATGTGGTGTTGGATGGATTTGATATTGGAGTGGGCGCCATCCACATGATTGCAGGACGCACCTCTGCGGAACGGGAGCAGGGCATCCGCGCCATTGGGCCGGTCTGGGACGGCAACGAGGTCTGGCTGCTGGCCGGAGGGGGGACGCTCTTTTTTGCGTTCCCGGCGCTGTATGCTGCGGGCTTCAGCGGTTTTTATCTGCCCCTGATGATCGTCCTCTGGCTGCTGGTCCTGCGCGGCGTTTCGGTTGAGTTGCGTATGCACATCGGCCTGAATGTCTGGCAGGATTTCTTTGATGGGGTCTTTAATCTTTCCAGTGCGTTGCTGGCCGTATTTCTGGGGGCCGCGCTGGCCAATGTCATTCGTGGCGTGCCCCTTGGCGCGGACGGGTATTTCTTCGCCCCGTTGTGGACCAATTGGCGCATGGGGCCATATCCAGGGATATTGGATTGGTACACGGTCATTGGCGGGGTCCTGGCCCTGGTGGCATTGTCTGTGCATGGGGCCTTTTACCTGGCGATGAAGACGGAAGGCGAGGTCCAACGGCGGGCCAGAAAGACCGCCAGCGTCCTTCTGCCCTTGCTGGTGCTGCTCACGGTCGTCGGCCTGCTGGCCACCATGCATGTCCAGCCGCTCGTCCTGCAGAACTATATGCACTACAAGGTCGCCATGCTGGTCCCGGTGGCCGTCCTAGTGGCGCTGATGATGATGTTTGTTTACGCCAGTTGCAAAAAGGACGCCCAGGCATTTCTAAGCTCCAGTACTTTTCTGGCCGTCATGCTGGCCGGGGCGGTCATTGGCCTGTATCCGGTCCTGCTGCCCTCCACCCTGGGCCCGCAGTACAACATCACGATAGAAAATTCGCTGTCCGGGCACCATGGGCTGGTTGTGGGCCTGGTCTGGTGGGGCATTGGGATGGTGATGGCATCGGTCTATTTCACCATCGTTTACCGCATGTTCCGGGGCAAGGTACAGGGGACGGCGTAGTAAATGTGGTCCCTGTCACTGCCCTGTGTGACGGGGACCACAGACACCATGACACAGCCAACGCCGGGGTGTTACCATCGCCCCATAGATGCGGGAAGGAGGCGTGCCATGATGAACATCAAGTGCGCGAATCCGGAATGCAACGCAGAACTGAAGTATCTACGCGGCGGTCGATTGTTCCTGCTGGAACGGGAGCAATCCACCATGCAAGATGGCGTACGGCGTCCTGTTTATGAAAGCGTCCGGGTGCGGAAGTATTTCTGGCTGTGCGAAAAATGCGCCGGCCAATACACCATCCGGCGCTGGACCAGCCATGGCATTGAGATCGTGCCGCGGCGCAAAGCACCCTCCACTGTCTCCCTGCCCGTGACCGAACATGATGGCAACTGGGCAGTGCCGGGACTCGTCGGTTAGGGCGAAAGAGTGGGTCAAGACCGGGTAGTAGGATTTGAAGGACCATGTCCCTGTTACGCAGTTTTGCCCACCATCGTTGGCTGTTCTGGGTCCATGCAGTGCTGCTTCTGCTGCTGGCGGTAAGTTTGCTGGCGCTCCATCAGTTGATGCGCAGCCTGCTCATCAGCACCTTTATCTCCATTTTTTTGCTTATGGTGACGGGGTTCTTCCTGGTCCTTTCTGGCCTGCTGGATTTCGGCGCGGGCGTGGAGGCGCTGCTGGACAAGGAGGCCCATGCCTGGCTGTGGATCGTCCTGGCGGCGGCAATTATCTTTGCGGGCGTCGTCATCTTTCTTTCCCCGGAGCTTTCCATTGAACGCCTGTTGGACTTTGCCGTGGTCCACGCCCTGGCAATTGGTTTTCTGGAGACGCGGCTGGCCAACCGTCTGCGCCACCATCCCGCAGCGCGCGCCCGTCTCCTTGGGTTTTCCCGCCTCTCGACGGCCTTTGTGGTGCTGCTGCTGATGGGTGTGCTCTATGGCAACCGGTATTCCGTACTGGTCTTGGTGGCGTATTGCGTGGTGGTCGCTGCGGAGTTGGTCTTTCTGCCGCGCATGGCGCGTGGACATACGCACCCCTCTTCCTTGCCGGTAGAAGGCCCCTTCAAGGCCGAATGATTGCAGGGCCAGAGGGGATTTGCAGGCTTTCTGGGCCTGGTCATGGGCCTGGTCAGGGCCTGAGTATGCTCCCAGTTATCTCTTGGCGTCCATCCCCTGTAAAATAGGAACTATCGATAAACGTCCGATGGGTCGTTCTGTGCGGATTTTTTAAGGGGCACAGTTGATATCCGTTTGAATCAATCGTTTACGGGCGTCTTTCAGTAGACGCATCGGGGGCCTTCATGTGGATTGTCCGCCTGGCGTTGCGCAGGCCGCTTACCTTTGTTGTTCTGGCCATTCTGGTTTTTATTTTGGGGACCTTCACCATCCTGCGCACCCCCACGGACATCTTCCCCAGCATTGATATCCCCGTCGTCAGCGTCATCTGGAACTACAGCGGCCTCTCCCCAGACGAGATGACCGGACGCATCACCAGCCAATTTGAGCGGGCGCTGACCACCACGGTCAATAACATTGAGCACATCGAATCGCAGACGCTCACGGGCATCTCCGTCGTCAAAATCTATTTCCACCCGGGGACCAATGTGGATGCGGGCGTGGCGCAGGTGACGGCCATCTCGCAGACGGTGATGCACTCCATGCCGCCCGGCACGCTGCCGCCGCTCATCATCACCTACAACGCATCCAATGTCCCCATCCTGCAACTGGGGCTTTCCGGTCCGGGCATCAGCGAACAGAAGCTCTTTGACCTGGGCAACAATTTTCTTCGCACGCAACTGGCCACCGTGCAAGGGGCCTCCATCCCGTTTCCCTACGGGGGGAAACTGCGCCAGGTGCAGGTGGACATTGACACGGCGATGATGCAGGCCAAGGGGCTGTCCCCCACAGACATCATCAACGCCCTGAATGCGCAAAGCGTCATCCTGCCCGCTGGCACTGAAAAAATCGGGATGTACGAGTACCAGGTGGAGACCAACAGCGCCCCGCGCACCATCCAGGAGCTGAACGACATCCCCGTGAAGACCGTAAACGGGGCGACGATCTACATGCGGGACGTGGCGCATGTGCGGGACGGTTTCCCCCCGCAGACCAACATTGTGCGCGTGGACGGACGCCGGGCCGCCCTGATGAGCATCCAGAAGACCGGGGACGCATCGACCCTGAGCATCATCTCCCGTGTGCGCGCCGTGCTGCCGATTGCCGCGGCCAGCCTGCCCCGTCAGTTGCGCATTGTGCCCCTGGCGGACCAGTCGGTCTTTGTGCGCGGGGCCATCAACGGCGTGGTGCGGGAGGCGGTCATCGCCGCGCTGCTGACGGCCACCATGGTGCTGGTTTTCCTTGGCAGTTGGCGCAGCACGCTCATCATTGCCGTCTCCATTCCACTGTCGATCCTGGTCTCCTTTATGGTGCTGGGAATGCTGGGCCAGACCATCAACATTATGACGCTGGGTGGCATGGCGCTGGCGGTCGGCATCCTGGTGGACGACGCCACGGTGGAGGTTGAGAACATCAACCGCAACCTGGAACTGGGCAAGGAGATTGAGCAGGCGATCCTGGACGGCGCCTCGGAGATTGCCGTCCCCGCCTTTGTTTCCACGCTCTCCATCTGCATTGTGTTTGTGCCCATGTTCTTTCTGGGCGGGGTGGCGCGCTATCTTTTCGTGCCGTTGGCAGAGGCGGTGGTCTTTGCCATGCTTGCCTCGTATTTCCTCTCGCGCACGGTGGTGCCGACGATGGCCAAGTATCTGTTGCAGGAACATGCTGAAGGGGAGATCGAACGCCGTCGCAACAGTTCCAATCCTGCGGTGCGCTGGCAGATGCGCTTTGAGGACGGCTTTGAGGTCATCCGCAATGGATACCGCGACCTGTTGACGGTCTGCCTGGAACATCGCGGGGCCTTTGTGGTGTCCTTTTTTGCGGTCTGCGCCCTCTCAATCGCCCTGCTGTATCCGTGGCTGGGACAGGACTTTTTCCCAGAGGTGGACGGGGGGCAATTCAAGTTGCACGTCCGCGCCCAGACCGGCACGCGCATTGAGGAGACGGCGCGGCTGTGTGATGAGGTGGACCAGACCATCCGGCAGACCGTCCCGCCCAGGGAACTCGACACGATCATCGACAACATTGGCGTCCCTTACAGCGGGCTGAACATCTCCTACAGCAACTCGGCCACCATTGGGTCGTGGGACGCGGACGTGCTGGTCTCACTCAAGCGCAAGCACCGTCCTACTGCGGAGTATGTGCAAAAGCTGCGACAGGTGTTGGCCGACCAATATCCCGGCGTCACCTTTTACTTTTTGCCGACGGACATGGTGAGCCAGATATTGAACTTTGGCCTGCCGGCCCCGCTGGACATCCAGATCATCGGCAACAACATTGCCGCCAACCACGCCTTTGCGGAAAAGATGCTGGCCCAGGCCCAGCAGGTCCCCGGCACCGTGGACATGCGCATCCAGCAGCCGTTCAACGAGCCGGAATTCATGGTGAATGTGGACCGCAGCAAGGCGCAACAGGTGGGCTTTCTCCAGCGCGATGTGGTGGGGAGCTTGCTGGTGGCCTTGAGCGGTAGCTTCCAGACCCAGCCGAATTTTTGGCTGGACTGGAAAAATGGCGTCAGCTACAGCATGGCCGTGCAAGAGCCGCAGTATACGATGGACACGCTGCAGGACCTGGAAAACGTCCCCATCAATGGCAGCAGCGGCGCCCGACAACAGGTCCTGGCCAACGTGGCCAGCCTGGAGCGGGAGGCGGAGTCCGGGACCGTCAGCCACTACAACGTAATGCCGGTCATAGACATTTATGGCGCCGTGCAGGGGACGGACCTGGACAGCGTGGCCAAGCAGATTGACGGGATTGTGAAGCGGGACACGCCGGGCCTGCCACGCGGTTCGCGCATCATCATTCGCGGGCAGATTGAGACCATGCGCGCTTCCACGATTGGGCTGTACGGCGGTCTGCTCTTTGCCATCGTATTGGTCTATCTGCTGATTGTCGTCAACTTCCAATCGTGGCTGGATCCCTTTATCATCGTCGCGGCATTGCCTGCGGCGCTGGCGGGGATCGTGTGGTCGCTTTTCCTTACTGGCACGCACCTCAGCGTCCCCGCGCTGACCGGGGCCATTATGAGCATGGGCGTCGCCACCGCCAACAGCATTCTGGTGGTGAGCTTTGCCCGCGAGCAGTTGGAGCATGGCCGCACGGCGCTGGAAGCGGTCCTGATTGCCGGCCACACGCGCTTCCGTCCCGTGCTGATGACGGCGCTGGCCATGATGATCGGTATGGCGCCGATGGCATTGGGACTGGGCGACGGTGGCGAGGAAAACGCGCCGCTGGGACGCGCCGTGATTGGCGGCCTCTTCTTTGCCACGGCGGCGACATTGTTTTTTGTGCCGGTCTTCTTCAGTCTTTTCCATCATAGACCTGGCCCTACCCCAGAGGAGACACTGTGAAGCACATGCAATTGTTGGACGGTAAGGGGGCGCCTCGATGAGGCCCATGAAGCATTCCACCACACCCGCAACGCCACAAGGCGGGCCTGTGCCGCAGCCGGAGATACGGTCCACGCCGCAGGCCAGGCGGCGTTTTCGCGCCATCCTGTTGGGCATGGCGCTCCTGGCTGTGCTGGTCATTGTGGCGGGCATACTTCCCCGCGTGCGCGCCCGCGCAGCCCTGCGCACGCTGACCGAACAAATGGCCGTGCCCACGGTGGCCGTGACCACCGCGCAGCCGGGCGCGCCCACCCGCGAGCTGGTGCTGCCGGGGACCATCCAGGCCTATCTGGACGCGCCGATCTACGCCCGCACCAATGGCTATGTGAGGAGCTGGTACCACGACATCGGCTCCCATGTACGCAAGGGGGAACTGCTGGCCGTCATTGAGACGCCGGAGTTGGACCAACAGGTGAAGCAGGCCCGCGCCGATGTCGTCACCGCGCAGGCCAATCTGCGCCTGGCGCAGATCACGGCGCAGCGCTATCAGGGGCTGGTGGCCACCGACGCGGTCTCCAAGCAGTCCACGGACGCGGCCACCTATTCCGCCAGCGCGTTGGAAGCGGCCCTAGCCTCAGCCAAAGCAAGTCTCGGCCATCTGCTGGAGTTGCAGTCCTTTGAGCGCGTCTATGCCCCCTTTGACGGCATTGTGACGGTGCGCAATACGGACGTGGGCCAGTTGATTGATTCCGGCAGCAGCGGAGGCACCGGCAGCGCCACCGGCTACAGCGGGAATGCTTCCATGGGCAGCGGTTCCACGCCGCGCGAGCTGTTCCATGTTTCCTACATACGCACCCTGCGTATTTTCGTCAACGTGCCGGAACAATATGTGGCCGCAGCCAAGCCGGGCGTGGCCACGGACCTGACCCTGGCTGAGTACCCGGGCCGCATCTTTACAGGGAAGGTTGTCCGCACGTCCAATGCCATCGATATAGATACGCGCACGCTGATGGTCGAAGTGGACATTGACAACCACAAAGGCGAGCTGTTGCCCGGCGCCTATGCGCAGGTCCATCTCAAATTGCCCATGGAACATCCGGCGCTGATTATTCCAGTCAGTGCGCTGCTCTTCCGCGCCGAAGGGCTGCGTGTGGCCACGCTGGACGATAAAGACTGCGCCCACCTGTCCCCGCTGGTGCTGGGCCGCGATTGGGGCACACAAGTGGAAGTGCTGACCGGGTTGCAGGCCGGGGAACGCATCATCGACAGCCCGCCAGACTCCATTGTGGATGGGGAACAGGTGCGGGTGGTCAACGGAGCTGCCACGCGCGTGGCTGGAGGCGGCCATTTATGAGGCGCATCTCCCAGCATGGATTTCGTCGCAGCGGCGCGGCGTTGCTGGCTGGCACGGTCTGGTCCTTGCTGTTGTCCATGTCGTTGTTGCTGGCCGGTTGCATGGTGGGGCCGAATTACAAACGCCCCTCCGCGCCCAGCGCGCCGGAGTTCAAAGAGGCCGCCGGATGGCGGCCCGCGCAACCGGCGGACCAGCAGGTCCGTGGCAAGTGGTGGGAGGCATACAGCGACGCCGAATTGAATGGCTATGAGGAAAAGGTCGAAGTTGCCAACCAGGACCTGAAGGTGGCCGTCAGCCAGTTCACGCAGGCGCGCGCCCTGATTCAATACAACCGCGCCAATCTCTTTCCTTTTCTGGGCGGCGGCGTGGCGGCCACGCGCCAGCGAGGGTCTGAAAATAGGGCGACATATTTCAGCGGCATCCACAACCAGTACAACGATTTCAGCCTGCCGCTGGACGTGAGTTGGGAGCCAGACTTTTGGGGCCGCGTGCGCCGCTCCGTCGCGCAAGCGCGGGCGAATGCGCAGGCCAGCGCCGCAGACGTGCAAAATGTCCGCCTGGCCTTGCAGGCGGAGCTGGCCGTGGATTATTTTTCCCTGCGCGGTCTGGATGCGGAAAAGCAGATATTGGACCAGACCGTGACCTCCTTTGAGAAGTCCCTGCAATTGACCGAGCAGCGCTTCCATGAGGGGCTGAACTCCCAACTGGACGTGGCCCAGGCGCGCACCCTGCTGGAAACGACGCGCGCGCAGGACCAGGACGTTGGCGTGGCGCGCGCACAATATGAGCACGCCATCGCCGTGCTGGTGGGCGAGCCTGCCTCTTCTTTTACCATTGCCCCGCGGACCATCTCCACCATGCCGCCCGCTGTCCCGGTTGGACTGCCTTCGCAATTGCTGGAGCGCCGTCCAGACATTGCCGTTGCAGAACGGACCATGGCCGCCGCCAACGAGCAGATTGGCATTGCCCGCTCGGCCTACTATCCCACCTTTTCTTTGACGGGGATGGGGGGCTTTGAGAGCGGCCGTCCGGGTAACTGGCTCTCCGGGCCCAGTTCTTTTTGGGCCGCAGGGTTGTCAGCGAGCGACCTGATCTTCGATTGGGGCCAACGCCATGCTGTGAACGTGCAGGCGCAGGCGGCCTATGATGGCACCGTGGCCTCCTATCGCCAGACCGTGCTGACCGCGTATCAGGAGGTGGAGGACAATCTGGCCGCCCTGCGCATTTTGCAGCAGGAAACGCAGACCCAGCACGACGCCGTGGTGGCCGCACAGAAGCAGGAAGAAATTGCCATGCAACGATACAAAGGCGGCATCGACAATTATCTGGACGTCATCACGGCGCAGAGTATTGCACTCTCCAACGAGCTGGTGGCCTCGCAAATCTGGATGCGCCGCATGACCGCCAGTGTGCTGCTCATCAAGGCCCTTGGCGGAGGGTGGGACGTCACCCAGATGCCGAAGCTGTAGGGCCAGCGTCCAAGGACAACACCGGCCCCCGCCTGATAACCTGAAAGTATGGGTGCCTATGCTTCCATTGCCGAGATGATGCAGGCCAGCGCCGCAAAGGCCGTAGGGGCCGCCAGGGAACGCTTCGGCTTTCATCTGGATTATTCTGAGGCCTCGCTGGGGCCGTTGGAGACCATTCTGGCCAACGTGGCCGCCGCCCTGTCCTTGGAAGACGCGCAAGCGGTCGAGTACGAGACCAAGCTCTGGGGCAGCTATTTGGGAGAGGTCGCCCGCCAGCGCTGGGGCGGTGCGTGGGAGCTGTGTCCGTATCCAGGGAGCGCCTTCGCCGTACCTGCCGTCACCATTCGCGGGTCGCAGCTTTTCCCCCTCATCAAGGTCTACCGCCGCATCACGCTGGGCGAGGCCGAAGAGATTGGCAAGTATTATCAAATGGTCCGGCAGAAACTGGGGTCCGCGCAACCGGCGGACGGCCCCACTGCGTGACGGCAGACCAGCGCGGCGCCCAGCGGCGGGAAGGCCCGGCGGCAATGTGCGACAATACAGAGTGAGATAGATGCAGGCGTTTTTTGCACCACTGCCTGCGGAGGGAAACCATGGGGGAACTGTTTACACCCACGCATTTGTTGCTGGTACTTGTCGTTGCGCTGCTGCTCTTCGGCCCGCGTAAATTGCCCGAACTGGGCAAGGGACTCGGCGAAGGCATTCGCGGGTTCAAGGAAGGCATCAAGGGCATCAACACGGAGGACGCGCCGAAGGCCGACGCTGCGGCCAACAAGGGCACCACAACGGAAAACAAGTAGCGCCCATGCTGCTGCGTGCCTACCGCTGTTGCAGTGAAGTTTTTGCGGATTTTCTGGGCGCGCGCACTGCCCGTCCTCTGCTCCGCGCATCCAACATCCCATGAGCACGAAAGACATCCATCGCGTAAGTCCGCACACCAAAGTGCGTCTGTCCCGCATCTCCGCCAGCGAGACCGGGAAATACAAATCACACAAGGACACCCGCGCCGAACTGGAAGACCACCGCGCCAAGATAGACAAGCTACAAGAGCTGCTGGTCGCCGAGTGCAAACATTCCATCCTGGTGGTCCTGCAGGGCATGGACACAGCAGGCAAAGATGGCACCATCCGCCACATCTTTACGGGGGTCAATCCGCAGGGCTGCGACGTCACCCCCTTCAAAGTGCCCACGCCGCTGGAGGCGCGGCACGATTTCCTCTGGCGCGCCCATCGGGCGGTCCCGGAGCATGGGAAAATCGGCATCTTTAACCGCTCCCATTATGAAGACGTGCTGGTCACGCGCGTCCACAAGCTGATTACTGACGAAGAGGCCATGCGGCGCATGGATGAGATCGTGCGCTTTGAGGAAATCCTGGCCCGCAATGGCGTCGTCCTCCTCAAGTTCTTCCTGCACATTAGCTACGAGGAACAGACACGGCGCTTGCAGGCGCGTCTGGACGACGCCAGCAAGCACTGGAAGATGAGCGAGGCCGATTTTGCCGAGCGCCGCTATTGGCCGCAGTATCAAAAGGCCTACGAGGACGTGCTTTCCCTTACCAGCCGCAAGCACGCGCCCTGGTTCATTGTCCCTTCGGACCACAAGTGGTATCGCGACCTGGTGATCGCGCAGACCATGGCAAGGGCGCTGGAGGGCCTGAAGATGAAGTATCCGCCGTCCAGCTTTGATGCCAGAAAGGTCCGGCTGGATTAGGGACTGGCGTGCGTCTTTACTGGCATATTGGGCGTATACAGTATGTCTATACGTTTTGGAGGTCCCAAATCAATGCGTGCTTTCTCTATTCGACTTGCTACTGGATTTATTGCCGCTTTCTCCATTGCTTTTACCGCTGCTGCTTCCACGCAAGGCCCATCTGGCCCCCAACCCGTGCCATTGCCGCCGCCGATTGTGGCGCCAGCCGACACTCCGTATCCTGGCACAATTTCCCTGCTCGTTGATCTGACGGACACGGTCCGCCGGGTGGTGACGGTCCACGAGACCATTCCAGTGCAGCCGGGAAAGCTGACGCTGCTGTACCCGCAATGGATACCGGGCGCACACTCGCCAGTCGGCCCAATCGCCAAAATGGCGGGGCTGGTGGTCACGGCGAATGGCCAGCGCCTTCCCTGGGTG
Organism: Acidobacteriaceae bacterium; assembly: GCA_049977205.1. GTDB lineage: Bacteria > Acidobacteriota > Terriglobia > Terriglobales > Acidobacteriaceae > JBMFGT01. Next base: position 70,689 of record JBMFGT010000009.1, on the reverse strand, counting down.
CGTGACCGGGTGAATGTATACGCGTTTCACATCCATGTGCCGCAAGGGGTGAAGTCGCTGGATGTGGACTTCGATTATCTGGCCGCGGTCCGCGCCAGGGAGGGACGCATTGGATTTTCTTCGGAGATCATTGACCTTTCCTGGAACAGCGTGGTGTTGTATCCCGCAGGACATTTCTCACGGAAGATTGGATTTGCACCCAGCGTCTTGTTGCCCAAGGGATGGCAGTTCGCCAGCGCGCTGGAGACAGCTTCGCAGGCCGGCAACCTGGTCCACTTCAAGGACACCACGCTGAACACGCTGGTGGATTCGCCCCTCTATGCCGGGGAACACTACAAGCGCGTGGACCTCTCCACCGGGCCATCCAACCAGGTGTTTCTGGATGTTTTTGCTGATACGCCCGCGGAACTGGTGATGACGCCGGAAGAACTGCAGGGCCATCGCAACCTGGTGATACAGGCGCAGAAACTCTTTGCCTCGCACCATTATGACCACTACGACTTTCTCCTTTCGTTGAGTGATGTCGTCGGCGGGGAAGGGCTGGAGCACCATCAATCGAGCGAAGACGGCACGCGGTCAAAATACTTTACCGACTGGCCCGCAGGCGTGATGGGACGGGACCTGCTGGCGCACGAATACACCCACTCCTGGAACGGGAAGTTCCGGCGTCCCGCGGACCTGTGGACGCCCAACTTCAACGTCCCTATGCAGGACGACCTGCTCTGGGTCTACGAAGGGCTGACGGAGTATTACGGCAATGTCCTGACGGCCCGCGCCGGGATGCGGACGCCGGAGCAGACGCGCGACATCTTCGCGATGATTGCGGCAAATTTTGATATAAGTCCAGGACGCACATGGCGGCCATTGGTGGACACAACGGAGCAGCCAACGATTTCAGAACGTCGACCGGTGAGCTGGGTAAGCTGGCAGCGTCCAGAAGACTACTACATGGAAGGGCTTTTGATCTGGCTGGATGCTGACACCAAAATACGGGAAATGAGCGGTGGAAAGAGGTCCCTGGATGACTTCGCCAAGTTGTTCTATGGCGTCGACAATGGGAGTTACATCACCCACACGTATACCTTCGACGATGTAGTGGACGCGCTGAACAAGGTGCAGCCGTATGACTGGGCGACCTTCTTGCGGGACCGCGTGTATAAGCTGGCGCCCCAGACGCCGGAGAACGGCATCACCCAGGGCGGGTATCGCCTGGCGTACACAGACGTTCCACCAGCATGGATGAAGCAGGCCGATGAGACAAGATATGGGGCCAATTTCTCCACGTCGCTTGGCTTTTCCGTCATGAAAGACGGCGCGCTTGGCAATGTGTGGTGGGACAGTCTGGCCTTTAAGGCAGGCATTACGCCAGACATGCAACTGATGGGCGTCAATGGCGAAACGTATACGTCGGAGAGACTGCGCGCTGCCATTGTCAGTGCGGAGAAGAGCAAAGGCCCCATCACCCTGCTGTTGAAACAACGCGACCAACTCAAGACGTTCAACCTGGACTATCACGGGGGCCTGCGATATCCGCACCTGGAACGGGTGGAGGGCACGCCCGACCGTCTGGATGCAGTCCTGGCCCCGGTACAGTGACCGGCAGCATAAAAGTGTGAAAGGCCCCGCCCGCGCGGATGGACCATGGATGGCCCGTCCGCGCGGCCCGATTTGTTGTGTCCATTTCAAGGACGGACACCGGGTCCTGGGTCGGTAATGCGCCAGACGGAAAGATAATTGGGCGCATTCCAAAGGAGTTGCGGGGCCGACAGGGGAATATATCCGGCGGGCTGAAAGGGCAGGCGGGCGTAGACCTCCACCCCGGTAATGGTCCACAGGCCATTGCCGATGGATTGGCAGGTGAAGCGCGTGCTTTCCAGAAAGATGGAGTCGCAGTAGGTGCGCTTGCCCCAGTCGTCAAAGGGCACGGGAGGGCCAGCGAATGCCTCGATGTGTTCCCGGCGAATGAATTCCCAGATGCCGTGCTGCGCCAGTTCCTGCTGGTAAGAGAGATTTCCCATCAGCCCATCCAGCGGGACCACGGAGATGTCAGAGTAATAGGCCATCGCCCCAGGCTGGTCATAGGCCAGCAGGCTGCGCACATGCTGCCGTCCCTCAACGGCCTGCGCCAGGGCAAGGACGGGCAGGTCGCGCTTCTCCAGCTTGGAATGTTTCCAGCCCATGCGATACCACAGCGCCAGGGAGAGCAACACGGCGCAGGCCATCGCCGCATGGCGCAGCCACGGACCGGTGCGTGCATCGCGCAGCAGGCAACTGCCCGCGCGTGCCGCCGTAATGGCCGCCAGCAGCGCCCAACTGACGTAATACCAGGTCCAGCGCGTTTCGCTGGTCATGCGCAAGGTGATGTAGCCCGCGTGCATCAGCACCCCGGCAAAGAACGGCAGCTCCGCCACCAGCAGCCAGCGGTCGCGCTGCTTGCGCCAGAGATACAGCAGAGACAAGGCCGAGATGGCCAGGGCCACCAGCGCCGTGTGCGGCAGGTTCTGCCCAAAACGATGGTCTGCGACGTTGCTGGATTTCAGCAGGCCGCTGATGGGCACGATGGCGTGGAACCACACCAGGTTGCTGAGCAGATAGCCGCCCCAAAACACGGCATACAGCGGGACCAGGGCCAGCGTTTGCCGCAAGGTGCTGCGCCCAGGCTGCCGTGCGGCCCAGACCAGCACGGCGGTCCACAGGCAGGCAATGACGAAGATCGAATCCAGCCGGGCAAGCACGGCCAGCATGGCCGCGCTATGGAAAGCAATCGCCGGGGCCCAGGTGGGGTGCTCCAGATATTGCGCCAGCAACAGCAGCGTGGCCGCCAACATGGCTGCACTGAGAGAGGACTCGGTGCCCAACTGTAGTCCGAAAAGAAAAGGCACAAGGATGGTCCAGGCAATCCATGTAGCAGCGCCCAGCCTGCGCAGCAACCGCTGGACGAGCAGCAACACAACCAGGTCCAGCAGCACAATCAGCGCGGCGATGGCATGGAGGCCGATGGCACGGCCAGGGAAAATGCGGTACACCAGCGCGCAGAGCAGCATCCACAAAGGATGGTAGCCATTGGTCGGCATGAGTCGGTTGAAGGTGCTGCCGTGGCCAAGCGCAACATTGCGCCCGACCACGAGATAGAAAAAACTGTCGTCGGCGAAAAAAGGGTTGGGAAAGCGGACCAGCAGCACGGCATAGGCCGCGGCCAGCAGCAGTAGAAAACCCCGCAGCCATCCGGGGCCATCGCGTGAAGTTTGGGCCGCGGGATTGTGTGCTCCAGCGTCTATTGATTGCGTCATTGGCCCCGGTGCCCCACCTTAGCAGGGACAATTATAGGGAAACTTTAGTAGAACAGATATTTTTTCCAGCGCGCGTCGGAGGAGCCAATCATGCGCATAATGTGGCGGCTGGTGTGCAGGGAAAAGGGACGCGGTTCGCGCTGCAACCGCATGTCTTCCAGTTCATGCAGCAGGGAGTTGCCTTTTCTGCGGTTGCAGGTGTGGCAGCAGGCCACCAGGTTCTCCCAGGTGGATTGCCCGCCCAGGGAACGCGGGACCACATGGTCCAGCGTCAACTCGCCCGCCGTCAGGACCGTGCCGCAATACTGGCAGGTGTTGCGGTCGCGCAGCAGGATGTTTTTGCGCGACAAGGCGCGCGTCTGGTGCGGGATGCGGCGGTATTCCAGCAGCCGGATCACGGAAGGCATGGGAATGCTCACCCGCGCGGCGTGGAGCGAGAAATTACGCTCCTCCTCCGTGGTGGCCACGCCCTTCAGCACCAGCACCAGGGCGCGCCGCGCCCCGCAAATGTTGATTGGTTCATAGGAGGCGTTCAGCACCAGCACCGGCGCCTGCAAGGCCACGGGGCCATGGGAGGGACGCAGGACCTGCGCCTCCATGTGCAGGGTGTGGCACTTGGCCGGGGACTTTTGCTTGCGCGTGTAGACCATGGTTTTTCCAAACGACATTGCTTCCCCCTTCAAACCCAAAAGCCTTTCATTATTGCGCGGTCTCCACCTGCCGCGAAGCAGACGCCATTGGCGCGTCCCACAGGGCCACGCCTTCGCGCTGCGAACGCGCCAGGGTGGCCACATGGACGGAGGCCGCTCCCGCAGCCAGCAGGGTGCGCGTACACTCGCGGGCCGTTGCCCCCGTGGTGTAAATGTCATCCAGCAGCAGCACGGCGCGTCCCCGCACCTGCTCCGGCTGGGCAACGAAAAATGCGCCGCGCAGGTTCCTTCGTCGCTGGTGCGGAGTCAGTCCGAATTGGCCCTCCGTCGCCCGTTGGCGTCCCAGGGCGCGCGGTGCAAGCTGGAAGCGCCGTGCCGTCCCCATGCGCCGGAGCGCGTGCATGGCCCCTTCGGCCAGCAGCGCCGTCTGGTTGAAGCCACGTTGCCGTTCCTTGGCCGGATGCAGGGGCACGGCGACCACGGTCATTTCCTGCGGCAGATTGGGCATGGCGTAGATGGCCTGCGCCAGCAATGCGCCCAGCGGTCTGGCAAGGGCGGTGACCTGTTCGTACTTCAGCAGATGCACCAGCGCCCGCAGGGTGTTGTCATACACGCCATAGGCGGCGGCCTGCGCAAAGGCGGGACGAAGGCGCTGGCATTGCTCGCAGAAGACGTCCGATGCGGCATTTTCCATGCGCCGGAAAGGGGCCATTGGCCCCAACGCTTCGCCGCAGAGTGCGCACAAGGCCCCTGCTTGCGGACGCAGTTGCCCCCAGCAATGCTGGCAGACCGGAGTGGTGGAAAATTCAAGAAGGGGGCCGTCGCAGATGCGACAGCGGGAGGGCAGGAGGGCACAGCTTACAGTGTCCAGTGGACTTCGCAGCACGCGCACCACCGCGCGCCATGCGGCCATCTGGGATGGCTGCTCCGTTCGCTCCCGATCTGAGGGCTGTTTGCTGAAAACGCACCTCGCTCGTCTGCCGGTTGCCTGTCGTTGTACGCGGACCTGCTGCTCCGGCCCCAATATCTTGCGCTGTTGCCGGATGCCACCAGTATATGCAGATTTCCGCCCCTGTCCAACCGGAAAACCGGCCTTGCCATTTCTTATTCAACCGCCGATGCGCATGGGGCAACACTTTCCCATGGCGAGAGGGATGTAATACACTCAATCGTTCCAGGCATTTTGGGTATTTTTAGCGGAGGCCAGTTTTGTGAGCGACCTTGCAGCGGGTCCCAAGCCCGCATCCAGTGGGGGATTTGCCCCTTTTGTTCCGCCGGAGAAAATCATTCCGGACTTCACCTTTCGCGCCGTCATTCTAGGTTGCATCTTCGGCATCATCTTCGGCGCGGTCACGGTCTACGTGGGCCTGCGCGCCGGATTGACGGTGGCCGCGTCCATCCCCATTGCGGTGCTGTCCATCAGCGTGCTGCGCGTGCTGGGCCGCGCCACCATCCTGGAAAACAACATTGTGGAGACCACCGGCAACGCCGGGCAGTCCATTGCCGCTGGGGTCATCTTCACCCTCCCGGCGCTCATTTTCCTGGGTTTTGACCTGGAATACTTCCGCATCTTTGTGCTGGCGCTGCTGGGCGGCTGGATTGGCGTTTTGTTCATGGTCCCGCTGCGCAAGCAGTTGATTGTGCAGGAGCATGGCAAGCTGACCTACCCGGAAGGCACGGCCTGTGCGGACGTGCTGATTGCGGGCGAACGCGGCGGTTCCTTTGCCAGTCGCGTCTTCTGGGGACTCGGACTGGGTGGCGTATATACCCTATTCCAGAATGGGAACCTGCTGGGCGCATGGCCCAGCACGCCCAACTATGAGCCGCGCTGGCTGCCCGGCTCGGCCATCCGCGCCGACGCCACGCCGGAGTATCTGGGCGTGGGGTACATCATCGGGCCGCGCGTGGCGGGAGTGATCTTTGCCGGGGGTGTTTTCTCCTGGCTGGTGGTGATGCCCGCGATCTACTTCTTTGGCTCGCACTATCCCCATGCCATCTATCCCGGCACTAAACCCATTGCCGATATGTCTCCCAGCGACCTGTGGGCGGCGTATGTGCGTCCGATGGGGGCCGGGGCCGTGGCCGCGGCTGGCATCCTGACGTTGCTGCGCACGCTGCCCACCATCTTTGGCGCGCTGCGCACCGGCTTCCATAACCTGCGCGGCGGCGCTTCCAGCAAGGCAAGCACGCTGCGCACGGAGCGCGACATGCCCATGTCCGTGGTGCTGGGCGGCTCTGTCGTGCTGGTGCTGCTGATGTTCCTCTTTCTCACCTTCAAGCCCGTCCCTGGGGCGCAGACCAGCCTGCTGTCCAACCTGGCGGCGTCGTTGTTGGTGGTGCTCTTTGGCTTCCTCTTTGTCACGGTCTCTTCGCGCATTGTGGGGTTGATTGGCAGCTCGGCCAACCCCATCTCCGGCATGACCATTGCCACGCTGATGGCGACCTCGGCCATCTTTTTGTTCAAGGGATGGACGGCGCCCTCCTTTGGCGCGCTGGCCATCACCATTGGCGGGGTGGTCTGCATCGCTTCAGCGGAGGCGGGCGACACCTCACAGGACCTGAAGACGGGCTTTCTGGTGGGCGCCACGCCGTGGAAACAGCAGCTTGGCCTGATGATCGGCATTTGCGTTTCCACCATCGCCATTGGGCTGACGGTAAACGCCATGAACCGGGGTCTGGAAGAGTTCCACGCCGCGGACCAGCCGTGGGACATCCATCAGATGGCCGACGGCGTCACCATACAGCAACAGCATTTTTCGCGGCAACAGTTTCGCGTCCGCATGGCGGACCACTCGGAGAAGGTCTTCAACGGGGCAAATTATGTCCTGCTGAACGCGGTCGGTTCGCATGTGTTGCCCGACGGCAAATACCTTTACAATCCCCTGACCCAGCACATTGAGGTGCAATGGATACAAGGCATCGGCAGCGAACGGGCCGCTGCGCCGCAGGCCCGCCTGATGGCCACCGTCATCAACGGCATCCTGACCCGCCAGTTGCCCTGGGGCCTGATCCTGCTGGGCGTCTTTCTGGTGGTGGTGGTGGAGCTGCTGGGCGTGCGTTCGCTTTCCTTTGCCGTGGGCGCGTATCTATCCATTGCCACCACGCTGGCCATTTTTTGCGGGGGCGTGGTGCGCTGGATGGTGGACCGGGCCGTGGCCCGCAACGAGGGGTCCGCGGAAAGCACCGGCAGCGAGGTCAGCCCCGGCTCCCTATACGCCAGCGGCCTGATCGCCGCTGGGGGCGTGGTCGGATTGCTGGGCGTGGTGCTCAAGCTGTACGAATCAGCCACGGGAAAATACGACCTGATTTTGATGTCCAGCAGTAATCCGCTGCACCACGATTGGATTGCCGTGCTGATGTTTGCGCTGTTGGCCGGCTCGCTCTATTACTTTGCCCGTCGTCCGCTCAAATAAGTGCGGCGCGTCTGGAAGTGCTGCGCGTCCCGGCAGGGCAGCGCCAAAGAGATGGCCCGCCCATCATGGGTGGACCGCGCCTGTGGGTGCATCCAATTTGCGCAGGCCTTCCTGGGCCAGGTCGGCCAGCGCCGCGATGAGCAGCGGCGAGGCATTCAGCGATTCTGGCCGCCAGAGCTTCAGGCCGATCTTCTCGGCCAGACCTTTGAAGGCGATGTCGATGTCGTACAGGATTTCCACATGGTCGCAGAGAAAGCCGATGGTCTGCAGGACCACGCCTGCATGGCCTTCATCTTTGATTTTTTGCAGTGTTTCTTCCACGGTCGGCCCAATCCACGGGCCGCCGGACATGGCCTGGCTTTGGAAGGCGAACAGACAGTCACTCTCTTCCAGGCCATCGCTGGAAAGCCGCTCCGCCACCAACGCGGCGGTGCGTTTGCATTCATCGGGATATGTGTCTGGTCCCTGGGGTGCGCTGGCTGGCGCGGCGTAGGAACGCTCCGGCAGCGTGGGCCGGACGGGCGTGGAAGTGGCGCTGGCTGGCCTTCCCGGAGGCGTCTGTGGCGTTGTGGCGGCTTCAGGCCCCACCGGTTGCGGTTGCGGGGCCTGGACCGTCCGTACAGGGACGCTGTGCGCTGTAAACAACACGGGGACCTTGGCGCCCAGTTCCTTGCAGGCCGCAGACCAGACAGGGCGCAGACGGTCCGCGAAAGCGTCAATCAGCCGGGGGTGCTCGGCCCAGTCCTCGTGGAAATAAATGCGCAGAGTGTCGCCCACCTCTGCGAATGTGGCGCGGCGATAGAGTCCCACGCTGGTGCGCGAATTTTGCGGGGCCAGGCAGATGGCGACCGCCTCCGTCACCCCGTCGGCGCGCATCTGGCGGACGGTGTCGGCAATGTACGGTCTCCAATTGCGCATCCCCACATAGACCGGCAGGGACAACGTCTGCTGCAACAGGGCGGCCTGCTGCAGGGTCCACTCGGTCAGCGGGCTTTTGCCAATCAGCGCATAACGGCGCTGGACCTCCTCAATGAGGGGCTGCGGCAGGGCGCGGCCACTCAGGACGTTGCGCAGATATTCTGGTATCTCTGCGATGGTGTCAGGCGAACCGTGCGCCAGCAGCAAGACGGCGCGCCGGGGCGTTGGCATGTGCGTTTCCGCAGTTTTCATCCCTGCAAGGGGGCCTGTCGTAGTGGCCACTTTTATTCTCCTGGATTGTCTTGGCGGAGGCCGCCTGCGGCCATCTCCGCGCTGATTTCGCGCACCCAGCGCACGACGTGCTGCACATTTTCCACCGGCGTCCCCGGCACAATGCCGTGGCCCAGGTTGAAGATGTGTCCGGGGCGACCGGCGGCCTGTTGCAGCACCTCCGCCACGCGCGCGCGTAGGACCGTTTCCGGCGCAAAGAGCGCGATGGGGTCCAGATTGCCCTGCACCGCGCAGGCGTGGCCCAACGCCTTCCATCCCGCATCGAGCGGTGTGCGCCAGTCCAGGCCGACCACGTCCGCGCCCAGGGTACGGATGCTGGGCAGCAACGTCGCCGTGTCCACGCCAAAATAAATGACCGGTACGCCCAGCGCCTGCACCTGCTGGACCAGCTTTCGGGTGATGGGAAGCACAAATTCGCGGTAATCGGTGACAGAGAGCGCGCCCACCCAGCTATCAAAAATCTGGATGACGTCGGCCCCGGCCTGTACCTGCTGGGCGGCATACTCGGCCAGCACGATGGCCAGCTTTTCCATCAATGCCTGCCACGCCACCGGGTCAGAGTACATCAGCCGCTTGGTCTCAATGTAGCCATCGGAGCTTCCACCTTCAATCATGTAGCTGGCCAGCGTGAAGGGCGCACCGCAGAAGCCGATCATGCCGATGCGTCCGGCAAAGTGCGCGGCCACGCGCGTAATGGCCTGCGCCACATAGCCCAGGTCTGCCGTGCGGTCCGTGCGCAGTGCGTCGATGTCTGCCGCAGTGCGTATGGGATGGTATACCACAGGGCCTTCGCCCGCCTGGAAAATGAAGTCCAGACCCATCGGTTCCAATGGAAGCAGCAGGTCGGCAAAGATGATGGCCGCGTCCACGTCGAGCTTTTCCGCAGCGGTGATGGTCACCTCTGCCGCCAGCTCCGGCGATTTGCAGATTTCCAGCAGGGTGTGTTCGCGTCGCACCGCCTGGTATTCCGGCATGTAGCGGCCCGCCTGGCGCAGGAACCAGACCGGCGCGCGGTCCACGGGCTGACGCAGGCAGGCGCGCACAAAACGGCTGCCGCTGCTGGGAGTGTCAATGGACGCGGTCTTTTGCGCGCCATGCATCTGGGAGATCATTTTTATGTCCTTCAAATCTGTTTTGTTCCTTCAATGTATGAGACTAGCACTGGCGCCGTGGACTTTGGATGACCAAAGGCACACTGGATTGCATTGCGTACATTTCTGGTGATGGCAGGCCCCTGTTTTGCACCCCATTCTGCCGTTCACTGTGTGGATGGGGGCAGCGCCATGACCAGCAGACGTGGGGCCGTCATTTCCTGCATGGCAAAGCGCAGCCCTTCGCGTCCCATGCCGGAGTCCTTGACGCCGCCGTAGGGCATGGGGTCCAGCCGCCAGGTGGGGACGTCGCCCACAATCAGACCGCCCACTTCCAGCTCGTTGTAAGCGTGGAAGATGCGCGCCGCGTCGCGCGTAAATAGTCCGACCTGCAGGCCATACCGTGACTGGTTGACCATCGCCAGCGCTTCGGAGAAGCTGTCATACGGTTCGACCACAATGACCGGGCCAAAGACCTCCTCGTCCCGCACGGCCATGGGAGGGAGCGTACCCGTCAGCACCGTGGGCGCAATCATGCTGCCTTGGCGCGTGCCCCCGGCAAGGAGATGCGCCCCGTCCCGCATGGCCTCCAGCGTCCATCGTTCGATGCGCTCTGCGTCGGCCAGGCGGATGATGGGGCCAACCTGGGTGGTCTCCAGCGCCGGGTCGCCCATGCGCAGGGCGGCCACGCGCTCCAGCACCAAGTTGAGGAATGGCGTGAAGACTGCACGCTCCACAAAGACGCGCTGCACGGAGATGCAGCTTTGCCCAGAGTAGGTGAATCCCCCGTTGACGACGCGCTGGGCCGCATCGGCCAGGTCAGGCCAGTCGCCATGCACTAGGACGGCGGCATTGCCGCCCAGCTCCAGCAGGACATGTTTTTTGGCGGCCCTGGTGCGCAGTTCCCAGCCCACGCGCGCGCTGCCGGTAAAGCTGAGCACGCGGATGCGGTGCTCCGCAGCGACCAGGTGCGCAGTGTCTTCGTTGGACAAGGGCAAAAAGGCCATCGCGTCCGCGGGCCAGCCAGCGTCCAAGACGGCGCGGACCAGCGCGTAGGCGCTAAAGGGTGTTTGCGGTGCGGGCTTCAGCAGCACAGGGCAACCGCAGGCAATGGCTGGGGCCAGCTTGTGCGCGGCCAGGTTCAGCGGGAAGTTGAAAGGGGTCATGGCCAGCACCGGCCCCAAAGGGAAACGGCGCACCATGCCCCAGCGGCCTTCGGTTGCAGGTAGCAGGTCTAGAGGCAGCACCTCGCCGCCCATGCGCGTGGCCTCTTCCGCCGCAATGCGGAAGGTAAAGATGGCGCGGTCCACCTCAGCGCGTGCGGCCAGGATGGGTTTGCCCGCCTCGGCGACAAGGCACCGCGCAAAGGCCTCGCGCTCGCGCCCCAGGTGCGCGGAGACGGCCAGCAGAATGCGTTGGCGTTCGTGGGCAGGGAGCGCGCGCGTTTGGGCAAGGCCCGCCGCAGCGGCGGTGACGGCATCGTCAGCGTCGGCGCGCGTGGCCTGCCAGAAATGGCCTACAAGGGACTGGTCATAGGGCGAGTGGATGGCGCAGCGTCCACCGCTGTGGTGCTCCACGCCGCGCACCAAAAAACCCGCCTCGTTGGCTTTTGTTCCGGGAATGGTCCAGGGCGTTTGGTCTGCCGCTTTTTCGTTGGTGTTTTCGTTTGCCATGCTTGCCCCTCCGTGCTGCAACATGCCAGTGTATAGACTATGACGATGGATGGCACCCGACCAGTCCGTTACGATGCCGCCCTCGCCTGCCGCGAACTGGCAGAAAGCGACCGCACGCTGGCGCGGTTGATGGAGCGCGCCGGTCCCTTCACGCTGCGCCTAAAGCAGACAGCGTCCCCCTTTGAGGCGCTGCTGGAATCCATCATCCACCAGCAATTGCATGGCCGCGCGGCCAGGACCATCCATGACCGCGTGCTGGCGCTTTTTGCTGGGGGCCAGCCCACGCCAGAGGGGCTGCTGCAACTCCCCGACAGCCAGTTGCGCGCCGCCGGACTCTCCGCTGGCAAGCTGGCCGCGCTGCGCGACTTGGCGGAAAAAAGCTGCTCCGGCACGGTCCCTGCGCTCTCCACATTGCGGCGCATGGCCGATGAAGAGATCATCGCGCATCTAACCCAAGTGCGCGGCATTGGCGTCTGGACGGTCGAGATGCTGCTGATCTTCTACCTGGGAAGGCCCAATGTGTTGCCTGTAAAGGACTACGGAGTGCGCAAGGGATTTGCGTTGACCTTTGGCAAATTGCCCGAGGGCGCGCCTGTCCGGGCAGAAGACCTGCCAGACGCCGCCACGCTGGAAGGTCGTGCCCGGCGCTGGCGGCCTTGGTGTAGCGTGGCCAGTTGGTATCTATGGCGGGCCTGCGACCTGGCCGCGCAGGCGGAAAAAGCCGGGGCAGGCGGAGGGCCGGCCAGTCTGCCGACGAAGCAGTCTTCGAAGTGGTCCGCAGAGCGGTCCAAACAGCGGTCTGGGCAACGGCCCACACCAAAGAGGGAAAAATAACAGCATGGCAACCAGCGAACGTTACATCTGCGTCCACGGACATTTTTATCAACCACCACGGGAAAACGCCTGGCTGGAGACGGTCGAAGTGCAGGAATCTGCGGCCCCGTACCACGACTGGAATGAACGCATCACGGCAGAGTGTTACGCACCCAATGGGGCCTCGCGCATCCTCAACGAACAGAACAAGATCGTCCGCATCATCAACAATTATTCCCGCATCAGCTTTGATTTTGGCCCCACGCTGCTCTCCTGGCTGAAGGACAACGCCCGGCGCACATATCAGATGGTGCTGGATGCGGACCGCGCCAGCCGCGAGCGGTTTGGCGGGCATGGCTCCGCGATGGCGCAGGTATACAACCACATCATTATGCCCTTGGCCAACACCCGTGACCGCACCACGCAAATTCGCTGGGGCATAGCGGACTTTGAGTCGCGCTTTGGACGCAAGCCGGAGGGCATGTGGCTGGCCGAGACGGCGGTCGACCTGGAAAGCCTGGACCTGCTGGCGCAACACGGCATCCGCTTTACCATCCTTGCGCCGCACCAGTGTGCGCGGGTGCGTCCCTTGGTGAAGTCCGCCCCAGCGGCAGCAACACCAACACCAACACCAACACCAACACCCGCGACAGCGGCGGCAACGCCGCCACCGGCATGGGTGGAGACCCCGGACTCCAGCGTGGACACGACCCAGCCTTACCGCGTGCAACTGAAGGACGGACGCAGCATTGCTGTTTTCTTTTACAACAGCCCCATTTCCCGCGCCGTGGCCTTTGAAGGGCTGCTGGACAGCGGGACCGCCCTCGCCAACCGTTTGCTTGGCGGCTTCCTCAAGGACGGCAACCGCCCACAGTTGGTGCACATTGCCACGGACGGTGAGAGCTACGGCCATCATCACAAATATGGGGAGATGGCGCTCTCCTACGCCTTGCAATGGACTGAGCAGCACAAGGACGCCAAGCTGACCAATTTCGCGGAGTTCCTGGCGAAATCCCCTCCCACGCGGGAGGCGGAGATCAGGGAAAACACCTCCTGGAGCTGTTCGCATGGGGTGGAGCGCTGGCGTTCCGATTGCGGCTGCAACAGCGGCGGCCATCCTGGGTGGAACCAGAAATGGCGCACGCCCTTGCGGGAATCCCTGGACTGGTTGCGTGATGCCATAGCTCCCCTGGCCGAAGAGGCAGCCAGGCCGCTGTTGACGGACCTATGGACCGCACGCAATGGATACATCAAAGTCATTTTGGACCGCTCGCCGGAGAGCATCCAGCGCTTCTTTGACCAGTACGCTACGCACCCGCTCAGCCCAGCGGAGCGCACCGATGCACTCCGGCTGATGGAGATGCAGCGCCACGCGCTGCTGATGTACACCAGTTGCGGCTGGTTCTTTGATGACATCTCCGGCATTGAGACGGTGCAGATCATCGCCTATGCGGGACGCGTCCTGCATCTGGCCGCCCGGCTTTTCGGCGGGAAAGGCGTGGCGCTGGAAGCGGAGTTCCTGGCCCGGATGCAGGCGGCCAAGAGCAACGTACCGGAAAAAAAGGACGGCGCCGAGGTCTATCGTCACTGTGTGGACAGTCAGAAGATCGGTCTGGAGCAAGTGGGCGCCCACTACGCCATCAGCTCCCTCTTTGAGGCGTATCCGGAAGAGGGCCAGATTTTTTGTTATGATGTCCGGCGCAAGTCCCTGGATGTCTTCAGCTCTGGCCGCGGGCGGATTGCCGTCGGACGGGCGGAGATTTGCTCGCGCATCACGGAGAACTGTGAGCTGGTGGACTTTGCGGTACTGCATCTGGGCGACCACAACCTCTCCGCCGCAGTTCGTGGCAGCGTGGGGCAGGACGACACGGCCTTTCCCAAGCTCGTGCAAGAAACGCGTGGGGCCGTGGCACACGCGGACCTGCCCGGGGTCATTCGCCTCTTTGACCGCTATTTTGGCGCGACGGCATACTCGCTCCGGTCGCTCTTCCGCGATGAACAGCGGCGCATCCTGCAGAGCATTCTAGGTTCCACGCTGGAGGAGATGGAGGGCCATCTGCGCACGTTGTACGAAGACCACACCTCGCTGCTGCATTTTCTTACCCTGAGCGGGATGCCCAAACCGCAGGCCCTGATGTTGGCCGCGGAGTTTGTGCTGAATGCGGACGTGCGTCATGTGCTGGAAAAAAGGCCATTTGACGCCGTGCGCCTGCGCGAGTTGCAGGCCCAGGCCACAGAAGACGAGGTGCCACTGAATGGCCAGGTCCTCGGCTATGTCGCCAGCCAACGCATCAAACAGGCCATGCAGGAGCTCCAACAAGGCCCTGGAGACATGGCCATGTTGGAGTCCGTGCTGGAGTTGGTAGAGGCGCTCCATGCCCTGCCCTTTGAGGTGAACTTCTGGAAGGCGCAGAACATCTGGAACGCCACGCTGCACGCGACGCCGATGGCGGAGCAAAAACCGGAGTGGACGGAAAAGTTCCTGGAACTGGGCAGGAAGCTCGACCTGCAAGTGGACGAGCTGATCGTGGAAGAGTAAGGCCCAGTTGGACGGCCTTGCAACTAGGATGGCCGACAGGACAGGGCTGGAGAGTGGATGCACAAACACCCCGCCGCTGGCGTGCCTTAATCTGCCCGCGTCAGCTTGCCCTGGCGCAACAGGAAGCGCTCACCGCGCCAGTGGACGTGGTTGTCGGCAAAGCTCCAGAGCCAGATGCCCAGGGCCACACAGTCGCGCAGCGGCAGCAGCCATAGACTTCGCAGCAGGCGGCGGTCCCGCAAGATGCCCACGCCCACGGAAAGCGCCAGCCAGAAGCGCGCGAACAGCACCAGGCCAAGCAGCACGATGCTGCCAATGCTTGCGCGGCAGGCGGCCACATTGAGCAGTGCCCAGGGCAGACCGAAGGTGACCACCAGTCCCCAGTTTCCCGCTGGCCGCACATTGCGCAGATTGCGCGCCCAACGCAGTTGGTGGTCAAGAAACTGGCGGAAGTGGTAAGACGGCACAGAGGTCTCCACCACTTCTCGGGCCAGCGCCACGCGAAAGCCCGCGCGGGAGATGCGCGCGCCGATTTCATAATCGTCGCCCAGGTGGTCCACCAGCGGTTGCAGGCCGCCAATCGCGTCCAGCGCCTGGCGTGTGATGGCCAGCGTGGACCCCATGCCAAAGTGGATGCCATGTTCCAGCCAGCGCGCCATCAGTACGCCTGGCATAAAGTCCGTGGCAATGCCCAGGGACTCCAGCCGCGACCCCAGCGAACGGTGTACGCGGCCACGGTAGAGTGCCGTGACCAGCCCAACCGGGTGCGGACTTCCATTGGAGGAAAACAGCCGCACCACGTTGCGCAGATACTGCGGCGAGACGCGGACGTCGCTGTCGTTGATGAGCAGATGGTCAAAGCGCGCCTGGGGCAGCATCTGCACCAGGGTGCTGACTTTGCCGTTGGCCCCCAGCGTCTCTGGGCAAACAACCAGGCGAAGATTGTGATTGGGAAATTCTTCTTTTAGGCGCTGGATGACAGGCACGGCAGGATCATCCATGCTGCGCACGCCAAAGATAATTTCGTACTCAGCGGGATAGTCCTGTTGGCAATGGCTGACGAGGTCCTTGTACATGCCAGGGTCCACGCCTTTGGCGGGCTTGAGCAGGCTGACAGGCGGATAGATGGAGGGCTGCCGTCGCTGGCGCATGTGGCGATACGCCCGCGCCGCCCACAGGGCAAGCAGGAAGTACGCCAAAGAGGCGACAGTCAGAATGGTCGTGGCAGTCGCCACCCAATGCTCAAGGAACATTGGCAACCATCATACGCGGAGAGGGCCTGAAATCCCAATACAGCTATTCGTAGCGCAGGGCCTCAATGGGGTCCAGGTTGGCAGCTTTCCACGCCGGGTAGATGCCGAAGACCAGCCCAATCAGGCAGGAGACCGCGAAGGCCGCGCCCACCCAGAAGCCGGACATGGAGGTCTGGATGCCGGAAATGGCGAGGCGCAACACCAGCGTAATCAACCCGCCCACGGCAATCCCCAGGACGCCGCCCACGGCGCAGAGGGTCATCGCCTCCAGCGTGAACTGCAACAGGATATTGCGTTTGGTGGCGCCGATGGCCTTGCGCACGCCGATCTCGCGTGTCCTCTCCGTGACGCTGACCAGCATGATGTTCATCACGCCCACGCCACCGACGATCAGGCCCACGCTGGAAACGGCAAACATGAAGATAAACAGGCCGCCCGTGATTTCATTCCACAGACGGGTGATGGAGTCCGGGCCAAAGATGTAAAAATCATCTGGCTTGTCCACTGGCACCTTGCGCAGGATGCGTAGCCGTTGTTCAATCTCATCGCTGACCAGGCCCTTGTTTTTGACGGTGTCATACTTGACTGCCAGCCAGAAGTCCTTGACCTCCGGGTGGATTTTCTGGAAGGTGCCCAGCGGGAAATACGCGGAGTTGTCGTCGGGGTTCTTGCCCCCGCCAAAGGCCTGTTTCTGCTTGCCCAATACTCCAATGACCTCGAATATGTCCCCGTCAATCTCCACGTTTTTGCCCAAGGGGTCTTCGCTTTGGAACAACTCCTGTGCCGCATCGTGGCCCAGAACAACCACGTTGGAGTGGTGGGCCTCTTCGTAATCGGTGAACATCCTTCCCTGGACCAGGTCCAGGTCGTTCACCTGTTGCACAGAGGAGGTGTCCCCTTCGAGGATGGTGTGCTGCAATTTGCGGCCTTTGTATTTGACGGAGACGTTGCCCAGGCCCAGTTCGAAGTTCTCATAACGCAGGCTGGGGGAAACGGCAACCACATGGGGCAAGGAGCGCAGGGCGTAGGCCTCCTCCGCAGTCAGTTGCTTGCGCGCCAGCATCTCCGTGGTGGGGCGGACCCCAATGACAGGGAAGCGGAAGACCCACAGGACATTGCTGCCAAAGGACTCCACCAGGGCATTCACATTGCGGTTGAGGCCGTTAATGAAGGAGGAAATGGCGATCACGGTGGTGACCCCAATGACGATGCCGAGGATGGTCAGGCCAGAGCGCAGTTTGTTGGCGCGCAGGGTCTGCATCGCCATGCGCACGGCCTCCTGGGAATCACGCACTCGCATCTCTGCTCCTTAGAGTTCGGAACGTAACGCCACGATGGGGTCCAGCATGGCCGCTTTGCGTGCCGGATACACGCCGAAGAAAACACCCACTGCCGTGGCCACAAACAGGCCGGCAAGGACAGACCACAGGGCGATGGTGGTGGGGAACCCAATCAGCAGGGTGACCGTTTTGGCGACAATGATCCCGCCAATCACTCCGATGACGCCGCCGACCAGGGCCATGGTGGAAGACTCGATGAGGAATTGCAGCATCAGGTCCGAGCGGCGCGCCCCCAGGGCCTTGCGGATGCCGATCTCGCGGGTGCGCTCGGTGACGGAGACCAGCATGATGTTCATAATGACGATGCCGCCGACAATCAACGAAATGGAGGCGATGCCCACGGCCACAATGGCAAAGCTGGAGGTGAAGCTCTTCCACATGCCGACGAAACTTTCGTTGGTGTCCAGGGAAAAGCTGTCTGGGGCAGCGAGCGCATCGTGCCGTCGCGCGCGCAGGATGGCCCGCACCTGGTCCACGGCGCGCTCCAGCGGCGGGCCTACGCCGTCCCCGCGCGCATAGATGGTGATGGACTGGTTGGGACCATAGGTTGCCATATATGTGCTGATGGGGATGGCGACAAAATTGTCTTGGCTCTGGCCGAGTGTCTTTCCCTGCCGGTCGGCCACGCCGATGACGGTATACGGTTGGCCATCGACACGGATTTCCTGGCCCAGCGGGTCACCGGCGCTGAGGATGTTGTCCACAATGTCAACGCCGACAAAGGCCACACGCGCGTTATGTGCCTGCTCTGAAGGCGTAAATACACGGCCCTGCGCCACGTCGCGGTTGTACATGGCCGGCATCGCCCAGGTCCAGCCCAGCACGTCGACCCCTGTGGCGGACTTGTTTTTACTGACCACGCTGCCAGTCGTGTCCAGCATGGCCCCAGTCCCCGTACAAGCAGAGCACCCTGCGGTGACTGCTTCATAGTCGTCCATCGTCAGGTTTTTGCGCTTGGTGTAGCGCAGATAATCTTCTGAATTGGTGACCACCTGGGGTATCTTGCTGGCGGTAAAGACATCGGCCCCATAGCCGTAGATTTTGGTTGCGACATAGGTGTTGGTGCCGTTAATCATCGTGACGACAGCGATCACCGAGGCCACGCCAATCACCACGCCCAGCAGCGTAAGGATGGAGCGCAGCTTGTTCGCCCACAACGACTGTAACGCGATCTTGACCGCTTCCCGGAATTCCATGCAACTCCTGTGTTCACGCCAGAGGAGGGCGCACCTCTCGTTCCCAGAGTAACAAGCCGGGGACGTCCCCGCACGTGCGCAATTGCCCTCATTTCCTGATACGCAAACGAAAAGGCCCTGGTTCCATCGCCAAGTAAAACGGGGTGGGACAGACCTTCGGCAAAACCAGACAGTCTGGATGAAGCAACCAGGCGCCGCTGGTTCCAAGCAACGGAAATGTGCAAGAACACAAATAAGATCAATCTACTGACCTTATTTATATTTTTCCCGCTACTGTATTTGTATTGAACAAGATAGAGCGTCTAAATAAGGACGGCCTTGGTTGGGCGCAGCGCGCTACAGGTCCATGCGCTTGAATTTCCACTCTGGGATGGCCCGCACCAGGCACAGGACCCATCGCCAGAACCAAGGTGTGTAGAGAATGTCCCGGCGCTTTTGGATGGCGCGGAGGATGTCGCGCGCCACCCGCTCCGGCGGGGCAAAAAGCGGTCCCTGGGGCAGATGGGCCGTCATGGGCGTGGCCACAAAACCGGGCCGGATGGTGAGCACCTGCACGCCATGCCGGTCCACGCGGTTGCGCACGCCGTCCAGAAAGGCATTCAAGCCGGCCTTGGAGCTGCCATAGATGTAGTTGCTCTTGCGGCCCCGGTCCCCGGCCACGGAGGAAATGACGGCCAGTGTGCCGCGACCTTGTGTTTGGAAATAATTGGCCAGCCATGTGACCAAGGAGACCACGGAGAAGAAATTGGTATGCAGGACCATGGCCGCGTGGGAAAAGTCCTGCTCGGCCTGCGATTGGTCGCCCAAAATACCGTGGGCAATCAGGACGCAGTCAATATGGTCCAGGGCCTGGGCCGCGGCCTCCAACAAAATCGGATGGGCCTCGGTCTGGTCCAGGTCCATCGTCTCCGTATGCACGGCGGAGGCGCCGCGTGTGCGCAGGTCGTCGGCCACGGCCTGCAAGCGGTCAGCATTCCGCGCCACCAGAAAAAACCGCGTCCCGTGCGGCGCCAGCAGGCGCATCCAGGCCTGCGCAATGGCGGAGGTGGCGCCCAGCACCAGCACCGTTTGCGGCAATGCGTTTTTCCCTGTTTTTTTAGACATCTGCGGTCACCCGTTCCCAAAAAGAGGAAGAAAAGGCCGGATCACGATAGCCGGCAAAGCGTTGCCATTGCGGATAAAAGGCCTGGAACTGGGCCGCCGTCATGCGCGCGTCCTTGGCCGGATACAGGCGGCCACCCAGCTCGCGCGTCTTCTCCGCCAGCCGGTCAAAGAGCGGAAAGGTGACGCCGGGACGGATGGGAATGTCCAGCGCCAGGGTGATGCCCGGCATGGGGAAGGACATCATCCCCGGCGATGCGACCTCGCCCATCACTTTCAACACGGCCAGAAAGGACCCCAGGCCTGCGCGGGTGATTTCTTTCAATATCTCTTCCATGCCGTCACGCCCGCTGGCAAAGGGAAGGACGCATTGGAACTGTAAAAATCCACGCTGACCATAAATGCGGTTCCAGTGCAGCACCTTGTCCAGCGGATAGAAAAATGGCCCGTAATCCACCAGCGTGCTGACGTGCCGCCGCAGTTGTTTGCGGTAATACAGGCCGTTGAAGGCCCGCATGGTGGCGCGGTTGAGCACCCAGCCGGGAAAATCGAATGGCACCGCCAGATGGGGCGCAGGCGTGGGGTGCAGTTCTTCTGGGACCTGCGAATGGTCGCCCTGCATGTAGATGCCGCGGGCAAAGTTGCGTCCGCGGGAGACGCAGTCGATCCAGGCCACGGTGTACTCCGCGCTGCGGCTGCCAGCGGAAAGCGCCAGAAATTCATCCAGCCCGTGGAAGCGGACGGCCTCGTAGCGGATGCTGCGGCTGACGATGGGCCGTAGTTGTACTTCCGCCCAGGTAATCAGCCCGGTCAGCCCCATACCTCCAACAGTGGCCGCGAACCATTCCGGGGCCTGCGTCGGGGAGCAAAGCAAACGCGCGCCGTCAGAGCGGACCAGTTCCAGGCGCGGGACATGGCAGCCGAAGGTCCCCGCAACATGATGGTTTTTGCCATGGACATCGTTCGCAATGGCCCCGCCGACGGTGACGTACTGGGTGCCAGGGGTGACGGGAAGGAACCATCCGCGCGGCACGGCAAAGCGCAGAATTTCATCCAGCGTCACGCCGCTCTCACAGCGCAGCAGCCCGCTCTGCGGATCAAAGGAGAGCAGACGGTCCAGCCCGCGCGTGCGATAGAGCGTCCCTCCCTCCAGCAGACAGACGTCCCCATAGCTACGCCCCATGCCCACTGGCAACAATGCCGACGGCAGGGCATCCGGGGATGGAGGGAAGTCGCTGGTCCAGTGGAGGGACCGCACGGCGCACTCCACCTTGGGATAACGTCCCCAGGATTCAAAGGCTGGCGGTTTGTGTTTCACTCGCAGGGTTTCCCTCGCATAGGTCTTAGGAACAGCTTATAGGATGGCATAGGCCGCGATCAGGAAGAGGGCCACTCCGGCCATCAGGCTGGAGCGGTCAGTCAGGGCGAAGACCACTGGGTCTTCTTCCATTTGGCCGCGCGAGGCCAGCAACCAGGTGCGGCTGAGCCACCAGATCAGCACCGGCGTCATCAGCCAAAGACGGTGCGGGTGGTGATAGAGGCGCCCGACCTCTGGATTATTGATGTACAGCGCAAAGACCACAATGGAAGCGAAGGCGCTGGCCGTGCCAAAGCTGCGCAACTGCTCCAGGTCCTGCACCATGTAGCCACGTCCATTGGCAGGGGCTGCCCCGCGCACGCGCAGATTTTCCAGCTCGCTGAAGCGTTTGAGCAGGGCCAGACTAAAGAAGAAAAAGATGGAAAAGCCCGCCATCCATGGAGAAACGGCCACGCTGACAGCCGCCGCGCCTGCCAGAATTCGCAGCGTGTACAGCGCGGACAGTAAGATGACGTCCACTAGCACCATGCGCTTGAAGTACAGCGAATACGCAAGTGTGGCGACCGCATACAGCACCAGCCAGACAACAAAGGCCAACGGCAGCCAACACACGGCCAGCCACGCGCCGCAGGCCAGGAGAAAGAGCGCCAGAAGTGCGCCCGTCACGGCGGAAAGGTCACCTGCGGCAAAGGGACGTTGGCGCTTGCGCGGGTGCCTGCGGTCGGCCTCCATGTCCAGCAGGTCGTTGATGATGTATGTGCCGGAGGCCATCAGGCAGAAGCTGGCAAAGGCCAGCGCACACAGCAGGAACGCGTGCCAGTGGAGATTGTGGGCCAGAAGCAGGGGCAAAAACAGGAGCACATTCTTGGCCCATTGATGGGCGCGCAGGGCGCTGAAGGCGGAGGACAAGGCCGGCCTGCGGTCTTGAAATACCTGCACCGGATGCACCTGCTTCGCCTGCGCCCGATGTGCATCCAGGCGGGAACGGACGCGCCAACCGGGGTTGGCCAGCATGGGCGTGGCCGCCTGCAGGAGCACAGGCATGTCCGCCATGCTGTTTCCGATGTAGTCAAAGCCTCTTTCCGCAAAGCGTTGTTGGATGTGATGGAGCTTGCGCGCGCCGGTCAGGTTGGTGACGCCGTCGCTGGCCAGCACCTCTTGAAAAATCCCCAGATGGGCGGCCACGCGCGTTGCCAGGCGCTCATCCGCGCCGGTGGCCAGCACCAGAACGCGCCCGGAGGCCGCTTCTTCCCGCAGATGTTCGACCAGCGCGGTGTTGTAGGGCAGGTGCGCCACGTCCAGCGGCGCATGGATGGTCACCTGGCGTTTGAAGGCAGCCTTGCCGCGCGCCAGCCAGATTGGAGTGCGCAGCAGTAACCATGGCATTTTGTGCGCCAGCAGGCACAGCGCATCCACCAGCGTGTCGCTTTTGACCAGCGTGCCATCCAGGTCCACGCACAAGACCGGCTGCGCCTGTGGCAGAAGACCATGCGCGGAAGGACCGCTCTGCGTGCCGGCAATCGTGGCCGGAGGACTTGCAGGTCCGCTGGTGCTCTGATCGCTGGCTTCCTTCATGCGTGTTGCTCCCGCTCCTGATGGCTTTTAGTACTTTGATATGGGGAATGCCTTGATGCTACAACATTGGACGACAGGCTTCTGCAATGGCCCCGATTGTTTTGGCCACAGGGCCGTTCCCAGACCGTTTGACAATCATTCTGTGCGTGACGATAATTCCGTTCCATCACGGCGATTTTGCACGGCGATTTTTGGCCGGAGCACAGGGGCAAACATGACGCCAGAAGACCAAGGCCGACCGCATCCGACGCTGGCCTATGATGGGGCCACGGCGCGGAAGATCATCGAAGACCATCTGTGCCTGGAAGGTCCGCTGCTGCCCATCCTGCACGCCTTGCAGGGGGCCTTTGGCTGCGTGCCGCTGGAGGTTGAGCCACTGCTTGCCGCCATGCTGAACATCACCCGCGCGGAAGTGCATGGGGTGGTCAGTTTCTATCACGATTTTCGCCGTGCGCCCGCCGGACGGCATGTGCTGCAACTCTGCCGTGCCGAGGCCTGCCAGTCGTTGGGGGCAGGGGAGAATGCGCGCCGCCTGTTGGACCTGCTGGGCATTGACTGGGGTGGCACTACGCCGGATGGCAGCCTGACCGTCGAACCGGTCTATTGTCTTGGCCTTTGCGCCACCGCGCCGGGCGCGTTGCTGGATGGCAAGCCGCTGGGCCGCCTGGGCGCCGAGCAGCTTGAGGCGACGGTTGCAGACCTGGTTGCGGGACCGGGGGCGAAGCGATGAAGATTTTTGTCCCTCAGGACGCTGCCGCCCTCGCCGTTGGGGCGGAACAGGTGGCCACGGCCATCGCTGCCGAAGCGCAGGCCCGCAATCTCGATCTTTCCATTGTCCGCAACGGCTCACGCGGAATGTTCTGGCTGGAACCGCTGGTGGAAGTGGCCACGCCGTCCGGGCGCATCGGCTATGGGCCGGTCACGCCGCAGGAGGTCGCTTCACTCTTTGACGCAGGGTTTCTGGAAGGCGGGCCGCACCCACGTTGCATTGGGCCGGTGGAGGATGTCCCCTTCCTCAAGCGCCAGACGCGGCTGGTGTTTGCGCAGGCAGGCCTGGCCGACCCGCTCTCCCTGGAAGACCACCGCGCGCAGGGCGGACAGCGTGGACTGGAGCGTGCGCTGGCGCTGGGGCCAGAGGGAATTGTGGCCGAGGTGAAACGCTCCGGGCTGCGTGGACGGGGGGGTGCGGGGTTTCCGGCGGGCATCAAATGGGAGACCGCAGCGCGTGCTGCTGGCGCACAAAAGTACATCGTCTGCAACGCCGACGAAGGCGACAGCGGCACCTTTGCCGACCGGATGCTGATGGAGGGCGGTCCGTTCACGCTGATTGAGGGCATGACCATCGCAGGCATTGGCGTGGGTGCAACCAAAGCGCACATTTACATCCGCTCCGAGTATCCGCACGCGGTGCGCACGATGCAGGACGCCATCGCCATCGCGCAGCGCGCAGGGTTGCTGGGGCCGCGCGTTGCTGATAGCAGGTATGCCTTTGAGATCGAGGTCCGCGTTGGCGCTGGGTCCTATGTCTGCGGCGAAGAGACCGCGTTGTTGGAAAGCATCGAAGGCAGGCGCGGCCAGGTGCGCGCCAAACCACCCCTGCCCGCCGTGCGGGGACTTTTTGGCCGGCCCACCATCATCAACAATGCGGTCACCCTGGCCAGTGTGCCGTTCATTCTGGCCGAAGGGGCGCAAGCATACGCCGATTTTGGTTTTGGCAAATCGCGTGGCACCATGCCCGTGCAATTGGCCGGCAACGTGAAACACGGGGGCCTGTTTGAATGCGCCTTTGGCGTCACGCTGGGCGAACTGGTCAATGAAATTGGCGGCGGCACGGCCAGTGGAAGGCCGGTGCGCGCGGTGCAGGCGGGCGGACCGCTGGGCGCGTATTTTCCGCCTGCGTTGTTTGATACGCCGTATGATTACGAGGCCTTTGCCGCCCGCGACGGGCTGATTGGCCATGGCGGGATTGTCCTCTTTGACGATACCGTGGACATGGCGCGGATGGCGCGCTCCGCCCTGGAGTTCTGCGCCCATGAGTCGTGCGGCAAATGCACGCCCTGCCGCATTGGGACGGTGCGCGGCGTGGAGTGTCTGGACCGCGTGTTCGCTGGGGACGAGCGGGGGAAGAACATTGCGCTGGTGCGCGACCTCTGCGAGACCCTGAAGTTTGGTTCGCTCTGCGCGTTGGGTGGTCTTGCGCCCGTACCGGTGTTGAGCGCGCTCCAGCATTTCCCTGAAGATTTCGGTTTGACGCAACGGCCCCACGCCGCCGGATAGGAGGACGACGATGCCCCTCGTTCAAGAGACCGATTACGGCACCAGGCCGGTGAATGCGGAAAGCACCGTCACGCTTACCATTGACGGCCAAACGGCACATGTGCCCGAAGGTACCTCGATCTTGCGCGCGGCAACGCTGCTTGGCACGCAGATACCCAAGCTCTGCGCCACGGACACGCTGGAGGCATTTGGCTCGTGCAGGCTTTGCCTGGTGGAGATCGAGGGCCGCGCGGGGACGCCGGCCTCCTGCACCACTCCGGTGGCCGAAGGGATGGTGGTCCACACCCAGAGCGGACGGCTGGCACGGCTCCGGCGCGGGGTAATGGAGCTGTATATTTCGGACCATCCGCTGGATTGCCTTACCTGCTCCGCCAATGGCAACTGCGAATTGCAGACGATGGCCGGGGCGGTGGGCCTGCGCGAGGTGCGTTACGGCATGGATGGGGCCAACCATCTCCAGGCCAAAAAAGATGCTTCCAATCCATATTTCCAGTTTGATCCGGCCAAGTGCATCCTCTGTTCGCGCTGCGTGCGGGCCTGCGAGGAGGTGCAGGGCACCTTTGCGCTGGCCATTGCCGGACGCGGCTTTGCCAGCAAAGTGTCGCCCGGCATGGAGGAGGAGTTCCTTGCCTCGGAATGCGTTTCCTGCGGGGCCTGCGTGCAGGCCTGTCCCACGGCATCGCTGATGGAAAAGTCTGTCCTTGCAATGGGCCAGCCAGAACATTCCGTGGTGACCACCTGCGCCTATTGCGGGGTCGGCTGCGCCTTCAAGGCGGAGATGCGCGGCGAAGAACTGGTGCGCATGGTCCCCTACAAGGACGGCAAGGCCAACCACGGACACTCCTGCGTGAAGGGCCGCTTTGCCTGGGGCTACGCAACCCATCGGGACCGCATTGTGAGGCCGATGCTGCGCGCAAAGACCACGGACCCGTGGCGCGAGGTCCCCTGGGAGGAAGCGATTGCCCATGCCGCCGCAGAACTCCGGCGCATCCAGGCGCAATACGGCAGGGGCGCGATTGGCGGCATCACCTCCTCGCGCTGCACCAACGAGGAGACCTACCTGGTGCAGAAGCTGGTGCGCGCCGCCTTTGGCAACAACAACACGGACACCTGCGCGCGGGTCTGCCATTCGCCCACCGGATATGCGCTTTCCAGCACCTTTGGCACCTCGGCGGGCACGCAGGACTTTGACAGCATCGAGCATTGCGACGTCATTCTGCTGGTGGGGGCCAATCCCACGGACGCGCACCCGGTTTTCGCCTCGCGCATGAAGAAGCGGCTGCGCGAAGGCGCGCGGCTCATCGTGGTTGATCCAAGGCGCATTGATCTGGTGCGCTCGCCGCATGTGGCTGCCAGCGTCCATCTGGCGCTGCGGCCTGGGACCAACGCCGCGGTGCTGGACGCACTGGCCCATGTGATCGTGACCGAGGGCCTGGGAAACGACGCCTTTGTGCGCGAACGCTGTGATGTTGGTTCCTACACGCGCTGGGCGGAGTTTGTTACGGAGGGGCGCAACAGCCCGGAAGCGGTGGAGAAAATCTCTGGCGTGCCTGCGGACCGGATACGCCAGGCCGCGCGCTTGTATGCCACGGGAGGCAATGCCGCCATCTATTACGGGCTGGGAGTGACGGAGCACAGCCAAGGCTCCACGGCGGTCATGGCGCTGGCCCATCTGGCCATGGCGACCGGCAATATCGGGCGCGTGGGCACCGGCGTCAACCCGCTGCGCGGCCAGAACAACGTGCAGGGCAGTTGCGACATGGGCAGTTTCCCGCATGAGCTGCCCGGCTACCGGCACATTTCCAATCCTGCCGTGCGTCAGATGTTTGAAAAAGACTGGGGCGTGACGCTGGACCCGGAGCCGGGGCTGCGCATCCCCAATATGATTGACTCCGCGTTGGAAGGGGCCTTCAAGGGCCTATACATCCAGGGCGAGGACATTGCGCAGTCGGACCCCGACAGCCAGCACATCACCGCCGGGCTGGCGGCGATGGAATGCGTCGTGGTGCAGGACCTGTTCCTGAACGAGACGGCAAAATATGCCCATGTCTTTTTGCCGGGGTCCACTTTTCTGGAGAAAGATGGCACCTTTACCAATGCTGAGCGGCGCATCCAGCGCGTCCGCCGCGTGATGACGCCCAAGGGCGGGTATGAGGACTGGCAGGTCACCCAGCTTCTTGCGCAGGCGATGGGACTTGCCATGGACTACGGCCACCCCAGCGAAATCATGGCGGAGATCGCCCGGCTGACCCCGGCCTTTGCTGGCGTCAGCTATGAGAAGCTGGACCGCCTCGGCTCTGTGCAATGGCCCTGCAACGACGCCGCCCCGGAGGGCACGCCGGTGATGCACGTCCCGGGCTTTGTGCGTGGCAAGGGCAGGTTCTTCGTCACCGAGTACATTCCCACCGAGGAGCGCACCGGGCCACGCTTCCCGCTGCTGCTGACCACCGGGCGCATCCTCACGCAATACAACGTGGGCACGCAGACGCGGCGCACCAGCAATGAGATATGGCACCCGGAAGACCTGCTGGAGGTCCATCCCCGCGATGCCGAAGAACGTGGCATCCGGGACGGTGCCTGGGTGAAGTTGGAGGGCCGTTCCGGGGCGACCACCCTGCGCGCGAAGATCACCGAGCGGGTCGCACCGGGCGTGGTCTATACGACTTTCCACCATCCAGAAACGATGGCGAACGTGGTGACCACGGACCTCTCCGACTGGGCGACCAATTGCCCGGAGTACAAGGTCACTGCCGTGCAAATCTCGCCAGTGAATGGCCCCGATGGGGGGGAGACCCCATCCAATTCCCTCGGAAGTACGGCGCAACCCGGCCCTGCGCTGCCGACGGTGGGACGATGAAGGACCTGGCCCCTCCCTCGCAACGTGTCCAGGCCATTGCTTACCGGCACGGCGCGGTGGGGGACGCCACGCGCATGGTCCCGGAAGAGGTCCCGGTCGCGCTGGTCTATGACGGCGTCACCTATGCGGTGATGATGGCCAGCCCCACGGACTTGGAGGATTTCTGCACGGGCTTCACGCTCTCGGAAGGCATTGTCGGCCATGCCAGGGACATCACCGCGTTGAAGATGGAGCAGGTGGAGCAGGGTGTCCTCTGCCAGATGAAGCTGGCCCACGCGGCGCAGGAACGTCTGGCCGCGCGCCGTCGGTCCAATGTCGGCCTGTCCGGTTGCGGGCTGTGCGGCATTGGGGACCTGGTGGAGGCGACGCGTCCGCTCCCGCGTGTCACGGCAGAACTCCATATCGAAGCGCCAAGGATCATGCAGGCCATGCGCGAGATGACACGCCTGCAAACGCTCAACCGGGAGACCCACGGCGTCCATGCTGCGGCGTTTCTGGATGCTGCGGGCGGTCCCATGATATTGCGTGAGGATGTTGGCCGGCACAACGCGCTGGACAAGCTGATTGGGGCGCTCGCCCGCGCCGGTGTTGACGGAAGGCGCGGGGCGGTCCTGCTTACCAGCCGGGTCTCCATCGAACTCATCCAGAAGACCGCGATGCTGGGCGCACCGGTCCTGGTCGCGGTCTCCGTGCCCACGGCCTATGCCTTGCAGGTTGCGGAGGAAACGGGCATCACGCTGGCCGCAATTGCGCGTGAGGACGGCTTTGAGGTGTTCACCCACCCGGAGCGCATTCTTTTTACGGCAAAAATCCCCGAAATGGACATACGAGGAGCAAGCAGCCATGTCGCAGGATGATTACGAACAGAAACTTGTTTCCATGGCGAACCAGATTGGCCGGTTCTTCGCGCAGCAAACGAAGGCCGAGGCCGTGGCCAGCATCGAAGACCATTTGCGCAAATTCTGGGACCCCAGGATGCGCACGCGCATCCTGGCGCACCTGGCCCGGGGCGGGGAAGGGTTGGAGGAACTGCCCCGGCTGGCCATCGAGCAGCTTGCCAAGCGGGACGCCGCATAAACGGCGTGTGCCAATATGGGACTGGCATCCAAAGACTGTTTTCCATTCAGGGAAAATGAAAAGCAAACAGGGCAAGTTTCCGCAAAAAAATGACGCCAAGGCCGGTAGGATATGTTGTGCGGATGGAACGGAAGACGCATCCAACCGTAACAGGGTGAAAAATGTCTGATACGGATGCTGCATCGTTGTCCCCCTTGGGGGTTTCGAAGACTGGGAGGACTGCGTTGGGCGCGGACGCGCTGGCCCAGTCTTTTCTTGAGAACCTTTTGTATGTGCAGGGCCGCTCGCGGGAGCGGGCCACGGTCAATGACCTGTACATGGCGCTGGCGCGCACCGTGCGCGACCGCCTGGTGGAGCGCTGGATCGCCACCGGGAAGAACTATCAGGCGCAGGACGTGCGCGTGGTCTGCTATCTTTCTGCGGAGTTTTTGACCGGACCGCACCTGGCCAACAACCTGATCAATCTCGGCATTTACGAGGAGACGGAAGAGGCCATGCGGCGGCTGGGCATTGAGCTGAAGACGCTGATTGAGCAGGAAGAAGAGCCGGGGCTGGGCAATGGCGGTCTGGGCCGTCTGGCCTCCTGCTTCATGGACTCGCTGGCCACCCTGGACATTCCCGCGATTGGCTATGGTATTCGTTATGAGTATGGGATTTTTGACCAGGAAATCCGTGACGGTTGGCAGGTGGAGACGACGGACAACTGGCTGCGCCTCGGCAATCCCTGGGCGCTGGCCAGACCGGAAGACGCCTTCACCGTAAAGTTGGGCGGAAAGACGGAACCCTACACGGACGCGGAGGGAAGATACCGCGTGCGCTGGGTCCCGCAAAAGACGGTGCGCGGCGTCCCCCACGACACGCCGATCCTGGGCTATCGCACCAACACCGCGAACACCATGCGGCTATGGTCGGCCCATGCCGTTGAGTCCTTTGATTTTGGGGCCTTCAACACAGGGGACTTTTTTGGCGCGGTGGCCGACAAGGTGTCGTCAGAGAACATCTCGAAAATCCTGTATCCCAACGATGAGGAGATACAGGGCAAGCAGTTGCGCCTGGTGCAGCAGTTCTTTTTTGTCTCCTGCTCCTTGCAGCACATATTGCGCATCCAGGCCGTGGCCAAGCGTCCGCTCACTGACCTGCACCGCAAGTTCGCCATCCAGATGAACGACACCCACCCGGCCATCGCTGTGGCGGAGTTGATGCGGCTGCTGGTGGACGAACATGCGATGGACTGGAATGTTGCCTGGAACATCACGCACAACACCCTTTCCTATACCAACCACACGCTGATGCCAGAGGCCCTGGAACAATGGCCGCGGGAGATGTTCGGCGCGCTGCTGCCGCGCCATCTGGAGATCATCGACGAGATCAACCGCCGCCATTTGATTGAGGTGCGGACGAAGTGGCCCGGGGACGAGGACCGTGCGGCCCGGCTCTCCTTGATAGATGAGCGGGGCGAGAAACATGTACGCATGGCCCACTTGGCCGCGTTGGGCAGCCATGCCATCAACGGGGTCGCCAAGCTGCACACGGAGTTGCTGGAAAACAATGTGCTGCGCGATTTTTATGAGCTGACGCCGGAGAAGTTCAGCAACGTGACCAATGGCGTAACGCCGCGCCGCTGGATGGTGCTCAGCAATCCCTGTTTTGCGCGCCATTTGACGGCGCGGTTGGGGCCCCGGTGGGTGCATGATCTGGAGCACCTGCGCCGCCTGGAAGAGATGGTCAATGATCCGGAGCTATGGGAGGAGTGGAGGGAGTGCAAACAGCGCAGCAAGCAGCAGCTTGCCACGTATATACACGAGCGCCTGGGCAAGGTGGTGGACACCGGGTCCATGTTTGACGTGATGGTGAAGCGCCTGCATGAGTACAAGCGGCAGCACCTGAAAGTGCTGCACATACTCACCCTCTACAAGCGCATCCAGCGCGACCCGGAGATTGAAATCGCCCCCAGGACCTTCATCTTCGGGGGCAAGGCC
Organism: Acidobacteriaceae bacterium; assembly: GCA_049977205.1. Classification (GTDB taxonomy): domain Bacteria; phylum Acidobacteriota; class Terriglobia; order Terriglobales; family Acidobacteriaceae; genus JBMFGT01. Next base: position 40,038 of record JBMFGT010000009.1, on the reverse strand, counting down.
GCGCCCGGCTATCGCATGGCCAAGCTCATCATCAAATTGATACATTCCGTGGGCGAGGCCATCGACGCCGATGCCCGCGTGCGGGGGCGGCTGAAGGTCATCTTTCTGCCCAACTACAACGTGAAGCTGGGGCAAAGGGTATACCCGGCGGCGGACCTGTCCGAGCAGATTTCCCTGGCCGGCAAGGAGGCATCCGGCACGGGCAACATGAAATTCGCCATGAATGGGGCCTTGACGATCGGTACGCTGGACGGCGCCAATGTGGAGATACGCGAAGAGGTGGGCGAGGAAAACTTCTTCCTCTTTGGCATGACCGTCGAAGAGGTACAACATCGGAAGGCCGCAGGTTACGATCCGCGGTCGTATTACGAATCGAATGAGGCCCTGCGGGAGGTGTTGGACTCCCTTGTCAGCGGTGAATTTTCACACGGTGACAAGACGCTTTTCCAGCCGTTGGTCAGTTCCCTTCTGCAAGGCGACGAATATATGCTGCTGGCCGACTATCAATCGTACATCGATTGCCAGGACCGGGTGGGCGCCACCTTCAGGGACAAAGAACGCTGGACCCGCATGTCCATCCTGAATGTGGCGCGGATGGGCAAGTTCTCCTCCGACCGCTCCATCCGCGATTACTGCGCAAATATCTGGAAGACCTGGCCCGTGAAGATCGAGGGCTGAGGGCAATTCCCCTGTTGATATAGAAAGCAACAGGGGAGGGCCATTCCTGGACACTTCGCTTTGCATAGGACAGGCCCTTGGCCTTTCCAGCATCAGGAAACTTTTCCGCGCCTACCTGCGTCCTGTAGATGGGGCATTGTGTGCTGCGCATGGCAGCGCGCATTTTTTCACGCGCCCATGTAACCTTCTATCTGGGACGGTCTGACCAAAACATTATGTCCATTGTAGAAACATCACCCTCCACGCGCCCGGCAAGGAACGCCCCGGAAAACGAGGCCCCCGCGAAGCATGGCTGGGGACGCACCCTGGTGCTGTTGTTGATTGTGGCCGCGGTTGCGGGCGCCATCTGGCGCATTGCCACGGCCCGCAGCGAGAAAGACAAACAAGCAGCCGCCCGCGCCGCCATGATGGCGGCCTATATGCAGGTCCCCGTACAGGCCGCCGTGGTGGAGCAGAAGGACGTGCCGGTGTATCTGGACGGGCTGGGGTCCGTGATTGCCTACTATACCGTGACGGTCAATTCGCGCGTGACCGGGCAGATACTCCAGGTCAACTTCAAGGAGGGGCAAGACGTCCGCAAGGGCGACCTGCTGATTGTGATTGATCCGGCCCCCTACAAGGCCGCGCTGGACCAGGCCAAGGGGCAACTGGTGCGCGACCAGGCCCAGTTGGACGATTACAAAATCGAGCTGGCCCGTTATAAATCGCTGTATGAACAAGGGGTCTATTCCAAGGAGCAACTGGACGCGGAACAGGCGCTCTATGGCCAGTATCTGGGCACGGTGGAGGCGGACCAGGCCGCCATCGATACAGCGCAGGTGAACCTCGACTACTGCTACATCCACTCCCCCATTGACGGCAGGGTGGGCCTGCGCCTGGTGGACCCGGGGAACATTGTGCAATCCACCACCACCACGGGCATGTTGGTCATTACGCAAATGCGTCCGATTGCCGTGGACTTCACGCTGCCGGAGGACGACCTTTCCAAAGTGCTGCCCAAGATGCGCAGCAGCGAGGGGCTGGCGGTGGATGCCTACGACCGTTCCTCCTTCCAGCACCTGGCGACGGGCAAGCTGCTCACCGTGGACAACCAGATAGACCAGACGACCGGCACGGCCAAGTTCAAGGCCATCTTCGCCAATGAGAACGAGTCGCTGTTTCCCAACCAATTTGTCAACGTCCGTCTGGTGATTGACCAGATGCCGCGCGCCACGGTGATGCCGGCGGCGGCCCTGCAACATGGCCCGGACGGGGACTTTGTCTTTGTCGTGCAGGCAGACAGCACAGTGCGGATGCGGCCCGTCCATGTCCGTTTGACGGAAGGGTCCACGCTGGTGGTGGACAAGGGCGTTGCGCCGGGCGACAAGGTGGTGATTGATGGCGCTGAGAAATTGCGCAATGGCAGCAAGGTGGCCGCCAGCATCGCCAGCGAGGACGAGGCCTACAAGATGAAAGCGCAGGGCATGACGCTGTGAGTCCCTCGCGCATCTTCATCGAGCGGCCGGTGGCCACCTCGCTGCTGATGGCGGCGGTCCTGCTGGCGGGCATCATTGCCTACACGCAACTGCCCGTCTCCGCGCTGCCGGAGGTCGATTATCCAACCATCCAGGTGATGACATTTTATCCCGGGGCCAGCCCGGAGGTGATGGCCAGTTCTGTCACCGCGCCGCTGGAACGCCAGTTTGGCGAGATGCCGGGCCTGAACCAGATGACCTCGATCAGTTCCTTTACCGGGTCAGTCATCACCCTGCAATTTGACCTGAAGGAGAACATCGACGTGGCCGAGCAGGAGGTGCAGGCGGCCATCAACGCGGCCTCCACCTATCTGCCCGTTGACCTACCCAACCCTCCGGTCTACAGCAAGGTCAATCCGGCGGACTCTCCCATCCTGACGCTGGCGCTTTCCTCCAACACCATGCCGCTCAGCAAGGTGGAAGACCTGGCCGACACCACGCTGGCGCAGAAGATTTCGCAACTCTCCGGGGTGGGCCTGGTCTCCATTGTGGGCGGGGAAAAACCCGCGGTGCGGGTGCAGGCCAATCCGCTGGCCCTGGCCTCCTATGACCTGAGCCTGGAGGACGTGCGCACGGCGTTGGCCGCCACCAACGTCAACCAGGCCAAGGGCAACCTGAATGGCCACCAACAGTCCTTCACTATCAATGACAACGACCAACTGACCACGGCAGGGCAGTACATACCCGTTGTCATTGCCTATCGCAACGGCTCGCCGGTGCGCCTTGGGGACGTGGCCACAGTGGTGGACGGGACGGAAAACGCCGAAGAGCTTGCCTGGATGAACAACTCCCCGGCGGTGGTCCTGAATGTGCAGCGCCAGCCTGGGGCGAACATCATCACCGTGGTGGACCGCATCCGCAAGGTGCTGCCGCAGTTGCAGGCCAGCCTTCCTACTTCAGTCAAGCTGGTGGTTTTGACCGACCGCACATCGACCATCCGCGCCTCGGTCAAGGACGTGCAGTTTGAGCTGATGCTGACCATCGCGCTGGTGGTCATGGTCATTTTCCTTTTCCTGCGCAATCTTTCCGCGACGGTGATCCCCAGCGTTGCCGTGCCGCTGTCCATTGTCGGCACCTTTTGCGTGATGTACCTGCTGGGGTACACGCTGGACAATTTGTCCCTGATGGCGCTGACCATCTCGACCGGCTTCGTGGTTGATGACGCCATCGTGATGATTGAAAACATCTCGCGCTATCTTGAACAGGGCCTCAGCCCGATGGAAGCGGCCTTCAAAGGCTCAGCGCAGATCGGCTTCACCATTGTTTCTTTGACGGTCTCGCTGATTGCCGTGCTGATCCCGTTGCTGTTCATGGGCGATGTGGTGGGCCGCCTCTTCCGCGAGTTTGCCGTCACCCTGGCGGTCACCATCCTTGTTTCCGCCATCATCTCCCTGACGCTGACGCCGATGATGTGTTCGCGGCTGCTGCGCCACCGGCCAGAGCATGAGCAGGGCCGCTTTTACCGCGCGACGGAACGTATCTACAACAAGGTGGTGCAGAGATACGGCGCCTCGTTGCATTGGGTGTTGCGCTATCGCACGGCCACGCTGTTGATTACGCTGGCGACGCTGATTTTGACGCTGGTGATGTACGTGTACATTCCCAAGGGGTTCTTTCCAGTGCAGGACACGGGCGTCATCCTGGGGATTTCCCAAGCGCCCCAGAGCATTTCCTTTGGGGCCATGGCGGAACGCCAGCAGCAATTGGCCCGCGTCATCCTGCAGGACCCGGATGTGGCCAGTCTCTCTTCTTTCATCGGCGTGGATGGCACCAACATGGCGCTGGACAGCGGGCGGTTGCAGATCAACCTGAAGCCGCGCGGGGACCGCAACGCCTCGGCCCTTGAAATCATCCGCAGATTGCAGCCCAAGGTGGACCAGGTGCAGGGCATCCGGCTTTTCATGCAGCCACTACAAGACCTGACGGTGGAGGACCGCGTCAGCCGCACGCAATACCAATACTCGCTGGAAGACGCCAGCCAGCAGGAGTTGCTGGAATGGGCGCCGCGCATGGTCAGCAAGCTACAGGCGTTGCCGCAGTTGCGCGATGTGGCCACGGACCAGCAGGACAATGGCCTGGAGGCCATGCTGGTGATTGACCGCGACACGGCATCGCGTCTGGGCATCGACCCGCAGGACATTGACAACACGCTCTATGACGCCTTTGGACAGCGGCTGGTCTCCACGATTTTTACCCAGCTCAACCAGTACCATGTGGTGCTGGAGGTATCGCCGCAATACCAAAAGGACCCGACGGACCTGGGCAATCTTTATGTGAAGTCCGCGACCGGGCAGCAGGTGCCGCTGAGCGCCTTCACCCACTACGAGCAGCGGCGGACGGCGCTGACCATCAACCACCAAGGGCAGTTCCCGGCGGTCACGCTCTCCTTCAATCTGGCCCCTGGGGTCTCGCTTGGCCAGGCCGTGGACGCCATCAACCACGTCAAGCAGGGGCTAGGCCTGCCGGAATCGATCAACGCCAGCTTCCAGGGGACGGCAGCGTCTTTTTTGGCTTCGCTGGCCAATGAGCCATTGCTGATCCTGGCCGCCATTGTCACGGTCTACATCGTGCTGGGCGTGCTGTATGAAAGCTATATCCATCCCATCACGATCCTTTCCACGCTGCCATCGGCGGGCGTGGGCGCGCTGCTGGCCCTGCAATTGTTCCACATGGACCTCGACATCATTGGCCTGATTGGCATCATCCTGCTGATTGGCATTGTGAAGAAGAACGCCATTATGATGATCGATTTTGCGCTGGATGCCGAGCGCAATGAGGGCAAGCCGCCGGAAGAGGCGATCTATCAGGCATGCCTGCTACGTTTCCGTCCCATTATGATGACCACCATGGCCGCGTTGCTGGGCGGTCTGCCGCTGGCGCTGGGCGGTGGCACGGGGGCCGAGTTGCGCCGTCCTCTGGGCGTCACCATTGTTGGCGGGTTGGTCTTTTCGCAGGTGCTTACGCTCTACACCACGCCGGTCGTGTATCTCTTCTTTGACAAGCTGGCGCGACGCTTCAAACGCCCGCAGCCGGAGTATGCGACCAACGAACAGCCGGTCACGGCGGAGTAGGCCATGCATCTTTCCGCGCCATTCATTCGCCGACCGGTGGGCACCTCGTTGCTCACCATCGCCTTGATGCTCTCCGGCATCCTGGCCTACAATTTGTTGCCTGTCGCGTCCTTGCCAGAGGTGGAGTTTCCCACCATTGGGGTCCAGGCGTCGTTGCCCGGCGCCAGCCCGGAGGTGATGGCCTCCGCCGTGGCCACGCCGCTGGAGCGTGAGTTTGGCCGTATCGCGGGCGTCACGGAAATGACCTCCGTGAGCACGCTCGGCGGGACCTCCATTACTTTGCAGTTCGATCTTGACCGCAACATTGACGCTGCGGCGCGCGACGTGCAGGCCGCCATCAATGCGGCGCGCGGACAATTGCCGACCAACCTGCCCAGCAACCCCACCTACAGCAAGCTCAACCCGGCGGACGCCCCCATCTACATCCTTGCCTTGACCTCCGATGTGCTGACCAAGCCGCGCATCTACGATTATGCCAACTCGGTCCTGGCGCAAAAGCTGGCGCAGATCAATGGTGTGGGACAGGTCTACGTGGGCGGCAGCTCCAACCCGGCGGTGCGCGTGGAGGCCAATCCCACCGTGCTCAGCTCCTATGGCATTGGCTTGGAGGCGGTGCGCACGGTGCTGGGCACGGTGAACGTCAACATGCCCAAGGGGTCGTTAAAAAATTCGCAGTACCAGATGTTGAATGCGGACACGGACCAGCTTTTTGGCGCCTCCGCCTACAAGCCGCTCATCATTGACTACCAGAACGGCCATCCTGTGCGCTTGCAGGACATCGGCGATGTGGTCAATTCCGTGGAGAACATCTACACCTCCGGCCTGGCCAACGGCAAACCGGCCATTATGGTGATCGTCTTCAAGTCCCCGGGGGCCAACATCATCCACACCGTGGACGCCATCAAGCAGGCGATGCCGCAACTACAGGCATCTGTCCCGTCCAGCATCCAGATAAACCAGGTCCTGGACCGCACCCAGACCATCCGGGCCTCCTTGCATGACGTGGAACTGACGCTGCTGACTTCGGTAGTTCTGGTGGTGCTGGTGGTCTTCTTTTTCTTGCGTGACCCGGTGGCGACCCTGGTCCCCAGCATTTCTGTGCCGCTTTCCCTGCTGGGCACCTTTGGCATGATGTATCTGCTCGGCTACACGCTGGACAATCTTTCCCTGATGGCGCTCACCATCTCCACCGGCTTTGTGGTGGACGACGCCATTGTGGTGATCGAAAACATCTCGCGCTATCGCGAACAGGGAATGGGCGCCATGGCCGCCGCCATGCGCGGCTCCAGGGAAATCGGCTTCACCGTTGTGTCGATGAGCCTCTCCCTGATTGCCGTCTTTATCCCCATCCTGCTGATGGGCGGGATTGTAGGCCGCCTCTTCCGGGAGTTCGCCGTCACCTTGAGTCTTGCCATCTGCGTCTCCCTGGTCGTTTCGCTGACCACGACGCCCATGGTCAGCGCCCATTTCCTGCGCGACCAGCACCGCAGGCATGGACGGATTTACATGGCGTGCGAATGGATGTTTGACCGCATGTTGGGCGGCTATCGCCGGGGCCTGCACTGGGTGCTGGACCATCAGATGTTCATGCTGGGTGTCACGCTGCTCACCTTTGCCGTCAATGTCTATCTTTTTGTCATTATCCCCAAAGGGTTTTTCCCGGAGCAGGACACGGGGAGCATCATGGGGAGCATCCGCGCGGACCAGGACATTTCCTTTGACGCCATGCGCATCAAGCAAAGGCAATTCACCTCCATTGTGATGCAGGACCCCGCTGTGCAAAGTCTCATCTGCTTTATTGGGGGCAACGGCAACACCATGAACACGGGCCGCATGTATGTGGTCCTGAAGCCATTGGCAGAGCGGCGCATCAGCGCGGACCAGGTGATTGACCGGCTGCGCGGCAAGCTCTCCCACATCCCTGGCGCCGGTCTCTTCTTGCAGGCATCGCAGGACATCCGCGTGGGCGGACGCATCAGCGATGCGCAGTACCAGTACACACTGGAAGACCAGGACCTGCAGGAGCTGCTGGAATGGGCGCCAAAGTTGCAGGCAAAGTTTGCGCAGATGCCGGAACTGCGCGATGTTTCCACGGACCAGCAGAACCAAGGACTGGAAACGCAATTGGTAATTGACCGCGACACTGCTGCGCGGCTGGGCATCACGACGCAGGCCATCGACAACACGCTGTACGACGCCTTTGGACAGCGCCAGGTCTCCACCATTTATACCCAGCTCAACCAGTACCATGTGGTGCTGGAGGTGGCCCAGGGGTACCAACGCGACCCCGACGCCCTGCGCAATATCTATGTGAAGTCCTCTACCGGCCAGCAGGTGCCGCTGAGTTCCATCTCGCACTACGAGCGGCGGCGCACTGCGTTGCAGGTGAACCATCAGGGGCAGTTCCCGGCCATCACGCTCACCTTCAACCTGGCCCCCAACGTGGCCCTGGGGCAGGCCGTGGACGCCATCCAGCGCGCTGAGCAGGAGATGCATTTGCCCTCCGGCATCCATGCCGGTTTCCAGGGGACGGCGCAGGCCTTCCAGACCTCGCTGGCCAGCGAGCCGTATTTGATTTTGGCCGCATTGCTGGCCGTTTACGTGGTGCTGGGCGTCCTATACGAGAGCTACATCCATCCCATTACCATCCTCACCACGCTGCCTTCCGCCGGCATTGGCGCGCTGCTGGCGCTGTTGGTCCTGCACGTCGAGTTCAGCGTGATTGCGCTGATTGGCATCATCCTGCTGATTGGCATTGTGAAGAAGAACGCCATCCTGATGATTGATTTTGCCCTGGACGCCGAGCGCAACAAAGGCATGTCACCGGAAGAGGCAATTTATCAGGCGTGTCTGCTGCGCTTCCGTCCCATTATGATGACCACGATGGCGGCCATGTTTGGCGGTCTGCCGCTGGCGCTGGGCCACGGCGTTGGATCGGAACTACGTCGTCCGCTGGGCATCGCCATTGTGGGCGGCCTGATTGTTTCCCAGGCGCTCACCCTTTTCACCACGCCGGTGGTGTACCTGTTCTGGGACCACCTGCGCCTTCGTGTGTCCCGATGGCGCGGCAAAGGCCAGAGGGCCATCCCCCCCAGCGCACCGGCCATCGGCGACTGATTGTCCCTTTTTACTCTGTGCCGCTAGGGCGCAAAGGTCAGCCAATCCAGTGGTGTATCCAGGCGAAGAGCGCCGCCCCGGCCAGGATGCGATAGATGGCGAAGGGCACAAAGCCATGATGACGCACCCAGCGCAGGAACCACTCCACCACGCCAAAGGCCACGATAAAAGACACGGCAAACCCAATGGCCAGCACCACCCATCCATGCGCGGTCATTACCAGCGGGGAGATGGCCCCTGCGCCGGGCACATGCCTGGGATGCAGGGTGCGGAAGAGGTCGTATCCCGTGGCGGCCAGCATGGTGGGGATGGAAAGCAAAAAGCTGAACTCCAACGCGGCGGGGCGCGTCATGCCGGCAATCTGGCCCCCGGCAATGGTGGACATGGAGCGCGAAGTCCCGGGGAAGACCGCGGAGAATATCTGGCAGAAGCCGATCCAGATGGCCTGGAGGAGGGACATTTCCTCCACGTCGCGGGTACCGTTTTCGTGCCGTCCGCTGGCCACGTCCACCACCCACATGATGACGCCGCCAATGACCAGCGACCAGGCCATGATGGGGAGGCTTTCCAGGTGCTTGCCAATGGCCTTGACCAGCAGCAGGGAGGGGACGGCCGTCACCACAAAAGCGACTGCGGTCAGCGTCACTGGATGGTCCCAGACGTTGTGGCCCCCATCTTCGCCATTGGGGAAGGTGCGGAAAAAGGCCACAATGCGCGGCAGAAATAACAACAGGAGCGCCAGGATTGCGCCCAGTTGGATGACGATGCTGTACATCTTCCAATAGGCGTCCGTCAGGCTGATGTGCATCAGCGCTTCTGAGATGCGCAGGTGGGCCGTGGAGCTGACAGGCAGGAACTCGGTGAGTCCTTCCACAATCCCCAGCAGCACAGACATAACGTAATCGTTCACTCTTCCTCCATCCACATGGCTTCATTGCGGCCCTGTCAAATTCCGGCAGGGGCCATTCTTCTTGTATATCAGGTTGTATATCAGGGGCGTCGCCGTCCCTGTTTTGTCAGCAGGTCTTACTTTGCCGCAGGCCCTCTTTCCGCCTCTTCCAGCACCAGGGCGAGAAGATGGACCAGCCGCCACTCCTCCAGCAGGCCAGGCCGGTGGTCGCTCTCCGTGCTTACATGCGAGAGCAGCGGGGTAATCAGCAGTGCCCGGAGCGTGCCCGGCGGCAGGTCCTGGGCCAGCCATTCCGATTCGGCAAAGGGAATGATGTTGTCGCCCCGGCCATGTAGTAGAAAGACCGGCGCGCGCAGTCCCTGCAAATGCCCATGCGGAGAAACGGCGTCCATCTCCGCCGCATGTTTTTGGGAGGAGCGCGCAAGGGGCAGGCCCTGCTGCTGGACCTGGACAATGCGGTCGTACTCGGCCCTCTGCGCCGGGGTGAATTTTGCAACCAGGGCCTGTTCCTGCGCCGGGTCTTCGTACAAGCGCTCACGCAGGGCAGCGCGCAGGGCCTCCGTATCAGCAGGACTTGTGAAATCTTCCAGGTGCTCGTATTCCAGCACCAGCGGTCCATACTCATGGGGCGTCACCCGCTCCATGGTCCCATCTGGCAGCATGTCTTGGCCGGTGGCATAAAAATTGGCCACGCGCGACAAGGAAGCATGCGCCCCCACGGCAAAGACGAAAGAAATGTCCCTGGAGTATTGCGGTTTGGCGGCGGCCATCAGGGCCAATCCGCCGGAGAAGCTGATCCCCATCAGTCCGACGGGGCGTCCAGTCGCGCGGGCCAGCCACTCCGCAGCGTCGCCAATGACAAAGATGGAGGCCGGGGAGACCTGGTAGTCGCGCAGACCGGGCAGGTCGGGCGTGAGCACGCGCAAGCCACAGGCCGCCATGGAACGGGCAAGGACCATCAAATGGGGTTCCTGTATGCCCAGATGATGCACGCCATGCACAATGACAAGTCCGGGAGCATCCGGCTGGCGCAGGGGCGTATACAGCGCCGCCTGCACCTGTCCCCGCGTGGTGGAAAGGGTGAAGGTCTTCTGTTCCAGGGGTTGCGAGGCGAATGGCCGTAAAAACCCAGGGACAGGCTGGCCGTCCAATTGCAGCAATACGGCCAAGGACTGCAAGTGCGCCCGCGCCTCTGTACGGCAGGCGTAAAGCGCAACGCCAAGGACAAGGAGCACGGCCAGGGAGGCGCCCGTGGCAAAGGAAAGCAAGCGGCGCAAGGGTGGTTTCACGCTTCCAGTTTTACCAGAAACGCGCACGCATCATACTTCCAAAATCACCGGCATGATGAGCGGGCGGGCGCTGGTGTTTTTTTGGATGTAACGTTTCAGGTCCTGTCGGATTTTCTCTTTGATGAGGCCATAGTCGGCCTTTTCTTCGGCGCTGGAGGCCTCCAGCGTGCGGCCCACGATCTGTTTCGCCTCGTCGATAAGGGACTGTTCCGCAGCGGCAAAACCGCGCGTCACGATCTCCGGCATGCTTTCCACGCAGCCGGTGATTTTGTTGATGGCCAGGATGGGCAACACGATGCCGCTCTCGCCCAGGTGCTGCCGGTCGCGGATGACGATGTCTTCCACCACGTCCCCGGAGGAACCGGAATCAATGCAGACGCGGCCCACGGAGACCTTGCCCGTTTTCTTGGCGGAACCGCGGTCCAGTTCCAGCACGTCCCCATCTTCAATAAGTATGGTTTTCTGGTCCCCGCTCACGGTCTTGGCCAGTTCAATATGGCGTTTCAAATGGCGGTAGTCGCCATGGATGGGGACAAAGAACTTGGGTTTCAGGATGTGCAGCAGCAGCCGCAATTCTTCCTGGCTGGCGTGGCCGCTGACGTGGATCAGACCGGCGGTGCCGTCGTCATAGACCACCCTGGCCTCGCGGCGGTAAAGATGGTCGATCATGCGGAAGATGCTTTTTTCATTGCCGGGGATGACGCGCGAACTAAGCACGACCGTGTCGCCGGCCTCGATCTTGGCGTGCTTGTGGTTGTCCACCGCCGCGCGCGAGAGCGCAGACATGGGTTCGCCCTGCGTGCCGCTGATAAAGACGCAGACCTTGTCGCGCGGCAGGTCGCGCAATTGCCCGGGGCCAACCAGCAGGCCGTCCGGGATTTCCATATAGCCAAAGTCCTGGGCCAGTTCAAAGGAATTGGTGATGGAGCGGCCCACCAGGGCCACCTTGCGTCCGTGCTGGATGGCCAGTTCCGTGGCAATGCGCAGCCGGTGTGTGGAGGAGGAAAAGCAGCTAAAAAATAGCCGTTGCTTGGTGCGCTCAAAGACCTCCTCCAGCGCGGGCCGCACGGCGCGTTCACTGGGCGTAAAGCCGGGCCGGTCCACGTTGGTGGAGTCCTGCAGCAGCGCCAGCACGCCGCGCTTGCCGAACTCGGCAAAGGCCTGCAAGTCAAAGGGGCGTCCGTCCGTGGGCGAAAGGTCGATCTTGAAGTCGCCGGTATGGATGACGAGGCCGACGGGCGTGTCTATCGCCAGGGCCACGCAATCCACCAGGCTGTGCGTGACGCGGATGGGCGTGATTTTGAAGACGCCGAGGGAGAAATGCTCTCCGGGCAGCATCTCGACCAGCTCGGTCTTTTCCGCCAGGCCATGCTCTTCCAGCTTGCCATCGACGTAGGCCAGGGTGAACTCCGTGCCGTAGACCGGCACGTCCAGCTCAGAGAGTATCCAGGGCAGGCCGCCGATGTGGTCCTCGTGCGCATGGGTCAGCAGGATGCCGCGCACATGCTTGCGGTTTTCGACCAGGTAGGTGATGTCGGGGACAACAACGTCCACGCCCAGCAGTTCCTCGTCGGGGAACATGAGACCGGCGTCAATGACAATGATGTCGTCTTGCCAGCGGAGCGCCAGGCAGTTCATCCCGAACTCGCCCAGGCCCCCCAGCGGAATGATTTGCAGTTTGTTTTCAGCCATTTTGATTGTAAACACTCATGGTAGCACGTTGCGCAGCTCGGCAGGCTGCGATGGCGCTTTTCCGTGGGAAGCAGGGCCGGGCGCCAGGAGCCAGGGATTTCATGGCTGGAGTAGTTGCATGCACCCAAGATGGTCCTTCTGGGCGAAGGTCGCCTGCGTAAGCAGTGCGACCGCAGAGAAGAATCCAGACGGTGCTGGCCACATAGACGGAGCGCAGACCGTCTGGATTCTTCTCTGCGCTGCGCTTTGTTCAGAATGACCCCCATTTATATGCGAATTTATATACGAAGCCTTACCTCCCCCCACTTGCTACGCAAGGAGTGGCGCCCGGCCATCAACGCAACCTACGACAAAAGCGCACTAAACGGGGCGCGCCAGGACGGCGTCGTCGTAGATGCTGTGGCCAACGTGGAAGCGCCGCGTACTGATCTGCTGGAAACCATGCCTGGCGTAAAACGCCAGCGCAGCGGTGTTTTTGCCATAGACGCCCAGGAGCAGCCGCGTCCGGGAGAGTCCCCTTGCCGTGGCGATGGCCTGCTCCATCAGGCGGCTGCCCAGGCCCGCCCCTTGAAAGCGATGGAGGACGTAGATGCGCTTGATCTCGTAGTCGGTTGGCTGCGGGGCCGGGACCGGCAGGTCTGCTTCGTCCAGCAGCAGATAGCCAATGGGCGCGTTGCCCGGAGGGGCCTCCACCAGATAGGCGCGCGCTGTAGGTTGGGCCAGCCAGTTGGCATAGGTTGCGCTGGAGTGCATTTTCTGGCAGTGTGCCAGGATGTCCCGCCCGTCCACGATGCCTGCATAGGTCCCCAGAAAGGTCGCCTGTCCAATCAGGGAAAGAGTGTCCGCATCGTCCGGGGTGCAGCAGCGAAGGGTAAATTCGGACAACTTCATGCCCACTCCTAAATCCGTTTCCCAGGCCACCTACAAAGCGCCGGTCCTGTTTGCACTTGTGGAGGACGCGCCCAGAAATGCTTGAGTCATTTTAGAGGATTTTCAGCGTGTCCATGGGCGCCAAGGAGCGAAAAAGCTGCGCCAGCGCCTCCAAAGGGACCGCCTCCGCGCGCAGCGCAGGGCCAAGCAGGGCGGCCTGCATGGCAGCCGTGATGGCAGCGGGTGGATGGCCGACGGCGCGCAGATTGTTGGCGAGGGTCTTCCGTTTTTGCTGGAAACAAGTGCGCAAAAAAACCAGGAACGGCGCGCCTTCCACGCCCAGTTCCGCACATCGCGGCGCGGGATGGAGGCGTACCACGGCGGAATGGACCTTGGGCGGCGGCGAAAATGCACCGGGCGGCAGGGAAAACAGCTTTTCCGCACGGGCATACAGTTGCGTGGTGGCGGAGAGTAGACCATATTCGCTGCCGCCGGGATGCGCCGTCACGCGCCCAGCGACCTCCTCCTGCATCATCAGCACGGCGCGGGAGAAGTCGCCGGTCTGCGCAAAGAGCCAGAGCAGAATGTCCGAAGTGATGTAATAAGGCAGGTTGCCGATGATGACCATCTCTTCGCCGGACCTGTGCAGGTCGGCCAGCTTTACCGTCAGGATGTCTGCGTGCAGCACCTGCACGTTGCCTGCGCCCGCGTATCGCGCAGCCAGGGCCGGGGCCAGATCGCGGTCCAGATCAATGGCAACCAGATGTTGAGCGCGCGGGGCCAGCAGGTCCGTCAGCGCGCCGTGACCGGGGCCAATCTCCACCACCGTGCAGTGGGAGACATCCCCCAGCGCATCGACGATGTGTTGCCTCGCACTGGTGCTGGTAAGAAAATGCTGTCCGAGTTTTGGTCTGCGGGTCATAACGTGCGTCGGCTGGGTGTCCTTGGTCTCGGCAAGGCGCCCTGCTGTTTTCCATGGTACGTTCCATGGTACGTTGCAGGCCGGGTCAGCAGAAGGACCTCCGCTCCGTTTTCAGCGCACGAACATCAGATATAAAGGGAAGTGGTTGCAACGGAGGGGAAAATGCAGATAGTCATGGCAGCATCGGAATGTGTCCCATTTGCCAAGACGGGCGGGCTGGCAGACGTGATGGGTGCGTTGCCGCCGGAGTTGGTGCGGTTGGGCCATCAGGTCACACTGTATCTGCCGCGCTATCGCGGGGTGGAGGCGTATCTGACGGAAGCGAAGGTGGCCATCCGCAGCCTGACGGTCCCGTTTGAGGACTACAACCGCTTTGTCACCGTGATCGACGGTGGCCTGCGCGAGGGCGTGCAGCTTTATTTTCTGGATTGCCCGGAGATGTTTGATCGCGAAGGTCTCTATGGCACGGCTGCCGGGGACCATCCTGACAATGCGGAGCGTTTTGGCCTGTTTGCGCGCGCGGTGCTGGAGGCCAGCAAGCAGCTTGGCGTGCCGGACGTATTCCATGTGCATGACTGGCAGGCGTCGTTGATACCGGTGTATTTGCGCACCACCTATTATTTTGATCCGGTGCTGCGCAATGTGCCCTGCGTGTTGACCGTACACAATGCGGGCTATCAGGGATGGTTCCCTCCCATTACGACAGAGCGGCTGCTACTGCCATGGGACATTTTCAACATGGACCGTGTGGAGCACTATGACACCTTCGATTTCCTGAAGGGCGGCGTGGTCTATTCTGACGCCATTACCACGGTGAGCAAGCGTTACGCCGAAGAGGTCCAAATGCCGGAGTTTGGCTTTGGTTTGGACGCGATCTTCCGCCGCCGTGCCGCTGACCTGCACGGCATCCTGAACGGCGTGGACTACACGGAATGGGACCCGGCCACGGACCACAACATTGCAGCGCACTACACGGCAAAATCCATGGACGGCAAACGTGAATGCCGCCGCGACCTGCTCCATGCCTACCAACTGGACAAGGTGCCAGAGACGACGCCGATTGTGGGGGTGGTCTCGCGGCTGGCAAAGCAGAAAGGCATGGACTTGATTGCCGGGATTGCCCCGCAGTTGGCGCAGGAGGAGATGGTGCTGCTGGTGCTGGGCAGTGGTGAGCAGGCGTATGAGACGCTCTTCCGCGGACTTTCCGGGCGTTGGCCGGGCAAGATCGCCGTGCATTTGAAGTATGACAATGTGCTGGCGCACAAGGTGGAGGCAGGCGCTGACATTTTCCTGATGCCATCGCGCTACGAACCTTGCGGCCTGAACCAGATTTACAGTATGAAATACGGCACGCCACCGGTGGTCCGCGCAACGGGCGGGCTGGACGATACGGTGGAGGAATGGGACCCAGAGACGCGCACCGGAACGGGGTTCAAATTCAGTAGCACGGAACCACTGGACCTGCTGGCCGCACTGCGCCGCGCGTTTGCGGCATTCCAAGACAAGGCCGCATGGCGTCAGTTGATGAAAAACGGCATGGCGCAGGAGTTCACCTGGAGCAAACCGGCCCGCGAATACGTGGCCGTGTACGAAGAAGTGGTGCGCCGGAGGTCATAAGCACGTATCTATCTGCGGGAACAAAGTATACTTCACAAAATGTATAAAATGTACTAACATATGTTCGAGGTGGTAAATGAAATCTAATGGATACGTAAAGGAAGAGGTTAAAGTGGCAGATGAACTGTTCATCGCCGTGGCCCTTTTGCAACGGGAGGACCCAGGCAGGCCGGCTTTTTCCGTCAAGGAGGTCCTGGAGCGTGCGGAACGGGAGAAGCTGACAGACAAACAGCGTCCTGGCTTGGCCATCCACGCCTATAAACATGCGGTCGCCAATGTCAAACCAGACCCGGGAAAATACCGTATGTTGTATAGGACAGCGGACGGGAAAGTGCGGCTGCTGCGTGCCGGGGATGATGTCTATCCGGGAAGGACAGGAAAGATTTGGCCAGACCCAGAAGAGGTCCCGCCGAAATACCGCGAGTTGATTGCCTGGGCGCAGAGGCAATATGGGAAGGAGAAACCGTCCCCCAGTCGCTGGCTGGAGGGGGTCCTGCAAATGCGCGGGATGGGGAAAAAATTGTGGGCCGGTGAGGACGCAGACGCGTATGTGCGCAAGCTCCGCGAGGACTGGCGATGAGCAGGATATTTTTTGACACCAATCTGTTCATCTATCTTCTGGAAGATTTTGGGGCGCGCGGAAAGCGCGTCGGGGAGATGGTGGAGCGCATTGCAGAACGCAGGGACCAACTCCTCACCTCAACCATGACCTTGGGAGAAGTGCTGGTGAAGCCGCTTTCCGTCCATGATCTGGCATGGGCGGACAAATACGAGCAGATGCTGGCCACTCCGGGGGTCTTCTTGCAGCCCTTTGACAAGGGCGCTGCACGCAGATACGCCGAAATCCGCCAGGACAGGTCCATCAGGCCCCCGGACGCGGTCCAATTGGCCTGTGCAGCGCAGGCAGGGTGCGATCTTTTCATCACGAATGATGGGCGGTTAAGCAAGAAGATCGTGCCAGGCATTCATTTCATCGCCTCACTGGACCGGGCATTTGTCTAAATCCCAGCTCCTGTATCAGCATTGTGGCGGCGGAGCCAGAAATAGAGGGGAAGGCCGATGGCCATGACGCACAGACCGGCGAGGGAATTGCGCAGATTGTGGGCGAAGGTGTAGGCCAGGACCGCCGCAGAAGCCAGCACGAAAAAGGCAGGCAGCAAGGGGTATCCATGGACGCGATAGGGGCGCGGCGCACCTGGATCGCGATGGCGGAAGACGAAGAGGGTGGTGGCCGTCAGCATGTAAAAGAGCCACTCGGCAAAGAGCGCCAGCTCAAAGAGCTGCTGGAACTTCCCAATGAAGAGCAGCAGCAGCGTGGACACCCAGGCCTGCACCACCAGCGAGGTGGAGGGGCTTTGGAAGCGTGGATGGATGCGCATCATGGGACGGAAGAAAAGGCCGTCCCGCGCAGCGGCAAAGGGGACGCGGGCGCCAGCCAGTACGGTCCCATTCAGCGTGACCACGATGCTGAGGGCCATGCCCAGGGAGACCAGCGTTGCCCCCCAGGGACCGGCCACCAGTTGCATGGCCACCTGCGCAGGGCGCGGCGAATGGGCAATGGCCGTGGCCGGTAGGATGTATTGGATGGCCGCGTTGGTGGCCATGTAGAGTACGGCGACCGTCCCCACGCCGATGGTGAGGGCGATGGGGACATTCCGTTCCGGCTGGCGTATCTCTCCGGCGACCGCGTTCAGGTTGTTCCATCCGTCATAGGCCCAGAGCGCGGCGACCAGCGCGACCATGAATCCGGTGACGCCGCCGCGGCTGCCGGGGAAGAAGGTCGTAAAGTTCAGGGCGTTTCCCACAGGGCTGGAGAAACAAAAGGCCACAATGACCGCGACCAGCACGATCTTCAGCCAGGTAAAGACCAGTTGGAACTCACCGGCGCGGCGGATGCCCAGATAATTCAGCCCCGTAATCAGCCAGGCCATCGAGATGGCGAGGAGCTGCCCCCAGGCCAGGGAAAACGTCCCGTGGAAGACGGGACCATCCAGCCAGCGCAGGGCAGGAAAAGTGACCAGCACGCGCACCAGTCCGATGGTGATGGTGGCGATGGAAGCTGGCTTGGCAAGGACGAACCAGGACCACATATACAGGAACGCGGTCAGGTCGCCATAGGCATCGCGCAGATAGACATACTCTCCGCCCGCGTAGGGACGCATGGCCCCCAGTTCGGCGTAGGTCATGGCGCCGAAGAGCGAGAGCGCCCCGCCCGCGAACCAGGCAAGATAGACCAGAGAGGAGCGGCCTGCGGCCTGCATCATTTCCTGCGGCACCAGAAAGATGCCGCTGCCGATGATGGTGCCAACGACGACGGCGGTGGCCTGCCAAGGCCCCAGGATGCGCGGCAGGTCCGGACTGGAGGATTGGTCGCTCAAGGTTGCAATCAGCTTCGCACAAAATGGCCAATGGGTCTACAAAACTACATCCAGTTCTTTGTCTTCGGCCAAAGCGTCGCGAGCGGTTGCTTCAGTCCCCGGCAAAGAAAGATGGGCCTGTTTTCATAGGGCATGGCCAGCGGATTGTTGGTGTGGCCGACGATTTCCACAGACTGGAAGAGCGTGGAAAGGTGTTCGTAGGAACTGTCGATGACGATCATTATCTGTCCTGTATGGCCGCGCGGTCCCCAGAAAAAATAATTCTGGTGGCCGCTGATGGCCTGTGGTAGTCCGTATTGAGGACCATAGATGTCGATGGCGCTGGCTTCGCCGTAGTTATTGCAGAAGATGGCTGTGTTGGCGCGTTCGGCGGGTGAGAGGGAGTTATAAATCTGCGCGACCTGGGCGACCATCTGCTTCCAGCCAAAGCGGTCGGCGTAGAACTGAGGCAGTGGTCCAGTCTCGGCGGTTTCGGTGTTTCCACTCTTCAAGTGCAGCGCGGTGGTGTAGCGAACCCAGGTATAGGGCGGCAGGATGGGCAGGGCCATGGGAGAGATGATCGCGCCGGTGATGGCAAGGATCACGCACCACGCGGGCAGGAGCCATGCAGTTTTGCGCGAGGTGGAGAAAAGTTGCTGCCATGCTAATGCGCCTACGGCGAAGAGGACAGGATAGACCGGCGCAACGTAATAGTCCTTGGCGTGCAGATGGACCATGATGGCGAGCAGAACGAGGTAGGTGAGACCAATCCAGCGGAGACCGCGTGCGGCCTTTGCGGCAAAGAGCCATATAAGGCCCGGAATTAAAAGAAAAATACTGAGTGGGGACAGCATCATGAGTTGTGCGCCAAGAAAGGGGAGCGTGGTGAGCTGCACATTCTTGTGGCTGTGGGCAACATTTTGCAGCCATTCATAGGTGGGCCAGTGATGTTGAAATTGCCAAAGTAAATATGGCGATGCGATGAGGATCAACAACGTAATTGCCGCGGGGACCCATCCATTCCAAAGCAGACGGCGCTGTGGAGTGAGCAACAGGCCGACCAGCAGTGCGATGAGAAAGAAGGCCATGGAGGGTTTGTTCAGCAGACCCAGGCCGCCCAGTGTGCCAAAGAGCAGCCACCAGCGCGGGCTGGCCCCACGCGCAATCCAGATTACGGTGAGCAGGCAGCCCATCCAGAAGACCGGCTCGAAGGAGTTCATGGAGAGGAAGCCGTCGGCGCCAAGGTAGACCGGGGCAAACAGCACGGCGACCATGGCCAGTACTTGCGCGGTACGCCTGCCGCCGAGAGACCACGTCAGCATTCCGGTGAGGATGATTTTTACCGAACCCGCCAGCGCGGAAAAGATACGGAACATGGCCTGGCTGTGGAGGCCGAAGAGCGTTTCCGCAACGCGCGCCTGCAACGCGACCATCGGGGCCTGGTCCACATATCCCCAGGCCAGATGGCGTCCGCAGATAAAGTAATACAGTTCGTCGCGGAAGATGCCGTATCCAAAGTGCTGCGTCATCAGATTGGCCACAATGTGAATGGCCAGTTTGACGAGCGCGAAGGCCAACGCAAGATGCAGCGCCGGACGGAACGGGGCGAGATCGGAAGGGAACGGATTCTGGGGCGGCTGGGTACGAGTGGATAAAGCCAAGCGGTCCTCCTGCGGATGCGACGATTGTAGAGATATATGCATTACGTGTGCTGCGGTTCCCAGGAAACAGGGACTTTATTTTGTTTCTGGCGCTCTATCTGCCGTGTGGAAATGCGCGAGGATGGCGGAGGCGACCTTGGCGGGGACGACGGCGGTGAGAGCTTCCAGGGATGCGCTCTCCACGGCGCGCAGGCTGCCGAAATGTTCGATCAGGCGGATGCGCGTGCGCGCGCCCACGCCGGGGACGCGCAGCAACTCGGAGTCGCGGTCGCGCATCTCGCGGCGCTTGCGATGGTAGGTGATGGCGAAGCGGTGCGATTCGTCGCGGATGCGCTGGACCAGGTGCAGCACCGGCGAACGGCGGTCCAGCACGACGGGCGCATTCTCCTGTCCGTAGACGTAGAGGACCTCCTCGCGCTTGGCGATGGAGGCCAGCGGCTGGCTGGTGAGGCCAAGCTCCTCCAGCGCGGCGGCGGCGGCGTGCAACTGGCCCACTCCGCCGTCAATCAGGACCAGGCTGGGCATGGGCCTTTTTTCTTCTTGTAGGCGCTTGTAGCGGCGCAGCAACACTTCGCGCATACTGGCAAAGTCGTCCACGCCGCTGACGGTCTTCACCTGGAACTTGCGGTAATCGGCCTTCTTCATCGCGCCTTTTTCCCATACCACCAGCGAGGCCACGGTCTCCGCGCCCTGGATGTGCGAGATGTCAAAGCACTCAATGCGCTGCGGCAGTTCGGGCAGGTCCAGTGCGTCCTGCAAAGCGGACTGGATGGCGCGGACATTCGGCTGCAAGACGCGGAAACGCTGGTCGTAGGACTGCTTGGCGTTTTGTCCTGCCAGGTCGACCAGCGCGCGCTTTTCCCCGCGCAGGGGCACAAGCAGTTCGACCTTATGGCCGCAGCGCTCGCCCAGCAGCGCGGACAGCGCAGCGCGGTCCGGGAAATCCACCGGGACGTAAATGCTGCGCGGCACATATTGCTGGTCAATGTAACGCTGCTTGAGCAGCGCGGAAAAAAATGCCCCGGGATGGAGGCCCTCGGCAATACTGGGCGCGGCATTGTCTTCCGCCCCAGAATTGCTGGAGGCAGCGTCGTCTTCCACATCGGGAAGTTCCGGCAGGTCCTCCCAGAAAAATGCATTGCGGTCCACGATGCGGCCACTGCGCATGTGGAAGAGGTTGACAGCAAGCCTGCCGTCTTCATAGTGGTAGCCGAAGACGTCGGCATCGTCGTCGGAGGTGGTGGCGACGCGCTGTTTTGTCTGCAACTGGTCCACGGTGGTCAGCATGTCGCGGTAGCGCGCGGCCAGTTCGTACCGCTCAGCAACAGCGGCATCCTGCATCCGTTGTTGCAGGGAGTGGACCAGTTCTTCGGCGTGGCCGGCCAGCAGCAGTTGCGCGTCACGCACGGCCTCGCTGTATATCTGCGGCGTGGTGAGCGCCTCCACGCAAGGCCCCAGGCAGCGATGGATATGGTATTGCAAACAGGGCCGCGGATGATAGCGCGAGAGGTCCACTTTGCAACTGGGCAAAAGGAAGGTCCGGTGGACCAGCTCCACGATGCGATAGGCCAGGCTGCCGGGAAAATATGGGCCAAAATACGCGCTGCCGTCCTTGCGCACGCGCCGCGTGACAAAGACCTTGGGAAAGCGGTCGGCCAGGGTGAGCTTGACGTAGGGATAGGTCTTGTCGTCGCGCAGTAGGACGTTGAAGCGCGGCTGGCGTTCTTTGATTAGATTGTTTTCCAGGGCCAACGCCTCCTGCTCGCTGGCCACCAGAATGTATTCCAGGTCCACGGCCTCGCGCATCAGGGAGCCGGTCTTGGCGTCGGCCTGCGCCGATTCCAGAAAATAGGAGCGCACACGCGCACGCAGGTCCTTGGCCTTGCCCACGTAGATGACCTCGCCCTCGGCGTTGTGATACAGGTAAACGCCGGGCTTTGCGGGCAGGGTGCGGATTTTCTCTCGCAGGTCCATCGACTGTCTTCAGTCTAGCGCCATGCTGGAGGTGTAAAAATTACCGTCTACTGGGTCGGAAGTGCTTGTTGACGTGATGGAAAATAGGCGTAAGCCATTGAAATATTTAAGATGTGCAGGGAGTCCCAATTTGGCACAGGAATTGCTTTGCTTATAGATGTTGGAGCATCAGCAAGCCTGCAAGCGGGTTTGCCCGTGCCCCGTGATCGGAGAGAACATCCATGCAATCCGCCATGCAATCCGCAGGAACAAGAAGAACCGGGAACAGAAGCAAGACGACCAGCGCGGTCCCGTTGATGTTGGCCGTGGGGGCCGCAGCGGCGCTGGTCTTTACCGGCTGCACCACCAAGAACTATGTGCGCAGCCAGACCGCGCCCCTGGTCCAGCAGACCAATGATCTGGATGACCAAACGGCGACCAACCGCCGCAATCTGGACGACCTGGGCCAGCGCGCGCAGCAGGGCATTATGCAGGCGCAGACGGCGGCCTCCACAGCGGACCAGAAGGCGCTGGCCGCAGGACAGTCCGCCACGCAGGCGCAACAATCGGCGCAGGATGCGTGGACCCGCGCGGACTCGCTGGCCAGCGTGGTCAGCAATCTGGACACCTACCATCCGGTCGCCGATGTGCAGGTCCACTTCGCCTTCAACCGCGCAGTGCTGACCAGCGCGGACAAGGGGCAACTGGACCAGTTCGCCGCGCAGTTGGGCAACCAGAAGTCGTACATTCTGGAAGTGACGGGCGGCACGGACTCGGTGGGCGGCAAGGAATACAACTACCAACTGAGCGAACACCGCGCGGAGGCCGTCGTGCAATATCTGGCCTCGCGGTACAACATCCAGGCGCACCGGTTTTATCTGATTGGCATTGGTAAGGACGATGCGGTCGCGTCGAATGACAGCGCCGCAGGGCGCGCCAAGAACCGCCGCGTGGAGGTGCAGTTGCTTACCAACAGCGTGGGCGGCTCGGCCCCGGCGCAGCATGTCTCGGCGCAGCAGGCCAGCCTCAACTGACCGGCGTAGACCCAAGATAGGCCCTTCCTGCAATGGAAATTTGTTGCTCCCCCTTCCACAGGCCAGCGCCGGATGCCATCAACTGCATCCGGCGTTTTTAATTTTCAGGACTGCTGTAGAGCGCGGGGTTCAGCGTGGGGTCGTTGTACATTTTCAACTGGCGATAGAGGATGAAGCGCCGCTCCCCGCGCAGGACACTGGCCCACAGCCGGTCCAGGCAATCGGCC
Organism: Acidobacteriaceae bacterium; assembly: GCA_049977205.1. GTDB lineage: Bacteria > Acidobacteriota > Terriglobia > Terriglobales > Acidobacteriaceae > JBMFGT01. Next base: position 17,126 of record JBMFGT010000009.1, on the reverse strand, counting down.
AGGTCCGTGCGCTGGCGGTCGAGGATGGCCAGCCGTTCGCGGTTGCGTTCGGCGTGTCCGGCGGGGGCGTTGGGACGGTCAATTTCCTCCAGCGTGTGATACCGCTTCAGGGTGAGAATGGAGAGCCGGTCCAGCATCAGGCCGGGGGTCTCCGAATGCAGCTCGGCGCGTGGATTGGGTAGGCGCTGGTCTGCCAGCCAGCGCAACAGCAGGGCGTCGCAGGCTTCCATCTGGTCATTGCGGCGTTGGTTGGTGCGGTCAATGTTGCGCTTGGCCTGGGCCAGGGCGGCATCGCTGGCGTGGGGCGCGCGCGCCTTGTCTTCCTCGTGCCACAGCTCAAAATTTGCCCAATGCAGCGCCCCCAGCGCAGCTTCCAGGGGCGGGCCACTGCTGGCGGTATAAGGCCCCGCGTGCCATTGCCGGGTCCAGTTGTCATACAACTCCAAAATGCGGGCCGCAGGGAGCATGTGCCTATGGTAGCGAAGAAGGCCGGGATTTTGCTGGCAAAGAAAAACATTCCGCCGGTTTTTATCAGAAGTGCCGCGTAAAAAGAGGTGCGCACCGCATTTCCCAGGACGGCGACGTCAAGCGGCCTGCCTGCTGCGAAGGGGCCAGAACGGCCCATCGGCCTGCGCATCGGTTAGCATGGGGAGTGGCGCAGAAACGCCATTTACCCTATGGACACACCTGCCTCTGCAACAAGCTGGCTGCAAGGCCCGCATCGCCGCTACAATCCCTTGCGCCGGGAGTGGGTCCTGGTGTCCCCCCATCGCACGCAACGCCCGTGGCAGGGCGAGGTCTCCAAGGCGGACGCCGCGCCGCCCATCCACTACGATCCGGCCTGTTATCTTTGTCCGGGCAACCAGCGCGCCGGTGGAGACCAGAACCCGCAATACGAGAGCACATTTATTTTTGACAATGATTACGCCGCGCTGCTGCCAGACGCGACGCTGCCTGTGGACATGCCGCATGGCCCTCTGCTGCGCGCGGAGCAGGAACGCGGCCTGTGTCGCGTGGTCTGCTTCCATCCGGACCACAGCCTGACGCTGGCCCGCATGGAGACGCACGCGATTGAGCGCGTGGTGGAGGCGTGGACGGCCCAGTACAAAGAGCTAGGCGCGATGGACTGGGTGCGGCATGTGCAGATTTTTGAGAACCGTGGGGCCATGATGGGCGCCAGCAATCCGCACCCCCACGGGCAAATCTGGGCCACCGAGCACATTCCCGATGCGCCACGGACAGAGCTGCTGGCGCAGCAGGAGCACTTGCAAACGCAGCACCGTTGCTTGCTCTGTGACTACGTCCAGTTGGAAGTGGCGCGGGCGGAGCGCATTGTTTGCGCCAATGAGGGGTTTGTGGCGCTGGTGCCTTTCTGGGCCGTCTGGCCTTTTGAGGTATTGTTGCTCAGCCGCCGTCATGTGGGTTCGCTGGCAGAGTTTGACCACTCGCAGCAGGGCGCGTTGGCAGGGATTTTGAAGCGGCTGACTACGCGCTACGACAATCTGTTTGCCACCAGCTTTCCGTATACGATGGGCCTGCACCAGACGCCCACCGATGGCCAGCCGCATCCAGAATGGCATTTCCACGCGCATTTTTATCCACCGCTGCTGCGCTCGGCAACGGTACGTAAATATATGGTCGGCTTTGAAATGCTGGGGATGCCGCAACGTGACATTACGCCGGAGAGAGCGGCGGAGGGCCTGCGCTCCCAGAGCGAGGTCCACTACACAGAAGGAACAACAGAAAGAAACAAGGGTGATTTGTGAAAGGGAAAATTTTGCAGTTGAATGGACAGCCCCTCACGCTGGAGGAGCTTGCGGCGGTCGCTTATGGGGAATGCAAAGTCGTGTTGCACGCTGGGGCGCGCAGTCGCATGGAGACATCACGCGCCGTGGTGGAGCGTCTATTGGCCAGCGGCACGACGGCCTACGGCATCAATACCGGATTTGGCAAGCTGGCCGATGTGCATGTTCCGCCAGACGAACTGGTGGAGTTGCAGGAAAATCTTGTGCGCAGCCATGCCTGCGGCATTGGGGACCCGTTGACCGGGCCAGAGGTGCGCGCCATGATGTTGCTGCGCGCCAATGTGCTGGCCAAAGGCACCAGCGGCGTGCGTGTGCTGGTGGCGGAACGTCTGCTGGAGATGTTGGAGCATGACATTTGTCCCATGGTCCCGGCCAAAGGTTCCGTGGGAGCTAGCGGCGACCTGGCCCCATTGGCGCACCTGGCGCTGGGACTAATTGGGGAAGGCGAAGTGTTCTATCGCGGCAAGCGCATGGCCGCGCGGGAAGCGTTGACGGCTGCCGGTATGACGCCGCTACAACTGGCCGCCAAGGAAGGGCTGGCGCTGCTGAATGGCACGCAGGCGATGGTCTCTGTGGGCGGGCTGGCCCTGCTGCGCGCAGAGCGCGTGGTGCGTTTGGCAGACCTGGCCGGGGCCATGACGCTGGAAGCGTTGAAGGGCACGCCGACGGCCTTTGATGCGCGCATCCTTGCCGTGCGTCCGCATCCCAGCCAGCAGGAGGCGGCGCGGCACCTGCGCAGTCTGCTGGAAGACAGCCAGATACGCGAATCGCACCGCAACAACGACCCGCGCGTGCAGGACGCCTATTGCCTGCGCTGTATGCCGCAGGTGCATGGGGCCGCGCTGGGCGTGCTCCAGCATGTGCGCAGCGTGCTGGAAATTGAGACCGGCTCGGCCACAGACAATCCGCTGGTCTTTGTGGACAAAGACGGCGTGACGGGCGAGATCATCTCTGGCGGAAACTTCCACGGCGCGCCATTGGCGCTGGCCTACGATTACGCTGCCATTGCCATGACCGACATGATGAGTATTGCCGAGCGGCGCATTGACCGCCTGGTGAACCCGGACCTAAATGAGGGGCTGCCGCCATTTTTGACGCCGCACGCTGGCGTTTCCTCTGGTTACATGATTGTGCATGTGGCCGCTGCATCGCTGCTGGCGGAATCGCGCGTGCTGGCCCATCCCGCATCGGTGGACAGCGTGCCCACCTCCGGTGGAAAGGAAGACCATGTCTCCATGGGCATGACGGCGGCGCTCAAACTGCGGCAGATCGTGGAAAATGCTGAGCACATGCTGGCCATTGAGTTGATGGCCGCTGCCGAAGGGCTGGAGTATCGCAAGCCATTGCGACCGGCGCGGCGCGTGGACGCGGCCCATGCGCAGGTGCGGGGACTGGTGGCGAAATTGGAACGTGACCGCTCCATGCACCCGGACATTGCCAGGATGCGAGGGGCCATTGTCCAGGGCGTGTTTGATGGCTGGATGCAATAGACCTTCTATGGCCCACTCATATTGAACAGCAGGCCCTCTTGCCGTCTTTACAAACGGCAAGAGGGGAGGACCGCCTGTCCCCAGCCTGAAACTTACAGGCGGGCTGCTGCGTCTTTCCACTGGGAGCAAAAACACTCCTGATTGCTGTTCGTCTCCGGATGGGCCATCCGGGCCGGGGACCTGCTCCTTGTTGCAGTGCCATAAAGATGGCGCAGACAGTGGTATGTTCTGGCCAGAAAAATAGATAGTAGGGGCCTTGCGCAGGTGTCGGAAGGTCTGTTTCTCAACCTTGGAGTTCCCCGTATTTTTATTGGGTACATGGCAATGATGAAGTTCCATTCTCTTTTTATATGGTTGATTCTCCTGCTGGCTGGAGTGACGGTCCCTGCAACTGCGCAAAGGCCCGCCGCTGGAACAGGCACGCTGCATGGGCAAGTCACGGACCCATCCGGGGCCGTCATTCCGTCCGCGACGGTGACGGTGACCACGTCGTCGGGAAATTCCGTTGCCACCACCCATGCAAATGGCATTGGCTCGTATAACATTCCCAATCTTCCCCCTGGTCTGTATACCGTTACCGTGGTCGCAGATGGCTTTGCGCCTTCCCTGCACGAAGGTGTGGCCATTGCCCCCGGACAGGTGCGGCAGATGAATGCCGCCCTGTTGTTACAGCAGGAGCAACAGCAGGTGCAGGTGAACGCGGAAAGCACCACCATTGACACCAGCCCGGAGAGCAACGCCAATGCCATCATCCTGAAGGGCAAAGACCTGGAAGCGCTCTCAGACGACCCGGATGAAATGACGAACGAGTTACAGGCATTGGCCGGCCCATCGGCAGGCCCCAATGGTGGGCAAATTTACATTGATGGCTTTACCGGGGGGCAGATGCCGCCCAAGTCGGCGATCCGGGAGATACGGGTGAATGAGGACCCGTTCTCTGCGGAATATGATCGCATCGGATATGGGCGCATTGAGATATTCACCAAGCCGGGTACCGACAATCTGCATGGACACATCTTTTCCAGGGGCAACTACTCCGCATTCAATGCGCAGGACCCCATCCTGAACGCCAACCTGCCCAGCACGGCCACGCCCCTGCAGGAGCCGAGTTATTACTCGTATTTCTTCTATGGGAATGTGGGTGGCCCGATCACAAAAAATGCCTCCTACTTTGTGGATGTGTTCAACCGCAATGTGCAAAATGTGAACATCATTGATGCCGTGGACCCGGCCAGCATAACGGCCAATAACGTAAATGGTACGGTCTTTAACCAGGCGATAGGGAACCCTAGCTCACGGCTGGACATTGGCCCGCGGTTTGATTTTCAACTGGGGAAGTCCAACACGCTCACCGTACGGTATTCCTATTACCGCATGTTGAACACAGATGTGGGGCCGGGCCAGTCGTCCCTGGCCAGTCAGGCCTATAACGTCCACAACGAAGAAAACCTTTTGCAGGCAAGCGACAGCATTGTCCTGGGCAAAAACCTTGTCGATGACATACGCTTCCAGTACCGCAGGATACGCAACACACAGGCTGCCCAGTTCACCACGCCGACCGTTACCGTGCAGGGCGCTTTTACCTCCGGCGGCAATAGTTCGGGGACGGTAGAAGACAACCAGGACGACTTTGAGTTCCAGGACTACTTCACCGGGACCAAGGGCGCCCATTCGTTGGACTTTGGCACGCGCTTTCGCGTATACCGTGACGCCAATTTTACAAACTCCGGCACGAACGGGACATATATTTTCCCTTCTGCCGCCACCTATCTCAACCGGACACCGCAGATTTATCAAGTGACGGTAGTCAACAATAACCAATATACGGCCCGCGCCATAGTCTTTGACGGGGCGCTTTTCTACCAGGATGACTGGAAGATCAGTCCGCGTTTTACTTTCAGTTACGGGACGCGCTGGGAAACACAAAATTATATCCAAGACAAAAGTGATTGGGCGCCGAGGATGTATCTGGCCTACGCCCTGGACGGTCATAACAGGAAGGCCCCTAAGACCGTGTTGCGCGTGGGGTATGGATGGTTCTACCAGCGTTTTACCGTGCCCAACAGCTTCGGCGCCATGGCCGGTACGCCGTATGTGCTCCAGACCATCCACAACAACCTGCCAACGGCGCCTGGACAGTTGTCGAACCAGCAGATATTCATTATTAGTAATCCACCTTACACGGAGACAAGCCCAGGAAACGCAGTCAAGCCGCCGCTTACCTCTGCCACGGCCTCGTCCCCCACTTACTATACAATCGCCCCCAACTTCCATGCGGCAGTGGACATGCAGGGTGCAGTGGGAGTGGACCGGCAATTGGCAAAAAGCATCACCTCTAACATTACCTATTTGTATAGCCGTGGCGTACACCAATATCTGACCAACAACATTGATGCCCCATTCTTTGATAGTTCCACCGATACTTATCCAAGTGTCCCTCTCACCCCGCCCAGCCAGAACACGTACCAATACCAGTCTGGTGGCGTATACCGGGAAGACCAGATCATTGCCAGCGTGAACGCGCGATACAATCGTTATAGCTTGGCCAGTTTTTATACATATACCAACGCAAAAGGGGACACCACAGGGGTCGGTCATTTCCCTTCCAATGCCAGCAACCCCGGCTTCGACTATGGGCGCACAAATTTTGACGTTAAAAACCGCTTCGTTTTTATTGGCAGTTTGAATTTGCCCTATCAGTTTATGGTCTCCCCGTTTCTGGTATATAACTCAGGTACGCCTTATAACATCAAGATCGGCAGTGACCTGACCGCCAACAACCAGTTCAATGCGCGGCCGTCCTTCGCCAGTAGTTGCAGCGAAGCGGGGGCCATTTCAACCCCGTATGGGTGTCTCAATCCCAATCCTATAGGGACCAGCGAAAAGATCGTCCCTTACGGCCTGGGGACAGGGCCTATGAATGTTAGTCTGAACATGCGCGTCAGTAAGACCATTGGGTTTGGGCCACGCATAGGAGGGCATGGCCGGAACGGATGGCATGGTCCCCACGGGGGCGGACTGGGTGGCCGCGGCCTGAGTGGGAACCAGGGTGGTTTCGGCCCTGCCAAGGCAGCACCGCCGCGCAAGTACAGCCTTACTCTCTCGGCCTTTGCCTCCAACGTCTTCAATCGGCAGAACCTGGCCCCGCCGAACGCGACCCTGGTTTCTCCGCTCTTTGGGAAATACCAATCGTTGGCGGGTGGGTTTTTTGGCCCACCTACAGCAGGCAACCGCAGCATTTTTCTGGCGACCTCCTTGAATTTCTGAACATCTGGCCCACATAGATCATGGATACATGCAGTCCGGCCCATCCATTGCCTATGGGAGGGCCGTCGAGTAACTGGTTGCACGGAGGAGGTCTGGCATGTGGTTTGTTTATGGCTGCACGGGCACAATCTTTTTCCCGTCCTTATTGTTACTTTCTGCGGCATGGCTCAGTGCTGTACCACCCCACTCGAAGCTGTAGTAGATGCATCGCCAGCAGGTCCAGTCGCCTGTAGGCCAGACGCACCATTCTTTTCCGGCACTCACATCAGCAAAACCCTGCACAAGGCCCTATTGTGGCGCCCATTCCCCAGTGGCCAGGACGCGCGTTGATTGTGCAGCATTTACGGCGCGCCTGAAACTGCGCCCTTAAACGCCTACCTGTGCAGGGTCCCCATAGCGAAAAGCAGCAGAAACATTGGTAATAAATCCAGAAGGCAAAAGGCCTGGGGACACCGGCAACGGCCCCTTACGGGAGGTCTTTTAAGTAGAAATATGCAAACATCTGCACATCCCGGCCAAAAACGGCGCACAGCGTATATTTTCAGCCTTTTGGAATGGCACAAGAAATGCTTCTCCTGCATTGCAGTCGTGTCCCATTGCACGAACGCAAAGGCGTGGAGTTACTTCCCGCGGCCATACAAAGCGTCCTTGGGGTACGCAGAGGAGATGTTACAGTCGCGTGAACACGCCCCTGTCCAATCCGGCCCAGGCCCCCTCCCGCAAGCGGGCCTTTGTGTCCTTGCGCAAGCTCGTGATGGGGTCCGGTATGCGTACCCTTGCGCTGGTGTTGAGTGTCCTGGCGGGGTTCTTTTTGACGCCATTTACCGTACACCGGCTGGGGGCGGCCAACTACGGAATCTGGGCGCTGGCGTATGCCTTTATCGGTTACTACAGCGTGCTCGATCTGGGACTTTCCGGCGCCATCTTTACGCACATGTCCCATGCCTTGGGGGCGGACGATCCGCGGGAGGCCAACCGTATCTACAACACTGGTCTAGCGGCCTTTGCAGCCATCGGTGCGGTGCTGCTGCTGGTCACGTTTGTCCTGACCGCGGTCATTTGGCCCAGTGGGCGTCCTTACAGCCATGTCCTTGCTGGGGTCATCCTACTGGCAGGCATCCAGACCAGCCTGAGCTTTCCGATGCGCGCCCCCTTTGGCGTGTTGAACGCAGGTTCACATTTTGACTTGACCGCAGGGACCACCATCTTCAGCTTATTGCTGCGCAGCGCGGCCACGGTGCTGGTCCTCCTCAGTGGCCATGGTGTTGTCATGTTGGCGTTGGGGGCCTTGCTTGCTGGCCTTCCGGGTTACATGGTGGTGTTGTTGGCCGTCCATCGCACCTATCCGTTTGTACGTCTGCTGGACCGCTCTGCAGTAGACCGGGCGTTATCAAAAAAGCTGTTGAAGTTTGGTGTCCCTGTAATCATTGGCCAGGTGGCAGACCGTGTCCGTCTACAGACGGATGCCATCGTTGTCTCCATGTTTTTGGGCATGGTGGCGGTCGCGCACTACAACATCGCCTCCACGCTGGTCCTTTATTACATTGACGGCATCCTTGCCATCGTTGGCGTCCTGACGCCACTGTTGACCATGCAGGATGGCGCGCGCGACCGGGAAGGGCTGCGCAAGACCTTCTTTTCTGGGACACAGTTGGCCATCGGAACGGCAGGTTTTGCCGCCTTCTCGTTGGTCGCCCTGGGGCACCCGTTTATTGCGCGCTGGATGGGACGGGACTTCCTGGATGCCTATCCGGTTCTGGTGGTACTGGTGCTGGCATCGCTATTTGATCTGATGCACTCCACGGCTGTCGCCACTTTTTACGCCACCATGCACCAGAACGTTTACGCCACGCTGAACTCAACTGAGGCGGTCTTGAACCTGCTGCTGAGTGTGCTGCTGGTGCGGCGCTACGGCATGATCGGCGTTGCCTTGGGTACGCTGGTCCCCAGCTTTCTGCTGCGCACCTTTGTCCAGCCATTCCTGCTGGAGCGTTATGTCGGCATTGCGGTGCGGGAGTATGTCCGCGTAACCGGGCGGGCATGTCTGGCCGCGTTGGTGTTTTTGATCGCGCCTGCTGCATTGGCGCTGCGCATGGCAAAGCCGCAGTACGCCAACATGCTGCTGGTGGCGGTTGGTGGCGCGGCACTTTTCTTCCTTCCCTATTGGGCATTCGTATTGCGCACAGCCGGACGCAACCTGCAATGGAAGGGTGCAGAACAGGGCCTGGCGGCAGGGGCCGTCCCTGCTGCGGACGCGCCGACATTGGAAGAGGAAATGGCATGGAACGCGGAGCGATGAACTGGAACAAAAATACAGGTGGTCCCGCTCGGTGCGGACACCGCAGTCAAGATTTTATGAGGCAAGGTACGATATGAAACCCCGAACGCTAATTTCGATGATGCAAAATGACCTCTTCAAGACGTCTGCAACCATTGCGGCAATGGCCCTTGCTGGCATTCTCATTCTGCCTTGCCTGGCCCATGCCCAGTCGGTTGTGGCGACCGTGCCAGTTGGCACGGCCCCGCAGGGGATTGCCGTCGATCCAATTACCAACAATGTCTTTGTGGCAAACCAGGGTGGTAACAGTATCACGGTGATCAGCGGGGCCACCAGCAGCGTACTGGCGACGGTGAATGTAGGGAGTTCCCCCACGGCAGTCGCCGTCAATCCTGCAACGGGCATGGTGTATGTGGCCAACGGTGGCAGTACTTTCGTCAGCACCATTAACGAGAAGGACTTGACCGCAACGCCCGGTAGCATCAATGTGGGCGTTACACAGAACGACATTGCCGTCGATGCGGCCAGTAATACAATTGTTGCTGTCAGCACGGCCAACGACGCGGCAGTTACAATCGCTGGGTCTAATAACGCGGTCACCGGCACCGCAAGCGTCGGCACATCTCCCAAGGCGATTGCCATCAATCCGGTCACCCATATTGCGTATGTCACGAACTTCGGTAGCGGGACCGTCAGCGTGGTCGATGAAAGCAATCCAACGGCGGCTGGGGCGGTGACTGTTGGGTCGGGGCCATTGGGCATTGCTGTCAATGCAGTTACAAACCAGATTTACGTAGCAAACTCTGGTGGGAGCAGCGTAAGCGTAATTGATGGCGCAAGCAATACTATTATTGCATCTCCTGCTGTGGGGACATCCCCCCGGTCAGTTTCTGTCGATACAGCCACCAACACCATTTACGTTGCTAACTCTGGCAGCGCGACCGTGAGTGTGATTGGCGGACAAAACAATACAGTGCTCGCGACCCCAGCGGTAGGGCCAAGTCCCTATGCCGTCGCAGTGGACACGGTGACGGACCAGGTCTTTGTCCTCTGCCAGGGTACAACCAATGGGAGCGTCAGCATTATCGATGGGGCCAGCAATGCTGTGACACTAGCTGTATCAGCAGGTGCAACTCCATCTGCGCTGGCAATCAATCCGGCAACTGACCATGCATACATAGCGAACAGCGGCAGCAATAATGTCTCGATAATTGCAGGCACGACCAACAAGGCCAGCGCACCCATCGCGGTCCCCGCATCCAATCCTAGCTACCTTGCCTCCATGGTAGTCAACCCAATTACCGGGATTGTTTATACTTCATCGGCCTATGATCCGAGTGCCAATACAGGCGACATCACGGCTTTCAAACCAGATGGTTCGGGCATTCCCTGCGACGGAGGCACACAAGCAGTTTGTACGCTGGCTTATGCGCCTGGCAAACCCGGCCCAGTTGCACTAACCGTAAATATCGCAACGGACCAAATCATCGCAGCAAATGGGGACGGTAGCATCACGGTCGTCAATGGCGCAAGTAACAGCTTTACCTCCAGCGTGAATGCGCCCGTTGGTTCGGTTGGAAACGCCGTTGCCGTTGCCGTGAACCCTGTTACAAATTCGATCTATGTCGTCAATCAGGGGAATGGCTCGAATGGCACGGTAACTGCATTTACAAATGGAGGCACCTCAATTGTTCCTCTCACAAATAGTTTTTATCCAAGTTCGGTCCTGGTGGACCCTAATACAAACTTGGTCTATGTGGCTGGGAACGACGGTGGTGGAGGGAACACGGCACTATTTGTGATTGATGGCGTAAATAATACAACAAAGGCCACGTATTCATTTCTTTCTCTTGGCCTGATGGCCCTGAGCAAAAACAATGGGACGGTCTTTGTTTCAGGCGACTCCCAAATAACAGAAATACTACCCGACGGCACGCAGAAAACAATTACCCCCAATCTGGGTGGTTCCGTCATCTTTGCAATTGCAGTAGATTCCGCCTCGAACACCGCATACGTTGCAGCAAGCAATGGCTCCGTGGCCGCCATCAACGGAACAGACCAAAGCAACGTTGTAGTATCAGGTGCCCCGTCAACTGGCTGCGCCAACTACTCAAATTGCACTGCTTCGCCATCTGGGATTGGCGTGGATAACGCCACAGGCCAAATCTATGTTGCTAACAAATCCACTGGCAATGTCACAGTAATAGATGGTGCATCGAACTCTGTCATTACAACAGTGTCGACCAGCACAGGGTACTCACCTAATGCGGTAACAGTAGACCAGGTTACACACCAGGCATTTGTTCTTGGGCAATCAAGCGGCAACCCCAGCGCAGTGGAGACGATCACCCCGGCCAATGTAGCACCCATACCGTTGACGGTCAAAGTGCAGCCATCCAACGACCCAGATATACTCTCGTATGCGCCTATCTTGCAAACCACGAACCTGCAACCAGGATTCACTTTGACGCCAGATGTCAGTTACGCATCGAGCGCGCCTTACAATGGCGTGACTGCGAGCAATCCAACCCCAACTGCTGTCTACTATCAGGTAGATACCTGGCAGGGTACGTGGTTGCCCGCTATAGGCAGCAGCGGGGCGTACTCGACAAGTATTCCCACCCCCTTGGCACTGGGTGCGCACATTTTGTACAGCTATGCCGTCTATGGACGGGAAGGCACGCCGGAGTCCAATAGCAGCGGTGCGTCCTCCGCGCCGGAGACCGGCCAGATACAGTCCACCCTCTTTCTAGTCACGCAAAATCAAGCACAACCGATAGCGACGTCTACAACGCTGAAAGCTTCGTCCGCAAACGTGAGCTATGGCGGAAGTGTGACATTGATGGCGACTGTGACCGTAACATCAAGCGGCAGCCCCGTACCTGGTGGGACAGTAACTTTCTATTATAATGGCGCAACCTCTTTGGGTACTGGGACGATAGATGGGGCCACCGGCGAGGCGACGCTGAACGTGACATCCCTGCCAGCGGGGAGTGATAGTATCACTGCAAGTTACGCGACGCAGGGCAACTATGCGGCCAGCACCTCTTCGCCGGTTGGGGTAACTGTTGCGCAGCCATCAGCAACTATGACGTTGGTGCTTTCTCCCTTGTCACCCATAACTTACGGTACCAGTGCATCTGTACAGGTCGCGCTTGCTGGTAATATCGGCACCCCAACAGGGACAGTGAGTTTCATGGTCGATGGAGGGACAGCACAGGTCGCCCCACTGGTAGGAGGTGCGGCAGGGTTGAATCTGGGCAGCACTCTTGCTGCTGGAAACCACACAATCGCAGTAACTTACTCTGGTGACACTAATTACGCAGCAATTACCACGCCACAGACGGTGACCTTGGTGGTGAACAAGGCGACACCGGTAATTACATGGACAACTCCGGCGGCAATCACCTATGGGGCCCAGTTAGGTGCAACGCAGTTGGATGCATCGTCCCCAGTTGCAGGGACGTACGTATACGCGCCCGCGGCAGGCAGTATACCAGCAGCAGGAAGCCAGACGCTGAGTGTGAGATTCACGCCCGCGGACACCACGGACTACACGACGGCATTTGACACGGTAGCCATCCAAGTGAATACAAAGCCATTGAGTATAGTAGTGGATCCAGAGACGCGGGCTTACGGAGTGGCCAATCCTATACTTACTGGCTCCGTGAATGGCCTACTGCCGCAGGACACCAACAACATTGCCGTAACATATAGTACAACGGCCACGATTAGCTCGCCTGTTGGTAGCTATCCAATTACTGCAGTAGTCAGTGGCCCTGCTTCGATAAACTACCAGCCGAACATTACACCTTCTGTGCTTAAGGTGACTCCGGTCATTTCCGCGCTAACATGGGGCCCAGCGGCCACCTCTATCGTGTATGGAGAGCCTCTAGGAAACGGTATTTTAGATGCTACGTCAGGAGGTATTGCTGGTAACATTTCATACACGGTTGCGGGTGCACCAGTAATGGCCTCGTCCATTCTGCCTGCAGGGGCCTATGCCATTACTGCAACATTCACGCCAACAGACACCACGGACTACACCACACAGTCGAAGACAATCAGTATTACGGTTGAACAGGCGCCTCTGGTTGTCAGCGTGGACAATGCGACAATTGCATTTGGGGCGCCTTTCCCCGCGTTTACCGCAACATTGCAAGGTCTCGTGAATGGGAACAATTTAGGCAACGGGATCAGCATTATCTATGCGACTACTGCGACAGCAAACTCCGTGCCTGGGGTCTATCCAATAACGGCATCCATTTCAGGCGCTGCGGCAGGAAATTACTCTATTAGTGTCCATCCCGGTACACTGACCATCACTGCTGACACTCAGACCATAACATTCCCTGCTATAGGTAATGTTGTCTATGGGGTTGCACCATTTGCACTAAGGCCGAGTTCCAGCTCCGGCCTTCTTGTAAGCATTTCCGTGCTATCTGGGCCTGCAACCATAAGCGGAAACACTCTGTCTGTCCAGGGGGCTGGAAAGGTGGTTTTACAGGCCTCTCAGGCTGGCAATACACAATACCAAGCGGCCCAGCCAGTCACGCAATCTTTTTTAGTGGCCCCAGCAGAACTTATGGTCTATGCCCAAAACACGTCGCGTGTTTATGGAGACCCAAACCCAACATTCGCATACACCATGAGTGGATTCGTGAACGGAGATACGCAGAGGTCTTCTGTCAGCGGTGCGCCGTCCCTGACAACAACAGCGACAGTCATTTCACCGGCCGGTACGTATCCTATTAACATAACAGCCAATACGTTATCAGCACCAAACTATACATTCCAGTATATAAATGGAACATTAACGGTCTCCAAGGCCACAGGCAATGTTTTCCTTAGTGGCCCTTCTGGACAGGTGACTAGCGGGTCGGCAGAGACCTTTGTGGCCAACGTTGTCTCCGCCACCAGTGGCATACCTACAGGGACTGTTTCTTTCATGGACGGTGGGACGGTCATAGGAACTGCGGCACTGAATACGTCCGGGACTGCATCGTTCACGACAAGTACGCTTGCAGTAGGTACTGACGTGATCACGGCGCAGTATTCTGGGGACCAAAACTTCTCAGCAATGCAATCCAATGATATAAGTGTCATTGTACTGGCGCCGGTACAGCCAAATCCGACCTTAACGCTAGGTCTGACGCCCTCTGTACTTACTGTTGTGCAAGGCGGTACTGCATCCACAACATTGTCCTTGACTCCTGCACAAGGATACTCCGGGAAAGTTACCTTAAGCTGTTTAGACCTGCCGCAAAATATGACGTGTAACTTTGCCAGTCCGGTGTTGCAGTTTACAGGGAACAATCAAGTGCAAAAGATCGCAGTCGCGATATACACCAATGTTGATACGCAACTTGCAAGTCGGCAAGCGCCAGTGCTGTTTGCCCCTGCAATAGCGCTTGGATGGCCAATAGGTCTTACAGGGCTGTTGTTTGCGGGGAAAAAGCGTAATAGGGCCAAGAGGTCAGTTTTGAAAACATGGGTACTGTGTGTGCTCCTTTTCACAGTGGCAGGTTTTGCTTTGATGGGGTGCGCTGGCGGGGGGCCTTCTATGTTCACGACCCCTGCTGGCACACAAACAATTCTTATCCAGGCAACGAACGCGCAGGGTGGGCAGCAAAGCATACCATTGCAGATAACAGTAACATTAAACTGATGGTAATTCCCATTCACCTGTGTATCCATACATGGGTGTTGCAATGTTGAAATGGTCAAATTGGAAGATAAACGCAAATGGGTAATAGAAAATAACTGTCCAAATGGTCTGCGCACTGTAACGTGCAAGATGCTTTTCTTGGGCATGATATGCGTGTAAAAGTAGATGTGTATGTCTGCCCTGGGCAGTGGTAACTATAGTTGAATAATTCTAGTGGCGGTAATATAGGCCATTGATCGTGCCGGAAAACGCGATACACAGATGAGGTCTGTGGAATGATGAGTAGACATATAAATTTATATCCATTACTCGCTTCATTTCTAGTGCTGTCCGCGCAAGCATTATTTAGTGCTGAAGCCGGCAAGCAGATAGTAGTAACAAAATGTGAAAAGCTGACAAGGGGGGACACAACATATGTCCTTCAGAATGATGTGTCGTCAGCAGGTACATGCTTTGCCATTGAAGCCAGTGGAATAACATTGGACTTAAATGGCCACACCGTCCTATATGGTACAGGAGGTGGGGACACACCGGAGCCAGCGTTCACACTGTGCGATGGGTGGTATAACCAGTTGTCTTCTTCCACGCAGTGCGGAGGGAATGGACATGCACACTTTACTGTTTATGGGGGGGCCGTCACGCAGGCAACTAACGCCCCTCCCTTTAGTCCTGTATTCTGGGTAGGGCAGGGAAATGGCATTAACGGGGGCCATATACATAACATAACGGCGACATTTAGTAGCGTGGGAAGCCAATTCTTTCATGGTGATTATCCTGGTCTCGGATGGAAAATACAAGACAATATCATTAACGACAATGTGACAAACATCCAGCATCCCAACCAGGGTGCTTTGTCAGCACGTAGTCAATTGCAAGGATATGCAATTAAATTAGACAACGGAGGAACTCCTATCGGTCCAGCCGACGATATCTCTGGCAACACAATCAACGGCTCACCGCAGGGTGGCATCTCGGATGGGGCCCCTGGCTCTTTAATATCTGGGAACATCATTCACCTAACTAGTACTTATTCGAATGACTATGGAATAATATCAATGGCGAAAAACCAGAACATACATGGCAATACCATTACGGGACACGGGCGCGGATTGGATGCGGAAGGCACTGGCTTTGTTCTTGACCACAATATTATCAATGTCCAGGAGATGGCCAATAATAGCGAATATGGCGGATGTGAGCTTGGTGGAACATACGGCATCCGTGTAAAAAACTATGATCCAAAAGTCCCGTCGATCGGATGGTCAATTACAAACAATAACGTGACCATTCCTGCGGGGCCGTGTATTGCAATCGCGTTGGACATGACTAACATGCAGCCAGCCGTGACGGGGAACATAACAGGTAACACATTCACCACGGTCGCGGGAACCTACCCTGATTACGTGGTTTCCCTCAACTCAGTGCAAGACCTCTCAGGCATAAAATACTCTGGCAATGTCTTTTCTGGGTCAACTTGTCTTATCATCAATAACAATGGAGACTTTGGTTCCCCAGCAGATACTATAATAGAGGCGGGGCAAACTTGGAAATGTCCTATGGGCCCGACCGTGGTGACCACAGACTTGACTAAAGGCCAGAGCAATCCTTGGCCGGTCTATCTGGAAATACAGGACGAGGTCACAAATCCAACTGTAAAGTGCGGTGATTACTCGACCGCATTGGTCAAGATTGGTAGCTTTACAAAGCAATGCCAATAAAATCGGCTCTTTGCGAGAAAGTGTAAGGCCCCCTGTTTTTGCTGGGGTTTTGAGAAATGGCCATTTCGGTTATTCTGGCAGGCATGAAGGAGACCGACTGGAGCAAGATTCTTGGCTGGCCGGGATACAAGGTATACCGGCATGAGATCGATGAGAGGGCCAAAACCCTGAAGTTGTGGGTGCGTCGCAAGCGCGGGAACAAGCAGTGGGTGTGCTCGGGGTGCGGCAAGCTGGTGGACGAAGTGGTTGAGACCTATGAACGGGAAGTGCGGGACCTGCCCTGGTCCGCATACAAGGCGACGGTGGTGGTCGAGTTATACCGGGTGCGCTGTCCGGACTGCGGTGTGAAGGTGGAGAAGGTGCCGTTGCTGCCCTCGAAGGCGCCCTTCAGCAAGCGCTTCGAGGATGCGGTTGGGGAGGCCTGCGAGAGCGCGGCGGCCAGTCGCGTGGCGCGGCAGTTTGGCCTGGCGGCGAGCACGGTGCGGGCCATGGATCTGCGTTATCTGGCGCGTTGGTCCGGGAGCAGAAAGAAGCCGGCCTTGCGCAAGCTGGGAGTGGACGAAATCTTTCTGGGGAAGAAGCAGAAGTTCATCACCGTGGCCAGCAATCTGCAGACGGGGGAACCGTTGTGGTTCGGACAGGAGCGGAAGAAGGAGACCCTGGATGGGTTTTTCGAGAAGCATCTGAGTGCCTTCCAGCGCGGCGCGGTCGAGGCCGCCTGCGTAGATATGTGGGACCCGTTCCGGCAGAGCATCGAACAGTGGTTGCCGAAGTGCCGCGTCATCTACGACAAGTTCCACATCATGAAGCACGCGGGAGCGGCGGTGGATGAAGTGCGCCGGGCGGAGTTCTTCCGCAAGGGCGGCGCGGCGCGAGAACTGGTGAAGGGCAAGCGCTGGC
>JBMFGT010000008.1:0-136984 GCA_049977205.1 Acidobacteriaceae bacterium | reverse complement strand
GGCCGTTTTCGGTGGTGGCCGACCAGCACGGAAGCCGGCAAGACCCTGCTCGCGCATCAGGCGCAGTTACTGCTGGCCGCAGGCAACCCGGACACGGAAGCCGCGCCGTTGTGGCGGCAGGTGAACGGCCCCATACACGCTGCGTAAAAATGGACTTGCGTTCCGCTTTTGACTCTGTCACACTGGTCGTTAATGACAGAGCAGTGGCGCTATCGGGGCCGTACGATCCACGCGGAGGATGGTCCCCAAATCACGCACCGAGTGAAGACCATTCGTCAGGTGACCAATTCAGAATGGCCAACTCATGGCTTCGGCGAATTTTCTCCCCGTCTCAATTGCTGTCTCCATCCACTGCACCAAGGAAAAATCGGGGTATTTCTCCCTCAGCGAATTTACTCGAAGTTTGGCTGTTGGCCGAGGACCAGGCTGTCAAGGATGTCATGCACGCGGACCAGCGGGAAAGGCTGGCTGGCTGTGGCTGGAGTGCTCTGGCCAGCCTGGTGCACCATCAGCATGGGCCGTGGATCAAAGACGCCGCCGCGCGAAGCGGCCTCGTCTTCGGGCGTCCAATGGCGGCCCTTCCGCCATATCAGGGAGGTCCGCCAGGAATGGTCTCCACAGAGGACGATGCTGGTATTGGCCCATCTCGGCGAAGATTGCAGCGTGGAAAGCAACTGCCCCAACGTTATGTCCGCGAGGGCAAGATTGTCGAGATACGACCGCTGGTTGGAAGCATCGAACTGGCCAGTCTGGCGATTGTAAAAACCCGGTGGATGCGGCAACGGTAGGTGGAGAAAGATGAAGTCTGGCGTGGCCTGGGCAAACTGTGTGTCTGCGCGTTGCATAAAATCTTGATAGGTCTTTGCTGAATAGACCAGGGGGCGTTGCTTCTGCATAGGATGGAGCGCGATCCAGTAACGGACCCACGCATCTGAGACATTTCTCCAAAAGCCATCACCCACAATGAAAGCTGCTGGCGTAAGTACCTCACGGGTCCAATAGCAATGGTTGAGATAGGGCGCCAGCATAGTGCAATAGGGGTTGTACCAGCCGATGACACTGGTGGTCAGCCCCTGCTTTTGGGCCAGCGCGAAAGGGGTCTCTGCGGCTGGAAACGGCTGGAGCTGCTGCCCGGGAAAGGCGACCAAATAGCGATTGTTGCTGGTAAAGTCGGCGCGATCGATCACCCGGCCCAGCAGGATCGAAGGCACGGCCGTTTGTGTCGCCTCAGACGCTGGCTGGACGTTGGTAAACAGCGTCGAACTCTGGCGCAGGGCATCGAAATTTGGCAGCGCCAAGCCAGAAGCGCGATGCTCAAAGACCTGGTCGTAGGAAAGTTCATCCATCAGTATCCAGACAACGCGTGGATGGCTGCCGGAAGGGTGCGCGCTGACAGTTGGCATGTTCTCGGTGAAGTTTGGCGCAGGCCGCCACAGGGCCATGCGTACAAGCTGCGAGACGACAAGAAGGCTGAACATGCCCATACCCATCAGGACGGCATGGCTGCCATGAAGCACGCCCCGATAGCCGCGTGGCCACTTTCCGCGCAGCAAAAACGTGAGCGCGAGGGACGCCAGAAACGTAATCACCCATAGCTTGTTGGAAGACACACCCCCCTTGTAGAGGTAAATGGCTTCGAGCAGAGAGGCCGCCAGCACACCGGGGAGGGGGACCTGCAACCACGCGGCCAACCGTGTCCTTGAAATTCCAAGCCATAGGAGCGAAACAAGGAGCGTCAGGAAAACAAGGTTGGCGATCATCGCCAACGCATAGTTGGTCACCGGCGCGGGGCTGTGCATGCGCATCGCCTCCGGGGCCGTCAAGTTGGCCCCATAGAGTGGATAAAGAATGATGGCCGCAATCCCTGCGGACTGCAAAATGCGATGTGGTTTCATATTTTCTCGAACAAAATCAGGCTGCGTCCGTTCGCAAGATCGCAACGGGCCGTTACGTGAAAGAGCGGTGCAAAGGCCGCCAGCATGGCGTCGAATTGCAGGTGCTGGTAGATTTCGTCCCGGCCCCGCAATAGAAATTGGAACATGGGATCGTCCTGCGGCACCCACTCCACCAGCGCATATTTACGCGTGATGCGGGCCACTAGCGCCGCAATCCTTTCCAGCGGGACCTGGTCCATCAGCAGTAGGTGGTGGAGCACGGCCAGCAGCAGCACCATGTCGAATTTCCCCTCCATGCGCTCCAGCAAAGGGAAGGATTCGGCATTCTCCCAACCCACGGCGGGCGTGGGCCGCGCGATGTCGGCCACCAGGGGCAGGATGTCCCGCGCTTCGTCGTATGCCCGCTGCCACAGCATTTCTACGGCGGACGGGTCTGTGTCCAGGGCCACCACCCGCGCCCCTGCTTTGGCCGCAAGCATGGAATACGTTCCTGTGTTGGCACCCACATCCAACACGGTTTCAGGCCGCGCCTCCGCCAGCACGCGAGAGACAAACTCCTGCTTGGCGGCGTGGTCTGCCGCAGAATAGTGCTTTGCCGTTGTGGTGTAGCCACTCCAACGGCTGGCGGGCAGCACAGGCGCGGCATGGCGGACCTGCTTTTTCAGCTTTGCCAGGTCGTGTTGCAGGATTTCTGTGGCCAGCGCGGGTTGCCGACGCAGTTGTGGCGTGCCCTTAGCGATTGGCGCTTCCGCGCTCGGCTCCAGCCAGGTGGGCAGGGTGACAGACCAGAAAAGCCGGGGTCGCACCCGCTGGAACTTTGACATGGCCGCGTGAAGTTGTCGAGGTTCGTATCCATCGCGTTGCAATTGGCTTGCGGCCAGGGGCCATCCCAAATGGCGGTGCGCCAGCAGAGGCAAAAGAAATGTCCGCACAAACTGCGCCTGCGCCAGCCAGAGCGCGCTTTCCGGGTCCCGCTTTTCAAAGGACAGAACGTCTACAAAAACAGGCCGCGCGCCATCAAAAAGTATGTTCAACGGCGTGGCGTCCTTCAAAATGTACCTATTGGCAATGGCCTCGGAGCAAAGTCCCAGCGTCAACTCCGCCGCCGCGCGCCATTGCGCCGGGCACCACTCCCACGGGTAGGAAGCGAAGAAGAGCCGTGGATGTTCGAGCACCAGTTCCTCGCCCTCGGCAAGGACCTTTGTTGGCGCCATGCGTCCATCCCGGAGCCAGCGCTCCACAAAAGGCGCTTGCAGGAACGCACGCGTGGCCGTGGCATACTCGGCGCGCACATGCCGAAGTACGGTGGTCTCGTGGAACTCGACGTGGCCAGCCGGATCGCGAAAGGTGGCTGCCGCCTCACGCCTCATTGGAGTCGTTCTTTGTGGCTGCCCCGCTTTCCTCTGTGACCGCAGTCTGCTTCCGGCGGGCGAAGAACATGCCGATCTTGTGCCGGAAGTATAGGCCCACGCCTGTTAGCGTGGAGCCGATGATCTGCAACGCCATCAGGCCGGAGCCGGGGTCGGCATAGGCGTGCGCCGTCCCCTCAAAGGCCAGAGTGAGGCCGACCAGGCAAAAGACCGTATTCAGGAACAGGAGAAATTTCTGCATATCTTCAAGACACTTTCAACGGAGCTTCATGTTTTCGGCTGTTAAATAATGTAGACACGGAACGAATACAAAAAGTTTCGCCCCCCCCCCCCGCGTGTCAAATTTTTTTAGTGACCGCTGCTCGGAGATGGCGGCGGGCCGGGCGGCAGGCGTGGGCACGCTGGTCTTGGTCGAAGGCGTGGAAATTGGCCCTTGCGCGCAGCCGGAAGATTTCCTGCGCGTGCATGATTTACAGGCGGTCAGGGGACTTTTGCGGTAGTTTCGGGACTTCAGCGCTTATCTGTTTTAACATAGGTCTTCGTCATCGGAAGTTTGGCTGTTGGCCGAGGACCAGGCTGTCAAGGATGTCATGCACGCGGACCAGAGGAAACGGCTGGCTGACTGTTGCTGGAGTGCTCTGGTCGGCCCGGTGCATGCAGTACGGAGGCGCTACTTGCCGCGGTCCATGGCTTCGTTGGCCAGTTGGTCGGCCTTCTTGTTTTTACCGCGCAGGACGTGCTGGATTTCAAATGCCTCCAGACGCGCGATGCGGCGACGGGCCTCGTCATAGAGCGGACGCAGGTCCGGGCTCTTCACCTTGTATTGGCCGCGTATCTGCTTCACCATCAGTTCCGAATCCGAAATGACCCGCAGGCGGCTGTGGCCGTGGGCCAGCGCGTATTCCAGCGCGCCCAGCAACGCGGAATACTCCGCAACGTTGTTGGTCTGGACGCCTAGAAACCCGCTCAGTTCGGCAACGACCGCGCCATCCTCCATCTGGAGCAGCACGCCATAACCGGATGGGCCGGGATTGCCCCGCGAACCGCCATCGGTATAGGCCGTGGTCCACGGGGCGCTTTTTGTTGTGCCCCCAACTTTCTGGGGTGCGTCGGGCGTTTCCTGCGCGGCAAACAGGGAGGGCTGCGGTGGGGCGGGCGTCTTGCGTTGGGTGGGAGTCATGCTGCTTTCCAGTTTAGCGGACTGCATTACACTAGACGGTACACGGTCCCCACGATTTTCTTGGAAAGAACAGCTTGTGAACAATCCATCCATTGTCATTCTCGATTTTGGCTCGCAATACACGCAGCTCATCGCGCGGCGCATCCGCGAGCAGAACGTCTACTCCGTGGTGCTGCCCTGCACGGCCACGCTGGGGCAGATGGAAGCGGCCAATCCGGCGGGCATCATCCTTTCCGGCGGGCCAAGCTCGGTCTATGATGCGGACGCCCCCGCCGCTGATGTGCGGCTGCTGTCGCTGGGCAGTCCCATGCTGGGCATCTGCTATGGGATGCAATTCATCACGCACCATCTGGGCGGCAAGGTGCGTCCGGCGCTGCGCCGGGAGTATGGCCACGCCGAGGTGGAGACCATGGCGCAAACGCCGCTCTTTGAGGGCGTCCCGCAGCACCTGCACGTTTGGATGTCGCACGGCGACGAAGTGCTGGAGCTGCCGCAGGGCTTTTCCCTGGCCGCCAAAACGGAGAATGCCGTGGCCGGGATTTTTGATGAGAAACGCCGCATATGGGCGTTGCAGTTCCATCCAGAGGTACACCACACCCGGCAGGGCACGGAGCTGCTGCGCAACTTCCTCTTCCGTATCTGCAAGATCGCGCCGGACTGGACCCCGGAGCACTTTATCCAAAGCACTGTGGAGCAGGTCCGCCAGCAGGTGGGCGAGGGCCGCGCTATTTGTGCGCTTTCCGGCGGCGTGGATTCCTCCGTGGCCGCCGTGCTGGTGCATCGCGCCATCGGCGACCGGCTCACCTGCGTCTTTGTCGATAACGGCGTGCTGCGCAAGGACGAGTTCCAGAAAGTCCAGGACAATCTGCGTGGCAAGCTGGGGCTGGACCTGGTCGCCGTGGATGCGCGGGAGCGCTTTCTGGCGCTGCTGGCGGGCGTGACCGACCCGGAGACCAAGCGCAAGACCATCGGCAGGGAGTTCATCGCCGTTTTTGACGAGGAGGCGCGGCGCATCGCGCAGCGCAAAGGCCCGGTGGATTGGCTGGTGCAGGGCACGCTCTACCCGGACGTGATCGAGTCCTCGTCCGTGCGGGGGCCGTCGCAGACCATCAAAAGCCATCACAACGTGGGCGGCCTGCCGGAGACGATGCATCTGAAACTGATTGAGCCGCTGCGCGACCTCTTCAAAGACGAGGTGCGGCGCATTGGCCGCGACCTTGGTATGCCGGAAGACGTCTTGCAGCGCCAGCCCTTTCCCGGCCCAGGGCTGGCCGTGCGCATTCTCGGCGAGGTGACGCCGGAGCGTGTGGCGTTGTTGCAGTTGGCTGACGAGATCGTAGTCGAGGAGATCAAGGCCGCCGGTCTTTACCATCAGATATGGCAGTCCTTTGCCGTGCTGCTGCCGGTGCAAAGCGTGGGCGTGATGGGCGACCAGCGGACTTATGCCGCCACCTGCGTCCTGCGCGCCGTGCATTCGGAGGACGGCATGACCGCCGACTGGGTGCCCCTGCCATACGACGTGCTGAAGAAAATTTCCAGCCGCATCGTCAACGAAATAAAGGGCATCAACCGCGTGGTCTATGACATTACCTCCAAGCCGCCGGGCACCATTGAATGGGAGTAGGGCGCAAACCAGGGCCGGCCCCGCATCGAAAAAATTTGCGCACCCACCCTTGATTTTGCGTTACACTCTCACCACTACGACAATCCTGGTAGGAAAGGCATGTTTGCGTGGCCGTTCCATCGCGGGAAATTCCCATGCGCCCTTTATTTTACTAGGGATGCAAGATGGTGGGCCGGTGGTACTCTACGGAAGATGGAAGATGTCCCCCCAGCGTCGGTTGATACAAGCAAGGTTCTTCCAAGGTTGGTAGTATGGATGAAAAGCAAAGTGTAGGGCCGGGACCGGGTGCGGCGCCAGCGTCAGAGGCAGAAGACCAGTCCCCAGAGCTGCGCACGGCAGTGCGGTTCCCGGTGCAGGTCCCGGTCCAGGTAAAAACAGACCACGGAAGTGAACAGGCCGTTACCATCAATGTATCTGCTTGTGGCATGTTGTTTGCTTACAACCGCCGTCTGGAGGCAGGCAGCCCCATAGAATGGGACCTGCAGATGCCGGCAGGCACCCTCGGCACGGAAAAAGATGTTGTGGTGCATTGCGTAGGACGTGTTGTCCGCTGCTACCAGAAGGGCGGGGCAGAAGTGGAGATCGCTGCTGTAATCGATCGTTATCAAATGCTTACTTGAGGCTCTATGGCCCTTGGCTCCCAGCAAAATACCCCGAACCCGCTGAATGGGACCCACCCTACTGAAGATGCAGGAAGCGCCAAATGCGTCCGTGTGGTGCTGGCCGATTCCCAGGCAATTTATCGCGTAGGCATCCGCAAGGTGTTCGCCGTGGAGGACGACATCCGCGTGGTCGCCCAGGCGGAAAACCACCAGGGACTGCTGATGGCGCTGGACCGCTATCCCACAGACGTGGTCCTGTTGGAAGGCAACATGATTGCCAACTCCGCGGTCGCCATCCCTGAAATACTGCAACATGCGCCGGACGTAAAACTGATTGTCCAGGTGATGGAGACCAGCGAAAGCAACATCGTTGATTTATATCGTCGGGGTGTGCGCGGGGTCATCTCCCGCTCTATTCCGCCGGACCTGCTGGTGCGCTGCGTGCGCAAGATTGCGCAGGGCGAAACGTGGATTGACAACGAGTCCATCAGTTGGGTGATTGAGGCCTATCGCGCCCAGGCCAATCAACTGACCAATCCCCGGCTCCAACCACGCCTGTCTGCGAAGGAGCTGGAGATCATCACCCATGTGACCCAGGGGAAGCGCAACAAGGAGATCGCCTACCAGATGGGCACCACCGAGCAGGTGGTGAAAAATTACCTGCGCAAGATTTATGACAAGCTGGGCGTCTCTGACCGCCTGGAACTGGCCCTCTATTGCCTGCACCATCACATCCTGAAGCAGCACGCGCTGACGATCGCGTCTTCCAGCACAGGACCGGCGAAGACGCCCCCTGTCATCAACATCCGCGACCGCACCTAATCCACCATCGGAGCGCGCGCTAGGTCCAACAAGGCGACCAGGGAGCGCAGTTGTTGCGTGTCCATGTGCGCCAACATCCGCTCGACAGCATTTTCCACAATGCCGTCCAGCTTTTTCAACTGGGCCAGGCCCTCGGCGGTGATCTGGGAAAGCACAATGCGGCGGTCGTGCAGGTCGCGCTGACGGCGCACCAGTCCCTGGCGCTCCAGCCGGTCCAGCAATCGCGTGATGTCTGGGTCCTGGCTGACCAGGCGTTCGCCAATAGCGGAACAGGTCATGGGCTGTCCCCCCGCGCCGCGCAAGATACGCAACGCGTTGTACTGCGTCGCCGTGGTCCCATAGGGCCGCAAGGCCGCGTGGAGTTGCCGCTGCAAGGTGTCTGCTGTGCGCAGTATGTCCAGAAATGCTTCCGCGCGAATGCTGGCAAAGGGCGCTTTTTGTTTCAGCTCCTGTTGCAGTCTGCCCGTGGCGTGTGCCTGGCGCCGAGGGGTGGTCTGGCTGCGGGTTTTTACAGGGACGGCTTCTTTCATCTTTTTGTTGAGGGACGGTCTCCTATATCGGCCATCGTCCCTCTTCCTTCCAGTGGACCACGGGTACAACTGGGGCGCGCTATTTCTTTTTTATCAATTCTATTTCCAAAGTGATGTCCACCTTATCGGCCACCACGGCGTCTCCGGACTTGAGCGTCCCGCTCCAGACCAGGCCGTAGTCCCGGCGGTCCAAAGAGGTGGTTGCGGTAAATCCGCGGCGCGTATTGCCCCAGGGGTCAAGCTGCTCCTTGGTGGGCGTGTCCAGGTCCAGCACAATGGGCCGGGTGGTCCCGTGCAGGGTCAGGTTGCCGTAGAGTTGCCACTTGCCGCCGTTGTCCACCAGCTTGGTGCTGACGAAGTGCATGGTGGGGTAGGTGGCCACATTCAGGAAATTGGCGCTCTTCAGGTCAGCGTCGCGCATGGCGTTGCGCGTGTCCACGGTGGTGGTGTCGATGGTGGCGTCCACGGTCGATTGGGCCATCTCCTTTTCATTGAGCACCACGGTGCCCGTCACTTTGGAGAAGCTGCCGTGTACGTTGGCGATGCCCATGTGCCGTACAGAGAAGAGGGCGTCAGAGTGGACCGGGTCAATCTGCCACTGCGTGGTTTGCGCCCCGGCGTGCAACCCGGCAAGCAGGGCCAGGCCGCAGAAAATGCGTGTCCAGAAGGTCGTTATCATTGTCACCTCAAAGGAAGAAAATTTTACCGCGTTTGGGAAGACGTCGTTCTACGCGAAAATAAGAGCGTGAACAACATCTGTTATAACAGATGTTGTCGGCCTACGCAAGGTTGCAAGGATTTTTTTATTTTGGCAGGCTGCGGCTGGACGTGGGCTGGACGCGGCCTGCCTTGCCAGACCCATGTCTGTGTCCATGCCTTACCTGGGCCGCGCCACATCAAAGCGGTCCGTGGTGCGTACATAGGTCGGCCCGCCCATGCGTCCCACGGCCCGGAGCTTTGCCGGGTCAATGCGGAAATTGTCAAAGATGGCCTCGCGCACATGGAAGCGGACCACTTCTCCCAGGACCAGACTTCCGCCCAGCGGCAGTTCGCTGATGGTGACAATCTGCAGCAGACGGCACTCCATCTGTACATGGGACTCGGCCACGCGCGGCGGACGCACCAGGTCGCTGGCCAGCGGCGTCAGGCCGGAGACGATGAACTCATCGACCTCCGGCGGCAGCTCGGCGGAGCAGGCATTCATTTGCTCCACGAACCCTTCGGAAACGATGTTGACGACGAACTCCCGCGTGGCGGCGATGTTGCGCAAGGTGTCTTTGGCCGGGGGCAGTCCAGATTTGGCGGTGTCGCGGAACATGGGACTGAAGCAGACAACGGGCGGATTGTAGCTGGCCATGGTGAAAAGACTGAAGGGCGCCAGGTTGCGCACGCCCTGTGCGTCCATGGAAGAGACAAAGGCGATGGGGCGCGGCACAATGGCGCCAATCATCAACTTGTAGGTCTCCAGTGGCGTTTGGTTTGCAGGGTCCAGGGCCAGCATGGGGCCGGCGAGTACGGTTGGCGTGTCTGTGGTCTTGGCTGCGTCGTTACTTTTGTTCATTTGCTTGGTCCCGTCTTTCCTATTTCGCTTGCGCCCCAACTGGCCCAGTAATCGGCCCACTCCACCTGCTCGCCTGCGGCCAGCACACGGATGGGGCTGAGTCCGTCCAGCATGACGGCGGACTCGTCCGTGAAGGTCTTTTTGTACTGGTTGGCCAGCGCCTTGGGGTGTGGTCCGTGATGGATGCCACGCGGATGCAAGGTGGCAAAGCCGGCCTTTACGTTGTCGCGGCTGAAGAAGTCGCCATCGTGGTAGAAGATGAACTCGTCATAATCGGTGTTGCGATGGAAGAAGGGCACGCGCATCGCTGCGGGGTCCTGCTCCAGCGGTCGCGGCAAAAAGCTACAGACCACCGCGCCCTGGGTGACAAAGGTGGTGTGCGCGCTGGGCGGCAGGTGGGCGCGATGACCCATCACTGGGCGGATGTCGCGCAGATTGATCTTCCACGCCGTCAGGTCGCCCTTCCAGCCGACCACATCCATGGGATTGAAAGGATAGAAGACACTGGAGTGCTCGCCATCGCTGAGGATGCGCACCTCCCACTCGCGATTGTCGTCGAGAATAGGCGCTGGTTCCGGCACGGTGATGGCCGCCGGATCGTAGAGCGCATGTTGACCGAGCAGGCCCTTGTCTGGCTGGTCGAACTCCGCCTTCGATTGGAAGATGAGGAAGAAATTGTCCTCCGTCTCCGGCACAACGCGATAGGTGACGGCGCGCGGCAGGTTGATGTAATCGCCTTTCTCGTATGGCATTGGGCCAAAGTCCGTTTCGATGACGCCTGCGCCGCGGTGGACAAAGTACAACTCGTCAGCATCAGCATTGCGAAAATAAAACGGCATGGGCAGGGAACGGCGCGAGACGGCGACCTGGACCTCCTGGTTGCCGAGAAAAACCACCGGTGCGCCCTGTGCATCGCGCAGGTCAGTCGGTTGCAGCTTGTTCAGGTCAAAGAGATGGGGGCGCAGCTTGCCTTCAAAGCGGACCCAGCCAGTGGGTGGGTGCGTGTGGTACAGGTGCGCCGATTTGCCGTAGAAGCCCTTGCGCCCGTGCTCTTCTTCGTACGTGCCTTCGGGCAGGCCAACGTGCGCCTGCGTGGTGGTCTTGCCTTTTTTTAGCGGATACATCTCCGTCCCCTTCTGCCTGGTTTGGATGCGCTGTTCTGTGGGCGCAATGCGCCGGTCATGTGTTTTCCTTGCGTACCACGCGGTTGCGCAGCACGCCAATTTTTTCAATCTCCAGTTCCATCTGGTCGCCCGGCTGCACCCAGCGGTCCAGTTCCAGTCCGCAGCCTGTGCCCACGGTGCCGGAGCCGAGAATGTCTCCGGGATAAATGGTGTCGTCCTGGGAGAGGAACTCGATCATCTGCTCGAACTTCCAGAAGATGTCGCCGGAGTTGCCGCGCGACCATTCTTCCCCATTGATACGCGCCGTCATCGTCAGCGCGTAAGGGTCGCTGATCTCGTCCGCTGTCACCATCCACGGCCCCAGCGCGGAGCACCAGTGTTTGCCTTTGGCCGGTCCCAGCCGCACCTTCATTTCGCGCCGCTGGATGTCGCGCGCGCTGAAGTCGTTCAGGATGGTGTACCCAGCAATATACTCGTGGGCGCGTGCGGCGGGAATGTTGCGCCCCTCGCGGCCAAGGATGGCGGCCAGCTCCAGTTCGTAATCAAAGCGCTGGGTGAACGATGGCCACAGCACCTCCTCGCCGCTGCCAATCAGGTTGTGGTGCCCGGTCTGGTAGTAGACGGGGACCTCATACCACTCCTTTGGCATCGGCTCGCCGCGTTTTTCAAAGCCGCGCTTCACATGCGCTTCAAAGGCATAAAAGTCGCGCAGCGAACGCGGATTGGGCAGGGGCGTCAGCAGGCGGACTTCGTCCCAGTGGTAGCGCAGGGTCTCGTCGTTTTTCCCGGTGCGCATCCCTGGAGGAAGTGCATCCAGCGCCTGTTGCGCGGTCCGCATCGCTTCCGCCCCACCTTCCAGCAGGCCCAGCATGGAAGGAGGGACCAGCGCTTCCGCCAACCGGACCTTGCCCAGATGGTGCGCCACGGCAAAGTGCAGATCGACCACGCCATCGCCATCGACGGCACCCAACCGTTGGTGCCGACCCAAGTGTGTGCGGACCTCAAAGGTGCAGAGTTTCATCAAAATGCCTACAGGTTGCCGCGCAATGCCTGCTCGCGCTCAATGGCCTCAAAGAGCGCCTTGAAGTTGCCTTTGCCAAAGCTGCGGCTGCCCTTGCGCTGGATGACCTCATAGAAGAGCGTCGGGCGGTCTTCCACCGGGCGGGTGAAGATTTGCAGCATGTAGCCTTCATCGTCGCGGTCCACCAGAATGTCCAGCTTCTCCAGTTCGTGGACCGGCTCGTCAATCTTGCCCACGCGGTCCAGCAGGTCTGCGTAATAGGAGTGGGGCACGCGCAGGAACTCTACGCCCTGCGCGCGCAATTGGGCGACGGTGGAAAGGATGTCGTCCGTGGCCAGCGCCAGGTGTTGCACGCCGGGGCCGTTGTAAAAATCCAGGTATTCTTCAATCTGCGATTTTCTGCGTCCCACGGCAGGTTCGTTGATGGGGAACTTGACGCGGCCATTGCCGTTGGCCATCACCTTGGACATCAGCGCGGAGTATTCGGTGGAGATGTCCTTGTCGTCAAAGTGCTGGTAGAGGTCAAAGCCCATCACGTCGCGGTAAAAACTGGCGTACTGGTCCATCTGGTTCCAGCCCACGTTGCCGACCATGTGGTCGATATGCTTCAGGCCAACGGGCCGCGCAATGGGGTCCTCCGCGATGGCCTGGAAGCCCGGCAGAAAAGCGCCGTGATAGTCCCTGCGTTCCACAAAAGTGTGGATGGTGTCGCCGTAGGTGGCGATGGAGGCCATGCGCACCATGCCGTGGTCGTCCTGCGTCGTGTATGGCCCGCGGACGCTCTGCGCACCACGCCGCGCCGTCTCCTGCCAGGCCGCGGCGGCGTCGTCCACCCACAGGGCAATGTCCTTTACGCCGTCGCCGTGTTTGGCGATGTGTTCGGCGATGGGGCCTTCAGGACGCAGCGGGGTGGTCAACACAAAACGGACCTTCCCCTGCTGCAATACATAGGAGGCGCGGTCGCGCAGTCCGGTCTCTGGTCCGGCGTAGGCCACCAGACCCATGCCAAAGGCCGCGCGATAGTAATAGGCCGATTGGCGCGCGTTGCCCACATAGAACTCGACGTAGTCAGTGCCATTCAAAGGCAAAAAATCTTTGCCGCCAGCGGCAATAGGACGGTCAATGGAAGTGGCCATGTGTTCCCTCTTGGGGCGTTGGATGCTTTCCGCCGGAAGAACGGTCCCGGCGCTGTTTTACGATATACCCGGCAAGGGACGCTTGCCTAGGGTTTGTTGGGTCTGCGGCCAGGCCCAGCCGGACCTGGGAGACACAGGCGTCCAACTCGTCCGCCAACTGGTGCTCCCAAAAGCGCAGGGACCGTATGCCCTTTGCAGCCAGGACATGCTGGTTTTTCCTGTCCCGTTGCTGGTTGCGCTGGATTTTTTGCGCCCAGAAGCTGGAATTGGTTTTTGGGATATGGCCACAACGCCTGCATCCGTGCCAGAAACAGCCATCGACAAAAACGGCCAGGTTTTTTTTCATGAAATAAAAGTCAGGTTTGCCCGCCACGCCCTTCGGGTGCAGGACGAACCCACGGATGGCATTCCGCACCAGCGCCATTTGCAGGCGGCGCTCGGTGCTCTTGTTGCCCTTGCCCCGGATGGCCGCCATAATGCGGGACCGTTCGGGCGTAAGATGTTCGAAACGGCCATTTTTCAGCGACGATTTGAGGAGTCTTTCCATTTCATCCATGCGAACAACAAAAACGGAGGGCACTCCCGCCCGCAAGCAAAAATTGGCGGACGGCCCTTCTGGACGGAAGTTTATCTCGTTTTTCTCCGGCGCCCAAGGCCTTGATATCGGACTGGAGAAAGCGGGGCTGGAGTGCATCGCAGTCAATGATGTGGACCCCGTGGCCTGCGCAACAGCCCGGCTCCATCGCCCAGGGCTGCCCATTTATGAAAACGACATACGCGCGCTGACAGCGTCCAGGCTCTGCAAAGACCTCAAGATCAGGCCCAGGGAACTCTTTGCCATTGTGGGGGGTCCGCCGTGCCAGGCATTTTCCACCGCTGGCAAACGGCTTGGACTGGACGATGAGCGGGGGAATGTGTTTCTCCATTTCATCCAATTGATACGCGACCTCCGGCCCAGGTACGCCATTTTTGAGAACGTGCGCGGGCTTCTCTCCGCGCCGCTGGTACACAGGCCGCACCTGCAACGGGGAAAGGGATTTCCCGCTTTGACAGAAGAGGAACAGCCCGGAACAGCGCTGCTGCACATCCTGGGGCTGCTGGAAGAAGCGGGATACACCACGACCTTCACCCTGTACAATACGGCGAACTACGGAGTGCCGCAAATACGGGAGCGCCTGATTTTTTTCGCCTCAAGGGAAGGGCAGCAGGTCCCGTGGATGGCCCCGACCCATGACGAACACGGGCTGCATGGACTGAAACGATGGAAGACGCTGCGCGATGCAATCGGGCGCCTGGAAGGAGGCCCGCACCACTATATGCAGTTCCCCAAAGACCGGCTGCAATACTATAAGTTGCTGCGTGAAGGACAGAACTGGAGGGACCTGCCGCTTGCCCTGCAGAAAAAGGCCATGGGGAAAAGCTGGTATTCCGGCGGAGGCAGGACGGGTTTCTTCCGGCGCCTGGCCTGGGACAGACCCTCTCCCACGCTGGTGACGCGCCCCACCATGAAGGCCACGGACCTCTGCCATCCAGAGGAGCTGCGGCCACTCTCCGTGGAAGAATACAAGGCCATCCAGACCTTTCCTGCAAAGCATAAATTCGCCGGGAAAATGGACGATCTATATCGGCAGATTGGCAACGCCGTCCCCTGTGCGTTTGGTGAAGTGGTAGGCAGGCACATTCTTGCCTTCGATGCAGGAAGACTGGCCGCCGGTCCATCCCATGCAAAGGCAAGCCGCTATGGGAACACAGACCATCTGGCATGGCGCTCCATGGTCTTCAACCCCGAGCGGCACCCAGCGCAACTTTAAGTCAGCTAAGGCAGACGACACCATCCAATGATTGTGCGTGTGTGGATTGACAGGCCAGCAGGCGCGGGCGCATTCTGCGATGTGGATGCGCGGCCTGCTTGGCCAGGGCCCCAGGCCGGCAGGCGCAGCAGGAGGGTAGCGCAATGGCAACCATCGCGGCGCAGCTTGCAGTGGCCCGCCCGTTTCTTATCCAGCAGGACTGGTCTGCCTATACTGCGGAGCAACACGCCACCTGGACCGAACTGGTGCGGCGTTGCATGCCCCAACTGCGCCAGCACGCCTGCCAGGAATATCTGGATGGATTTGAGCAGGTTGGCCTGCGCGAAGATAGTATCCCTGATCTGGCGGCTGTCAGTGGTCGTCTGCTGCCCCGCACCGGATGGAGTTCCACTCCCGTCTCTGGGTTTTTGCCGCCGGACGCCTTTTTTGAGATGCTGGCCGCACGCCATTTTCCCACCACCACTTGGTTGCGCGATAAAAAATCGCTGGAGTACACGCCGGAGCCGGACATCTTTCACGATGTCTTTGGCCATGTGCCCATGCATGCACACCCGGTCTTTGCGGACTTCCTCCAGCAATATGGCAAGGTCTGCGCCCGGTTGATTGAGCGCAAAGAGGACCTGGAGCGTATGGGACGCCTCTTCTGGTTCACAGTGGAGTTTGGCGTCATACGGCAACAGGGTGGGACCAAGGTCTATGGCAGCGGACTGGTCTCCTCGCACGGCGAGTGCAGCCATGTGGTGCGGGGCGGGCCAGAGGTGCGCGACTTTGACCTGGACCAGGTGCTGGAGCAGCGTTTTTCTGTCTCGGAGATGCAGCCAGTGCTGTACGCCGTGGAATCGTTTGAACAGATATATGAAGCGGCCCGCGAGGCCGAAAATCGTCTGGGCTGAGCGCGGGTGGATTCTGGTGTTGGCCAGGCACATTCCGCAGGATTGTTTTGCAAAACAAATCACGCGAACACAACACTTCTGTTGCACAATAGGGAATGGCGGTGACAACGCCACCACGGGAGGGGACCAGTGCCGCGCATCCATTTCCAGCAGCAACTGGTGGAGCTGAAAGAGAAATTGCTTGGTATGGCCGCCCTGGCCCAGCAGTCCCTGGATTGCGCGCTGGACGCGTATCTGCTGCGCGACGCCGTCAAGGTGCAAAAGGTGCGGGAGCATGAGGCCGCCATCAATGCCGCGGAACGTGCGGTGGACGAGATGGCCTACGACATGCTCGCCATGGAACAGCCCATGGCCATTGACCTGCGCTTTCTGCTGGCCGTCATCAAGATCAACAGCGACCTGGAGCGCATTGGCGACCAGGCCTATAACATAGCGGAGCGCACGGAGGAGTTGTCCCAATGCCCGGCGGTGGACCTGCCGGTGGACCTGCGCCAGATGGGGGAGTTGACGGGTTGGATGATCCGGGTGGCGATCCAATCGCTGCTGGATGGCGACGCTGGCATGGCCCGCTCCGTGCTCAGCATGGACGACCAGGTGGACCGCATCAACCGCGAGACCCATCAGCGGTTGGTGGGGGTGATCCAGGAGCACCCGGAATGGAGCCAGCAATCGCTGAACACCATCATTGTCTCCCGCAATCTGGAGCGCATCGCAGACCATGCGACCAACATCGCGGAAGACGTCATCTTCTGGGTGCGTGGCGCCGATGTGCGCCACCAGTTCGCCATGGAAGCTGACTGATTTCCCCTTCTAAAAAACACACCGGCAACCAGGAGAGCGGCAGGCCATTGTCCTGCCTGCTGTCTCTTGGTTGCCGATGGTTTATAGGATGGACCTACTGGCCAGGGTCAGTAAGTGTCTCTCTGGTTATACCGTTTCTGGTAGAACTCGATCTCCTGCTTGATCTGTTCCGGGGTAAGTCCTTTCATCCATTTGTTGTCAGGGGAATCCATCACTTGCTTGGTGACGCCAGGCATCAACTTCTCGGCATCGGGGATGAAGTGCATATAGAAGTCCTGGGCCACGAGATAGAAGCCGTGCCACTGGGTGTAGTCTGGTCCCATCATGGAGGTCCCCATGCGCGCGCGGCGGCCTTCGTGGTGCCAAAGTTCGAAGTAGTCCCATTTGATCTGGGTATCAAAGGGTGTGGAAGTGATCTTGTGCGCGTCCGAGAGTTGCTTCATGATCGCGGTCGTAGGTATGCCGTATTTTTCGTTGTAGAAATTGACGGTGTCGTCATATTGTTTGTAGAAGTTGTTGACCAGTCCGCTGGCATGGCAGTTGAGGCAAACGTCCTGCATGTCGGCGCGTTTCTTCTCCCAGTTGTCCTGCCGGGTGCTGATGGCGGGGCGCAGGGTCCAGCTCAGGCGGGTGCCCGTATCATGCGTCACCGGCTGGGTCGGGGTCGCCCCCATGTGGCAGGTGTCGCAGGTGGGCGCGGCAGAATAGTCTTTGCCAACGACCCAGGACTTCGAGCTTAGGTTCATCTTGTCTTTGTTGGCATGGTAAAGGACGCCGTGCATGGACTCGTCGTAGATTTCAATTTGCGGATGGTCCGGTCCCATGTGGCATTTGCCGCAGGTGTCCGGTTCCCTGGATTGCGCAACGCTGAAGTTATGGCGTCCGTGGCAGGCGGCGCAAGAGCCAGTGCTGCCATCCGGGTTGACGCGGCCCACGCCGCTGTTGGGCCAGGTGGCGGAATCAAACTTGCCATTGCCCAGGTATTTTACGACGCTGCCGTGGCACTGTCGGCATTCGCTTTGCACCGCGGGCGCGCCCTCGACGATCTCACCCAGCACGTTGTCCATGGAGCCGATGAACTGGGTGGCCCTGGCGTGGCGGCTGTGCTCATACTGGTCGACTTCTGTGGTGTGGCAGCGCGCGCAATACTTCGGTGTTACGATCACGGCAATCTTCTGGCCGTAGTGGTCAAAGGTGGCCGGGTCCCCGGCGTTGGCCTTGTGGCAGGAATAACAGTCCACCCCCTCCTTGGCGTGTTTGCTGGTGGCCCACTGCTCTACGATCACAGGCGTGGTGTTGGTATGGCAGTCGAGGCACTGCTGCCCCTCTGCAGAGACCTTCTGCACATGGGCAGCGGTCTTTTTTGCCGTTGCCGGATGTGCTGCTGCCGGGTGGGTTGTCGCCGGATGTGCCGGGGCAGCTTGTCCCCAGGCCGTCAGGCCCATATAGGAAACGGCGACTGTCAATACTGCTACTTTGAATTTGTTACGCACGTTGTTCCCCTCCTTTATAAAGTTGTTTTTTCAAGACCATCTTCAACCAACAGCGTCACAGGCGCCTTTAGTTGTCCCAGAAGAATTTTCATAGCAAACCTACTCCCAAAACTGTGGCCACGGCAAGTAAAATCTTTCCGCCGTCCGGCCCATCCATCCCACGGACTTACTTCATCGCGCGTTGCTTCTCTCCCCAGTGATACACCAGCTCCATATACCCGAACTGCCCGTCATTTCCTTTCGGATAAATGCTGGAAATCACGCTCTTGCCCCAGGCATTGGCGTAATAGAAATTGAGCGCCAAGGTGTGCGTGGCCTGCCAATCCGCGCTGATGTCGGCCACTGAGGCAAAGGATGCGTGGCCATTGCTGGGACGTCCCACATAGCCAAACACCTTGTTGTCAAAGGCGCCGCCGCTTAGATACCACAGGTCTTGTTTCGCGCTGAGTTGCAGCCAATGCACGTCGCTACGCAGCTCCAACCGTTTGGCCGGACGGTCCACCACCTGCACGAAAGTGTCCTGGTTGTTCATCAGATTGTAAAAAGGAAAGCGCGCGTAAATGCGCGGCGTGGGCAATATCTGGAAGAAGGTCTTGTGCTGGTTGTCGTTGGGATTGTCGTCGCCGGTGCTGCGGTCCCATCCGCCACGGACCCACGGCGCAGTGGCAATTTTACGGAACTGATAGCCGCCTTCAACTGCCGCAGCACCGGAGCTTTGCTCCTGGGTCCCCCAGTTCCCGGTCTGCCACACCCCCCACGCCATCAGGTCCATCTGTCCCGGCCCTGCGGGAAAGTCTGTCAGAAAGTCCCCGCCATAGGTGCCAATGCGGATGTTTTTATGGTCGGCCTTGCGCACGGCCAGGGGGCGGTTGTCCACTTTCAGTACCCCGGTGCGCCCATCGTGATAGCCAATGCCAAAGGCACGCCACAGGAAATGGTGCTGGAACTGGTATTTGCTGAAGGCCAGATACTGGATGTCAACATTCAACTCCGGGTTGCCGTTCATATTGAAGACGCCCTGGTCGGCGCGGCCCGCCATCGCGGTCACGTCCCAGTCGCCTTGGCCATAGTGGCCATCCATTCCGTCAAAGCTGCGTTGCGCATTGGAGAAGCCGAAGTTCCCTACCAGCCGTTGGGCAATGCGGTTGGCCTGTAGCCAGCCCAGCTCCGGGTCTTTTGGTTTTGTCTCCAACCCATCAAAAAATTCAAAGCGCCCCAGACGCAGGTCCTTGTCCGCTCCGTTGAAGTGGTAGCGCAGGTGGCCCTGCTTCAGAAACGCAGCTGCAGGATAGTCATTATTTCCATTCGCAGCGTAGTAGGTCCCGCCCAGGCCAAGCTGCCCTTGCGCCAACACGGGAGCGACCGCGTCCGTTGGTGCATCCAGTATGGACGGCTGCGCGACCTCCAGCATCCAGTCCCAGTGCTGGATGCGCTGGGCCACGCCGATGCGCACCAGGGACTCCAGATAACCGTAGGTATTGTTTGTGGGTGGGGCGGCGAACCATTGCCAGGCGTCTGCGCGCGTGCGGTCATATACATTCACGCTGAAAGGGAGCTTTCCCTTTGGTGCGGACTGTGCCGGACAAAAAATGGTGATCGTAAAAAACAAAGCAATAAGAAAAGCGGTACGTCGCATCCATGCACTCCCAAGAGTTACAACCATCGGTATTCGGTCAGAAGGGTAGTAACTTCTCCAAGGTCCACTGCATATACAAGCGTTGCTCCTGCCGATCTATGCGCAACCGCTTGTGTTCTGACAAGGCCCTTGCCCTGCGCCGGAAAGGAACGCTTCCCGTTTCCGCGCAAGATTCCGTTATCTGTACCCGAAGCAGAAGTGTATTCCAGAAATAAAAAGACACCCTGTGACAAAAGTCACAGGGTGTCTTTTTATTTTACAAGCTGGCCCATTGGCCAGATGGGGGAGGGCCACTCTTTGTATTATATTGCGTTCGCCGCTTGTGCGCGGATCATTGCCCGCTGTTGGTCTCCTCATAGGAATGGCCGGACAGCAGGCCAAAGAGGAACCAGCACAGGGCCAGCACTCCGACGGTAAAGAGCGTGTCTCCGGGCACGCGCAGCCAGCGCAGCACGTTCATCAAGGGCGTTTGTAGGAACTCCGCAGAGCGTGCGTACCAGGTCCCGTACTGCACGGAGGCCCAGGCCTGCAACAGGCCCAGCGGCAGCAGGCTGAGCACCACCATAAGGGCAAGGCCAATGTTCATGCTCCAAAAGGAGATGGCGAGTGGCCTGTCCTTCCACGCTTTGCCGGGTTGCCAGGCGCGCAGGCAGAAGAGCATCAGGCCAATGCCCAGCATCCCATAGACGCCGAACAATGCCGTATGCGCATGCACCGCCGTGGTGTTCAGTCCCTGAATGTAGTACAGGGAGATGGGTGGATTGATGAGGAAGCCGAAGATGCCCGCGCCCACGAAGTTCCAGAAGGCGACGGCGACAAAGAACCAGATGGGCCATTTATACGAGGAGACCCACTGGACGCGCTCGCGCTCCCGTCCCCGCCGGATGTTCTCCCATGCCTCAAAGCCGACCATCACCAGCGGCACCACCTCCATCGCGCTGAAGACCGCGCCCAAGGCAATCACGGCAGGCCCCACCCCGGTGAAGTAGAGATGGTGAAAGGTGCCAATGATCCCGCCCGACAGATAAATGATTGTGGAGAAGAGGGCGGCGCGGGTCGCTGTCGCCACGGAGAGCAGCCGGAGCCGGGTGAAGAGGAAGGCGATGACCACAGTGGCGAAGACCTCAAAGAAGCCCTCCACCCAAAGATGGACCACCCACCAGCGCCAGTATTCCGCCGTGACCAGATTGCTGCGCTGGCCGTACATCAGCCCGGCGGCGTAGAAGAGCGGAATGGCAATACTGGAAAGGACAAAAAGCAGCAACAAGGAGCGGCCTTCCTTGGCCACGCGAAGGGCCGGACGCAGGGCGCGCCACATGAGCCACAACCAGAAGGTGAGTCCCACGAAGAGCAGGATTTGCCAGAAACGTCCCAGGTCAAGATACTCGTAACCCTGGCTGCCGAACCAGAACCACAGGTTGCCCAGTTTTTGCTCGATGCCGAACCACTCCCCGGCCAGCGAGCCGCCCACCACCAGGACCAGCGCGATAAAAAGAAGGTTGACCCCCAGCCGCTGGCCTCTGGGTTCCGCGCCACCGACGGCAGGCGCTACAAAAAGGCCCGTCGCCAGCCAGGAAGTGGCGATCCAGAAGATGCCCAGTTGCAGGTGCCAGGTGCGCGTGATGGCGTAAGGCAGCCATTTGGCCAGCGGGATGCCGAAGAAACCTTCCCCTTCCACGCTGTAGTGGGCGGTGAGGATGCCACAGCTAATCTGCACCAGCAGCAAGGCCCCCACAACAAAGAAATACTTGATGCTGGCGCGCTGGGAAGGCGTGGGAGGCATCTCCAGCAGAGGGTCTTTTGCAGGCGGTTGCTCTGCTTCCGGTCCCTGCTCCTGGGAGGCAAAGTACCACACCATCGCCCCGATGGCGGCCAACAGCAAGACGATGCTGACGACACTCCAAACAACGGCGCCAGGGGTCGGTTCATTCCCCACCAGGGGTTCGTGTGGCCAGTTGTTGGTGTAGGTGACGGTGTCTC
Source organism: Acidobacteriaceae bacterium (assembly GCA_049977205.1). Classification (GTDB taxonomy): domain Bacteria; phylum Acidobacteriota; class Terriglobia; order Terriglobales; family Acidobacteriaceae; genus JBMFGT01. The sequence goes on along the minus strand of JBMFGT010000008.1, from coordinate 115,505 downwards.
CCGGACGATTGGTGGTCGATGCCCAAGCGGTCCACCAGAAGAAGGCGGCCATCTGCCGTTGCTTCGCGGGGTCACTCAGCGCGTCTTTGGGGATGGCGTAGGCGCTACGGCCATTGCCGAAGACGTCTGCATAATGGGCCTCCAGCGTGGCAAAGGCCGCGGCCTCAGCATTGGGGATGGTGATGGTGCCGGTGTCCGGGTTGTAGGTATTGCTGCGCAACGTGACGCGCAGACGAGCATCCAGCGCGGCCTGCTGCTCGATGTTGAGCTGGTCGTAGCGGAGGCCATTTTGTTGCAGCGCCCAGGCGTTGAGCATAAAGAGGGCCTCGCGGTGCAACAGGTCTGCGGTCCAGTCCGGCGCCACATAGGCGCCGTGCCCCCAGACCGTGCCAATTTCCTGGCCCCCGATGGATTGCCAAACGCCCTGGCCGTCCTGGATGTCGCCCCCTGAAAACAACACGCTGCCGTCAGGCGTGACCACAGCGGTGGGGATGGGCGGCGCATGGCTGATAAGGTGATGGCCGACCCCACCCAGGACGGCAAAGGAAGCAACACAGACAACAATCAGTGTGGTCCATAAGCGACGATACGAGTGCATTTTTTTTAGACACCTCAAAGGGCGCGCGAGGGCGCAGGTTGTGCCACCAGATGGGCTGGCGGCTGTAAAAGCGTGAGCAGGATGTTCGTTGCGAAAAGGCCCACCGCGGTCAGTTCCGTCACAGCGGAGATGGGCAGAAAGTCCCAGGCGGGATGCCAAATGCCTTCATAGGCCAGCGGCTCCATGCTGACGCGCAGCAGGCAGCCCAGGTTGAGCAGCAGCAGGGAAGCAAGCATCAGCCGCTTGCTCCACAGCACGCGCATCCCGCAGAATGCCGGTAGGACGCGCTGCCCAATGGCAAAGACCATGGCGGCGGTAAAACCCACGGTCAAGGCATGGCGGGAAGCGCCCCAGTAGCCGCCCTTTTCATCCAGAAATTGCGCGGCGACGCCCAGCAGGGAGGCAACCAACAGCCAGACATACGTTACGCGCACAAAGACCGGGAAAGAGGGATGGATGTTGACCAGCTTGGCCGGTCGCTCGGCCCGCTGCCAAACGTGCAGGGCCAGAATGGAAAGCACCGTGGCCAGCAGAAAGAGCACCTCCGCAGCCGGGGCCAGCGGAGTAAAGAGCGCGCCAACGCCCACAACGCTGGTCCCGTAGGCCAACAGGAGAAGCGGCCCTTTGGGGTTGCGCAGACCAATAAAAATCGGCAGCCAGCGGGCGTTAAATCCCCAAATCATGGGGACCAGCATGGCCCAGCCATAGACCGTGATGAGTTTCTGGTCGAAAGCATGGGTCGCGGCAGGGCCAACGTCCGTCCAGACCGCCTGTATGTTTGCCGCCGAGCTGAGAAGAATGGCCAGAAGGAAACCAAAGGTCGCGCCCACGACGACACCCATCCACGCCTCTGGTTTTTTGCCTGTGGCGGGCTGGTGCTTGCGTACGGCCAGATAGAAGAGCAGCCACGCGGCGATCTCTAGTGTGCTGGACAACGGTAGCAGCAACCGCCAATGCCAGGCGTAGGCCATGGCCCCCCAATGCAGCACCATGCCCAGCGTCCAAAACCACCAGGTGGTCCATCCCAACCCGGCAGGGAAGTCCCGCGTGCTTTGCATCTTGGTCAGCGAGTAAAAACCGATGCCGAAAATAAAGGAGCCGATCCAGCCAAAGACCTGCGCCTGCCCATGTGCCTGCATCCATGCCGGGGAGAGCGAGGCCATCGTGTGCTGCGAGGAGATGGAGATAAGGTTCCACACGCCCAGAAAGGTGCCCGGCAGCAGCATGAAAAAAATCCCCACCACAATGAAGGCCATGGTCAGGCGCTGGGAACTTTCCTCCGCCTGGACACGAGGGTCTTTGCGAGGGCCATCTTGTGGATTGGGGCCTGTTATTTCTACTATTTCTGTCATGGTCTACCTCAGTGGGGCATCATTCGCCGGGGAAGGGCTTTCCAGCGGTGGGAAGACGGTCTTCCGTGGCAAACGCGCATCCCGCAGGATGCACGGCCCATTGGCGGGCGCCAGCTTTGTTCAACCACTTGGCGGCCCTTTCCGTTTTTGAATGTAATCGCGTGGAGGCCCTTGCGAAGTGCCTCTGGTCACACTGGAGCAAGAAATTGTTGGCAGCAGTGGCCTGGGTGCGACATACTGGCAGGGTGACAGTGCAAGAGATTGTAGAAATTCTGGCCTCGACAGAGCTATTCAAGGACGTGCCCCGCGAGACGCTGCTCTCGCTTGCCCCCCATGCGGTCCTGCGGAAGCTGAAAAAATCCGAGGTCCTGTTCACCGCCGGGGAACAGGCCAAGGGACTGTATGTGGTGCTCTCCGGTTCCTTGCGCGCCTATCGCAGCAATGAGGGTGGACGGGAACAGACGCTGCATGTGGAACATGCGGGCGCAATCGTGACGGCGGTGCCCGTCTTTGACGATGGCCCGTATCCCTCCACCGCTGAGGCAGAGGAAGAGACGCGGGTGCTTTTCCTCTCCAAGGAGGACGTGCGGAGTTTCATGTTGCAACATCCGCAAGCGGCGCTCTCCGCTTTGCGTCTGCTGGCCATTCGTTTGCGCCATGTTGTGGCGCTGGCGGAAAGTTTTTCCCTGGACCGGGTCAGCCAGCGGCTGGTGGCGGCGCTGGAACAGGAGGCGCTGCAACAAGGCGTCAAGATGCAGGACGGGGCGGCCTTCCACCTGGCCCTGACCAACCAGCAATTGGCCACCCGGATTGGCACCGGACGGGAGGTGGTCAACCGGCTGATGCAAAAGCTGTTGCGCGCCAAGATACTGGACCGCAAGGAGGGCCTGCTGGTGGTGCGGAGCGTGGACAAGCTACGCCACTTCAACAAGTAGATGGCCCCCTGTCAACTTGGAGGTCTCTCCCACGCCACGCAGAAAAGACGTATAATCAAGACAGTTCTTTGAACGCCGATGCGATCGACATCGGCCTCCAGAATGGGGGCGTCACGGTTTCGACGGAACCGCTTACGGCAAAGAGGCATGTCGGGGTGTAGGCACCCGGAATCGTCTGCAAAAACACAATTGCTAACAATCAACTAGCACTTGCTGCTTAATTAAATAAGTGGCCGTCCTCTTCGGCTTTGTCTGCGGGCCGGGGAAGGACGTCATACAGCGGACTGGTCTTGGAAGCTACGTCTGGGCTTCTGGGATGAGACCTACAGGCTAGCAATGCGCGTATCTTGTCCGTTCTGAGCGCGCAAAGCGAAACCCAATGGAACTGGACTGAGCATGGACCCTCTTTGTTGCTAATGATTTCGGACGCGGGTTCGACTCCCGCCGCCTCCACCATTTCATCATCCAATAAAATCCAACAACATCCGAAAGCCAGCGTGAATGCTGGCTTTTTCATTGGTGTATGTTCTGCACCAATCGCAATCGGGCCACTGTCCAGTCGGGGGCCACCAGAAAACTGGCACTCCGGAAGTTGGACCACCCATCTACGAGGTCACAATTCACAATACGGCATCTCTCACCCTTGAGGGCCGGTGTAACAACCATGCCTTACTGGTCCGGCCAGAATGGATTGCGAGACTCTACTCCAGATTTCCGTGATTCGTCAGAATACTTGGGAAGCATCATGTATTTGTTTCTGGCCGGACCAATAAGAGGTGTGTCCCTTGCCAGGAGGGCCACACCTATAAGCACCACCAGTTTTGTCGTGTGCAGAAATAGGATATTGGGCGAATGTTCTAATTGGCCATCGAACGTACTGGCCGGATGTTTTCTCCTTGTCATTTCTAGAGGTCTTCCGACTTCAAGGACACACAGTAGTTTGACCTGCCACGCGCGAAGATGTCTGTCCATCAGACGGTTGCAGCCCACAATGAAGGGGCATTCAGTGTCGGACGTCTCTCCTTCGAGTAGCAATCACTATAAATTTTTCTGATAGACCCAATCATAAGTTTTTCCTTGACTGGGCCTTTTTGCATGTGTACCCTCCATAAACATTAGATAAATTTATGGCTGGAACGATGTTGCTACGGTTGGTTGGGCGCACGGGCGCATTTCCATCTATGAAAAAAGACTGCCTTGGCCGAAGCGGCCCAAGGCCAGCTTGTTTGAGTGACGGATGCTTCATTCCTTAAAGTTGTTTTGTTTTTTTAATGATGGATACCGTATCACAGGACATTTTTGTGGAGGGAACAATGAAGAAGCAGATCTTGACGGCCATCCAGGCCGCAGTGGCAGTGGTGTTTTTCTGTCTCCCAGTAGCACTGCTTGCGCAACAGGCCACAACTTCCCTGAGCGGCACCGTCACGGACACAAGCGGCGCCGTGCTGCCGGGCGCGACGGTCACCATTTTGCGCAACTCCACTGGCGAAATCCATAAGACGACCGCCAATGCACGGGGGGAATATCAGTTTCCGCAGCTCAGCCCGGGCACTTGGACGGTGAGCGTGAGCGCCAGCGGCTTTGGAGACCAGAACAAAATTGGGGAGTTGCTCGTCAGCAATCCGGCCACCATCAACTTCAAGATGGGCATCAAGGCGGTTGCGCAAACAGTGAACGTCACGGCGGAGACCGTCACGCTGAATACGACGGACGCGACCCTTGGCAATGCCATTGACAACTCTACTATCCAGGCGCTGCCCATGATTGACCGCAACGTTCCGGACCTGCTCAGCCTGCAACCGGGCGTGCTGTATTTAGGGCAGAAGGTCGACACAGGTCGGGGCGGCGACGACAGCCGCACCGGCGCCGTCAATGGTGTCCGTTCGGACCAGGACGACATCACCATGGACGGGTTGGACGACAACAACCAGCGCAGCGGCTATGCCTTCACCGGCGTATTGCGCGAAACGCTGGATTCCGTGGAGGAGTTCCGCGTGACCACGGGCCAGGCGAACTCTGACCAGGGATATTCCGCCGGGGCGCAGGTCAACCTGCTCACTAAGAGTGGCACCAACAATTTCCACGGCGGCATTTACGAATACAATCGCAATACACAGACGGCCGCCAACAACTGGTTCAATAAACAGGCAGAACTGGCGGCAGGCAAGCCGAACGTGCCTGGGACATACGACCGCAATGTATACGGTGCAGACCTGGGCGGGCCGATCAAGAAGCAGAAGTTCTTTTTCTTCGGTAACTACGAGGCCTCACGCACGCGGGAAAATGCGCAGGTCTTACGCACTGTCCCCATGGACACGCTCAAGGCAGGGGACCTGCAATACACCAGCAATGGCAACCTGGTCACCTTGACCCCGGCGCAGATTGCCACCATGGACCCCAACTGCTCGGCCAATGGCACTTGTCCTTGGGGGCCGGGGGTCGATCCTAACATGTTGAAGGTGTTCGACGGATACCCGAAGGCCAACGGTACGGCGGCGGGCGATGGTGGTTACAATACAGGCTCCTATACCTTCAGTTCGCCCTTTCCTGTGAACCTGAATACGAGCATTGCGCGCTTTGACTGGAACATCTCTGCACACCACAAGTTCTTTGCGCGTGGCAACCTGCAGGACGACACCACGCAGGACGTTCTCCAGTTCCCTGGACAACCGCCTTCCTATGTATTGCGCGACAACACCAAAGGCTTTGGATTGGGCGAAACATGGACCATAACAAACAACCTTGTCAATGACGTCCGCTATGGCTACATCCGGCAAGGTTATAGCAATGCTGGGCAGGACTGCGGTGCGTATGTGCAACTGCGCTTCTTCTCGCAGCCCACAGCGGAATCCTGCACGACCATTGTCCATGTGCCTGTGCAGAACTACATTGACAGCATGGTATGGACCCATGGAAACCACACGCTTTCCTATGGGGCGGACCTGCGGAGCATCACCAACTATCAGGACACCAACAGCACTTCTTATGGCTTTGCCAGCACCAACAACCAGTGGCTCAACACCGGTGGGGCAATTTCCGGCACCGGGGGCAGCCTGGACCCGGCGGCCTTTGGATATCCTGCCGTCGACCCCGGCTTCGGCACCAATTACGATATTGCAGCAGACACGGCCGTTGGCCTGATACCTTTTGTCCAAGGCCAATTTAACTTCCGGGTCTCCCCCGGAGGCAAGTCAGGTGACACCATCCCTACCGGGGCCTTCATTCCGCTCAACTACCGTTCGCATGAGTTTGAGTATTACATTCAGGACTCCTGGCGGGTAAAGCCGAATGTGACCTTCACCTTTGGCATTCGGCAGGTGTTTTTGCAGCCGCCTTGGGAGACCCATGGGCAGCAGGTACAGCCAACGGTAGATACACACCAGTGGTTCGTCAACCGGTACACGCAGGCAGAGCAGGGAATCACCGACCAGCCAGACCTGAGCTTTGCGCCTTCCGGTAAGGCAAACGGGAAGCCCTCGTACTGGAACATGGCGTGGAACAATATCGCACCGCGTATTGCCTTGGATATTGCCCCAGACAACAAGACCTCCGTGCGTTTGGGCGCGGGCATTTATTATGACCACTTTGGGGAAGGGATTGTGGACACCTTCTCCCAGTTCGGCTCCTTTGGTTTGCAGACCCAGATCACGAACCCTGCAGGCCAGTACGGAGTAGACACAGCGCCACGCTTTACCGGCCTGACCAATCTACCACCTTTGCAGGGCGTCAACATTCCGTCCGTCGTCCAATATCCATATACCCCACCGGACAACGTCAATACCGGTCTGGCGATTACCTGGGGCATTGACAACCACATCAAGACGCCTTACACAATGGCGCTCGACTTCTCCCTCCAGCGCGAACTGCCGCACGGCTTCTCCGTGGAGGCGGACTACATCGGCACCTTTGGCCGTCACCTGCTCCAGCAACTGGACCTGGCCGAGCCGCTGGACCTGGTCGATACCAAGTCCGGCATGGACTACTTTGAAGCGGGCAAGCTGCTGGCGCAGGCCGCGTATGCAGGACAGACCACCGTAGCACCCATTGCATACTGGGAAAACATGTTCCCCTACCTGGCCACAGGCGGACAAAGCGCGACCCAAAACATTTACACAAACGTATACCAGCAGCAGGCCTTGAGTGCGAACGACTCCTTTGCTCTGGTCCTACTCGACGCATATTGCTTGCCCAGTGAAGGAGGTCTTGGCTGCGGCCCAAACGTTGACGCCAATGGGAACGTGAAAACACGATATTTCCAACGGCAGTTCTCGTCCCTGTATGCCTGGTCGTCCATCGGCAATAGCAGTTATAACGGACTCCAGCTCACACTGCGCAAGGTAACCAATGTCGGTCTGGCCTTTAACTTTAACTACACATACTCCAATTCCATTGACATGGGATCGGATGCGGAGCGCTCCAGCGAGTTTTCAACGGGGAGCTTTAGTGAAATCATCAACAGCTTCAATCCCAAACTAAACCGCGGCGTCTCCGATTTTGACACGCGCCATCTGATTGCCGGGGACTTTGTTTACCAACTTCCCTTTGGCAAAGGCATGCGCTATGCAACGGAAGCCAACCGGCTGACGGATGCTGTCATTGGCGGGTGGACGCTGTCTGGCATCACCCGCTGGTCCAGTGGGCTGCCGTTTAGTGTATTGCCTCCTTACGCCTATGCAACGAACTACCAGCAGCAAAGCCTTGCGGTGGTCACCGGGCACATCCAGATGCACAAGCACCTGGTGAATGGGCTGCCGGAGGTCTTTGCGCACCCGAACCAGCTCAATAACGGCATCGCCACTGGCTTTCCATTGCGCTATCCATATCCCGGCGAGGCCGGGGACCGCAACGTCTTCCGCGGCGATGGTTATTTTGAACAAGACAGCAGCTTGGCCAAGATATGGCACACCTATCGAGACCAGGACCTGCGCTTTGCCTGGGAGGTCTTCAACGTGACCAACACGGCACGCTTTGACACCAACGCCATTAGCTCCCTGGGTGGACTGAATAATGTGGTCACAAGCGGCCCGGCATTCGGGATTTATAGCTCGGAGCTGGTCCAATCGCGCAAACAGCAGTTCTCCCTGCGCTACGACTTCTAGCGCACTGTAGACCCATCGCCGGGACCCTGAATAGGCCCCGGCGATTTTTTTTATGCGTCCGGCAGGACGCACCCACAGCGGCCCTGGGGCCATGCTTGCAAGAAATTGCTGCGAAGGGTAAAACAAGCATATCCTGGCCACGTTTCCTGGCTGTTTTTCATGGGCGGTTTCCAGCGCCAACACAAGGCCGGTCGGGAGGGCCATCGAGGACCAGACATGGGTGTCAATAGGAGACGCGTGCTGATATTTTTGGGCGTGGCGCTGGCCTTGAGCGCGCTCTATCTGTACGCCTTTCCAACGGCGTCGCTGCTATATGAGACGGTCGTCGTTTTCCATCTTTTTTTTGGTGCGTGCTTCCTCATCCTGGCCTTGCTGGGATGGTTGCCTTTGTTGCGCGGACGGAGCCTGGCGGAAAAGCTGGGATGGACCGTCCTTTTCGCCGGTGGCGTATTTGGTGCGGTCCTTCTTTTTACCGGCGCCAGCCGCAGGGAATGGCCGGTGCTCTACACGCACGAACTGGTCACGGCCTTGGCGTGCGCCGTTTTGCTGTGGGTGTGGAGTGGCAGGCGTGGCTGGCTGCAAGGCAGCGCCCTGCGAGGTCTGCTTCGCCTTGCCGTGTGCCTGGCGCTGACGGCAGCGCTCGCCAGTGGGGCATGGTGGGTGCGCACCGTGCCGTGGCAGCGCAGCAATACGGTCCACAACCCCAAAATTGCGCCGGCCAATGCGGACGCAGAAGGGGACGGCCCCCATGGCCCCTTCTTCCCCAGCATGTTGCAGACCACAGATGGCAAGACGGTCCCAGAGGGATACTTTCTTAGTTCTGCCTCGTGCAAGCAGTGCCATGCGGACATCTACAGGCAGTGGGAAAGCTCCGCGCACCACTATTCGTCCTTCAACAACCAGTGGTATCTGCAATCGATCGTTTACATGCAGGCAGTGGATGGCGTCCAGGCCTCCAAACTGTGCGCAGGCTGCCATGACGCTGCCCTGTTCTATGCGGGGAACTTCAACACCCCGATCAAGGACCGTGTTTCCACGCCGGCGGCGCAGGCGGGCATTGGGTGCGTGGTGTGCCACTCCATCCGCAGGGTCAAGAGCACGATGGGGGACACAGACTTTGTCTTTGCGTATCCGCCGCTGCAAAAACTGGTGGCCAGTAACAACCCCGTCCTGCATGGCATGGTTGACTATCTGATCAAGGTGGACCCGGAACCGCACCGGCGCACCTTTATGAGGCCGTTCATGCAGGTCACCCCGGCGCAATACTGCTCCGCGTGCCACAAGGTACACATGGACGTCCCGGTAAACAATTACCGCTGGGTGCGTGGCTTCAACGAGTACGACAACTGGCAGGCCAGCGGGGTCTCCGGCATGGGCGCGCGGTCTTTCTACTATCCTCCGAAGCCGATGGATTGCGTGGACTGCCACATGACGCTGACGCCATCGCACGATGAAGGGAACGTGGATGGCTTTGTGCATTCGCACCGTTTCATCGCCGCCAATACCGCTTTGCCATTTGTAAACCAGGACGAGGTGCAGCTTGCCCGGACCGAGGCGTTCCTAAAGGGCAACAAGGTCCGCGTGGACATTTTCGCCATCTCGCCGGAAACGGCCACGCAAAAACCGCAGACCCTGTCTGCTGCTTCTTCCGGGCCGCAGCTTGAAACGACCTTTGCCGTGGGTGAGGAGTCCGGGACGGGCCCCATTGCGGCAACGGAGGCGGGCATAGCGTCCGCACCAATCACGGCCCCGTTGGACCGCGTACAGGCCGCAGTCCGCCCCGGAGAGACAGTGCGCGTGGATGTGGTCGTGCGCACACTCCAGGTGGGGCATTTCTTTCCCGGCGGGACCGTCGACGCCTTCGATTGCTGGTTGGAGCTGAAGGCCACAGACGACCGCGGGCGCGTGCTGTTTTGGAGCGGCATGGTGGAAGACCATGGCCACGGCCCCGTCGAGCCAGGTGCGCACTTCTATCGCTCCTTGTCCATGGATGCGCACGGCGGTCCCATCAACAAGCGCAATGCCTGGGCGGCGCGCGCCACGGTCTATGTACACTTGGTTCCACCGGGCGCTGCGGACACGGCCCACTTCCGCCTGCACATACCCAGGGACGCGCACGGCAAGGTCCATTTGGAAGCGAAGTTGAATTACCGCAAATTCTCCTGGGTGAACACGCAGTTTTCCTTTGCAGGCGTCTTTGAGGACACTGGCCCCCACGACGTAAGCAAAGGCTACGACGACCGCCGCATGGTCTTCACCGGAGACACCAGCCATGTGGCAGGCAAGATCAAGGCCATCCCCGATCTGCCCATTGTGGTGCTTGCCAGCTCCGTGGCCGAGTTGACGGTCCTGCCACCGGGAGCGCCCGCGCCTGCGGCCCAGGTGGTGCTTGAAAAGGCGGACTGGCAGCGCTGGAACGACTATGGAATTGGGCTTTTTTTGCAGGGAGACATGAAAGGGGCCGGGGCCGCTTTCACCAAGGCCACAGAAATCGACGCCAACAACCCCGATGGCTGGGTCAACATCGGACGGGTGCGCCTGCAGGAAGGCAACCTGACGGGCGCGCGACAGGTGTTGGAGCGGGCGTTGCAGATTGCGCCTTCGCTGGCGCGCGCCAACTACTTTTATGCGCGCGTGCTGCGGCAGATGGGGGACTACGATGGGGCCATCGCACGCCTCCGTCTGGTGTTGGCGCAATATCCGCAGGACCGCGTGGCGCGCAATGATCTGGGCCGCGTCTTCTTTTTGAAACACCAGTATGCCAATGCAATCCATGAATTTGAGGGGACACTGGCCATTGATCCAGAGGACCTGGAGGCCAACTACAATCTGATGCTCTGCTATACCGGGCTGGGGGACGCCACCCAGGCGGCGGCCTATGAAACGCGCTTTCTGCGCTTCAAGGCGGATGAGTCTGCGCAGGCCATCACCGGACCGTATCTGGCCAGGCACCCGGAGGACAATCTGGAACGCCAGCCCATCCACGAGCATGGGTCCGTGCCGTTGTCCGTGGCGAACTCCGCAGATGCGCAAATGAAAAATACTGTTTCCTCGCCCACTCCATCGGCCCCATCGCCGTCCAGCCGAGGTGGCCATTGAGGTCCTCCCGTTCCGCGCAGGGCATTGCCGTGCTGGTCATTTTGTTGGGCGCTACCTGGGCCTTGGCAGCGCCCCCGGCTGCGCCTTCAGCAAAAAAAACAGATGGACGGGTACGCTTTGAGGACATTACACGGGCCGCAGGCATCCACTTTACGCACAACAATGGGGCTTTTGGGAAAAAGTATCTGCCGGAAACGCTGGGGCCGGGCGTCGCTTTTATTGATTACGACAATGACGGCTGGCAAGACATCTTCCTGGTAAACGGCACAAACTGGCCCGGCCATCCGGGTCGTGCGACGACGCCGGCACTCTACCATAACAATCACGATGGCACCTTCACCGACGTGACGCGAAAGGCGGGCCTCGCCGTGCCCATGTACGGCATGGGGGTGGCCGTCGGGGACTATGACAACGATGGCCACGACGACCTGTTCGTGACTGCTTATGGGCAGGACCATCTCTTCCACAACAATGGCAATGGCACCTTCACGGACGTCACCAAAAAGGCCGGTCTGTGGGGACCGGAAGGACTGGGCGCCAGCGCCGCATGGGTGGACTATGACCGCGATGGCCATCTGGACCTTGTGGTTGCAAATTACGTCCAGTGGTCGCCGGAGAAGGACCTGTATTGCACGATGGACGGCAAGACCAAGTCCTACTGCACGCCGGAATCCTACCAGGGGGCATCTGTGCGTCTCTGGCGCAATCGCGGCGACGGTACATTTGAAGACGTCACCCGCAAGGCCGGACTCTACGATCCCACTTCAAAAGGGCTGGGGGTCTCCATTCTGGATGTGGACCAGGACGGCTGGCCAGACATTGCCATCAGCAATGACACGCAGCCCAACAAACTGTATATCAACAACCGCAACGGGACATTCACGGAGAAGGCCGTCCTGGCGGGCGTTGCCTTCAGCGAAGACGGCGTGGCGCGCGCCGGTATGGGCGTGGACGCAGCGGACTATGACCATTCTGGCTTTCCCAGCCTGATATTTACGAACTTCTCCAACCAGATGATTTCCCTCTACCATAATGAGCACAACGGCCTGTTTGTCGATGTGGCCCCGCAATCAGAAGTGGGCCGGAGCAGTCTGTTGACGCTCGGCTTTGGCTGCTTCTTTTTCGATTATGATCTGGATGGCTGGGAAGATATTTTTGTCGCAGACGGGCACCTTGATCCGGGCATTGAGCGCATCCAGCAGCGCGTCCGCTATGCAGAGCCGCCGCACCTGTTCCACAACCTGGGCAAGGGAGGGTTTCGCGACGTGGCCGCTGCGATGGGAAAGGCCTTTGACACACCACGCGTGGCCCGCGGCGCCGCGTATGGCGACATCAACAATGATGGCGCGCCAGATGTCCTTGTCGCAACCAATGGCGGCCCGGCTGTCCTCTTCCGCAATGAGGGGACGACCAATCATGCCCTGCGCGTGAAGCTGGTGGGGACAAAATCCAATCGGGACGGCATCGGCGCGGTCGTTTTTGTCCAGTCAGGGACGATGGCGCAAAAGCTCATGCTGCGCAGTGGATCGAGCTATCTTTCCTCCAGCGAATTGGTGCTGACCTTTGGACTGGGCGCGGCCACGAAGGCCAATACCGTGGAGGTCCACTGGCCCAGCGGGGCCACAGACCGGCTGACCAATGTGGACGCAGACCAAATCATCACCGTCCAGGAGGGGACCGGCATCATCCACGCCCAGCCGCTGCAGAAGCGGTCCTGAAGCACACGGAAGACCGTGGTCCTGCGTGGGGCCAATGCGTCACCGTTTGGCCAGCAGGCAGGTGCGGGGCCTATTTCCCGCCTGCCTGCCCCAGTTGCTCCAGTTGCTGGGCGGCCTGCGAGACCTTCTGCGCAGCGGCGTCCATGGCTTTGCCTACAACCACGGCCTCTTTTTCCGCCAGCGGCCAGTCATGTTGGTCCAGCGCCTCGCGCACGCCGGGGATGGTTTTGGCCCCATAGCCGGTGTAAGCGCCGGGGGCATAAATCTGGTGCTGGAACCAGGGCCGGTTGGGCAGTCCATTGGGACTTAGGAACTCCCGTTCCACCTGCATCAGCGTCTGGTCCACAGCGTCCACATGGTTGCTGTCCAGGTCAGCGCCGCCATTCTGTTCCGCGTGCTGCAGCGCCTGTTGATACTCATGGGCGCTGCGCGTGAAGTGCGCCACAGCATTTTCCAACGGGGCAAAATTCAGGTACGGCGGCGCGGCCTCATGTTTGGGCGGGACCAAGGCGGGCTTTTGCGGATCAGAAATGGCCTCGTAGACGCCCTCTTTTGTTTCCAGGTTGTCCTCGGCGATCTTCGCGCGGGCGTCTTTCAGCTCTCTCTGCAACTGGCCCACATAGCGGTGGAGGGTCCTTGCGTAACCGGTAAAATCATACGGCAGCAGGTCCGCATCGGCCATGCGCATCACGGCAGTCCCCGCCAGTTGCGCCAAGGCGCGTCCATAGACAAATGTCCCATCGGAGTAGCGCGTGTACCAGGTGTAATCGTCATAAATGGAGTGATAGGCGCTGCCTTCGCGCTCCTCTCCGCTAAAACCCAGGTCCAGCGAGGGAATGCCTGCATGGTCGAGGAAGGTCGCATAGTCGGAGCCATCGCCCAGAGCACGGATGCGCAGATTGGCGCGCTGACGGATTGCGTCCTTCTCTTTGTCACCCTTGGCGCGCGCAATGGCCCGCAGCCTGGCCCGCTGCCACACGGACATTTTCTTTTCCGGGTCCGGAATGTCCTGCGCCACGCCGTTGATGAACTGTTGCAGCGAGTGGGAGCCTTCCATGCTCAAAAAGCCGCGGTCATTGGTGTCGGAGTTCACATAAAGCACGGCATGTTGCTTTAGCTCCTCCAGGTGCGTCTCCGCCCATTCCGTTGAGCCGAGCAGTCCGGGTTCTTCGCCGTCCCAGACGCAATAAAGGATGGTGCGGCGCGGACGCCATCCCTGCTTGAGCAACACGCCAAAGGCGCGGGCCTCTTCCAGCACTGCGTCTGTGCCAGAGACGGGGTCCTCCGCGCCGTTCACCCAGGCGTCGTGGTGGTTGCCACGTATCACCCACTCGTCTGGCTGGGTGCTGCCGGGGACCTTTGCAATCACATCATAGACCGGCTTGATGTCCCAATTGAAAGCGACCTTAAGATGCACTTTGGCCGGGCCGGGACCAATGTGATACGTGATGGGCAGCCCGCCGCGCCATGCTTTGGGGGCCACCTGCCCGCCAATCGCCGCCAGCAGCGGTTGCGCGTCCCCATACGAGATGGGCAGCACAGGGACCTTGGCAATGGTCTTGGCGTCCTTCAGTGGAATGCGCTTGGCGTCTTTGGTCGCGCCGTAACCCGGGGTCAACGGGTCGCCGTCATAATACGTGTCGGTCACCGCGCCGCGTTGCACGCTTTCGCTGGAACGCCCGGAGCCATTGGGATATGGGTCGTCCACGGAGTAACCATCATCGCGCGGGTCCGAATAGATGATGCAGCCGATGGCACCGTGTTCGGCGGCCAGCTTGGTCTTGATGCCTCTCCACTCGCCGCCATAACGCGCAATCACAATGGCCCCTTTGACGGAAATCCCCATACGGTCGAGGACCTCGTAGTCCTCATGGTTGCCGTAGTTGACGTAGACCAGCGGGGCCGTCACGTCGCCGTCTGGCGAATAGGCGTTGTAGGTGGGCAACTGCTCGGACTGCTGTGCGGAGGTCGGATCACCAGGCACCGGAGGCTCTTGCAGCTTTGCTGTGAACTGGGTGGGTGCAAGCAACTTCAACAAACGCTCTTTGGGCGTGGGAAAAAGCACGTAAAACGTCTCGATGTGCGCGTCCAGGCCCCACTCGCGGAACTGTGACAATATCCACTCGGCATTTTCCTTGTCATAGGGCGAGCCAACGTGGTGCGGGTGCGCCGTCAACCGCTGCATGTCCGCACGCAGATTGTCCGGCGAAGGAATGGCCTGGAATTTTTGTTCCCATTGCCGCTCGGTGGCGGACGCGGACGCGGAGTATCCCGTCAACGGCGTACCTGGGGCCGTCACTTGGCTGAAGGCAACCAGGGAGAAACATAGAGGAAGAAGCAATCGAAAGGGACGGACCATGAGGGCCTCACAAGAATGCTTTTTACAGGATGGGGAATGGTTTCCCCAGACTGTTCCCAGAATTATAAGACTTGCTGCCCGCAAAGCGTACTAGAAAGTCCCTTCGCTTCCCCATTCATGGCCGCACCCGGTAGGACTCCCAGCGCTTTGCAGGTTTTTTGGCCTGTGCTATTGTACTGGCACGTATGAGAACACGGAGATATACCCCGCCAAACTTCGTATCCGCGCTCCGGCCTTCCTCCAGCCTGGGATGGTCTTTCAGGGCACTGTTACTCATCGCGCTTGTCGTCGCGCCAGCAACGGCCCTCCTGCTCCATGCACAAACGAAAGACCAGTCGGCCAAACCACCGCTCACCTTCGACGAGTTCTTCAGCTACACCGAGGTACGCGGTCTCACCCTGGCGCCGGACGGCAGCGCCGCCGTCCTGGGCACGGAACGCGCTGATTGGAAGCAGGAGCGTTTCCGGCAGGACCTCTGGCTTTGGCGCGCCGCGGACTACTCCGTCACCCCATTTACCAACAGCGGCCATGACCATAATGCGCAGTTTTCGCCCGATGGCCAGTATGTTGCCTTCCTCTCGGACCGCCCCTTGATAGACGAAAAGACCTCTAGCGCGGATGCACCGGACCCAACCACGCGCGTCTGGTTGATACCCGTCCATGGTGGCGGTGCCTTCCCGCTCTACCGTGCGCCGCTGGACGCCCATGCCTTCACATGGTCTGCCGACGGGAAGTCCATCTTTTTTGCCACGGAGCAGCCACTTTCGCCAGAAGCGAAGACCGCTGAGAAGAAGGCGTGGAAAGACACAGTCCGCTGGCGCGAACAACGACGTGGTGATGTGGTGCTGCGCATTGCCGTGACGGACGCACTGCCCAATACGCGGCCTCTGTTGGCCAATACGGCGCAGGAGACCAAATCGTCGCCGCTCCCAGCCCATGCGGCCATCGTGACGCGCTGCGCCTTGGCCATTACGGAAATGACCGCCTCTCCAGACGGCAAGCAATTGGCCTTTGAAAGCGGTCCGGTGCTGGCCCGCGAGGAAACGCCTGCGGACTACGAGGTCTTTCTGGCCAGCGCCAACGCGGCCAACGAAACACCCGCGCGCCAGCTCACACACAATCAGGCGTTGGAGCGGGAATTGCGTTGGAGCGGGGACAGCAAAACGCTCTACCTCGGCGTTTTTGCCGCCAGCGGGTCGCTCGAAGGCCCGTATGAGGACATTCAAGGCCGCCTGTACGCGCTGGACCCTGCCACTGGAAAACCAACGCGTCTGGGCAGCAACTTCGCTGGCAGTTGGGAACGGTATGCAGTCGCCGCCGATGGCGGCCTGGTCGCCCTTGGACTCAAAGGGACGGAAACGCAGGCATACAAAATACAGGGCGCTTCCGCAGAGAAAATCGCCGGCGTCCCCGGCAGCTATGCCAACGTGGTGACGGCGACACATTCCCCCAAGTTGCTGCTGCTGCATTCCGCTGTGGACGAACCCGGCGAGGTCTATATTGCCGATGACGCCGCGCACCTGGCCAGCGCACGCCCCATCACGCATTTCAACCAGCTTTTTACGGAACGCGCCCTGCCGCAGTGGACCACCTATCAATGGAAGGCCGACGACGGCGCAACCATCGAAGGCATGTTGCTGTATCCTCCGGGCAAGTTTGGACAAAAGCACCTGCGCATGTTCACGCTCATCCACGGCGGCCCAGCGGACGCCGATGGCAACCGCTTTGGCGCCGACTGGTATGACTGGGCACTGCTGGCCGCCACCAATAATTGGCTGGTCTTTCGTCCTAACTATCGCGGTTCCTCCGGCTACGGGGACAAGTTCATGCTGCAAATCTCCCCGGAAATCGTCTCCCGTCCAGGCAAGGACATCCTGGCCGGAGTGGACAAGCTGGTGGCCGATGGCATAGCCGACCCGGACCATCTGGCCGTGGGCGGCTACAGCTACGGCGGTTACATGACGGACTGGCTCATCACCCAGACCACGCGCTTCCGCTCGGCGGTCTCCGGCGCGGGGGCCATTGAGAATGCGGTGAACTGGGGCAACGACGACATGTCCTATGACGACGCATGGATGCTGGGAGGCACTCCCTGGCAGCAGCCCGCGCGCTACCAGAGCGAAGCGGCGCTCTTTATCTTCGACAAAGTAAAAACGCCGGTGCATGACGTAATCGGCGGGGCCGACATCCGCGTGGCTGCATCGCAGGGCTACCTGTTCGAGCGCGCCCTGGAGACGGAAAACATCCCGCACCAGTTCCTGGTCTTTCCCGGCGAGGGCCACGGCCTTGGCAATGACCCATGGCACGGCTACGTGAAGGTGCGCGAAGAACTCAAATGGCTGGAAAAATACGACGCTGCCGGGAAGTGATTTGGCTTGGGCCACTGCATGGCCCTGCTACGCGGTCCTTCTGGCAAAGATGGCGATATCCACGCGCCGCAAAGGAGGGCCTTGACAGGGCCTTCGAGTGTATTGAAGGGCCAATCTGGCAGTACGGCACTGGCGCCGGGTGGAGGCCGACCAGTTCCTATCTTGGTCCCGTCTTCCTACGGCGCCCTTTTCCTGCGCGCCGTCATGCCATACACTCACTGCAACAGGCGTGCATGGGCCAGGCCCGGACCTCGCTGCCGCATATTTTTGGAAAGGGACGGACCTCTGGCGCGCCGTGGATCCTATACCCCAACTCGAATTCCTGGACCTGCGCCATTTCCGCGCACTGGACATTCGCGCCCTGCTCGATGAGGAAAATGCGCTGTGGCGGGAGCGCTTGCTCTGGGACCATGGCGATTCGTCCCGCCTGCTGATGCAATACGTGGATTCGCACCTGCTGGTGGGATATGTGGCCTTGGACCAGGGGAAGGTCTGCGGCTACACTTTTTCTGTACAGGAACAGGCCAAGGCCGTCATTGGCGGCGTATTTGCCACGCAGGCCGCCAGCGCCACCGTACCGGCCCAGGCGGTGGAGGGACGGCTGCTCGACCATCTGCTGGAGACCCTGTGCCACACGCCTGGACTGGAGCGCATGGAAGCGCAGTTCCTGTTGCACCCCCATGACGCGCACCGCCTTCCCTTTGAGAAGGCCGGGTTCCGGCTTTTTCCCCGGCTGTTTCTGGAACTGGATCTGGAGACGGGCGCAGGCCCGCGCACGCCAATGTATAACGAGGTCCCGCTGCTGGACGGCGCGTTGCGGATGCGCCGTTGGCGCGATGCCGACTTTGGACCGGCGGCAAGCACCATTGCCGATGCCTATGCTGGTCACGTTGACAGCGAGATCAACGACCAGTACCACTCAATTGCCGGCGCGCAGACTTTTTTGCACAACATTGTGCGCTTTCCCGGCTGCGGCCTCTTTGAGCCGGACGCTTCCTGGGTGGTGCAGGGGCCACAGAGCGGCAACCTGCTGGCCTTGCTGCTGTCATCGCGCGTCAGCCCGGAGGTGGGACATATCACCCAGGTGTGTGTTTCGCCAGGGCTGCAAGGGAAGCACATTGGGCGGGCCTTGATGGACGCGGGCGCGGCCAGTCTGCGGCAACTGGGCTGCAAAGCGGTCACGCTGACCGTCACTGAGGCGAACCACACAGCGGTCGGTCTTTACCGCAGGCTCGGCTACCGCACGCGGCACATCTTTGACGCCATGCTTTGGACGCATTCGACCTCTAAGACGGGCCCATGCTAAAGGGAAGGGGACGCGACGATTGGCGCCCCGGCGAAAGGCCGTCGCCTTTAGTGGTGGACCATCCACATCAGCCAGCCGGCGGCGATGGTCCCCAGGACAAACATGAAGAAGGAGAAGATGCCGTAGCGGACCATCTCGCGCGGCGTTGACCGCTGCGTGATGCCGAAGACCGTTGAGGCAAACAGGGCAAACAGCAGGACCGCTGTGAAGTGGGAAGGGGCAAAGGTCATGGCTTGCGTCCCATCCGAATGCTGTATGCATCCACGGCAGAGATAAAATTCAGCAGCCCGGCCACCACCATGAATTTGGTCCCGTAGTCAGCGGTGACCACCTGCACCATGTTCTGTCCCCAGCCTGCAAGGGCAGAGAGAAAATATATGCTCCCATTACCCAGGTCGCCCAGGAACCCCAGCATGTCCAGCACCTCTCCGGTGCTGGCCGCGTAGAGCTTGCCCTGCATGGCGAGGCCCAGGGCAAACATCAGGGTGACGGAAAGGAACAGCAACGCGCCGCGCACCCAGCGCCGCTGCAACAGATGTCCCGCGCCCGGCACCAGCCAGCCTGCGGCAAACATCAGAAATGCGGCCACGGATTGCGGGGCCGCTCCCACTGGAGAAAGATTGCTCTTGGTGGCCATCTCTTTTGAATATATCAGCACTGGAAAGCAGCTATGGAAAACCCTGATGCAGTCCCTGTTTTGAAGGGGACGGGCTTCAGCCCGTCCGGAACTGTCGCAAAACAGGCGCGGCTTTAGCCGCTGAGGGGGCCGTATAGCCCAATTGGGGACTCCCTAAATGCGCACCAGCTCGGTTTGGATGCGGCCCGTCACCTCGGCGTGTCCGGGGCGCGTCATCATGTCGATCTCACTGCGCACGCCAAACTCCGGCAGATAGATGCCTGGCTCAACGGAAAAACAGGTGTTCGGCAGCAGCAGCCGTTCGTCGTGGGTCTCGAAATTGTCCAGGTGGGCGCCGTTGCCGTGCAGGTCCGTGGCGATGTTGTGGCCGGTGCGATGGGTAAAATACTCTGCAAAGCCAGCGGCGCGGACCACATTGCGCGCGGCGTCATCGGCCTGCCATCCGGCAATGGGACGGCCTTCGGCAAAGGCCTGCTGCACGGCGTGGATGGCCGCATCGCGCGCGGCGATGACCGTTTGGAAGACCTGCTGCTCCCGTGCTGAGGGCGCGCGTTTCACGACGCCCGTCCAGGTGATGTCATAGAAGACCGCGCCCGGCTGGTCCTTGCGCGCCCAGATGTCAATCAGCACAAAGTCCCCGGCGCGGATGGGCAGGGCCGTCTCCGGCGTGGGGTCGTAATGCGAATCGGAGCTGTTGGCGTTCACGGAGACATTGGGCCCGTGCTCCCAGACCAGGCCCTCGCGCTGCATGGCCTCCTGGAACCATGCCACCATATCGTGTTCGGTCACGCCGCCGTGGTCCACGCGCTGGCCAATCTGGCGGAACCCCTCGGCCAGGATGGAGTCAATGGCGCGTTGCGCCGCATAGTGGCTGGCCTTCTGTTCTTCACTCAGCACAGCTTCAAAATGGCTGACCAGGTCCGCGGAACTGACAATCTGCTTGCCCATGCCGCGCAGCAACTCCACTGTCCCGGCATCAACCAGGGAAATATACATGATGGCGTTGCGCGGCGAATACTGCATGGCCAGGCGCGTATGGCCTTCCAGCATGGTGGCCAGCCCCGCCTCCATCTCCTGCCAGGTGGAGTAGACGGCCTTGGCCCCGGGCAGCGTGTCCAAACGCCCCTGCTCCACGCGATGCACCAGCTTGAGTGGCGCGCCCTGCGCGGGCACCAGATAATACCAGCGGCGCGTGATGTGCAGCGCGTCGCTGAGTCCAAGGATGCGGTAGCCCAGTGGGTCGCGGTGGTGATGGTCGTAGAACAACCAGGCGTCAAGCTGCTGCTCGCGCAATGCGGATTGGATTTTGTCTAGGTCCATAACTCCAGGTCCATGGTTTACTTTTTGCGCTCGACCAGGTAATTGGCCAGGGCCTTCAATGCCTCTGCGGACGGGCCGAAGCCTTGCAGCTCCGCAAAGGCGTCCGTAATCAGATGGGCCGCGTCAGCAAGGGACCTTTCAATCCCGTAAACGGCCGGCCAGGTGGCCTTCACCGTGGCCGTGTCCTTGCCTGCGGTCTTTCCCAATTGCTCTGAGCTTTGGGTCACGTCCAAGACATCGTCGATGATCTGGAAGGCCAATCCGGCCTTTTTGCCAAAGACGCGCAGATGTTCCACGTCTTCATAGGCAGCGCCCGCGTAGATGCCGCCGCAGACCAGGCTGGTAGTGATGAGCGCCCCTGTCTTGGCGCGATGGATGGCCTCCACCATTGCCGCCGTGGGCACTTGTCCTTCGCCTTCCAGGTCCAGCACCTGGCCGCCGATCATGCCTTCCACGGTCCCCGTTGCGCGGGCAATCTCCCGCACAATGGCCACGGTCGCTGACGCCGGGCATTGCAGGTTGGAGAGCACTTCATAGGCCTGCGTCTGGAGCGCGTCCCCGGCCAGGATGGCAATCGCCTCTCCAAAAGCAACATGGCAGGTGGGTTTGCCGCGCCGCAGCTCGTCATTGTCCAGCGCGGGCAGGTCGTCATGCACTAGCGAGTAGGTGTGCAGCATCTCAATGGCGGAGCCAAGCTCCTCCACGCCCACTGGCAGGTTGCCGCTGCCCTGTACGCCATGCGCATGCTGTTCCTTGCTGGCCACCATGCGCGCCGCTTCCATGCAGAGGATGGGGCGCAGGCGCTTGCCCCCGGCAAATACGGTATGGCGCATGGCGTGGTGGATGGAAGAAGGGACCGTCTCCGGCGCAGGGAGCAGGCGGTCCAAGGTGCGGTCAATCAACTCCGTGCCAGAATGCAGGATGTGCTGTACGTCAACGGGCATCTTTTTCATCATACCGAAAAGGGCGGCGTAGGGACTTCTTTCAAGCACGGCGTGGGGGACTTTTCCACACAAGGAGCGCGAGGACAACCAGCAGGCCAAGCAGGGAAATGCCCCGGCCCAGCCATACGTCGGGCGTGGTCGCATAGTCGATGGTCAAGGCAGACCGTCCCGCAGGCAGGGGCACTACGATGCGTCCGTCCTTCGCGTGGAAAAGCGCAAGCGGGCCGGATTGCAGACCGGAGGAAGCAGGGGCCTGCGTCTTCGTTTGCAGCAATGCCCCGTTGACGCGGACGCGCCAGGCAGGATAATCCAGCAAACGCAGCAATGCGGCCTGCGGGCCTTCCGCAGCGGCGGCAGGGGGAAGGTAGACCGTGATCCGGCGATGGTCCGCGCGCCAGATTTCCATCCGCACGGATGCCCCGGCGGGCCAGGCAGGTGGCGGGTCTTCTGGGTCGCGGGCCTCGGCCAGCGGCACAAGGGAGACGGGAGGCATGGTGTCTGGCAGATCATCCGGCTGGGCCGTAAGAGGGGTATATTCGTCCGTGCCCGCGCAGCCCTGGTCGGCGCGGAAGGACGCCACTTGCGCTGGCACGACGTCCTCAAAATCGCAGACCTGATGGAAGGACGGCCAGCAAACAGCAACGCTGGCGGCGACGAACACCGGGGCCGTCATCCATAGGAAACGGACGCGCGTGTGGATGCCGCGCAGGACGGTCCCCAGCAAGACCGCGACAACGACCGACAGCAGCAACAGCAGACGCCAAGGAAATTGCACATAACGCAGCTCCGGCAGGCGCTGCCATACCGGCAGACTGACCGGCAGCAGCAAGAGGCCAACAATGGGCACAAGCACGGCGAGGGGCAACAGAAAACGCAATCTTTCCAGTGGCAGCTTGCGCCGTCGCCAAAGGGCGAAATACAGCACAAGGCAGAGAAAGACCGCCAGCGTGAGCAGAACAACGGCAATCCACGAAACCATGTGCAGAATGTTGTCGTGGTATGCGTCCCCTGTATGGCCAAAAAGGAAGTTGTACGCAGGGTGCATCCCCTCGCTGACGGCCAGCTCGATCTGTACCCAGCGGCGCTCGTATGCCGCCGGAAGGATGTAGAAGGCGGCCAGTCCCAGGCCCAGCGCCACGCTGGCCGCAGAGCGAAGGACCGGCTGCCAACTATGTTCTATGAGCGCAATCATCAGGACAAGCAGCGCCAGGGCGTAGCAGCCCATCACCGCAGCCGGGGCGTTGGTCAGCCAGAGGGCGGCAACGACCAGGGCCAACGGCACAATGCGCAGGCGTTTTTGCAGCGCAAAAAGAAAGAGCAGCGGCATCCAGATGGCCGCCATCAGCTCAGCGTATGCGGACCGCTCATAAACCACAAACAAGGTGTACGGGCTGGCAAGGTAGAGGCAGGCGACAAAGAGCGCGGCGTCTTCGCTGGTGGTGTGGCGCAGCAGCACCAGGGCGCCATACCCGGCCAGCGTAAGCACTAGAAAGACAAAGAGGCCAGGCGCAGCCGACCATGCCCGCACGGACCCACCCAGCAGCGGGGCCAGCGCTGCGCCCAGCATCCACGAAGCGGGAGGATAGAAGACAAAGCGCGGCTCGCCCGCACCATGGTTGGGCTGCATGGCCCAATGTGGATAAAATGCGCCAGCGTGCCATGCGGCGTGGACCTCCAGCCAGGAGAGCAGATGGAAGTTGAAGTCATTGCCGCAACTGTTGCCATGCCACAACAGGGGCGCTACCACTAGCAGCGCACAGAGCGGAAGCAGCAGCAGGCGCAGCGGCATGGCCGGGCCAGTTACGGCGCCAGCACCAGCGTGTGCGCGGCGGATGCCCGCACCTCCGCTGCGCTGAAGGGCAGCGGGAAGGTCGTCCCTCCGTACCAGTAGGGCCATTGATCTTTATAGTAGCTGTCCATGGGGTCCCCGGACTGCCCAATCACAATGTCCAACGTGGAGTGGTCGAGGTCAGAGAGGTCCACGGTCAGCCGTTCCGAGGGGCCAAAGCTGCGTCCCACCTGCTTGACCGTGGTCCCGTCCCCGGATTGTGGCAGCACGCCGGTGCCGGTCCATCTCCGCAGCCAGGGGACCATCCCGTAAAGGGGATGTTCCACTTCGACCGGGTGGGCGTACCCATAGCGCCAGCGATTCAGGTCTTGCGGCGCGTGGGCCGCACGGATGCCGTTCTGCACCGCCGCTGCCAGCAGGTCGTTCCAGTTGTCGTGGCCGGGCGGCAGCCAGCGCTCTGGCTGGTGCGTAATCAATTGTTCTTCCACGTAGGAAGATCCTCCCCAGGCATACAGCTTCCAATCGTTGCCCAGCCTGGGCGCCAGCAACATGGGCCACAATGCGCGGCGGGTGGCGTCGGTGATGGTCGCCGCCGCAGAGGGGACGGTCACGTCGCCGTCCCAGGAGCGCAGCAGGTCCGCCGCCTGACGCAGGCGCTTGCTTGTACCTTTGGCGTGGTCAATGGCGTAGGCGAAGCGTTGCGCCAGCCCCTGGTCAAGTTCCGAATGCACATCATTTTGCAGCGCCAGCATGTCGGCTGCGGAGAATTTTGGTTTGCTGGACAGCACCTTCCAGATGCGCTCGTTGCGATACGGCGCGGCCCAATCCAAGGTGAGCGGATACGGGTAGCCATCCGGCGTGGTGCGCGCGTTGGCCGTGGCCAGGATGCCGTCCGGAGGGTCGTAGCTGGAAGGCATCTGGGCAAAAGGAATGTAGCCTTGCCATTCGTGGTCCCATCCGGTGATGGGTATGCCGCAAAGGCCGTTGGGGCGCAAGGGGACCCTGCCCACCGCCTGATAGCCAATGTGTCCTTCGGTATCGGCGTAGACGACATTTTGTGGAGGGCCGCCGAACAGGGCGAAGGCGGCGCGGAACTGCTCCCAGTTGGTCGCGCTGTCAATTTGATAAAAAGGAATGCTAACGGCGGCAGGGTCGTAGATGGTCCAGCGCAAGGCCAGTACGCGCTTTTCGTGGGGCAATAGCGGCGAGATCACCGGCCCATGCACGGTACGGCGGAGATTCAATACCACGTCACGGCCCCAGCGCACGGGGATGACCTCCCGCACATATTGGAAAGGACGCCAGCCATCGGGCGTGCGGTACAGGTCACCCTGCGTCTGCTCTACGTACACGTCCTGCACGTCGGCATACAGGTCCGTAAAGCCCCAGGCGATGTGGGCATTGTGGCCGACAATCACAAAAGGCATTCCCGGCAGGGTGACGCCAGCCACGTTGAAGTCCCCGGCAGTCAGTTGGGCCTCATACCAAGGGTCGGGGATGGTATGGTCCAGGTGCATGTCATTGGACAGGAGCGGCAGTCCGGTCACGCTATGCGCTCCGGAGACCACCCAGTTGTTCGATCCAGGCGCACAATCGCGGCAACCCGGCCCCTGCGGCAGATGCAGCAGCGCGTCCAGATGCAGGATGTCCTGTACGCTGGCCTGCGAGGCATCCAGCGGCACCTCCGGGACCTGTTGTGGGGCGGTGATCTCCGGCGTGGTGCTGATGGGGGGATGGTCGTGCCAGGAGCCGACTGGGTACAGGTCAGCCACCATCTCTGGCGGCAGCTTGGCGGCGATCTTTTCCCGCGCCAGCTTGGTGGGGAAATCAGTGGTGAGCACCTGCTGCATGTTCATGCCAATCAGCAGCGAATCCACCGGACGCCAGGGCCGTGGACGATAGTGCAACAGGCGGAATTCCGCGGGCAGATTGTCCTGGGACGCGGCAATGAAGGCATTGACGCCGTTGGCGTAGTCCTGGAGGAAATGCAGGTCCTGCGCGGGCAGCGTGGCCAGGGCCGCCACAGCGGAGGCGCGTATTTGCAGGGTGCGCTGGGTGCGATCATGCTCCAACATGCCACGGCCCAGCACCTCGGCCATGTCTCCGGCGGCAAAACGGCGCAGCATGTCCATCTGCCACAGCCGGTCTTGCGCAGTCACGTAACCCTGGGCCAGCAACAGGTCGTCCAGGTTGGCGGCAGTGATGTGGGGCACGCCGTGGGCGTCGCGCAGGATGGTGACAGGCGCGGAGAGGCCGACAACAACAAGCTGGCCGTCGATTTGCGGCAGGGAGGCGCGCATCGCGTGGCGCAGCCAGAGCGTGCCGCCCCAGCCCGCCAGTAGCAGCAGGAGCGCCAGCAAGAACAGGCCCAAGACCAGCTTGCGCGCCATGCGCCCCAGGGCAGAGGGACGCAAAGATGGTTGTGTGGGGGCCACGGAAAAGACCATGATGCAATGAGTTTAGCAGGGGGGTGGAAATAAAATTCCAGCCAGGCCCAGGCCGACTTTGCTATGCTGGGAGTGTTTTCCACGGCGGACCACCCTGACCATGACAGGAACGCTCAAGACCCGGATTGACGACCACCCAACCATCTCGCAAGAGGAGTTGGAAGAAGCGCGCGCCTTGTTCTCCCGACACATCCGCAGCGTGGGCCTGAAGCACACCGCGCAGCGGAACATCATCCTGGAGACGTTTTTGGGCACGCATGACCATCTCTCCAGCGACCAACTGCTGCAACTGGTGCGCCAGCACGAGCCCAAGGTCGGCCTGACCACGGTCTATCGCACCTTGAAGTTGTTGCGCGATTGCGGACTGGCCAGCGAAGTGGCCTTCCACGATGGCGTGATGCGCTACGAGCACCAGCACAAGCGGCGCAGCCATCACCACATGGTCTGCACCCGCTGCGGCGCCTCGGCGGAGTTTTTTTCCCCGGAGGTGGACAAGGTGGAAAAGGAGATTGGCCGCCGCTTCCACTACGAGACCACGCGCCATACCTTCCAGATTTACGGCATCTGCGAAAAATGCCGCGAACAGGAACACGAACAGGAACGCGCCGCGCGGTAAATCGTTTTCAGGATTGTACCGGGAAGGCCGTGGCTGTTTTGCGCTGCGTCCCCAACACCCACAATGCGGCCAGCAGCAGGACGGCCCCACACCAAAGGCTGCCCTCCGGGCCGGTGGCCCCGCCGCTCAGCCAGACAGTGCCTATAGGGTGCGCCGTTAGGTAATGCCCATGGGAGAGCGTACCGCTGTCCGCTGTGCCATAAAAATAGGATTGCGCCCAGTCCCAGGCGGCATGGAAGCCAATTGCCCACCATAGGGAACCAATGCGCCACAGGCTGAGGCTGAAGAGCAGCGCCGCCCCCGCCGCGGTCGCCAGACCGAAAGGACTTTCCCCAGGATTGCCCTTGTGCAGCGCGCCAAAGAGCACGGCCAGCAGGACCGCTGCGGGCCAAAAACGCACCGCGCGCGCCAGCGTAAAGAGCAGGTAGCCGCGCATAAGAAGCTCTTCAAAAAAACCAACCAGCAGAAAAACGCATCCCCATGCCGCCGCGTACTTCCAAAGAATGGAAGCAGGCAGCGTGGGCGCGTTGAGCTGCATGTGGTGTGTGCCTACAAGGATGCCGACCAGCAGCGACAAGAAACCAAAACCGCAGAGTAGGCCCACGGCAAAATGCAGCAGACGGTGCGTGCCTGCCAGTCCATAAGACAATGCAGGACGGTGCTCCATGCGCGCCATGATCGCAGTGGCCAACAGCACGGAGAGCAGCCCGACGGCCTCGCCAAGTGCGGACGGGAGTACGGGCGCTTCGCCTGCGTGATGGGCCAACGCGACAAGATGAAAATGCGCTAGGAGAAGCGCCAGTCCACGGGAGGCCAGAAGGCCGATCCCTGCGACGAAAGCCATAAAAACCAGCATGCTCCAACCAGCGCGCAGGCCCCTGGGGCCAAGAAAGATGTTCTGCGCCAGCGGGACGGACACGGGTGCTTCCATCTCTGGTTGCATGGCCACGCCGGAACCGTCTGTGCTTGCCTCTGTTGTTGGCGTTGTGTTTGGCCCTGGGCCCTCTGTTTCCTGCATGGGTCTTTGTCCTCTTTTGTGGGTACGCGGGCGGAATGCTGCCTGTTCCCAGCATAGCGTTTTCCCTGTCATTTTCCCTTGCCGTACCGCCTGCAGGGCGCGCCCTGGCCTGCCCGCCGCTTGACACTGCGCCTGAAGGCAGTATGCTAAGTGTTTCAACCGTTGCTTCGGGTCCAACAGAGGGAGTTCCTCCGCACAGTGAAAGTACGCGTTTTCTATCACGATAAATGTTTTGACGGCGCCTGCTCGGCGTCGCTCTTCGCCCGTTTCCATCGCGAGTGCGTCCAGCCGCACGCAGAGTACGAGTTCTGCGGTCTGGTGCATCGCGCCGGGGCCTTGTTCAACGAGCAGGATTTTACCGGCGACGAGAACGCCATTGTCGATTTCAAGTATTCCCCCTCCCCGGCCATCACCTGGTGGTTTGACCATCATCTGAGCGCCTTTTTGACGCCGGAAGACCATGCGCATTTTCTTGCCGGACAGCAGGACCCGGCCACGCGCCGACGCAAGTTCTACGACCCCAATTACACCTCCTGCACCGGATTTTTGGCCCATATCGCCACCACGCAATTTGGCTTGGATGCCGCCCCTCTGGCCGATCTGGTGCGCTGGGCAGACATCGTCGATGGGGCCTTGTACGAAAGCCCGCAGGCCGCGGTGGAGATGGCCGAACCGGCCATGAAGCTGACCATGGTGATCGAATCGGCGCAAGACCCGACCCTGGTGCCGCGTCTCATCCCGCTGCTGACCGAAAAGAGCTTGGCAGAGATACTGCGGGAGCCAATGGTGGCCGACCTGCTGCCGGCCTTGATGGAGCGGCACGCGCAGGCCCTGGAGTTGGTCCGTCAGCGGTCCATTTGCGAAAAGGGGACCATTTATTTTGACATCACGGACCATCCGCTGGAGGGCTACAACAAGTTCATCCCCTACTATCTGCACCCGGAGGCCACCTACAGCATCGGCCTCAGCCGGTCCAGTTTCCGCACCAAGATTGCCGTTGGGTCCAACCCCTGGACCAAGGCCAGGCCAGAGCAGATGGTGAACCTGGCTGCCATTTGCGAGCGCTATGGCGGAGGCGGCCATGCGCGCGTGGGGGCCATCTCTTTTCCGCGCGACAAGGACGACCTGGCGCGTGCGGCGGCGTTAGAAATTGTGGCGGAACTGCGCGCCCACGCTCCCACAGTGTGATCCAATTCTGCAATCCATCCCAAAATGGGCCAAATCCATTCTCGTATGGCTTGATTCTTTTGCGGTCCTCCTGTTTTTTTCAGGGATAATCAGCGCAACGGCTGTTTTATCATGCACGAAGACCATACGACCCACGCAACGACCAGCGGCCAAGGACATGGCCCAGAACAAGGCATGGGACAAGGTCTGGGGCAAGGTCAGGAGCAGAGCATGGTGTGGCCCATGCGCGTGCGTCGGGAGACGCCTTCGCTGGCCCATGCAACGCTATTTGCCCTGATGGCAGGGGCATTGGTCGCACTCAGCGCATGGTCTGCGCTGGCGCTGACGCAGCAGATGGGGCGGATTGCCGCCTTCTGGCCAGCCAACGGTCTGTTGTTGGCGCTCCTGCTTCCCCTGGCCAAGCGGCGCTGGCCAGCGCTCCTGCTGGCCGGGTACATCGGCAATCTGGCGGCAAACCTGGCGATGGGCGACCTTCCCTGGCTGGCCTTGGGTCTGGCCGCGTGCAATACCGTGGAGGTATTGATTGCCGCGCTCTTTCTGCGGCGCAAAGAACATCCAGTCTATGATCTGGCCGGCATGGCAACCATGATGGAGTTTCTAGCAGGCGGGGTCCTGCTGTCCCCCTTCTTTTCCGGCCTTCTGGCTGCGATATGTTTGCACGCAGTTGCGGGGGCGCCCTACCTGCGCACGCTGGCCCTCTGGTATCCAGCGGACGCCCTGGGCCTGGCGTTGATGACGCCATTGGTCTTGGCGGTCTGGCTCCAGGATGCACGTAGATTGTTCCGCCCCGGCCACTGGCCGCAGGACGTGGGGACACTGCTCCTGGTCATACTCACCGCACTGTGCGTCTTTGGCCAGGAGCAATATCCAATTTTGTATCTGGTCCTTCCTGTCCTTATGCTGGCCGTATTTCGGAACGGGTTCCTGGGCGTCGACCTTTCGATTTTTCTGGTCCTGGTGGTCGCCTTGCCACTGACGCTGCATGGACACGGGCCATTCTGGATGCAGAGGGACGCCACGTTCAGGGGCAGCATTCTGTCGCTCCAATTTTATGTCCTGGTCCTGTTGGCCTCCACTACGCCGGTGGCCGTCATGCTGGCCCGGCAACGCCTGTATAAGCAACAATTGCGCGAAGAGAAGATGCACTTCCGCCTGCTGGCGGACAATTCACGCGACATTGTCGTGCTCTCGGACTTGCAGGGACGCAGGTTGTATGCCTCTCCGGCAGTGCAGGACGTGCTGGGATGGTCCCCGGAGGAATGGACCGGCACATGTTCCGTGGACTATATGCATCCTGACGACGTGGCGGCCTTCCAGGCGATGCTTGCAGAGATGGCGTCCGGCAAAGACCGGGGCGCGTTTACCTATCGCACCCGCAAAAAAGACGGACAGTACCTGTGGATGGAGGCCAGCCTCCGTCTCCTGCGCGACCAGAAGACGGGGGCGCCCAGTACCTATGTGGCCGGCCTGCGGGACATCTCCGGGCGTATGGAGGTGGAGGCCAAGCTGGAGCAGGCCTACCGTCAGATGCGGCAATTGGCAACGCTGGATGGCCTGACAAATCTGGCCAACCGGCGGCGTTTTGATGAGGTCTTGGAGGTGGAATGGCGGCGCGCCCTGCGCAGCCAGGCGCCGCTCTCCCTGCTGATGATTGATCTGGACCATTTCAAGCGGGTCAATGACATGTACGGCCATCGCGCCGGGGACCTGTGCTTGCAGACCGTGGCCATGGTGATTGCCGATTGTCTGCGCCGTCCCGGAGATGTGGCGGCACGCTATGGGGGCGAGGAGTTTGCCGTGGTCCTGCCCAACACAGATGTGGAGGGCGCGCTCCACCTGGCCGAGACCGTGCGCCAGAAGGTCCGTCGCGCCCAGACCGACATTGGGGT
Organism: Acidobacteriaceae bacterium; assembly: GCA_049977205.1. GTDB lineage: Bacteria > Acidobacteriota > Terriglobia > Terriglobales > Acidobacteriaceae > JBMFGT01. Next base: position 84,822 of record JBMFGT010000008.1, on the reverse strand, counting down.
AGGGAAGCCTGTGGTATTGAGCGCCAGCGTCGGCGTGGCCTGCCGTGTCCCAGCGGCCTACGAGCGCCCAGACCCGTTGGTGGAGGCGGCAGACCACGCCCTCTATGAGGCAAAAAATGCAGGTAGGGACCGCGTTTCGGCCTTCCAAGAGAAGTGATCGACACAACCCACCCCTTCCGTGCGCGTCCTGGTCCTGTCCTCCTGTTACTGTAAGGGGGTGGGTGTTTGTCCGCGCGGCCTTTCTTCCAGAGAAAGCATCTCGTTGGTCCCCGCACGCGCTCCAACTATAGGAAGACCATTTCGAAACCAGCATGAAGAAATATCACATCCAGTTCCTTCTCTCGGCGACCGCGGCCACGCAGTTTCCGGCGGCAAGCGTGCCAGAGGTCGCTTTTCTGGGCCGCTCCAACGTGGGCAAATCCAGCCTCATCAACGCGCTGCTTGGCCACCAACATGCGCGCGTCTCCTCCACCCCTGGACGTACACGTTCCATCAATTTTTTTGCTTTGCAGGATGCGGCCACGCAGGCCAGACCGAAGATGGTCTTTGCCGACCTGCCGGGTTACGGTTACGCCAAGATTTCCCGCTCCATTTCCGCCGAGTGGCCGACCTTCATCGGGCCGTATTTAGCGGAGCGCACTACTCTGGTCCTGTGCGTCTGCCTGGTGGACATGAACGTCCCTCCGCAGGAGAGTGACCAGCAATTGATTGCGTATCTGCAAAGCGTGGGACGCGCGTACAGGATAGTGGGGACCAAGGCGGACAAGCTCTCCGGCAACGGGCTGGTGAAGGCCACACGCGCCCTGCAAGTGGGGCTGGGTGTGGAGACGCTGCTGCCTTGCTCGGCCAAGACCGGGCGTGGGACCAAGGAGCTTTGGGCGCAGATACTGGCCTCCGCCCAAGTGGAGGCGTGACGCTGGGTCGGTTTTCTGGCGTGTAAAGGCCCCCAAAGCTATTCTGCCGTGGTGTGTGCCGGTGCTTCGGATGGAAGATGGAGCGTGTGTTCTTCGCCGCTGGCGTCCTGCCAGTGCAGGGAGATGGCGTGTTCCAGGGTGTTGCGGAAGGAGGGCCTTTGGATGGCCTCCAGCAGGGCCGTCCGTTCTCCTGGTTGGAGGGAGAGGATACGCTCCAGCGGCGTCTGCCGGTGGAAGCACCCGGCCACGCCTTCCAGCCAGCGCAGCCGCATGGCATCGTCTGGCGGCAGCAGCGAGGCGGCCAACGCATCCAGCCGCTTCATGTCTTGGGGTCCGCCAGCGGTCCAGTGTACAAAGGAGCAGGCTGGGTCTGCCGCGTCCAAGGGACTGGACGCAGGGGCGGGAGCAAGTGCGGATGGAAAGACCGCAGTAAGGCCGGTGGTGTTGGTCCCATCGAATGTAGTCAGTGCGGTCCGTAGGGCGTCATTGGGGGCGACCAAGACAGCGCCCTGCCTGGCCAGACGCAGGATGGCCGCCAACTGTGCCGCGCGGCAGGAGAGGAAGTCCGCATCGCCATTGGCAGTGCGCAGGCTGGCAGGGACAATGTATTCGTCCGGCGCGTCCAGTGGGGACGTGTCGGAGAGAAAGTCTGGTTGCACGCCACGTTCCACCATCAGCGGAAGCAGTTCCGCTGCGTTGCCCAGCAGTCCCACGGCGACGGGCCGACGTTTGCGGAGTTCGTTTTTCAGCACGCGGAGCGCTTCGTCCAGGGTGTTCACCATGAAGTCGCAGGCGTTATGGCGCAGCGCGGACTTCAGGCGCTGTGGGCGTGGTTCCACGCCCAGGAAGGCCGCGCCCGCGATGGTGGAGGCCATGGCCAGTTCCATCCCTTCGCGGCCCATGCCAGAGGTGGCCACCAAGGCCCCGGCCAGAGAAGCGTTGCGATGACGGACCGCCAGCGATTGCAGGTGGAGATATTTTTGATAGACCGCGTCCTGTCGTGGCAGGGGACTGGCAGCAGTCGCTGATAGTGAGGGAGGTCCCATTTGCAATTAAGATGCGGATTTACCACTCCGAGTATGCGGTGCCGTCGCTGCCGGTTTGGTCCGATCCACTGTGGACATCGGAGATGCCAGGCTCGGACTGGTCAATACTGCTCAGGGAGTCGGAGGTGACCGTCACCCAGGTGTCACTGCGGTGCGTCATGGGGTCCACGGGAAGGCTACGCAGGTAGCCGGCCTGCACCAGGTCGTCCAGGGACTGGGGCGCGGCCTGCTTGTCTTCCGTGTATTGCTCAATGGCGTCGCGCATGGTGTGCAGGTCCTGCCGCAGGGCGGCCTCGCGCGCGCTTTTAATGGCGGAAATATAGCTGGGGATGGCGACCGCCAGCAGGATGGCGATGATGAGCATCACCACCATCAGCTCCACCAGCGTAAAGCCGGAGGCGTGGTCCATTTTGCGTCGCATTGGTCCCATTCTGTCTGCCATTACCAGTCCGAATACTTGGTGCCATCCAAGGCCGTGCCCTGGGACTCAGAATGCACGTCAAAGACATTTTGTCCGCCCCAGGAATCGCTGTCGGGGTCGTCCTGCATGGAGCGCAGGGACCACTCCGCCTTGCCGGTCATGGGGTCCACCGGGATGGCGCGCAGGAACTTCACCTTTTTGCTCTGGATGTCCACGCCGTTTACCAGGGTGTCCAGGTCGGGCGGGTAGCCGAAGCTGTCCACCTTGGTCTGGATGGCGCCACGGTCCGCGGCGTCCTTGTAATGGTCGATGGCGTCGCGCATCTCCCACAAGTCGCGCCGCAGTTCGTGTTCCTTTTCGCGTTGGATTTGAAAACGGGCAATAGGATAGGCCACCCCAGCCAGGATAGACAGGATGGCGGCAGTGACAATCAGCTCAATGAGTGTCAGTCCGTGTTCGCTTTGGCGACGGGTTGGATGGTCCATACTGGCGTCCATGCTGGAGAGCGTCCAGACACCTTCAGGGTATCGCAGGCGCGGTAAAGTGCAAGCGCGCCTGTTTTTATTGGATCAATTTACGTGGACGACGGCCTCAGAACCGATGACGGGCAGAATGTGCTGTGTACTGTTCCGTGCCGCGGCCTTTACCAAAGAGACCGTTGCGTTGCCTGGGGCCTTGGCCTGGAAGGTGAGCGTACACACCGCGCCGCTGCCATCCACTCCTTTGACGCCCGGCGGACGCGAAGCGGTGATGCTGACCGTGCCATTGCCGTCATCGCGATGCACCAGGGCGATGGTCTGTCCGTCCTTGCCCAGCAGGTCCCCGGTGTCCACGTTGATGAGCGTCAGCAGGTGCGGATCGTAGTGCAGTTCCATGGGCACCTCAAACAGGTCCGTGGCGCTGCCCACATTGACGGACATCTGGAAGGTGCTACCGGTCTTCTGCGCGCTGGTTGCAGGCAGCACGGCCAATTGCAACGGCGCGCCCAGGGGTGGACTGCCGGACAGGGCAGCCTGCGTCATGGTCGGCGCTACAGGGGCCGACTTCGGTGTCCCTATGTTCTGCGCATTTTGCTGGAACTGCGCGGCGGCCTGGTTGATTGCTTCAGCGGCAGAGACCGGTGGGCCAGTTGGAGTGGCAGGGGCCAGGGGCTTCTGTGCCTGCGATTGCGCCTGGATTTCTGCAAGGGCCTGCGGGACCTCAATTCTGCGCAATTGCACGTTGCTGCTTGTCCCCGTGTCAATGGTGCGCAGGTTTTGCTGGCTCAGGTTGGCCCCACGGACAAGGTGCGGAATCAACAGAAAGACAATTTCGTCGTTGACGACCTCTTTTTGCTGGGAGCTGAAGAGGTACTTGATGATAGGGATTTCGCCCAGGCCAGGAGTGCCCCCAATGGTGATGGTCTCAGAGTGTTCCAGGATGCCGCCCAGCAGGTTGGGCTGGCCCTCCTTCATGCGGATGGTCTGTTCAATGGTGCGTTGGCCGATGACGGGTTCATTGATGCCGCCTAGATTGACCTGGCCCGTCTCCGAAGAAATTTCAATTTTCAGCTTCAGCGTGATGTCGTGGTCATAGTGGATGGTCGGCTGCATTTCCATGTTGACGCCAACATCGATGTACTGGAACTGGGTGCTCATCAGTGGGCTGATCCCACCCACGCCGCCAACCCCACCCACGGCGCCGCCCATCATGCCGGTGCCAAAGGAGCCGGTGGCGATGGGGATACGGGAACCGATTTTGAGCGAAGATTTCTGTCCGTCCACGGCGCGCACCTCCGGGTTTTGCAGGATGCGCGTGGCCGTGTCCGTGAGCAGCAGGTTGGCCGTGGCCTGGCCCACGGAGACGGCAAAGTTGGTGGCGTTCAGGTTGCCCAGGTCATTCATCGTCAGGCTGTTAGTGGTGGTGCCGGTGGTGGAGGCGAGTGTGCTGGTGCTGGTGCTGTTCATTACGGAGGTGGAGGGCTGCAAGGTCACGCCAAAGGCGCCGGGGAGCTGGATGCCGATGTTGCGCAGCAGGTCGCGGCTGACCTCCATGACGGCCACGTCAATGACCACCTCCGGCTTGGCCTTGTCCAGGTCGTCAATAATGTTCTGCGCCAGCAGGAGCTGGTCCGGCGTGCCGCGCATCACGATGGCGTCCTGGCTGGGGACGGCCTGTAGTTTGACGGAGGTGTCCATCAGGTTGCGGATGGCGTTCAGGATTTCATTCAGGTCATTGGCCTGGGTGATGTTGGTCAGGTAAAAGGTCTGGATGGCCTGTTGTTCCAGTTGCGTGCGCTTTTGCTTTGTGTCCTGGGCCACAAAGATGGTGTCTGGCGTGACGGGACGCCAAAAGGTCTGGGAAACAAAACTGACACTCCGCAGGGCGTCGTAGAGGGTGACCCGGTTCAGGTCAATGGGGACGCGCTTGGAGACGTAGTCGGGATCAAAAAGGACATTGATGCCTGCGATTTTGCCGATGGTCTGGTAGATGACCTTGGTGTCGGCCACCATGTGCAGCGTGATGGGTTCATTGGAAAGCGGCTTCAGGTTGACCGGGGAACCAACGGAGGCCAGTTCTTTCTGCATCTGAGAAGAGGAAATGGCCGCCTGGTTGGCGTCCTGGGGCGCAGGCGCACCATTGAGTATCTCGCGGGTCTTGCGGATTTCCTGGTTGGCGGCCTCGTCGCTAGGGTCAATCTCCAGGGCGCGCAGAAAGTCCGTCAGGGCGTCATTGTACTGGCCCTGCTTGAGCAACTTGCGTCCGCGGTCCACGTATTCCGCTGCGGCGGGAAAGCTCAAACGGATGGAGGCCTCTTTGTAGCGCAGGTCCATCGGCTTCAACAGGTAGGCGTGGTGATAGGCCTCGTATGCACCTATGTAATCGTCCTTGGCCTCGGCAAGCCTGCCTTGCTTCATGTAGTGCCGCGCAGAGGTCGCGTAGAGCGGCGTGGCCAGGGCCAGGGAGGCCAGCAACAGGGCCAGTATGTGCTGGCCAAAACTCTGCGCCATCCGGTTGCGTGCGTGACGATACTTGGGTACCAACATCATGCCTGTGTTTCGTGGTCGTTTGTAAGGCCCAGCACCGATTGCAAAAAGTCCCACATAAAGACCAAAAATTAGATACGGGCCATCCGGACGCAAAGAAAATGCGTGCCCCTTTGCCGTATGCCGCGACCATACCGGATTGGGTTGAGTATAGCATCTGGGGCGGTCCCCGGCGTCCACTGCAAGGGTGCTAGCATGAAGTGGAAGGCAAGGCCGCATGTCCCGCCCAACCGTCAATATCACTCCCAACCCGCCCAAGAGGCCCAAGCCACGCGATCCGGTCGCCTCCGGGGAGCGGGACGCAGCGGTGAACCGCGCCGCTTCGCACAATTATTTCCTGCTGGACAAAGTGGAGGCAGGAGTGGTCCTGCATGGGACCGAGGTCAAGTCCATCCGCGAAGGCAAGGCGAACTTGAAGGACGCCTACGGCATTGTGAAGGACGGCGAGGCCTTCCTGCTGAATGCGCACATTGGGGCCTACTCCCACAGCGGTTATGCCAGCCATGACGCGCTGCGCACAAGGAAATTGCTGCTGCACCATGAGGAGCTGCGGAAGTTGCTCGGCAAGGTACACCAGAAGGGACTCACGCTGGTGCCTACGCGGCTGTATTTTCGTCGGGGGCGGGTGAAGTGTGAACTGGCCATCGCCAAGGGCAAGCAGAACTGGGACAAGCGGGAAACGGAGCGCCGTCGCGAGGCCGACCGCGAGGCGCGCGCCGCCATCAACGCCAGCCGTGCCCGCAGATAATTCCGGGGGCGCAGCGGTGGAAAAGACTTGTGCAAGACGTAAACATGTCCGAACAAAAAAGGAAGGATGATTAGAAATCCAATGAAGACAGAACTGAAATTTGCTGGGACCTCCGCTATTACGACAGAAATATTGGCTGTGATGGCCGTGGACCGCTCCACCTCCAAGGAAAAGAACGCAAAGGCGGAGCCTGCTCTGCTGACCTCCGATGCCGCCGTGCTGCGCGCCGCTGAAGTGGTGCTGCAAAGCGGCGAGTTCAAGGCGGCCAGTTGCGAGACGCTGCTGCTGCACGCTCCGCAAGGACTGCAGGCCAAGCGGCTGCTGCTGGTCGGTCTGGGCAAGACCGCCAAAGCCAGCGTGCCAGAAGTGCGTAAGGCCGCCGGTACCGCAGTCCGCTTCGCCAAGCCGCGCGGCCTGCGCGAGGTGGCCATCGCCCTGCCGGAAGATGCTGCCCTGCCCCTGGCGGCCTGTGCGCGTGCTGCGGTGGAGGGGGCCTATGTGGGCGATTTTGACCCGGACATCTACCGCTCGGACCGCAAAGACCAGTCCATGCAAAGCGTCACCGTAGTGGCCCCCGCTACGGCAAGCAAAGCGGAGGTCGAGACGGCCTTCCGCGAGGGTGGAATCATTGGCGCGGCGCAGGAGTTCACCCGCTCCCTGGTCAATGAGCCGAGCAACACACTGACGCCCACCGAGATGGGCAAGCGCGCTGCGGCCATGTGCAAGCAGTACGGGCTGGACTGCTCTGTCCACAGTACGGAGAAGATCAAAGAGTTGAAAATGGGCGCTTTCTGGAGCGTGGCGCAAGGGTCCAATGAACCTCCGGCGCTGATCGTGATGCGATACGAACCAAAGGACGCGCCCAAGGACGGCCCGGTGCTCGGCCTGGTGGGCAAGGGAATCACCTTTGATACCGGCGGCATTTCCATCAAGCCCTCGGAGGGCATGGAGAAGATGAAATATGACATGGCCGGGGGCGCGGCCATGATTGGCGCCATGCAGGCCATTGCGCAACTCGGACCCAAGGTGAAAGTGATAGGCATTGTCTGCGCGGCGGAAAACATGCCTGGCGGCAAGGCGCAGAAGCCTGGTGACGTGCAGGTGGCCATGTCTGGCAAGACCATTGAGGTGCTCAACACGGACGCCGAGGGCCGTCTGGTGCTGGCCGATGGGCTGGCCTACGCCAAGCAACTGGGCGCGACCCATCTGATGGACGCGGCCACGCTGACCGGGGCCTGCGTGGTGGCGCTGGGCATGGTCAACGCGGGCGTCTTCTCCAACGACGAGGAAGCATATCAGCATTTCCAGAAGGCGCTGGAAATCTCCGGCGAGCGCTTCTGGCGGCTGCCCGTGGAGGACGAGTACCGTGAACTGATCGTCTCCCCGATCGCCGACATCATCAATACCGGCGGACGCTGGGGTGGGGCCATTACGGCGGCCATGTTCCTGAAGGAGTTTGCCGAGGAGACGCCTTGGGTCCATCTGGACATTGCCGGCGTGGCATGGATGGAGGAGCAAAAACCCTGGATCGCCAAGGGGCCTTCGGGCGTTGCCGTGCGCAGCATCCTGGAATGGGTGCGCAGCTACGCTGGCTGATCTGCGGGTCTACGTGGGGAGGTCTTTTGCTGTATAGGGCAAAGGACGTCCCCCCTGTTTTTTGTCCCATCGTCCTGGACTGGGTGATGGCGTCGGATTTCCCAATAAAATTTATTTTCTATTCATGTCCGGCTGATACATCAGAGATGGGCGCGGCCTGCACACGGCAGATTGCGCCACAAGAAAACAGAAAAATTGGCGGCGACTGGGTCGCTGTCTGGAGGAAAGATGCCGCACAAGTCCCTGGCAATTGCAACCATGGCCCTCACACTTCCGATGGTGCTGCTGACCGCATGCAAATCCAACAACGGGACGCAGTCCCAGTCCGTCGCCATTGCTGGTGCGGGCAGCACGTTTGTCTATCCCGCCATGTCGCATTGGATTGCGGACTACCAGCAGGCGCACCCAAACACCAGCATCAATTACCAGTCGATTGGCTCTGGCGGCGGCATCCAGCAGGTACGCGTCGGGACGGTGGATTTTGGCGCCAGCGATGTGGCCCTGACCGATGACCAGTTGAAGACCATGCCTGCCATGTTGCAGATACCGGAGACCGCCGGCCCGGTCTGCATCACCTACAATCTTCCCGATGTGAAGCAGCCGTTGCAATTGACGCCAGCGGCCATTGCGGGCATATACATGGGGACCATCAAGAGCTGGCAGGACCCAGAGATCACCAAGGCGAACCCCGGCGTGAAACTGCCCAAAAGCAGTATCGTTGTGGTGCATCGTGCGGATGGCAGCGGCACAACGGGGATTTTCACGGAATATCTGAGCGCCATCAGCCCGGAATGGAAGGGCAAGGTGGGCTTTGGCACCTCCGTGGGTTGGCCGGTTGGCTTGGGCGGCAAGGGGAATGAGGGCGTGACCGGGCAGGTAAACAACGCGGTCGGTTCCATCGGCTATGTGGAGCTGGCCTACGCGCAACAGAACAAGCTGCCCGTGGCCGCGGTCGAAAATCTGGCAGGAAAGTTCATCCAGCCCAGCATTGAAAGCACCTCGGCGGCCATTGCAGGAGCAAAGGACATCATCACTGCGGACCCGCGCACGCCCATCGTCAATCCGCCAGCCACGGCCCCAACTGCGTATCCGATCTCCGGCCTGACCTTCCTGATTGTCCCCAAAGACGGCACGGACAGCGCCAAGCGGGCCGAGTTGAAGAAGTTCATCCAGTACATCATCACGGATGGGCAGAGCGCGGCGGGCGCGTTGAACTACGCACCCCTGCCGGTGAGTGTGCAGCAATTCGACAAGCGGCAATTGGACCAGATGCTGGCGGGTGGCCAACCCATCCAGTAATTCCATCTGTGTCTGAAAAGACCAGGCCAAACTGGCCTGGAAAGCACCCATGACGCGGCAACCACCGCGTATTCGGGTGCTTTTACGTTTACATCACCTCTGGTACTTCGATGCCGAGCCAGCCGAGGGCGCGCGTCAGCTCCCGGTGGGCCACGGCGGCGGTGGCCAGCAGCAGCGCTTTTCGCGCTGGGTCGCCCTCCGTCAGGATGTGGTGCCGGTGATAGAAATTGTTGAACTGCTGCGCCAGTTGGAAGACGTATTTCGCCAGATAGGCTGGCTCCGTGGTGCGAATGGCCTGCTCCAGCACGTAGATGGATTTGGACGCGGCCAGCCAGACCTCCCAGATGCTGTCGCCTTCTTCGCCGGTGAAATACGGCGCGACATCTACATTCGCCAAAGCGGTGGTGGCATCCCCTGGCGTAGTGCTCGCCTTGCGGAAGATATTGGCAGCGCGGACGGCGGCATATTGCGCGTAAGGGCCAGTCTCGCCTTCAAAGCTGAGCGCGTCCTCGAAGTCAAAGGCGATGACGGCGTTGCGCGTATAGCGCAGCATGTAATAGCGCAGCGCGCCGACGGCTATTTTTTCAGCGATGCTGCGGCGCGTTGCGTCGTCGAGTTCAGGATGCCGCGCATTCACCTCGATCAAAGCGGCCTCAATCATGCGGTCAATCAGGTCATCGGCCTTGACGCCGAAGCCCTTGCGGCCAGAGACCTCGATGAAGGGACGGGCCTTATCTTCCTCGGACAGGGCGTGGCCCAGTTCCTCGGCGCAGCGCGGAGTGAGCGCGACCATCTCGTAGGAAAAATGATGGTAGTTCTCGGCTTCCTTCGTGAATCCCATGCCGCGCAGTGCTTCCATCACGTTGTTCTGCGGGTCGTTCTGGCGCGAATCGATGACGTTGTAGATGACTTCAGCTTTTCCGAAATAGGAGAGCGAAACCTTGGGGTTGTTTGCGTCGGGCAAACAGGAAATGTAGCACTCTTCGCCGTTTGGATAGGGATGGAATGGCCGTTTGCTGAAATCTTTTCCGGGGAGTTTGCCAAACTTCCACAGGTGGTAGGCGATGTCTTTTCCCACATAGGTGACAGTGCCGTCAGCATCCGGGTCCTGTGCGTTGGAGCGGACGATGACCTTGGCCTCTTCATCCGGGCCATCGCCGGTCGCGCCTTCCGTCCCGGCGCGGCGCATCACCCAACAGCCAGTGTTCTTGCCCGCTTTCTCTTTGTAGAGCACGCCCTTTTCTTTCATCAACGCGAAGGCGGCGTCCCAGAAATGCAGGCGCAGGACCTCACTCTCGCGGGGCAGAAAATCGTATTTGATACCCAACCGCTCCATCGTCTCCAGGTGCCGTTGCACAATGGCCGTGGAGACAAGTTCCGCAATTTGCGCTGTGTCGTTGCCGCCGGTTTCCAGCGCGTGCAGCGTGTCCATGCGGACCTGTTTGCGCGCTTCTTTTTGTGTTTCGTCGGCCTCGTACCACTGTGAAACGTGCGCGTAGAGGTCCCAGCAGACGTAGTCGATACGCTCTCCGCGCTGGCGTAGCGCCTCCATCCAGTGTTCGACCCCGGCCAGGTCCATACCTTCCAAATGCGTCAGGCCGACGACCACATCGGCCACCTGCACGCCGGTGTTGTCAATGTAGTTCTGTACGCCGATGTTGTTCCTGGTCCTGTCATCCGGCCCTACGCGCAACATGCGCGCTAGCGTGTCTCCCAGGATGGCGTTGCGTAGATGGCCGATGTGCGCGGCCTTGTTGGGATTGATGCTGGTGTGCTCAATCAATGGGAAATCGGTTAGGGCCGACATCCCTTCTGCACGCACGGCAATTTTTTTCGATGCGGTCCCGCGGTCCAGCTTGCAGTTGATGTAGCCCGCACCGGCGACATCAAAGGAGGCGAAACCTTCCGGGAATTTCGAGGACAGCTCCGTGACGATCTCGTCGGCGATCTTGCGTGGGGCGCGCTTCAGCCGCTTGGCCAGCTCGAAGGCGATGGGCAGGGCGTACTCGCCAAACTCCACCTTGGGCGGCTGCTCGACGGCCAGCGTGGAAAGATCGATCTGGTACTTCTGCTTCAGGATTTCTTGAATGCGGGCGAGTAGCGCCTGCCCATAGCTGCGATACATGTACTGTCCCGGAAAATAGAGATGTGCGTTTAGGGGAAAATCTGAATAAGTTCTGCTGCAGTCCCTCAGCGGCTAAAGCCCGCATTCGTTTCAGTTAATCACGGCGGGACTAAAGTCCCGCCCCTTCAAAGCCGGATTTGTGCAGAACTTCCCCTAGGCAGATTTTAGCAGCAGGAGGGTGGGGAAGGTTGCGGCCCGCTTTGCGGTGCGCGGGAAGGCCGCGTTTGACGCTGCTTTGCGCTGGCCCATAAGATGAAAGCAGCCTCGCCTCCTTCGGATGCGCGAGTAAGAGCGCGCCATGCCGGACCAGAGAGAGAAAAACACCTTTTACCTGACCACCCCGATCTACTACGTGAATGCGCGCCCGCACCTGGGCCACACGTACACCACGGTCGCTGCGGACGTGCTGGCGCGATACCAGCGGATGCGCGGCCTGGATGTACGCTTCCTGACCGGGACGGACGAACACGGACAGAAGATCGAGCGCTCCGCCGCCAAGGCAGGGATGACCCCGCAGGCCTTTGCCGATGCGGTCTCCGGCGAGTTCCGCTCGCTGTGGGACCGCATGGGACTCAGCTATGACGATTACCTCCGCACCACGGAACCGCGCCACAAGCGCGGCGTGCAGCGGCTTTTTACAGTGTTGCAGGAGCGCGGATTCATCTACAAAGGCACGTACACCGGCCAGTATTGCGTTTCCGATGAGCTGTACGTGGACGCGCCGCCGGGCGCGCCCTGCCCAGACTGCGGACGCCCCACCGAGACGGTGAGCGAGGAAAATTATTACTTCAAGCTCTCGGCATTTGAGCGCCCGCTGCTGGCGTATTACGAGGCGCACCCGGAGTTCATCCTCCCAGAGACGCGGCGCAATGAGGTGGTCGCCTTTGTGCGCAGCGGACTCAAGGACCTCTCCATCAGCCGCACCAGCTTCAACTGGGGCATCCCGGTGCCCGGCGACGAAAAACACGTCATTTATGTGTGGATGGACGCGCTGGCGAATTACATTACCGCGCTTGGCTACGGCAGCGATGCACCGGAAGACCAGGCGCGTTTTGCAAAATACTGGCCCGCTGACCTGCACCTGATTGGCAAGGAGATCAGCCGCTTCCATTGCGTCTACTGGCCAGCTTTCCTGATGGCTGCCGGACTGCCGCTGCCCAAAAGCATTGTGGCGCATGGCTGGCTGCTCTTTGAGCAGAGCAAGATGTCCAAGTCACGCGGCAACATCGTGCGCGCGGAGACCGTGCTGGACGTGCTGGGGGCCGATGCGCTGCGCTATTTTTTGCTGCGCGAAATTGTCTTCGGCCAGGACGGCGGTTTCAGCTTTGATGCCCTGGTGCAGCGGTATAACGCCGATCTGGCCAATGGCTATGGCAATCTGGTCAGTCGCACGCTGACCATGATTGCCAAGTATTTTGACGGCGTCGTGCCAGTGCCAACAGAGGGTGTAGTAAAAGAATTTGGCGCTATTTCCGAAACCAGAAAATCATTGGATGATCTGGATTTTTCTCGCGCGCTCGAAGGCATTTGGCAGATTGTGGCCGGGGTCGATGGGTACTTGACGGCATCGGCGCCTTGGAAGGAAGAGCAGCGGCACATACGTGCAAATGTGCTCTACACAGCAGCCGAATCCATTCGTATCATCACGGCGCTGGTGTATCCGGTGATACCCGACGCGGCGGCGAAGGTCTGGAAGCAGCTTGGTCTGGGCGACATCACAAAGGCCGACCTGAAAGATTTGCAATGGGGCGGGTTGAGACCGGGAACGAAGCTCGGCGAGCTTGGCCCGGTGTTCCCACGCGCGGAAAAGGACGCGATCACTCGTATGCAAGAGATGGAAGAAAAACGTATAGCGGAAACAACCGCATCGGCGGAAGCGCCCGAGGCAAAGGCGGCCCAGCCAGAAGCGGCAGCGGCCCCTGTGCCAGCGAAGTCGGCCCCCGTGGCCGCAGCGCCAGCACAGACGGCAGCGCCAAGCACAACGCAGGCCCCCAAGACTGCCGCAGGGGCATCGTCTGTCGCCTCCGTGCAGAGCACAGCGTCTCCAACCACAGTGTCGGCCCCAGAAGCCGCGCAGGCACCGGCGTCTTCGGCCTCAACTGCGGCCCCGGTTTCCGCGCCCGCTCCCGCTGCAACGGAGAACGCCAAGATCACCATCGACGATTTCGCCAAAGTGGAGCTGCGCGTGGCGCAAATCAAAATGGCCGAGCGCGTGCCCAAGGCCGACCGGCTGCTGCGGCTGGAGGTGGACCTTGGATATGAGCAGCGGCAGATCGTCGCGGGCATTGCCGAGGCGTACACGCCGGAAAGTTTGGTGGGACGCAAGGTGGTCATCGTCGCCAATCTTGCGCCGCGCAAGCTGCGCGGTTTGGAATCGAATGGCATGATTGTGGCCGCGTCCCTGGGCGAACATGGCAGGCCGGTGCTGGCTGGGTTCCTGGAAGACGTGGAGATTGGCGCGCGGCTGAAGTAGCCGACGAGGAGTTGAATGCAACCGATGTTGGTCGATTCGCACGCGCACCTGGACAATGCCCGCTATGATGCGGATCGTGGCGCTATGCTGCTGCGGGCGCGTGAGGCAGGTGTGGAGATGGTGCTTTCGGTCGGCATTGGCGATGGTCCCGCGACCATGCACTGCGCGTTGGACCTGTGCCGGGAGTATGCGGCGGACGCGCGAATGCCGCGCATTGTGGTCAGCGTAGGGATACATCCGCAGGAAGCGGCGCTGGCCAACGAGGCGGCCTACGACAAGCTGGATGCACTGGCCGGACAGCCGGAGGTGGTGGCCATCGGCGAGATTGGGCTGGATTACTACCACCCAGACAATCCCACGCCGGAGGCGCAGCAGCGCGTCTTTCTGCGGCAGATGGAAATTGCCGCGCAGCACAAGCTGCCGATTTTGATCCACTGTCGCGCGTCAGCGAGCAGCGCCAACGCCTGGGACGATACGCTGGCCTTGTTGGAAACGCACTGGAAGCAGACCGGGTTGGGCGGCGTGTTGCATTGTTTCTCTGGCACATGGGAACAGGCGCGCAGGGGCATGGAGCTTGGGTTTCTTATTTCGTTCGCGGGCAATATCACCTTCCCCAAGGCGCAGGCCTTGCGCGAGGTGGCCGCGCTGGTCCCGGAGGACCGGCTATTGGTGGAGACGGACGCGCCATTCCTGGCGCCTGTCCCGCAGCGTGGCCAGCGCAACGAACCGGCCCTGGTGCGGCACACGGCGGAGAAGCTGGCGGAGGTGCGCGGGGACGGGTTGGAGAAGATAGCTTTGAGGACAACGGAGAATTTCCGCAAATTTTTTGGCAGGATGCACGGAACGGGCACAAACGCCTGAGTCAAGGTGCGCTTTCCTGGAAAATAGGAGAACCTACAAGAGGGGTGGAAAGATGGCCGCAGAGAACTCATTTGATATTGCAAGCAAAGTGGACATGCAGGAAGTGAAAAACGCGGTGGACCAGGCCCTGAAGGAGATACGGGCGCGTTTTGACCTGAAGGACTCGCACTCGGACGTCCAGGTGGAAGGAAATGATACGCTACAGCTTGCCTCCGCCGACGAGTATAAGCTGAAGGCAGTCACTGAGATTTTGCAGCAGAAGCTGGCCAAACGCGGGGTGTCCCTGAAGGCCCTGACCTACGGCAAGGTGGAACCGGCGGCCAATTCCAGCGTGCGGCAGAAGATCAGCCTGCAACAGGGGATACCAGTGGAAAAGGCCAAGGAAATCTCCAAGATGATCAAAGAGTCCAAGATCAAGGTGCAGGCCTCCATCCAGGGAGACACTGTGCGCGTGAGCGGCAAAGACAGGGACGCACTGCAACAGGTGATTGCGATGCTCAAAAAGCACGATTTTGGCATCGACATGCAATTTACAAATTATCGCTCGAATTGATGGGGAGATTTACGATACGGTAGTAAGTACGGGACAAGGGGACGCGGAGAGATTTTGAGCACACTGACCATAGCGACGGCAAAAGAGGTCTTTGATCTCGTCCGGGACGACCTGCATGCCATTGAGCAGGACTTTGAGCAGTCCTGCGTCTCCGATATTTCTTCCATTATGGAGATTGCGGAGTATCTCCGTGCTGGGGGCGGCAAACGGATCCGCCCTTCGTTGCTGCTTCTGGCGGCCAAGTCCTTGGGATACAAGGGGACCAGCGCGGTCCGCATGGGTGCGGTGGTGGAAATGGTGCATTCGGCGACCCTGGTGCATGACGACATTATTGACGAGGCGGACATGCGCCGCGGGCGGCCTTCGCCCAACAAAAAATGGGGCAGCTCAAAATGCGTGCTGACCGGCGACTGGCTTTACATGCAGGCCTTCCGCATGGCGCTGGATGAGCGCAACTTCCGCATCCTTGACCTGCTCATCAACCTGACGCAACAGATGGTCGAAGGGGAGCTGTTACAGATCGAGTTGCAGGGGCACGCCATTCAGGAGCAGGAATACTATGAGCTGATTTATCGCAAGACGGCCTGTCTCTTCTGTGTTTGCATGCAACTGGGCTGCGTGTTGGCGGGTGCTGCGCCAGAAGTTGAGGAGCAGATGGGGGAGTATGGCCGGAACCTCGGCCTGGCCTTCCAGGTGGTCGATGATGTCCTTGACCTGACCGCGACCGAAGAGGTGCTGGGCAAGCCCACGGCCAGTGATCTGCGCGAAGGCAAGGCCACGCTGGCGGTGGTCCATGCCCTGGAAAACGGCACCGCAGAAGACCGTGCGGCCATCCACGCCGTGCTGGAGGACAGGTCTTTCCGTCGCGTCAGCCATGAACGCATCCTGGACATCCTGCACCGCAATGGGTCCATGGATTACGCCATGCAGGCAGCGTATGCTTATGCGGAAGCTGCGCGTGCGGCAGCGGCGATACTGCCGGAATCGGAATACAAACGCGCCCTGCTATGGGTGCCGGATTTTGTTGTGGCGCGGGAAAAGTGACCCCTCTCCGGGGGAAGGACATTCCCTTCTGCTGCACCCTCACCGTATAACAGCAGCAAACAGTAAAAGGGCCGAAGATCACTCCCGGCCCCTTGTGGATTTATTTCCGCCCTCTGTTTACGATTGCGCTGTGACCGGTTCGGTGACCGGTTCGACGGCCACAAAACGCCCGGTGCGACCGCGATCAATGAATTTTACGCGACCATCAATCTTGGCGTAAAGCGTGTCATCGCAGCCGAGCCCGACATTCAGGCCGGGCTTGTGCTTGGTGCCGCGCTGCCGCACGATGATGGAGCCGCCGGTGACAATCTCGCCTGCAAAGGCCTTCACGCCCAGCCGTTGTGAATTGGAGTCCCGCCCGTTGCGGGAACTGCCGAGTCCTTTTTTATGTGCCATGCCTGGCCCCTTTCCTTATTTTGCGTTCTCGGCGGTAAAGCTCTTGCCGTCGACGTGGATCTCGTTGATGCGGACCTCCGTGTAGGCCTGTCGGTGTCCCATCAGCTTTTTATATTGCTTCTTGCGCTTGAAGTGGAAGACAAGGATTTTGCTGGCGCGGTCCTGTTTCAGGACGGAAGCGACGACCTTGGCCGACCCCGGCTTGACCGCGATGGAACCGTCCCCGGAAGCAGTGGCCAGGACATCGGTAAATTCGATGTTGCCGCCTGTCTCCGCCAGGTCAGCGGTCTCCAGTTTTTCCACGCGAAGCACATCTCCCGGGGCCACGCGATACTGCTTGCCACCGGTGCGAATCACTGCGTACATAAACCCTCCATGCCGTGGGCACGCGCCCACAGGCAAAACATCTTTTCAGGCAAAACTTGCTTGGATTGGCCAGCAGACCCGGTCCCAAAAGACAAATTTCAACGGGCGCCTCGGGCTGGTCCATGCACGCACCGCCCGTGAACAGGGCAATGGTGACGCAGATCGCCTAACTTCCTTATGGTACTGGTGTTGCGTGCTGCGCGTCAACTTTTTCGCATGTCAGGGGTGCGCTTCCCAGCAGACTGGAAGAGATACACGCCCAGAACTGCGATCAGCGGCTCCAGGGGATGACGGAAACGTGCGTGTACGGTGACAAAGTAGTAGACCAGCGGGACCAGCACAAAGGCCCAGGCATAGAGTCCCGCAGCAGGGACGCGTCGCTGCAAGGCCAGCGCCAGGCCCAGCAATCCAGCAAGGCTGAGAAAGGCAAAGTTGGCCACGCGGCCCGCCTCCACATACCAGGCATCATCGGAGGGATGGGGCACGCTGGCCCAGAAAAAATAAACGCGCTTGAGGGTGTTTCGCGCAAAAAGCAGCGGGTCAGCGTGTACCTGCGCCCAGGCCAGTTGGCCGCGCATCTGGGCGTAGGCGACCTCGCCCATCTGCTGGTAGAGGCGTAATTGCTCCGGGTCCTGGAAGGGATGGTCGTACTCCATCAGGAAGCCGCGCGCACCGGGGCCGTTGCCCATGTAGAACTCCGCACCAAAGTTGGCGCGCATGGGAAGAAAGCGATGGAAGGCCATCGCATTGCGCGCCACCCACGGCGCAATGCAGAGCAGGAAAAGCAGCGCCGAGGCGGAAGCATAGGCCATCTGGCGGCGAAGGTCTTTTGCCCCCAGCAGTGTCCAAAGACCGTTGACGGGAAGGAAGAGCAGCAGCGAGGGGTTGCTGAGCGCAATCAGTCCCCAGAGAAACCCAAAGAGCAACCAGCGCGGCAGCGTGCGCGTCTCGTGGGGGACGTCTGGCTCTCCAATGTGGCGCATACGCAGCGCCAACACGATCACCAGCGTGAAGAGCCAGGTACTTAGGGTCATTTCCCACACCCAGCGCACGGCATACTGCATGGCCGCCGGATAGAGCGCCCAGATCCAGGCCGCCCAAAGGGCCACGCGGCGGTTGAAGCTGCGGGCGGCGATCTCGTAGGTGGTGCGCGTGGTGAGCGCGGAGAAGAAGCAGTTGATGGCCAGGATGACCCAGGCCGCGCGCAACGTGAAAACGCCGAAGATGCGGAAGACCCCGGCCAGTAACAAGGGATACAAAGGGGCCACCCAGGCGGTCGGCCCGGTATGGCCGGAGAAAGGGTCAGCGTAACCGTGGCCAGTGACCAGCGCGCGCGCAATGCGGCCCATCTCCCAGCCAAACTGGAAGTGGTCCCCGTAGGGCCGGAAATGATAGGTGTGCGCCAATGTCATGTAGGCGACACGCACCAGGAAGGCCACCCAGAAGACGGTCCAGGTGGGCAGGAACGAGGACGATGTCAAGAGCGGTGCCGGGGCCTGCTGGCCAAGGTCACCAGAGAGGGCGGCGGATTGCTGGCGGATTGGACCAGGGACTGTGCTCAAGGGTCGTAGAAAAACGCGAGGTCAAATGTCCAGATTGTGTGTCCACAATCATTTTATGCCCAAGGAAAGGGATTGATTCCCACTCCGGATTCCATTACACTTAAAAATTGGTGCTGTGGTCCAGTTTTGCATGGCTGGAGCAGCCCCATTTCGAGTGAGTTGCGTCCCCGGCCCGTATGGGCTGGCCAGCAAGGTCTGGAATGCGTCGCTATCTCGATCATCCTCCCAGGCAACAGACAGGAACTACGTCATGGCACAGATTTGTGAAATATGCGGCAAGGGGCCGCAATTCGGCAATAACATTTCCCACGCGCACAACGTCACCCGTCGGCGCTGGAACGTCAACCTGCACACGGTGAAGGCCAAGTTTGAGGGCGGCAACAAGCGCGTCCGCGTTTGCACCGGCTGCATCAAGTCCGGCAAAATCACCAAGGCATAACGGGCCTTTTGCGCACGCGGTTTTTCCTTCCCTTCGTAGCTGCGCTTGTTCTTGAAAGGCGGATGCTTTCTGCACCCGCCTTTTCCTGTCTATAAAATATATTTTCCATGCAATTTCTGGCCGGTCCCGGGAAGGGGACATCTGCGCAACAGGCGCCCCCGTCCTTTCCATCTATACAATGGCGCACCCTAGGCTGACTGTGAGGTCAATTTACTCGCCTATCTTTACTTGCGACCAACGGCATGGCTGCCGCATCTTGTATGCTGGAAGTACAGGGAAAAAGCTGAATGGCTTTGGACCAAAAAATCCCAGGAGGAACTCATGGCAGGACAGGCTATATCCGAAGTGAATGATGCAACATTTGAAAAGGAGGTGCTACAGTCTGCCCAGCCTGTGCTGGTAGATTTCTGGGCCGCATGGTGTGGCCCTTGCCGCGCTGTGGCACCGATCGTGGAAGAGATCGCAAAGGAATACCAGGGCAAGCTGAAAGTAATGAAGATGGACGTGGACGTCAATCCCGCAACGCCGATGCGCTATAGCATCCGTGGCATCCCCACATTGCTCATCTTCAAGGGTGGGAAGGTCGCGGAACAGATCGTTGGCTATGTCCCCAAGGAAACAATCAGCAACATGCTGGGCCGCATTGTCTAAAGGGCCCTCTCAATCCAGGCAAAACATACCACGGCGGGGCCACTTTGTAGTGTCTCTTTTGCCTGCATAGGGTGCTGCAAAGAGGGCCATTGCTGGCGAAGCGTGTTGGCAGTGTGGCCGTGCTGCGTGGTGGCCAAGGCATTCTTGCATGGCAAATATCATCCGGGTCCTTGGGTCGTTGCGGCGATGCAGGGACCCGTACATGTTTATGTTTCAAGGAAAATTCGCTGATGGAATGGCACATTCTGCCAACAGCGCATTTTACAGGCATATACCAATCCGGGGCGGACAGACAGCGGCCTGGTCCGCAGCCTGAAGTCATTGGTGCGCGGGGGCCACGGTTTCGTGTGCGACCGTGGCCCCGGCCAGCACGCTGGTGACGTCCTCTGTGATCTCCGGTAACGGCCCTTCCAGGGCAATTTTCAGCACCTCATCCATCGTCTGCACAAGATGCAGTTTCATGGCGGACCGCAGGTTCTCCGGGACGTCAGCCAGGTCCTTCTCGTTTTCCGCCGGAAGAAGCACTTCAAAGATGCCAGCGCGGTGTGCGGCCAGGAGTTTTTCCTTTATCCCCCCGATGGGCAGCACCGTGCCGCGCAGGGTGATTTCACCCGTCATGGCAATATCGCTGCGCACTGGGATGTGGGTGAGCGCACTGGCCAGGGCGGTCGCCATGGTGATCCCAGCGGAGGGGCCGTCCTTGGGGATGGCGCCTTCCGGCACATGGATGTGGATGTCCACGTTGCGATAGAAGTCCCGCGACAGGCCCAGATGATGGGCACGGCTGCGGATGTAGGAAAGCGCTGCCTGGGCGGACTCCTGCATCACCTCGCCAAGCTGGCCGGTCAGGGTAAGTTTCCCTTTGCCATCGAGCACCTGCACTTCCGTGGAGAGGATGGTCCCTCCCACCTCTGTCCAGGCAAGCCCGGTGACCAGGCCCACCTCGTTGTGCTCCTGCACTTGTGAGTCGCGGAACTTGGCCACACCCAGAAACTCCTGCAGGCTGGCCGCAGTGATTTCCTCCTTGTGCTTGGGGCCGTTTTTTACTACACGCCGCGCCACTTTGCGGCAGACATTGCCAATCTCCCGTTCCAGGTTGCGGACGCCCGCCTCCCGTGTGTAGGAACGGATGATTTCGGTGATGGCGTCGTCGCGGAAAACGATGTTTTTTTCCGTCAGGCCACAGGCCGCGCGCTGTTTGCGCAACAGATATTGCTTGGCAATCTCCAGCTTCTCGTTTTCGGTATACCCATGCAGACGCAGCACCTCCATGCGGTCTTGCAGCGCGGCAGGGATGGTGTGCAGCACATTCGCGGTGGTCAAGAACAGGACCTGCGAGAGGTCGTACTCCACGTCCAGATAATGGTCTTGAAAGCTGGTGTTCTGTTCCGGGTCCAGCACCTCCAGCAGCGCGGAGGCGGGGTCGCCACGAAAATCGGAGGCCATCTTGTCGATCTCGTCGAGCACGAAGACAGGGTTTTTTGTGCCGGCCCGCTTCATGGACTGGATGATCTGCCCCGGCAACGCACCGATGTAAGTGCGGCGATGGCCGCGGATTTCCGCCTCATCGTGCACGCCGCCCAAAGACATGCGGATGAATTTCCTTCCCGTGGCCTTGGCGATGGACATGCCGAGCGAGGTCTTGCCCACGCCCGGGGGCCCAACGAAGCAGAGGATGGAGCCTTTGGGGTTCTTTACCAACTGGCGCACGGCCAGGAACTCCAGGATGCGTTCTTTGATTTTTTCCAGTCCGTAATGGTCCGTGTTCAACACCTTTTCAGCGTGTTCAATGGAGCGGATTTCCTTGGACCTTTTCTTCCACGGTACGGCCAGCAGCCAGTCCAGATAGTTGCGCGAGACGGTGGACTCAGCGGACATGGGCGGCATGGCCTCAAGTTTCTTTAGTTCCAGCAGGGACTTTTCCATGACGTCTTTTGGCATCCCTGCGGTCTCGATCTTTTTCTTCAGCTCATCAAACTCGCTTTTTTCCCCGCGTCCCAGCTCCTTCTGGATCGCCTTGATTTTTTCGTTGAGGTAATACTCCTTCTGCGCCTTTTCCATCTGCCGCTTTACCCGCGACTGGATGTTGCGGTCCATGTTCATCTTTTCGATTTCCACTTCCAGCACGCCGGAAAGGTGTTCCAACCGCTTGATGGCGTCAAAGATATCGAGGACCTGCTGTTTTTCTTCGATGGGTATCTGGAGGCTGGCGGCAATGGTGTCGGCCAGTCGCGCAGGGTCGTCCATGCGGATGGCAGAGGCGACCGTCTCATAGTTCAATGCCTGTTGCAGCTTCACGTACTGCTCAAAGAGCGTGGTGACGCGCTGCATCAGTTGCTCGGTGGCCTTGGTGACTTCGACCGTTGGCGTGCCCACGCGCACCGTGGCGACAAAAAACCCATCCGTGTCGACGATCTCAATGGCCCGGGCGCGTTCCGTCCCTTCCACCAGCACCTTGATGTTGCCGTCCGGCATCTTGACGCTCTGGACAATGTTGCCGATGGTGCCCGTGGTGTAAATGTCCTGCGCGCTGGGTCCATCGACGCTGGCGTCGTGCTGCGTGGCCAGGAAAATTTTGCGGTCCCCGGTCAGTGCTTCTTCCAACGCCCGCACGCTGGATTCACGGCCCACGACAAACGGCGTCATCATATAAGGGAAGATGACCATGTCGCGGATGGGCATCATAGGGAGCTTGCGCAGTTCGGATATTTCCCGGTTTGGGGCCACAAAAACCTCACAGTCACATTGGTTGACTCTATTCCATTGTAATGCCCTTGCAGTCCATGTTCCGTGCGTGCGCTGCTTCCGGTCCCAGGTGGTCAAGGGCCACTTTGGTCCCCTCAAATACAACAGAAAACAGGGGGCCTGCGGGCCATCCTGCCGCTGCCATACTACGGCCTGTCTTTACGCGATGGGCTGCGCGCAGTGGGCGCAGCGCCGGGCAGCCAGCGGGACCTCGCTCAGGCACTCTGGACAGGTCTTGGTGGATGGCGCAGCAGCGGCGGCAGGCCCCTTCAGCCGCGCCACCAGCTTGTTCAGGGGCAGCACTACGCCAAAATATATCGTGGCCGCAACAATCAGAAACGCAATCACGGCATTCAGGAAATTCCCGTATTTGATGACGCCGCCATGCAAGTGCAGGACCAGATAAGAAAAGTCCGGCTTCTTCAGGATGGCCGCCATCAGCGGATTGATAAGGTCGCCTACCAGCGAGTTGACGATGGAGGTAAAGGCCGCCCCAATGACGACCGCGACCGCGAGGTCTACCACATTCCCGCGCAAGATAAAATCACGGAACCCTTTTAGCATACAGCGACCTTCTGGGCCATGGACGGTGGTTTCCGCGTCGGCATGGCGGGTATTTGGAGCATCCTATCATTGTTGGCGGGTCGTCTGGAAAGATATTTTTGCTGGCCGATACCCAAGGGGCACTGGGGACAAATTTATGGTTGGCGAATGTGTCCCGGATGCGGTATTCTCCGGTGTACTTCAACACCTGTCCATTTTGCCCAACGGAGTCCACGGTGAACAAGGTCTTTGCAAGCGCAGAAGAAGCCATCCATGACATTGCAGACGGCGCGACCATCATGCTGGGAGGTTTTGGGTTGTGCGGCGTCCCGGAAAAGTTGATTGACGCCCTGGTGCGCAAAGGCGTAAAGGGCCTGCACACCATCAGCAACAATATGGGAATTGATGGTTTTGGCATGGGCAGGATGCTGGAAGCGGACATGGTCGCTTCGCACATTGGCAGCTATGTGGGGGAGAACAAGTTGATGGAAGAGATGGTGATCTCCGGAAAATTGGACCTGACGCTGGTCCCGCAGGGGACACTGGCCGAACGGATACGCGCCGGTGGCGCGGGCATCCCGGCGTTCTATACGCCCGCTGGCGTGGGCACCGTGGTGGCGGAGGGCAAAGAGACGCGCGTCTTCAACGGGAAGACCTATTTGCTGGAGACGGCATTGCAGGCGGACTTTGCCTTGGTCAAAGCATGGAAAGGCGACCGGTTGGGGAACCTTGTCTATCGCAAGACGGCACGCAATTTCAATCCCATGATGGCCACAGCGGCCAGGACCACCATTGCCGAGGTGGAGGAAATCGTGGCGCCAGGAGAGATTGCCCCGGACCATGTGGTGACGCCTGGGATTTATGTCCAGCGCATCCTGCAAGGGAAGGACTACGAGAAACACATCGAACGCAGGACCGTGCGCTGACGCTGGCGTGGGGACGCAGCAACTGGGTGCCTCTGCCAAGGGAATGGCCGGGGCAGCACCGGGAAAACATCAGGAAAGGGCCACACATGGCTATGGAACAGAAAACGCCGGAAGAAAAAACGCCGCTGAAATCTGCGGACAAACAAGCGGAATTTACCAAAAGGGAGCGCATCATCCGGCGGGTGGCGCTGGAGTTGCGCGATGGCTTCTACGTGAACCTTGGCATTGGTATGCCGACCCTGGTTGCCAACCATGTGCCAGCGGGCGTGGAGGTGGTGCTGCAATCAGAAAATGGGATGCTGGGTGTGGGGCCGTATCCCATTGCCGGGACGGAAGACCCAGACCTGATCAATGCGGGCAAGGAGACCGTCACGGAGCTGCCCGGCACGGCGTATTTTTCCAGTGCCGAATCGTTTGCCATGATCCGCGGCGGACACGTCAACCTGAGCGTTCTGGGCGCGATGGAAGTGGACGAGGAGGGAAATCTTGCCAACTGGATGGTGCCCGGAAAAATGGTGAAGGGCATGGGTGGCGCGATGGACCTGGTGGCCAGCGCGCGCCGCGTGGTGATCGCCATGGAGCACACCTCGAAGGACGGTCGCCCGAAAATCCTGAAACGCTGCACCCTGCCCATGACCGGGCTGCGCGTGGTGGACACGATCGTGACAGAACTGGCCTACATCCGCGTGACGCCGGAGGGACTGGTGCTGGAGGAGGTCGCCCCTGGCGAGACGGCAGAGAGTGTGCAGGCCGTCACGGGGGCCAGGTTGATTGTCAGCCCACACCTGCGCGCGATGCCGCAATAGCGCGCGCTCCTGCGTGTGGAACTGCCATGTGCGCTCACGCGCTGACAGCAGCGGTGGTCTTTGGTTCCGTTTCCTCTGCTATTTTCCGCAGCGCCTCTGTGTACGGCGCGCGTAGCACGCCCAGTTCCGTGATGATGGCCGTCACGTAACGCGCCGGGGTCACGTCAAATGCAGGATTGGCAATGCCCACGCCGTTCGGCGTGATCTGGCGTCCGTTGAAGTGGGTGACCTCCCTGGCGGCGCGTTCTTCAATGGGTATCTGGTCGCCGGAGGGTGTGGCCATGTCAATCGTGGACCATGGGGCGGCCACGTAAAACGGGACGCCATGTTCCTTGGCCAGCACGGCCACGCCATAGGTGCCGATCTTGTTGGCCACATCGCCATTGGCGGCGATGCGGTCGGCCCCGACGATGACGGCCTGGATTTTTCCGGCGCGCATCTGGCTGGCGGCCATGTTGTCACAAAGCACCGTGGTGGGGATGTTGTCGTGTTGCAGCTCCCAAGCAGTCAGTCGCGCGCCCTGGAGGAACGGGCGGGTCTCATCGGCATAGACGTGGAGTTTGTGGCCGCGCTCAACGGCGGCGCGAATGACGCCCAGCGCCGTGCCATAGCCGCAGGTGGCCAGCGCGCCGGCATTGCAGTGCGTCAGCACCGAGCCGGACTGTGGCATCAAGTCTGCCCCATACGCGCCCATGGCGCGGCAGGCGGCAATGTCCTCGTCATACATGCGCACAGCTTCCGCCACCAGGGCGGCCTGCACCTGTGGGATGGTGGCCCCAGGTTGGCTGGCGACCGCATCAAAACAGCGGCGGATGCGCTCCACCGCCCAGAAGAGATTCACTGCGGTGGGACGCGTGGTGGTGATCGTCTTTGCGATGATGTCAAATTTTGCGCGCAAGGCCGGTAGGCTGTCCGCGTGGGACTGGGCAATGCCGAGCGCCATGCCCATGGCGGCGCTGACGCCAATCGCCGGGGCGCCACGCACCACCATGGTGCGGATGACGTCTGCCACGGCCTTGTAATCGTTGGCCAGGACGTAGGTCTCTTCCAGCGGCAGCTTCGTCTGGTCCAGGAAGCGCACGCCTTTATCGGTCCATTCCAGTGTAAGGATCATATCTCTAACAGTTTATGCCAAACCATCGGGTCAGCGTGGGAGCGCGAGGTGGGCAGCGCGCACATCGGCGGCGGTAAAGAGCGCGAAGAAGGGGGCGCCTTGCGCAGCGGCCTCCACGGCGGCACGGCCATTCTGCTCCTGCCGGTCCACCAGGCAGAGCACGCCAACGACCTGCATCCCGGCCTCGCGCGCGGCCCCGATGGCGTTGATGGTGGAAGCGCCGGTGGTGCAAACGTCGTCCACGATGACAACGCGTGCGCCCGCTTGGCAGAAACCCTCCACGCGGCGGCCCGTGCCATGCGCCTTTTCCGCCTTGCGCACCAGAAAGCCATGCAGCAGGGGCGCTTCTGTCAGCGGCGTTTCTGGATGCTCCGCGCGATACCAGGCGCTGGCGGAGGCGATGTTGGAGACCAGTGGGTCTGCGCCCATCGTCAGTCCGCCGACAGCCGCAGGATTGAGCTTGTGTTCGCGGACCAGGTCATAGAGGACCAGCCCGGCCAGGCGTCCACCCTCGGCGTGCAGGGTGGTGGTGCGGCAGTCGATGTAGTAATCGCTGCGCGCGCCGGAGGAGAGGACGAAATCGCCCAGGCGAAAGGAGTGCTGTGCAATCAGGTCGAGTAGGGCCTTGCGATGGTCTGTCATGTTCTATGCAAATTGTAGACGAAGGGCGGCTGGCGCTCAGTTTTTCAATCGTTCCAGGTGGGTGAAACCGCCGCTGGCGAAAAAGACCACGGCAAAGATGGAAAAGTTATACGTCGCGTGGACCAGGGCCGATGCGGCCACGGACCCGGTGAGGTCCCGTACTGCGCACAACACCAGGCTGACAAGGAAGACCAGGAACAGCGGCGAAACAGCGTGCGCCAGTTGTGGCGCATGGAGCAGCGCAAAGGGGACGCTGGTGAGCAGGGCGGCAACAACGGCGCCCGTCCAGCGGCGCAGGGCAGGATACAGAAAGCCGCGAAAGGCCAGCTCCTCAAAGACCGGCGCAATCAGGGTGCCAAAGGCCACCACGATCCAGGCGTCCAGAGGTGTGCGGAAAAAGGCATCAACGGGCAGCTCTTTGGGGATGGGCAGATAGCTGGAGGCAAGCTGGATGATGGCCGCCAGTGCGGCCCCGGTAAGGAGCAGTTTCCCTACATGCTGGCGGACCGAAGAGGACTTCCAGCATACCCCTGCAGCAAAAGGACGGTCCCAGGCGCTTGGGAACAGCAGATACGCAATCAGCCCAATGAGGCCATAGGAAATCGCCAGGATGGGGACGGTAAAGCGTGGTTGCTGGGCAAGCTGTTTCAGGGGCACTCTGCCGTATAGGTGCCAGTGCATCGCCAATGCCGCACCGCCAAACTGGAAGGCCACCATCAGGCCAATGGCGATGGTGAAGAACGCGGCGGCGTCCATGAAACCTGGCCCTTCCTGTGTTGGAGGCAGGGGCGCGTGTGGTTGGCCTTCTGGAGGAAAGGGTGGAAGGGACGGCGGGATTTCTGGTCTTAGGTCCATGCATCGGTCCCGGTGCGGATTTGCTGCATTCTTCCTATGGTTTTGTCAGTTTACAGTCGGCCTTTTGGTCCCTGCCACGGGGGCGTTTCCATTGCGTTTTGCACGGGAAGAAAAATAACGCGCCAGCAATCGGCCAGTGTGCGAGTTGGGGTTGCGGGCGATCTCTGCGGGGACGCCTTCGGCAACGATGCTCCCGCCCTCCGCCCCGCCCTCCAGTCCAAGATCAATCACCCAGTCCGCCGTGCGTACCACGTCCAGATTGTGCTCGATGATGATAATGGTGTTGCCCAGGTCGGTCAGCCGGTGCAGCACCTCCAGCAGCTTGCGTACATCGTCAAAGTGCAGGCCGGTGGTGGGTTCATCCAGCAGGTAGAGCGTGCGTCCGGTCTGGCGCTTGGAAAGCTCCTTGGCCAGCTTCATGCGTTGCGCTTCGCCGCCGGAAAGCGTGGTGGCCGATTGGCCAAGGTGTACGTATCCCAGGCCAACGTCGTTCAGCGTCTCCAGTTTTTGCCGCGCCTGCGGGATGTCGGCCAGCACATGGAGCGCATCGGCAATGGGCAGTTCCAGAATGTCCGCAATGGAGTGGCCGTTGAACTTGACGGCGAGCGTCTCCTGGTTGTAGCGGCGGCCCTTGCATAGCTCGCATTGCACGTACACATCGGGAAGGAAATTCATCTCAATACGCCGCTGGCCATCGCCCTGGCATGTCTCGCAACGTCCACCGGGGATGTTGAAGGAGAAGCGTCCGGCCTTGTAGCCGCGTTCGCGCGATTCCGGCAGCATGGCGAACAGGTCGCGGATGATGGTGAAGACGCCGGTGTAGGTGGCCGGGTTGGAGCGCGGCGTGCGGCCAATGGGGGATTGGTCGATCTGCACCACTTTGTCAATCTGCTGGGCGCCCTTGATGGCGCGATGTTCCCCTGGGTCCTCGCGCGAGCCGTAGAGTTCCTGCGCCAGCGCGCGATACAACGTGTCATTGACCAGGGTGCTTTTGCCGGAGCCGGAAACGCCGGTGACGACCGTCATCACGCCCAGCGGGAAACGCGCGGTAATGTCTTTCAGGTTGTGGCTGCACGCGCCTTCCACGGTGAGCCATTTGCCGGTGAGCGGGCGGGGCGTGGTGCGCGGGACGGTCTCCAGCTTGCCAGCCAGATACTGCCCGGTCAGGGAGGCAGGTTCCGCCATGATCTCCGCCGGGGTGCCGCTGGCAACCACGGTCCCTCCCAGGCGTCCAGCGCCGGGGCCGAGGTCCAGCACATGGTCCGCGCGGCGGATGGTGTCTTCATCGTGTTCGACAACGAGCACGGTATTGCCCAGGTCGCGCAGGGAGGTCAGCGCGGTAATCAGGCGGTCATTGTCCCGTTGGTGCAGGCCGATGGATGGCTCATCCAGCACGTAGAGCACGCCGCGCAGGCGGGAGCCAATCTGCGTGGCCAGGCGGATGCGCTGGCCTTCGCCGCCGGAGATGGTGGCCGCGCTGCGCTCCAACGCCAGATATCCCAGGCCCACGGCGTTCAGGAACTCCAGCCGTTCGATGATCTCGCGTTGCAGGCGGTCGGCGAGGAGGCGTTCGCGCTCAGTGAAGGTCCAGGCGCGCGCCGTTACCAGCGCCTGTGCGAGGGGGAGCGCGGTAAAGTCCGCGATGGACCGTCCGTCCACCTGGACAGAAAGCGATTCTGGCCGCAGGCGCTGGCCATGGCATTGCGGGCAAAGGGTGGCAGACATATAGCGCAGCAGCCATTGCTTGTAGCTGTCGGAGCGCGCCTCTTCCAGCGACTCATGCAACCACGCCAGAATGCCATGAAAGCCGGTACGTCCAACCTCAGCGGGATCGGGGCCGACCAGCAACAGCATCTGGTGCTTGGCGCTGAGTTGTTCCAAGGGCCTGCTGAGGTCAATTTTGTAATGGTCCGCAGCAAGCTGGACCAGCTTCTTCAGGTACTGGGAACCGGCCCCCGGCCCCAGCGCGCCCTCCAGCAGCGGCTTGGACCAATCGACGATGACCTTGGCTGGGTCAAAGTCGTAGGTGCTGCCAAGTCCATTGCAATAGGGGCATGCCCCATAGCTGCTGTTGAAGGAAAAGCTGCGTGGTTCCAGCTTGGGCACGCTGATGCCGCAATCTGGACAGGCCATGGACGCGGAGTATAACTGCTCCTCGGCGGGGCCGCCGCTGGCGTTGGCAATGGCGACCTGGACCAGGCCGCTGGTCATCTGCAATGCCTTGGCCACAGCGGCCTCCAAACGCTTCTCCACGCCCGGCCTCGCGATCACGCGATCGACGATGGCCTCAATGGTGTGGTTCTTGCGTTTGTCCAAAAGGACCTCTTCGGCCAGGTCGCGGACAACGCCGTCAATGCGCGCACGGAAGCCTTGCTGGTCCAGTTTTTCTATTTCCTCGCGGAACTCCCCTTTGCGCCCGCGCACCAGCGGCGCATAGATGGTCACCCGCTCCCCCTGGACCAGGTGCATGACGCGGTCCACAATCTGCCCAGCGGACTGGCGGGAGAT
Source organism: Acidobacteriaceae bacterium (assembly GCA_049977205.1). Lineage (GTDB taxonomy): Bacteria > Acidobacteriota > Terriglobia > Terriglobales > Acidobacteriaceae > JBMFGT01. The sequence continues at coordinate 55,163 of JBMFGT010000008.1, read as the reverse complement.
GGGCTGGCCGCATTTGGGACAATGCGGCACGCCCACCGAGGCGTAGAGAAGACGCAGGTAATCGTATATCTCCGTGATGGTGCCGACGGTCGAGCGGGGACTGCGGCTGGTGGTCTTTTGTTCAATGGAAATGGCCGGACTCAGGCCCTCAATGGAGTCCACATCGGGCCGCTCCATCTGGTCCAGGAACTGCCGCGCATAGGCGGAAAGCGTCTCCACATAGCGGCGCTGCCCCTCGGCATAGATGGTGTCAAAGGCCAGCGAGGACTTGCCGGAACCGGACAGGCCCGTGACCACGGTGAACGAGTTGCGTGGTATCTCGACCGTGATGTTCTTCAGATTGTGCTGGCGCGCGCCGCGCACCGTGATATGAGTGATGGGCATTCTTATGCAAGTTTCCAGGGCCTGTGGCTGTTGCTAGTGTGTGTGCAGGCCCAAGGCCAGGCGGACATCCCAGGCCCCCCAGGGGGGACCTAATGCAGCAATAAAATTTTTGCGCCAGGGGCCGCTGACAAATGCAAGGATACACTATCATTACGATCAGCATTGCAACACCGGTTGCGCTGGACAGGCGCTGCAATGCGTGGAACGGGACGCTGCATGGACAAGGAGACCCCTGCATGTTGATGTTGTTGTTGGTTTGCGCTTCGCTGGCTTCTTTGGCATTTGGCGTATTGGTCGCGTATGCGGTTTGTAACGGGATGCTCCTGGTCTTCCGCCGTCACGCGCAGTCCCATGCCGCCAAGGCACTGGCCGTTTCCGCCAACGTGGCCCACTCGTCCTGATTGTCCAGCGGCCCCTTGTTTTTGCAGCGGGGCCAATCGTTTCCCCAGAAAAACACAAATTACTGGCCGTCCCCAGTTGCGTACCTTACTGGGGTGGTGGAGGGGCCTCTTCCTCTTGTTGCGCGGGCGCAGGCCCAGGGTGTGCGCGGCGGTACTGGTCCATCATCTGTTGCGCCGTCAAAGGGCCGGTGGGGGCGGGCGCCAAACCTGTTTGCGGAGGGTTGGCGTTGCCGCCGGGGGCCGTGTCCAGACTCTCCACAGGGGCGCCAGCACCCGCTGGGACCGCCGTTGCGTTGGGGCTGGTCAACAGAAGTTCTGTGGGTGGGTGTTTTGTATCGCCGCCAATCAGGACGTAATTGTAAGGAGAGCCATCCAGCAACGCGCCCAAAATCTGGCTGACCGTCCCTGGCCCATACTGGCCGAAAACGCGCTGGTCGTTGGTCAGTCCCAGGATTTTCATCCCAGTGCGATGGGCCACCTCCGCCAATATCTGCGCGAGGCTGGAATTCTTCGCGTCAATGGTCAGTTGGTTGTCCTGGAACTGGATGGTGGCTGGGACGGCTGGTTGTTGTGCCGGAGGGACAGGCCATGAGGGTGGTGCGGCGGGGGCCGCAACGCTTGGCGTTTGGATGGCCGCTTGCGGGGCAGGACGTCGCCCCCTGGGGTGCTTGCGCCTGCGCGCCTTTGCGCGCGCAGAACGAGGGTGCGGTGCGGCGCTGGTCTTGGCCTGCGGAGGGGACGACGGCGTTGTGGGGGCCTGGGAAAATACCTCGACAGATGAAAAACATACAGGCACGCAGAGCACGGCCAGGAGCAGCGGGAGAAGGAAGCTCTGCCCTGAAAAGCTACGTTGCTGCACAGTCCGTGGCATTGTGTACTAGACTAGCAGTGTTTTTGTAAGAGCGTGAGAGGTCCTTCGCTTGCCACACCCACCCCAGTACCGAAGGGAACATCGCCTTGCGCCAGTGGGCGTAATGGCGCTTTTGCTGGCGTGCCTTGCCGCTGCCGCGCAGGGCCAGAACTGCACCACGCAGGCGGAGATGTCAGCCACGGAGCGCAGTGCCCTGATAACAGCCAGCCAGAAATTGACGCAGAGCATTGCCGTGGACGACGTGCAGGCATTGCAGGCGGCAATTGCGCCCCAGGTGGCCAGTGATGCCAGCGGCATCCTGAATGCCGTTTCGGACGCTGCGGCAAAGACCAAGGGCGCCACCTTCACGGTGGACAATCTGTATTTGCTGGACGCGACGGACGTGGCCCCCGGCACGGCCAACGTGCGTTTTTATTGCGGCGTCTTCAACCTGCCGATGCGCGTGACCATCACCCTGGGCAGCCTGCCACAGGCGCGATATGCGCTTTCCCTGGTCCACGCCACGGGGACCCCCAGTCCGCAGCAGATGGCGATCATCTTTGCTGGGGGGGCAGGACAGTGGAAGCTGGCCGGGTTTTCTTTTCGTCCCTTGACGCTGGCCGGCCACGACAGTCTTTGGTATTGGAAGCAGGCGCGCGCCTACGCCAGTAAAAATGAAAAGTGGGACGCATATTTTTACTATGCAGCGGCGCGCTATCTGGCCATGCCGGTGGATTACATGGCCAGCACGAACCTGGACAAGCTGGTCCGCGAGCAACAGGACGCGCAGCCCACGGGAGTGCCCGGGGCGCGGCCCATGCCGCTTGTCGTGGACGGACAGACCGTGGACGTGACACAGATGGAGACCAGCGACGCGCTGGGGGGACTGGACCTGGTGGTCCGTTACAACGCCAGGGACACGACGGACCTGGCAGCGGTGCGCAAGGAAAATACCGCAGTCATGCAGGCACTCTTGCAGGCGCATCCTGAGTTGAAGGACGCCTTCCACGGACTCTGGGTATATGCCGTGGCGCCGGGGCAGGCACCCTTCGGGACGGAGTTGCCGATGCAACAAATTCCGTAGCGGCGCATAGGGGTGCGCCCTGACGTGGTATCTTCAGCATTACGTGGAAGCAAAGGATGGGACGCCGTCAGACCGCCGCAGGGTCCGGCGGCGGCCCACCCAGGGAACAAACATCAACGCAGCAAGAGGACGATGTACGAAGCATGAGCGCGAACAAAGAAAAACTTCTTTCCCAAGTGATCTCTGGACGCCGGGCGACCCCGAGCTTTGACGGCGTGCCGATACCGGAGGCAGACCTGAAGAAAATACTGGACGCCGGTCTGCACGCGCCCAGCGGCTACAACATGCAGCCGTGGCGCTTTGTGGTGGTGCGCAGCGAGGAGCAGAAAAAACGCCTGCGCCTGGCCAGTTTCAACCAGGCCAAGGTGGAGGAGGCCTCCGCCATGATTGTCGCCTGCGGCGACGCCGACGGCTGGCGCAATGGCGACCTGGAGGAAATGCTGCGGCTGGGCAAGGAAGGCGGCATGTCAGAAAGTTATGCCGAGCAGGCCCGGCAGAACATCCCCAATTATCTGTCGAACCATCCGAACATGCCCATGTGGCTCAACCGCCAAGTGATGCTTGCCTTTACCCACATGCTGCTGATGGCCGAGGCCCTGGGCTATGACACGGCCCCTATGGAAGGCTATGAGCAGGAAAAGGTGCGCGAGGTGCTGAAACTGCCGCTGAGTTACCACGTCGTTGCCCTGCTTGCCATTGGCCATCTAAAAGGCCCGGACAAGCCCAATGGCGGGCGCTTTGACATGGCCCGCGTGGTCTTCGATGAGGAGTATGGCAAGCACATGCACTGAGCTGGTCTTGCCCCTGTCCTTGCACGGACCATCCGGCGGCGCAGCGGCATACTGCGCCGCTTTCGCGTCCAGGAAGCGGGGACCTGCGCATGTCTCGTGAGTATCCAGCAGCGCCGATTGCGGCGGTGGGCGCGGTGGTCGTCTCCCCGGATGGGAGGTCCATTGTGCTGGTCCGCCGTGGACACGGACCACTGAAGGGCACATGGTCCTTGCCCGGTGGTGCGGTGGAGTTGGGCGAGACCGTTGAAGCGGCGGTCATCCGCGAGGTCCGCGAAGAGACCGGGTTGGAGGTCAGGCCGCTCCGTCTGCTCAAACTGCTGGACAGGATTGACCATGATGTAGATGGCCGCGTGCGCTATCACTACGTGCTGGCGGATTTTCTTTGCCAGGTGACTGGAGGGGAACTGCAAGCTGGCAGCGATGCGGCGGGGGCCTGTTGGGCCGGCCCTGCCGATTGGAGGAAGTTTGCGCTTTCCCCCCTGGTGCTGGCCGTGCTGGAGCAGGGGCTTGCCTGCGCGCCGTGAGGTCCCTTCCCCAAGGCGGTCACAATGCCTGCACTGTCCCGCGTCTCCGCTTGCACAAACACCGCGTCCCTTAGTACGGTAACAACTGTTATGGCAATGTTAAAAAGCACACCAGCCGCGCCTGTCACGGTACGAAAAGACCTGTCGGGACTATGGCGCAGGGCCAAATATCTTGGGGCAGGCACGTTGTTGCTCCTGGTTGTAATGGGCGCCACGTTCTATGTACGGCCCTTGTGGGTCGCAGACCAGGTCATCCGCATGGAGCTTGCTTTTGAAGGCGTCCATAGTCAATACGCGCAGGTGGGGCCGTATCGCGTGCATTATTTTGTGGGCGGCGAAGGCACGCCGCTGTTGCTGGTACACGGGCTGGGCGCACGCGCAGAGGACTGGGCACCGGTGATGCCGACCTTTGCGCGGGCCGGCTTCCGCGTCTATGCCATTGACCTGCTCGGCTGCGGACGCACGGACCATCCAGACATTGCCTATTCCATCCAGCAACAGGTGGAGATGGTCCATCAATTCCTCGGCGTCGTGCAGGTGCAGCAGGCGGACGTTGCAGGCTGGTCCATGGGCGGCTGGATCGCGCAGAAACTGGCGGAAGAGGACCCGCAGCAGGTGCAGCGGCTGGTGCTGTATGACAGCGCCGGTCTGCTGTTCCATGCTTCCTTTGGCCCGGAGGTGTTTACCCCTAAAAATGGCGCGGAACTGGCCCGCCTGAATGGTTTGCTGATGCCGCACCCGCCCACTTTGCCGGGGTTTTTGTCACGCGATATTCTGCGCACACTGGGCAGGAACTATTGGGTGGTGGACCGGATGCTCCAATCGATGCTGACCGGGAAAGACCTGATGGATGGGCAGCTTGGCAATCTCCGTATGCCGGTGCTGGTGGCCTGGGGCGCGCAAGACGTCTTGATTCCGCCGGAGATCGCAGAGATCATGCACCAGCAGATGCCACAGTCCGTGCTGGAGCTTTACGCCGGTTGCGGACACATGGCCCCTGTTGCCTGCGCGGGCCGCACCGTCCCCAACACAATACGCTTCCTGCAAGCGCAACCACCCATGACAGGCGGCGTGTTCGAATATTGAGTTCCAGGGACTGGGGTGCTGCGCGTGGCCCGGTTTATTCTTTCCCCTACCGCTGATTGCCGGACCATTGATATGCGCCCTTCTGCGGCAGGCCAAGATGGGCCAGCACGCGAAGGACAAACTGGCGCGCCATCTCCGTGGTATCGACGGGATGGTCGTAGAAGGTGGGAATGACAGGATAGATGGTCGCCCCGGCATCGGCGGCAAGCTGCATGTTGCGCAGATGGATTTTGTTAAAAGGCGCTTCCCGCACGCAGAGGACCAAGGGCCGCTGTTCTTTCAGGCAGACGTCCGCCGCGCGTTCAATCAGGTTGTCAGCCATGCCGTGCGCGATGGCAGCCAGCGTCCCCATGCTACAGGGAAGCACAATCATGCCGTGGACCGGGTAACTGCCGCTGGCAATTGCGGCCCCAATGTCAGACTCCGCGTGCAGGACGATCTTTTCACTGGGTGCGCCCAGCAGCCGTTGCACCAGGTCATTGCGCCCACCCAGATGCAGTTCCTCTGCAATCACGCGCAGGGAGCTTCCCGATGGGACGCAATGCACGCGCGCAACGCGGTCGTCGGCTTGCAGCGCGCGCAGCAGTTCCTGCGCCAGCACCGCGCCGCTGGCCCCCGTGATGGCCACCGTCAGGACCTTTCCTGCATCCGTTGATTGTTCCAATTCTTGGCCCCGGTCTGTTCTCAAGGTATGCCCCGGCTTTATTGCGTTCTTTCACTGCCATCGGCGTCCGCCAGCACGCGCGCAAAGATGGCGTCCACGTTGGTCAACTGGCGTTGCAGGTCAAATGCCCGCTGGATTTTTTCTGGCGCCAGCCATTGCGTGATCTCCGCATCGTGGCTGACCAGTCCACGGAAGTCCAGTTCTTCCTTCCACGCGCGCATGGCGTGCTGTTGCACCAGGCGATAGGCGTCCTCGCGCGACATGCCTGCTTCCGCCAGGTCCAGCAGCAACTGGCCAGAAAAAATCAGCCCGCCGGTGGATTCCAAGTTGCGCGCCATGCGCTGCGGATAGACCAGCAGCTTCTCAATCAGCGTGGCCGTCTTGTCCAGCAGATAATCGGCCAGGATGGTGGAGTCGGGCAGGATGACCCGCTCCACGGAGGAGTGGGAGATGTCGCGCTCGTGCCACAGGGCAATGTTTTCCAGTGCGGGCTGCACGTTGCCGCGCACCACGCGCGCCAGGCCGCAAATCTGCTCACAGGTGATGGGGTTGCGCTTGTGCGGCATGGCCGAAGAGCCTTTTTGTTTCTCGGAGAAGAACTCCTCCGCCTCGCGCACCTCGGTGCGTTGCAGATGGCGGACCTCAAGCGCGATCTTGTCCAGGGTGGAGGCCAGAATGGCCAACGTGGAAATATACGCGGCGTGCCGGTCGCGCTGGACCACTTGTGTGGCGATGGGGGCGGGCGTCAGCCCGAGCCGCTCGCAAATCCTTGCTTCGTGTTCCGGCTTCAGGTGGCCAAAGACGCCCACGGCGCCAGAGAGTTTCCCAATGCGCATCCCTTCTGCCGCAGCGTCAAAGCGCCGCAGATTGCGGCGCATCTCGGCGTACCAGTTCAGCAGCTTCAGGCCGAAGGTGGTCGGCTCGGCATGGACGCCGTGGGTGCGCCCGATGGTAGGGGTGTGCTGGAACTCGATGGCGCGGCGGCGCAGCACATCCAGCAGGCGCAGGATGTCTTGGCGCAGGATGGCCGAGGCGTCCTTCACCTGCAACGCCTGCGCCGTATCGACCACGTCATTGGAGGTGAGGCCGTAGTGCAGCCAGCGCGATTCCGGGCCGATCTTTTCCGCCACGGCGGTGGTGAACGCGATCACGTCATGGCGCACCTCCGCTTCAATCTGCTGGATGCGCGCCACATCAAAACCACCGCGTTCGCGGATGGCGCGCGCCGCCTCCACAGGGACAATGCCAAACTCGGCCAGCGTCTCTGAGGCTGCGACTTCCACGGCCAGCCACATGCGGTATTTATTTTCTTCGTCCCAGATGCGGCCCATCGCAGGCCGGGTGTATCGTGCGATCACAAGGTCCCTTTCGTGAAAAACCAGTGGTGAAATCTTAATGGGGCGCAAAGAATGACGGCCTGCAAAACGGCCATTATCTGCGCCCATTCTTCAGCACTACGCCAAAGCGCTCCGCCATTTCTTTATACAGGAAGCCCTTGCCGGGGACGTAAGGCTGCACCCATTGGCCATCGACCACAAACTGCGGGATGGCGCGCTTGCCGACCTTGGCCAGCACCGTATCGGCAGCGCCGGGGGTGCTTTCGATGTCAATCAAGGTGTAAGGGATGTGGTGCTGGTCCAGAAAACCCAGGGCCTCATTGCAATCTGGGCACCAGTCCGCCGCATAAACAATCAGTTCCATGCTTCTATGGTAACTGCGTTGGGGGCAATTGCACCGGGGCGGCAGGGGGCTTTTTCAGGTGGGCCGTTTCTGTTGAAAGCTGGCAGACGCGCACCAGCGCGTTCTGGTAGGGGCAGGGAAGCTGCGTGGGCTGCGCTGTGGACAATACGACCCAGTCCACATGGTACGGGGCCAGGTGTTGCAGACGTTGCTCGTCGGACCACTGGTCCCAGTTGTTTTCAGCCTGTGCTTCGGCAAACCATTCCGGGGCGATCTGCGGATAGATGGCCGCCACGCCGCCGTCCTTGCTCCAATCCGGGAGTGCGCTGCGCTCAGCCACGGCGCTAAAGCCCAGGGTGTTCTCGCTGGGCAGGGACTGATAGCGCGGGTCCAGGGCGAAGAGGGAGTCATCTGGGGTGTTGTTGCGTATCCAAAGGAAGGCCTGTTCCCAGGGGTTTTGCGGCGTGGACCACGGCCATTCGATGTGGGCCAGGTCCGGGTAGGTGCGGACCTGCACGGTGAGCATAATGGCGCCAATGGCCCCAAAGCAGAGCACCCACGCCACGTTCCTGCGGGGCAGAAGGCGCCCGCCCAGGATGCTCCCCAACAGGAGAAAAAAGATGATGTAAATCAGATGGAAGGCGCGCAGGGGTTGCATGCTCGCCAGCAGGAGCGGCCCGGTGGTATGGACGAAAAAGACGGAAAACAAGAGCGCCGAGGCCCCAATATAAATGGAAGTGGCGCTCACGTTGCTGCAATTGCATTGCAATTGGAAATCACGGCGGGCGCAGTAGAGCCAGGCGGCCACCAGCGGAGGGAAAAGCCCGAAGACCTCATACCACTCCCAACGGTCCAGGAAGAAATACGAGCGGCTGAGCGCAGCGGCCCGGTAGCCAGCCGATGCCTGTTGCAGCACCGCCAGATGCGTGGCCAGGAATGTCCCGGCAAAGGCCAGCAGGGTCAGGCCAAGCAACACACGCCAGTGCTGGTCGCGTATCAGCCAAAGGGCGGCGACGTAGACGACGGCGTAGGCACCCATCAAAGGATGCAGCAGGACGGCCAGCAGCAGGCAGAGCGTGGTGCGTAGTGGTTTCCGCTCCAGCGCAAAGACCAAGGCATAGAGGATGACAGGCGTAGAGTAGGAACGCGCTGTCAGGTAAGGGTCCATGAAGAAAAGCGCGGAGCCGGCCACGGGCAGCGTCATGGTGGCGGCCAGCAGCGTGGTGGCGCCCCATCGCGCCCCTGGCTGCGTGAACAACAAACAGGACAAACGCCAGCAGGCCACAACGGTCAGCCACAGGGAGAACATATAAGCGGCAAAAAGCGAGGGCAGCAGCGGGGCATGGGTCAGGCGCAACAGCCGCCCCATACCAAGGGAGAACAACGAGTGCTGCAAGTGGGGAAGAATATACTCAGCGTGCCGCTGGAACAATTCAGGCGAGACGGTCTTTTCCACCCCGGCCACATAAATGGCCGCATCGTCCACGAAGGGATGATAGCCCATGAGCAAGAAAGCGCCGAGGGTGAGTCCGAGCAGGCGGACCCACGTCCGACCATAAAACCGCGCCCATGCGGTTGTCTTCGCCTCTGCGGAGCAGGCGCTGTCATTCGTGCATACCTCGGGTTCGAGCACGGCGGACGTGGAAGTCGTCACAAGCTGTTGCAACCATCCTTTGGCTATAAGACCCTTATTTGGACGAGCGTACGTGCCAGTTGGTAACAGCATGGCCGTGCGTCATTCCTATAGACAGTCCCCGGCCCCAGAAGTTTCTAGCGTTGTATCGAAATACGCCTCAGCGTACCGTAAAACACAAAGTCTTGTCTATATCAAATCGATGAAGGGCAGGCAAAAAACAACCGAAGCAGGGACGGTGGTACGACCGCCTGGCTTTTCTCGTTGTGCCGGACACCGCGGTGTCTACTGGGTGCTGGACTGGGCGCTGGTCTTCAAGGCCAGGGTCTTGATTGCAGTGTCTTCCAGCGTCAGGGCCTGGGGCATCAGGGTGATGGCCTTGTTGATCATGGGGTCCCACTCGGCGCGCACCTTGAGGCCCTCTTCTTGGCCGAACTGGGAGGTGAACAGCTCGCTCTTGATGCTCATGTCAATCCAATCGCGGACGCTGTTGATCTCCTGGTCGGTATAGGGGATTTGCTGCTTGGTCAGGAACTGCTCAAAGTCCTTGAGCACGGCGTCATCCACTTTGAAATCGCGTGGAATGGTGCGGTTGGCCAGATAGGACTTGGCGAAATCAAAGAAGACCAGATGTTGCAGCAGGAGGTCCTGGAAGGGGTTGGACTTTGGCGTATCGACTTTCACGTCGGGCGTGATGCCGCCACCGCCGTAGACGGTGCGACCAGAGTCGGTGAGCTTGACCTCACGGTTGGCGTCCTTTTGTGGCGCGTCGTCGTGGTTGTAGTAGTAGTCGTACAGGGAAACGCCGTTGTAGTTGCGCTGGATCAGACGTCCGCTGGGCGTGTAGTAGTGGTAGGTGGTCAGCGCCAGTCCGGTGCCTTCCGACAGTGGATAGACGGTCTGCACCAGTCCCTTGCCAAAGGTCGTTTCGCCCACCACCAGGGCGCGGTCATGGTCCTGTAAAGCGCCGGAAACGATCTCCGCTGCCGAGGCCGTGCCCCGGTTGACCAGCACCACGATGGGGAAGTTTTCGTTTTTATTGTTGTGCGTGGCGCGGTAGACCTGCTCCGGGAAGGCGCGTCCTTTTTGGGAGACGATCACCTGGCCTTTTTGCAGGAAGTCCCCGGAAACGGAGACGGCCTCGCTGAGCAGGCCTCCGGGATTGCCGCGCAGGTCCAGCACCAGCCCTTGCAGGTTGCCCAGGGACTGCAAGGCGCTGTCCACTTCATGGCCGGTGGTTTCCTGGAAATTGGTTATATGGATGTAGCCAATGCCAGGGCGCACATCAAAGGCCAGGTCCACGCTGTTGCGCGGGATCTCATCGCGGACAAGGTGAAAGACCAGGGGCTTTGGGGCGCCTTCCCGTCCAATGGTGATCTCGACCGGGGTGCCCTTCGGCCCTTTCAGTTTGTTGGACACATCCAGGCTCGTCATCTTGGCGGCTGAGGCCCCGTTGATGGCCAGGATGACGTCTCCCGGACGGATGCCGGCCTTGTACGACGGGGTGCCCTCAAAAGGGGCGACCACGACGACCTTGTCGCCCTGCTGCATGATCTGCATGCCGACGCCGTAGTATTTGCCGTGTTGCTCTTCTTTCATTGCGGCAAAGGCCTTGGGGTCGTAGAAATTCGAGTGCGGATCGAGCACATGCAGCATGTCTGGGATGGCGCTGTCGTAGATGGCGGCGTCCGTCCGTTCGGTGTCCATGGGTTCTGCGTAGTTCTGCTCCACCACGCTGTATACACTGGTGAAATGCCTCAGACTGTCGCGTAGCGTGGACCCGTCCCCGTCGGACTGGGCGCCGACGCCCTTACTGAGGAGCGTGCCAAGGACGCCGCATGTGGCCAAAAAGATGATAAGGAAAAAGGAAGAGCGTCGGGTGCGCGGATTCATGGACGGAAGGTCCCTCGTGGCGGACAGGATGCAAAAACAGGCCATTCCACGGGGTGGTCCCGGCGCGTCCTGTACCTGCTTTGCAACCCTAGTGTAGCACTGCCGGGCACGCAGGGCGTGGGAATGGGGACAGGATTTCGTCCATTCGGAAGGACGGAAAACCCTGCTTGGGAATTATGAGTAGAATGGGATGCAAGGGGCCGGCCTGAACTACCTGGTGCTCGGCAGCGCCTAGGCGTCTGCCAGAATGCGTAGGGCCTGCCTGATGCGACCCCGGCTGACAGGCCGTAAACCATAGAGCCTATAACAATGATGCTTCGAAGAGTCCTGCGCACCACCCTGCCGCTGGCTATGGCCACGGCGATTTGTCTTTCAGCCGCCGCCCAAACACCCGCTGGTTCTTCCTCCAGCGAGGCAACGCCATTGGCCAGCCTGTATGGGACGCCCGTGGAGCAGATCATCGCCCGCGTCAATGACCAAGTGATTACCAATACCGACCTGGCGCGCGCGCAGCAGCAGTTGGAGCAGGAGGCGCGCCAACAAAAATGGACGGACGAGGAACTGGACCACCAGAAGCGGGTCCTGTTGCGGGACCTGATTGACAAACAGCTCCTCCTCTCCAAAGGCAAGCAACTGGGGATAACCGGCGACACTGAACTCATCAAACAACTGGACGAAATCCGCAAGCAAAACCACCTTGATTCCCTGGAAGACCTGGAAAAGGCCGTGCAGCAACAGGGGACCTCCTATGAGGACTTCAAGGCCAATATCCGCGACAACATCATCACGCAGAGTGTTGTCCGTGACGAAGTGGGGCGCAAGCTACAGGTCTCCCAGGCCCAGTTGGAGAATTATTACAACGAGCACAAGGCGGACTTTGCCCAGCAGGAGTCCGTCCATCTGAGCGAAATACTGGTGCCGACCGCCGCCGACGCCAGCGAGGCGCAACTGGCTGCCGCCGATGCCCAGGCAAAGGAGATTGAATCGAAATTGAAGGCCGGTGGCGATTTTGCGCAACTGGCCAGGCAATACTCTGGTGGGCCGACTGCCCAGCAGGGTGGGGAACTGGGCGAGTTCCACCGCGGTGCGTTGGCCAAGGTGCTGGAGGACCAGACCTTCAATTTGCCCGTAGGCGGCTTTACGCAACCCATCCGCACCAGGCAGGGATATGTCATCTTGAAGGTCACCCAGCATGTTCCTGGCGGCGTACCGTCGCTGGAGCAGGTGGAGCCACAGGTGGAACAGGCCGTCTATGTAGGAGAGATGCAGCCCGCGTTACGCAAGTATCTGACGCGCTTGCGCGAGGAGTCCTACATTGACATTCGTCCTGGATATGTCGATGTGGGCGCCAGTCCGAACGAGACCAAACCGATCTATGCCGCCTACACGCCGCCACAGCCCAAGAAAAAGAAAAAGAAGCAGGCCAAGGGCCGGTATGAAGGCAGGGGCCGCTACGCGCGTTACCAAGGGAAACATGCGGCAGCGCCTGCGGCGGGGGCCACGGTCGCTTCTGCTGCGGCAGCCACCACGATAAAAACATCCAGTTCCAGCAGCGTGGCGTTGACGCCCGCTTCAGCCAAGGTCGTCAAGACGAAAGGCCACGCGAAAAAGAAAAAAATCAAAAAAGAAAAGGTCCGTTTCGGCAGGGCCCCGCTCACCCGCGTTTCTGAGGAACAGGTGGCGACCACGGCTGCACCAGGGGCCAGCGCCACTCCTGTGGCGGAAAACGCCCCTTCAGAGGCACTGCTGGGTACGGAAGCACAACCGCTGGGACCGGACCTGACCCACGCCCCCGTTGTAGAAGTGAAAAAGGGCAAGACGCGCCTAAGCGACCAGGCCAGGCAGAAACATGAGGCGGCCAAACATCTTCCGAAAAATTTGAAGAAGAAGAAAAAGACCAAGCTGGCAACCAAACTGGTCAATGCCCCCAGCGCCAACGAGACGGCCACGCAGCAAGTCCAGTCGGCCCCGCTTGGACTGGAGGGGGACACTTCCAAGAAGCCGAAGAAGGCCAAGAAGTATACGGCCAAGCCTGGGGAAAAGGTCCGCTTGAGCGACCAGAAGAAGCAAAGGAAACCCAAGGACGCACAACCGGAGCAGGCCCCGGCAACGGAAGCGCCGGCAACAGCGCAGCCTGCTGGTACGAGCAGTTCGACAGCGCAGCAGCCACAACCGTAGACCGCCGCGGAGGTGCATGGCAGGGAGGGCGCGGTATTTAGGGTGCGCCCTCTTGTTATGGGACTTGTTACGGGACGTGGCTGGAAGATGCCAACAACGGCGTGGGTGGAGGGACAATGAAAGACTTCTTCGCCGCAGATGCAGCGCAGCGGCAGGGACAGGAGGTCCGTTCCTGTTTTGCTGTCCTCTCCAAGCAATTGCGCGACAAAAAAGATGGGGGCACGTATCTGGCGCTGGTGCTGGGCGACCGCACGGGACGCATTGAGGCACGCATCTGGGACAACTGTGAAGCGATGGCCCGCAAGTTCGAAAAGGGCGATGTGGTCGCCCTGCGTGGGAGCGTTGAGACCTACGCAGGCAAACAGCAGTTGCGCGTCACCGATGTCTCCAAGGCACGGCCCGAGGCATACGAAATCAGCGACCTGCTGCGCGCCACCACAAGGGACATTGGGGCCATGTGGGCGGAGTTGCGTGGCGTGGTCGCCAGCTTTACCCAGCCAGACCTGAAGCGGCTGCTCTTTGCCTTTCTCGATGACCCGGAAATTGCGCAGCGATATAAGGCCGCGCCAGCGGCCATGATGATGCACCATGCCTGGGTTGGCGGCCTGCTGGAACACGTGGTCGAGTTGTGCAAATTTTGTGACCTGGCCGCAGGGCATTTCCCGTTGGTCCACCGGGACCTGCTGCTGACCGGGGCCGTCCTGCACGACATCGGAAAGATTTACGAGCTTGGCTGGAAGACCAGCTTTGAATACACGCTGGAAGGCCAACTGGTTGGGCACATCTCGATTGGCACGCGCCTGCTGCATGAGAAGGCCGCCTCGCTGCCAGGGTTTCCTGACCGCCTGCGTATTTTGGTGGAGCACATTATTTTGAGCCATCATGGCAGCTATGAATTTGGCTCACCCAAATTGCCCATGCTTCCAGAGGCCGTCCTGCTGCATTATCTGGACGACGCCGAGGCCAAGATGGAGGCCCTGCAGGAGGCCTGTGCGCCTGCATCGAATGGGGCCGCTGCGGAGTATATTGACCGCGTGCCCGCACTGGGCCACGGCATGGTGAACACGCGGCAATACCTGGCCAATTCCGCCGAAGAGGATGGCGTGTGATGCCGTTTCTGCTGAAGACCGAGCCGGATGTTTATTCCTTTGCGGACCTGCAACGGGAGCAGGAGACCCTATGGGACGGGGTCACCAATCCGCAGGCAGTCAAGTATCTGCGCGAGATGCACCCGAAAGAAAAACTGCTCATCTACCATACGGGCGGCGTGCGCGCGGCAGTAGGCACGGCCACGGTGGTCAGTGTGGATGCTGGCGACCCCAAAGTGCCGTTGGTGCGCATCCGCTATGGCAAAGCGTTGCCGGGACCAAAGACGCTGGATGAGATCAAAGCGGCACCGCTCTTTGCCGCTTCGCCGTTGCTGCGGCAGGGACGCCTCTCCGTGGTCCCGCTGACAGACGAGCAATACCAGTGGTTCTTGTCCGCGAAGTAGACGGCAAACAAGGCCTTTTTGCACGGTCGTTGTTATGCATCACGGTCGTTACTCTAAAATCAATACCAAGCTGCACCATTCTTTATCCAGGGACAAAGGCCCATGTTTCGATTTTCAACAGCAGGCGAATCGCACGGCGAGTGTTTAATTGCCCTGGTCTCCGGTATGCCCGCTGGCGTGCCCATTGTTCCGGCGCGGATGGACCGTGAGCTGTGGCGCAGGCAGCAGGGGTATGGCCGGGGCGGGCGCATGAAAATGGAGCAGGACCGGGCGCACGTCTTGTCGGGCATCCGACACGGAAAGACCATTGGCTCACCCATTGCATTACAGATTGAGAACCGCGACTGGAAGAACTGGACAGAAGCGCTCCCCGTGGAGGCGGGCGACCCGGCCAAGCACAAGGCCGTGGCCTCGCCGCGTCCAGGACACGCAGACCTGGCTGGCGCGTTGAAGTACGACTTCCCGGATGCGCGATATGTTTTGGAGCGGGCCTCGGCGCGGGAATCCACGGCGCGGGTGGCCGCCGGGGCGCTGGCCCAGCAGCTTTTGCAGCCGCTGGGCATCCAGATTGCCAGCCATGTGGTCCGCGTTGGCAGCGTGGAACTAGAGCGCGCAGCAAGCTGGACGGAGATTGCCGCGCTGCGGGAGCGTGAAGAGGTCTTGCTGAATTGCGTGGACGCGGAGACTGAGCAGCGCATGAAGGCCGAGGTCGATCTCGCCCTGCGCACGGGAGACACTGTTGGCGGTGTCTTTGAGGTGGTCGCGCATGGCGTGCCGCCGGGGCTGGGTACCTACGCCAACTGGGACGAGCGTCTGGATGGACTGCTGGCCGGGGCGGTCATGTCCATCCAGGCCGTCAAGGCGGTGGAGATTGGCCGGGGCGTCCCGGCAGCCGCCATGCTTGGTTCGCAGGCGCAGGATGCGATACACTATAGTGCCGATGGCCCGAAGGAAGGCCCGCACTTTACCCGCTTTTCACGCGAGCAGAACCACGCCGGGGGCATCGAAGGCGGCATCTCCAACGGTGAGGACGTGCTTGTGCGCGGGTACTTGAAGCCGATTTCCACGTTGCGCCGTCCGTTGGCTTCGGTGGATTTTTTAACGCGCGAAGAGGTGAAGGCGGCCTATGAGCGCTCGGACGTGTGCGTGGTCCCCGCAGCCGGGGTCGTCGGGGAAGCGATGGTCGCCTTGACGTTGGCCAGGCTGGTGATGGAAAAATTTGGCGGGGACTCCTTGCGGGAACTCGCGCGCAACTACCAGGGATATTGTGAGCAACTCCGTGAATACTGAAACGATGCCGACAAGCGGCACTCCAGCTTTAGCGTCGATGGTCTATCCCATCGTGAAATATCCAGACCCGGTCCTGCAGCGCCCCACGGCGCTGGTGACGGAGTTTGATGACGGTCTGCGTCAACTGGTGGACGATATGTTTGTCTCCATGTATGCCTCAGAAGGCATCGGCCTGGCAGCGCCGCAGATTGGCCTTTCCAAGCGATTGACGGTGATTGATCTCAGTTTCCAAAAAAGGCCGGAAGACAAAATCGTGCTGGTGAACCCACAGATCATTGAGGCCACCGGCAAACAGCACGAGGAAGAAGGCTGCCTCAGCCTGCCTGAGATACGGGACAGGGTGGTCCGTGCGGCGCACGTGCGGGTCCGTGCGCAGGACGTACATGGCAAGAGCTTCGAGATCGAAGGCGATGGGTTGCTGGCGCGCGCCATCCAGCATGAGATCGACCATCTGGACGGCATCCTGTTCATCTTCCGCATTAGCCGACTCAAACGCGACCTGCAACTGCGCAGGATACGCAAAATGATACGCGCCGGCGAGTGGTAGGCGGATGCGGCTGGTCTTTTGCGGTACTCCCGCCTTTGCCGTTCCCACGCTGCATGCCCTGCTGGCGGCGGGGCACGTTGTGGAACTTGTCCTGACGCAGCCGGACCGCGCCAGTGGACGGGGGCTGGAGCAGCAGCATTCCGCCATCAAGCAGGCGGCGCTCCAACACGACCTTCCCATTGCGCAGCCGGAAAAGCTCCGCAATAATCCTGCCTTGCAGCAGCAGCTTGCGGCCGTTGCTTCCGATCTCATCGTCGTGGTCGCGTATGGACGCATCCTTCCGCCGTGGGTGCTGGCGTTGCCACGGCATGGCTGCCTGAACCTGCACGCCTCCCTGTTGCCAAAGTATCGCGGGGCCGCGCCCATCCAGTGGGCGATTGCCAACGGGGAAACGGAGGTCGGCGTGACTTCCATGCGCATGGAGGAAGGGCTGGACACGGGAGACATTTTGCTCCAGCGGTCCATGCAAATCGGCCCGGAACAAACCTCCGTGGATGTGGCCCCGGCGTTGGCGGGGATGGGCGCCAAGCTGATGGTGGAGACACTGGCGGCGATGCAGCAAGGGACGCTGACGGCGACGCCGCAGGACAATGCACTGGCCACGCTGGCGCCCATTTTGCAACGTGAAGACGGCCACATGGACTGTGCGCGGACGGCCACGGAACTTTACAATCGCTGGCGTGGGTTCCAACCCTGGCCGGGCGCATACGGTATTTTTCGCGGGAAGAAATTCACCCTATGCCGGATGCGCGTGGCTGCGGAAGAGACCGCACCTGCATTGCCGCCGGGGACACTGCTCTGCCAGGGCAATCGCCTGTTGCTGGCCTGTGGACATGCCACCTGGCTGGAACTGCTGGAAGTGCAACTGGAGGGCAAAAAACGTATTGCAGCGGCAGATTTCCTACACGGCCACACGCTGGCCCCCGCAGAGCGTCTGGCATAGCGCCCATGACCGCCAACATTGCGCCTGCGCGCAGCGCCGCATTTTTGATACTGCAAAAGGTCCTTGCCGACAAGGGAAACTGTGACACGCTGCTGCATGGCGCGGGGATGCAGTCCTTGTCGCCACTGGACCGTAACCTCTGCACGGCGCTGGTGATGGGGACGTTGCGCTGGCAGCGCGTCCTGGACGCCAGGGTGCGCGAGCACCTGTCGCGGCCCACGTTACAGTTGCCGAGGCCGGTGGAGTTGGCGCTGCGGCTGGGGGCCTTCCAGTTGCTTTTCATGGACAGGGTCCCTGTCCATGCCGTCCTCTTTGAATCGGTGGAGTGGGTGAAGCAGTCAGCGCACCCACGCGCGGCTGGATTGGTGAATGCCGTGCTGCGCAAGCTGGCGGCCCTGTCCAAGCCAGACCGGATGCCGTCTCAGCAGGCCTACCCGGAATGGATCGTCCAGCGATGGCGGGCGCACTACGGGACGGAAGCCACGGAAAAAATCTGCGCCGCCGGGCAGCAGGAAGCAGAGACGACGGTGCGCCTCTTCGCCCCCGATGTAGAAGAAGAACTGCGCGCTGAAGGGGTGCAGCTTGCACCGGGGAAGTTTCTGTCGCAGGCGCGCACGGTGGTGTCCGGGGACATTGCAGCCACGCGTGCCGTGCGCGCGGGCCGCGTACACATCCAGGACGAGGGGTCCCAGTTGGTTGCGGAACTGCTTGGCCAGGGCCAACGCATGTTGGATTGCTGCGCTGCACCCGGTGGCAAGACGGCGGTCTTGCTGGAAAGGTCCCCGCAGGCCAGTGTGGTTGCGTGTGATGCGGGTCCGGCGCGTCTACGGGCCATGCAGCAGCGTCTGGCGCGTCCAGAGTGGCATGGCCGCGTGGAGTTCCTTGTTGCGGACGCCGCGCACCTGCCGGAGATGGGCCTTTTTGACCGCGTCCTGTGCGATGTCCCATGCAGCGGCACAGGGACGCTGGCGCGCAATCCTGAGATACGCCATCGCCTGCAACCAGAAGACCTGGTGCGTCAGGCCAGGCGGCAACGCAGCATTCTTGCGGGCGCATTGCGCCGGTTGGCCCCGGGCGGAAGGCTGCTGTACGCAACCTGTTCACTGGAGCCGGAGGAGAATGAGGAGGTCGTGCGAAGCTCTCTGGAGGCGGGTGAACACGCGCAGCAACCCTATGTGCTGCTGGACCTGCAGGAAGTGTTTGAGGGGCTTGCGCAACAAGGAGTGGTTGCGGGGCCAGCGGTGGACCATCTGCGCACCACAGGTTTCCGCGCCGGATTTCTGCGCACCCTCCCCGGCGTCCATCCCAGCGATGGATTTTTTGCGGCGCTCCTTGGCCGCAGGCCGTTCAACGCTGCACAATCAAGCGAATCGTGGCCCCAGCCAGGACGCGGCTGTCTGGCGCGGGGACCTGGGAAATGACGCTACCCGGCAGGACCGGGGGCCGTGGTGGTGTGTTGGAGGCGCCAACCTGCGGCACCTGGGGGATGGCGACATTCGCTTCTTCGATGGGGGCGAGTTTGAAGCCTGCATGGGTGACGGCCAGTGCGGCAGCGGAAAAGGTCTCTCCGGTCAGGTCTGGCATCACATAGGCCGGGACGGCCTGTGGTGCTGGGGCGGCCA
The DNA here is from genome assembly GCA_049977205.1 of Acidobacteriaceae bacterium. GTDB lineage: Bacteria > Acidobacteriota > Terriglobia > Terriglobales > Acidobacteriaceae > JBMFGT01. The sequence goes on along the minus strand of JBMFGT010000008.1, from coordinate 36,101 downwards.
AAAGGAGGTCCACGCGCGGGCGTTCGACGGCCGTGGCCTGCTGCATCGGACTTTGCGCAATCACGGTGTTTGCAGGCGCGTCCGCATCGGGCAGGGAAGTCACATCGCCAAGTTGCAGTCCGCTGCGCCGGATGGTGATGGCCGCCAAGCGGGCGTCCATGCCCACCACATTGGGGAGGGCCACATTTTGCGGCCCCAGGCTCTCACTGACGCGCACCTGCCAGGAGCGGCGTACCAGCGTGCCCGCTTGCGGGCGCTGCACCAGGACGTGACCGGCGGGCGTAGTTGCGCTGTAGAAGTGGTCTTCCACGCTCAGTTGCAGCCCCAGCGCGCGGGCGTGCGCCAACGCTTGCGGAATGGTCATGCCAGACAGGTCAGGTGTCCGCACCTCGGCCCCATGAATGGCAAGGCGCATGGCCGTCAACGCCGAGAGCAGGGCAATGACGGCCAACACGAGGGCGGCGAGCAGGACCTGGAAAAATTGGCGCATGGAAGGCTAATCTACATACTCGATCTCAAAATCGATTTCCGCGGTGCTGCGAAGCATGGCGGCGACCGAGCAGTATTTTGTCTCCGAGAGATGGATGGCGTCTTCCACGGCCTTGGGCGTCACTTTGCCCTGGACGTGATAGACCAGGTGGATTTTCGTGAAGACCTGGGGCGGGTCCGGGGCCTGTTCCGCCTGCGCGGTGACGGTAAGGCCGGTGATCGGCTCGTGTTTCTTTTGCAGGATGATATACACATCCATTGCGGTACAGGAGCATAGGGTGACCAACGCGACCTCCATGGAACTGGGGCCAAGTTTGTGTGCCGGGTCCCGGTCCAGCAGGAGGGTGTGGCCACTTTGCGTGGTGCCTTCAAACATCGTTCCGCTTTTCCAGCTTACTTTGGCTTGCATCGTTGCTTGTTCCTCTCTATGAATGCGAATGGATGGGGATCAGCGCCGGTTGTCGGTCGCTGGTTCCGGGTGGATAAAAACACGGGAAACGTTGGGCATTTCTGCCTTCACTGCGTCTTCCAGGGCGGTGATGAGATCATGTACCCGCGCCATAGGTGTATTATCCGCCAGGGTACAGTGGCAGGCAATATGCACGCGCTCCCCGATCAATCCCATGCTCACTTCATGCACGTCCAATATCTCAGGAAAAGCGTTGGCGATGCGACGCAGACGTACCTCGATCGCCTGGTCGGCAGAGCGCCGGGCGTCATGCTCGATGGCCAGGCGTTCGCCTTCAATGTGGGTCATCACCGACCCGATTTCCGGGATGTCCCGATGGATTTCCGCTTCCAAATTGGTGACCAGTTCGTGGGCGGCGCGCAGGGTGAAAGATTCAGGGACCTCCAGGTCCTGCTCCAAATGGAGGTGCCCGTTCCAGTCCTGCACGCTGACATCATGTACGGAGAGGTCATTGCGGGCGGCCACGGCGCGCACGCGGTCAAAAATGCTTTCTGAGCGGCTGGGACGCGGCACGGCATAGGCGAGGACGTCGGCGTCCGGCAGCACGCGATGGACCGCGGCTGCGGCATTTTCCTTGGTGCTTTCTGAACGCTGGAAGCTGATGTTGCGGGGCATGGCCAGGGTTATATCAACAAAATGGCGGTTCCCGGAACGGCGCAGGCGGAGCCTTTCGATGGCCAGGACCCCTTCAACGTGCTCCAATTCGTGCAGGATTTTCAGGCGCGTTTCCTTGGGCGATGTATCGGTCAGCACGTCAATGGCCTGCCGCGTCAACCTCCAGCAGACCTTGGTGATGATGATGGAGACGACGACGGCGGAAAGAGGGTCCCCCAGCCGCAGCCAGCCCAGATGCAGGCGGGCGCCAAGATAATTTGCCAGCAGCCCAACCATGACCGCCAGGCTGGACCACATGTCCATGCCAAAATGCATCGCGTCCGCTTCCAGGGCGGCGCTTCCCGTGTGGCGCGCGGTCTGCGCCAACGCGCGCGAACGGAAAAAATCCACGGACATGGAAAGCAGCAGGACGGCGAATGGCCAGATGGAGGTCCGTACAACAACGTGCTCGACAAATATGCGGCGGACTGCTTCTGTCACGATCCAGATGACAGACCCCAGCATGAACAGCGTCTCTGTAAATGCCGCCAGGTTTTCAAATTTGTCATGGCCGTAGGGATGGTCTTCATCCGCAGGGCGGCCTGAAATGGCGACCGAGGAGAGCGTAATGCCGGAGGCGACCAGGTCCAGGCCAGAGTGCGCCGCCTCAGAGAACATGCCGATACTGCCGCTAGAGAACGCGGTGACCAGTTTGAGTACAGTGATGCCGCTGGCGGCAAGCACGGATGCGAGTGCTGTCCGCAACTTCTCAGAGCGCGGAGTGGGCATCATCGTCCAAGGGATGGCTCGCGGCATGGAGGGACCGTCCTAACAGGCGTTGTTGCGTGTGCGCTCATGGTTTCACAGCGCGATAGAGTCCAGCAATCCCAAAGGTGTAAGGCGTCCACGATGCCTGGCCAAATCCACAGTCGCGCAGCATGGCCTGCATCTCCTCTGGGGACGGGAAACGATGGACCGATTGGGGCAAATAGATATATGGCCCCGCCGTGCCGGAGAGGAGCGTGCCAATGCGGGGCAAGACCTGTTTGAAATAAAACTGATAAAGCCTCCCGATCAACCCATCGGGTTCGCCAAAGTCGAGGATGCCAATTTCCCCGCCCGGACGCAGGACGCGGTATATCTCGCGCAGGCCGGCTGCATAGTTGGCAAGGTTGCGGAAGCCAAAGGCCGAAGTCACCAGGGTGACGGTATTGTCAGCAATCGGCATGGCAAGGGCGTCGGCCTCAATGGCAAGTGCGCCAGAGTTGGCAAACCTTTTTTTGCCGCGTATCAGCATCTCATGGGCAAAATCAATGGCCAGGATGGGGGTGCTGGGTTGCGGGCGGTGACGCAACAGGGCCAGCGTCATGTCCCCCGTGCCACAGCAGAGGTCCACAATGGTGGCCCCCGGCTCTTGCAAAATGTGCTGGAAGGCGCGGGCCGTCCGCCGCCACCATAGACGGTCAATGTTGGCGGAGAGCACATGGTTCAGCAGGTCGTAGCGCGGCGCAATTTCATTGAACATGGATTGCACGGCCCTGCTGGCGTTTTGCTCGTTGGTAGCGCCTTGTGGTTCGGCCCCTCTGGCTGGCATCTCAGGCCCCTGTTTCCTCTACTGCTTCCAGCATAGTGCGAATGGCGTTGTGGAGTTCGTCGGCGGTCACGTCGGTGGCAACAACGGCCTTGCCAATTTTGACCGGAAGGACAAAGTTATTGGTGTTGGTGCGGTTCTTTTTGTCGGCAGAGGTCAGGCCCAGCAGGCGATTGGCCGTGGCTGTAAAGCGGGGCAATGGCCCAAAACGATGGACCAGACGCCCCGCGCGTGCTGCGTCTTTGGGTGCGATGGCGGCGCGCGCCGCGGCCAGATGGAGCGCGGCAATCATGCCCCAGGCCACGGCCTCCCCGTGCAGCAGGGCGCGGTATTGCGTGGCCGATTCAATCGCATGTCCGACGGTATGGCCAAGGTTCAACAACATGCGCTGGCCAGACTCGCGCTCATCGGCGCGGACGATCTTTGCCTTGATGCGGACCGAGGCGTGGATGGCGTAACTGAGAGCGGTCATTTCCCCGCGCAGCATGGCGTCAGCATTCTCTTCCAGCCACGCAAACAAGCGCGCATCGCCCAGCAGCGCGGCCTTGACGCTTTCAAAGATGCCGGCCCGCAGTTCGCGCGGGGGCAGTGTGGCCAGCAGTTCCGGGTCTGCAACCACCAGCGCCGGTTGATAAAAGCTGCCAACCAGGTTCTTTCCCGCGCGCAGATTGACGCCAGTCTTGCCGCCCACGGAGGAATCAATTTGCGCCAGATAGGTGGTGGGGACCTGGACGTAAGGGATGCCCCGCATGTAGATGGAGGCAAGAAACCCGGCCATGTCGCCAACCACGCCGCCGCCGAAGGCAATCAGCAAAGAGTCGCGGCGTGCCCCGGCATGGACCAGTTCTTCCGCCATCTTTTCAATCTGGGCCAGCTTTTTATACCGCTCGCCAGAGGGAAGAAATAATACGCACGGTGGCCCCTTGCTGGCGCTAAATGAGGCCAGGAACCGTCCCCGCCACAGCGCCCATATCTCCGGCGTGGTGACAACAAACATCTCTCCATTGGCCAGGCCCGTGCCGCGCAGTTGGCTGGACAGGTCCTGGAGCAGCCCCGGTTGCACCCGGACGGCATATCTTCCCCCTGCGGTATGGATGAATAGAGTGGACACGATGTTCCCATCGTATCGCAGGGCGCGGGCAATTTGCTGTATCCAATTCCTGGCCCGGTTGCGCACGCTTGCCCCCGCATCGATTTCTGCCGGGTGAAGTGCTAGCCTGAAAACGTGGAAGTCCTTTCTCGATTTGATTTTGTTGTGGTAGGGGCCGGCATTGCCGGTCTGCGCGCAGCGACCACTTTGGCGGAAACGGGCAATGTCCTGGTGGTGACCAAAGAGCAGGCTGCAGAATCCAACACGCAATATGCGCAGGGCGGCATCGCGGTCGCCATGGGCGGGGAAGAAGACATTGCGCTGCATTTGCAAGACACCCTGCGCGCGGGCGATGGATTGGTGTATGAGGCGGCGGCCTCAGTGTTGGTGCGGGAAGGGCCCCAGCGCATTGAAGAGTTGCTGGCCTGGGGAACGGCCTTTGACCGGGAGCACGGAGAGTTGATGCGCACGCGCGAGGGCGCGCACAGCCTGCCACGCATCCTGCATGCGCATGGTGACGCCACCGGCGCGGAGATTGGCCGCGCCCTGCTCCAGCACACGCGCAACAACGCCCGCATTACGCTGGTGGAATGGGCCACGGTCCTGGACCTGGTGGTGCGGGACGGCCGCGTGGTGGGCCTGACGTTGCTGGACCAGGACGGCACCCTGCATACGGTGGCCGCGCGCGCCGTGCTGCTGGCCAGCGGGGGCGCAGGCCAGGTCTACAGCAACACCACCAACCCCAATGTGGCCACTGGCGACGGCATCGCCATGGCCCATCGCGCCGGGGCGGAAATTGCCGACATGGAGTTTTACCAGTTCCATCCGACGGCGCTTTACTTGCCGGGTGTGCAGCGTTTTTTGCTCTCCGAGGCGTTGCGCGGCGAGGGGGCCTTGCTACGCAACCACAAGGGTGAGCGCTTTATGGACCGCTATCATCCGCTGGCGGAACTGGCCCCGCGCGATATTGTGGCCCGCGCCATTACGCAGGAGGGCCTTGGAAGCAGGCCGGACGAGACACTGCCGGTCTATCTGGACATGCGCCATGTGACGGGCATGGACCTGGACCATCGTTTTCCGGGCATCACAGCATTTCTGCGGGAGCAAGGGCTGGAGCTATCGCGGGACCTGATACCCATCCGTCCTGCCGCGCATTATCTGATGGGCGGCGTGCGCACCGACCTCAATGGCCGTACCTCGCTGCCGGGCCTGTATGCTGCCGGCGAAGTGGCCTGCACCGGCGTGCATGGGGCCAATCGGCTGGCCAGCAACTCGTTGTTGGAGGGGGTGGTCTTCGGCGCCCGCGCGGGCGCTGCCATGTTGGAAGAAACGCAGGAAATCGTCCAACTGGGGGCCGCGCCGCAACGCAAACAGGACCGCATTCCGGGCAAAGAGAAGGCAGAGCAGATACCGTCATTGCGCGAGTTGCTGCGCGACGCCATGTGGCTCCACGCTGGACTGTTGCGGGATGAAAATGGCCTGCGGACGATGCAATCCACACTGACGGCGATGGAGGGACAACTGCCGCAGATTGACACGCGCGAGGCAATAGAACTACGCAATCTGCACGGTATCGCCACGCTGATTGTCTGGTCTGCGCTGGCGCGGAAAGAATCACGCGGCGCCCATGCGCGCACGGACTTTCCTGGAAAGCAGACGGGCGAAGCACTGCACTCCTCGGTCCAGCGGGACGAGGTGCGTTTTGTCCCGTTTAGCGCATAGGTGGGCCGCGCGCTGTCAACGCGCGGAACGCGCTGGCCGCCAGAGCAGGGACAGCAGTGTGGTAAACGCAAGCACCGCTACCAGCACGCCCAATGATACGGCAATGGGCACCTGAAGGACGTGGGCCAGCAGCATCTTTGCACCAACGAAAAGAAGCACTACGGCCAATCCATAGTGCAGCAAACGCAGCCGCTCCAGCAGGCCCGCAATCACAAAGTACAGGGAGCGCAGGCCCATTACGGCAAAGATGTTGGAGGAGTACACCACAAAGGGACTGTGCGAAACAGCCAGGACCGCAGGGATGGAATCCACGGCAAAGAACAGGTCCGTGATCTCAATGGTCACCAGCACCAGAAGGAGCTGGGTGCCGCGCCAGTGGCCGTCCTCCCGTAAAAAAAAATGGCCGCCTGCTTTATTTGTTGACAACGGCAAATGGCGCGCCAGGAGGGCGGCCCAACGTGGCTGTTGGTGCGACGGTCTGTCCATGCGCTGGCGCAGCAGGCGCAGGGCGGCCAGCAACAGGGCCGCGCCAAAAGCATAGTTGGCCCAGACGAAAAAATGTACCATCGCCAGGCCTGCGGCAATCATGCAGGCCCGCAGGACGATGGCCCCCAGCACACCCCAGAAGAGGACCCGGCGCTGCTGCCCCGCAGCCAGACCAAAGGACCGGAAGACAAGCAGGAAGACAAGCATGTTGTCGACGCTGAGCGACCCTTCAATGCCGTAGGCGGTCAGGTACTCAGCGGCATATTGCGCGCGCAGGGCATGGCCCACCAGCACGGCAAAGAGCAGGGCCGAACCAGTCCAGACCAGCGTGTGCCATAGCGCGGGGGCCTCCCGGTTGCGCTTGTGCGCGCGGCGTGCAACGCCGTGGTCCAGCAACAAGAGCGCAAGCAACAGCAGATGGAAGCCGGTCCATAGCCACAATGGGGCAACGCCATTCATGGGCCGATGCTATCGCAGTCTGTGCTGCCTGCGCAGACCGGAGCGATGGATTTTTCTGTATCGGGCATGGCGTCAGAATGACAAAGCTCGTCAACGCTTGTTCAACATGTTCATGGTGGTCACGATTGTTTGGCCGACAACGTTCAAGCTGTGTGCGCTGATTTTGTCCAGGGTGTCCTCCGCCGTGTGGTGATAGCCGTCTGGGTGGGCAAAATCATGCGGGCCGTAATCGATGTCAATGATGTCGGCGCTGGGCACGCCCCGCTGCACAAAAGGCAGGTGGTCATCTTCCACCGTGTCCTGACGGGTGAAGAAATATTCAGCGAAACCATCGCGTTTGGCAGCTTTGTAGACCAGGTCTTCCAGCCAGGGCGTAGAGTTCATCTCCCGCGAAATGTCCAGTTGTTTGTCGCCAATCATGTCCGTCAGCAGAAAGGCCTGGATGCGTTTGAGCGTCCCGTCCATGTCCCACTTGGCGGCAAGATGGCGGCTGCCATAGAGTGAGTCCGAGTCTGACCATTGCTGGATGGCCTCTTCGCCATCAAAAAAGACCAGCCAGACGCTGTCCCCCTCCAGCGTACGACCGCGCAGGACGTTGGCCAGTTCCACCAGCAGGCCGGTGGTGGCCCCACCATCGTTGGCCCCAACATACGGGATGCTGCGCAGGGGATAGTTGGTCTCATAATGCGAGGCGACAACAATGACGCCGTTTTTTTTGCCAGGAAAGCGGACGATGAAGTTGTGCATCGTCATGGGACCAGCAGGCGTGCTGGCGGTAAAGGTGTCTTCTTCCAGGTTGCCCTTGCGGGCCTCTGGAGCAAAGTGTTGTTTCAGGAAATTCTCCGCGCAGAGGTGGCCGGGGCTGCCAATCCAGCGCGGGCCGCAGGCCACAAACTGCGCGGCGTATTCATAGGCCATATTGCCGTTGAAGCGGGCAGAGGTCCGCGTGGCGGCAGCGGCGTGGGCATCTCCAGCGGCCGCAAAAGACGATGGCGCCAGCAGCGCGAGGAGGCAAAGTCCCGCCAGCAGCGCGCAAAATCGAGGGAAAAAACGGGCGCAGGATTGGGAGAAAAACGGACGTGGGATGCGGCCTTGCATTATGCCCCCTGGGGTAGTTTCTTTTTACGGCGGTCCGGATGCACCAGGTGGGCCACGCCAATGCTAAGGAAGTAAAGCACCAACATGGGCGCGGCAAAAATGCACATGGTCAGGACATCCGGGGTGGGTGTGATGATGGCGGCAACAATGAAAATGATCAAAATGGCGTAACGAATGTGCTTGAGCAGGAAGCTGGAATTTACGATGCCAAAGAGGGCAAGGAAAAAGACCAGGATGGGCAGCTCAAAGATCAGCCCCAGTCCCAGGACCACGGTCAGGAACAGGCCCTCGTATTCCTCAATGGTCACCAATGGCTTGAACTGCGCTCCAAAGCCGATCAGGAACTCCAACGCACCTGGAAACACATAGCGATAACCAAAGAAGGCCCCGCCTAGAAAGAGCCCGACCGTGGCGAACATGAACGGGACCACATAGCGCCGTTCGCGTTGATAAAGGCCAGGGGCGATAAACAGCCAAAGCTGATACAGGACGAAGGGCGAAGCCAGGACCAGTCCGCCAAACAGTCCAATCTTCAGGTAGAAATTGAATGGGTCGACCGGGTTCAGGTATCCGAGCCGGGTGTCCATGTGGTGGGCCGCCAGCGCGCGCGTGATGGGGGCGATCATCAGACCGGCGATACGTTCATGGAAGCCGTAAGCAACAAAAAATGCGACCACGACGTACAGGGCCGAGTGGATGAGCCGCTTGCGCAGTTCTTCCAGGTGCTCCAGCAGGGTCATGCCGGGAAGTTCTGTCCGGTCTGCGACTGCCGAACGGGCGCGGTCCAATAAGTCAGCCACGGGTGGTCCCCACCTCTCTTGGCAGGGGAGTGGTTTCCGTGCCTCTGTCCGTTTCCGTGCCCAAGGGCGCGGTTGCGATGGGGGCATCGCCGACAGGGGGATGTTCCTTGGCGGCGTCTCCCACTGTTGGCAAAAGATTGTCCTGCCCTGTTTCTTCAGCGGTCCCTGCAGTGGAAGGTCGGGCTGTTTCCGGTAACTGCGCCGCGGGCGGCTGGATGACCGGTCCAGCATCCAGGTTTTTTGTAGGGTCGGGCCTCTCCGCCTGGCGCAACTCTTCTTCTATCTGGAACTTGAATTCGTTGCTGGCGCGCCGGAACTCGCCCATCAGCTTGCCCAATTGTTTGGCCATCTCCGGCAACTTCTTTGGCCCAAAGATGATCAGGGCCACGATAAAGATGAAGATGGTGTCCGGCAGACTCATTGTTTCCCATCATACTCAGTGGGGAATTTCCAAACAAACGGCTGGCGCCGGGGCCTCCGCATTTCCAGCAGGATGCAGACGGTTGACAGCGGACGGACAGCTTTTGCGCAGGAAAACACGGTGGCAGGGTACAGTCGCAGTGCAAACAGGCCCCCACCGTATTACAATTTGATGAAGGAAGTTGTTCGATAAGGCGCTCCTTTAGGTCTGTATCGTGCATCTTATTGAGTGGTTGCAACAGCCCCGTGGATCGGGCGCAGTTGGGCGGATGTTCGTCCCTTAGCGCAGTGGATCCACTGCAACCAGTACGTTGCTTTCAACATCCCCGTTTCGCACAGACATTATCTGCGGCGGAACTGAAGGCGGAGACCCTTGAACACTGTATTGATAGAGGAAGAAGCTGTAACTGCACGCACCCGGTCCAGTTGTGCTCTCGATGACTATCTGGCCATGCCCGACCATAGCATGGACGAACGGATCGCCTCGGCCCGCGCCAAACTGGGCAAACTGGCGGTCATCCTTGGCCACCATTACCAGCGCGATGAAATCATCCGCTTTGCCGACCACACCGGCGACTCCTACAAATTGTCCAGGGTCGCTTCCGAGTCCGACGCCCGCTACATTATTTTTTGCGGCGTGCATTTCATGGCGGAAAGTGCGGACATCCTTGCCCAACCCCATCAGCAGGTGGTGCTACCAGACCTGAACGCAGGCTGCTCCATGGCGGACATGGCGGACATCTCCCAGGTAGAAGAATGCTGGGACAAGCTGACCGCTGCGGGCCTGACGTCAGGGGCCTCTGGCGGCATGGTCCCGCTCACCTATGTCAACTCCACGGCGGCCATCAAGGCATTTTGTGGCGAACGAGGGGGGCTGGTCTGCACTTCCTCCAATGCGCAGGCCGCTTTTCGCTGGGCCTTTGCCCGTGGCCAGCGCATTTTGTTTCTGCCGGACCAACATCTGGGCCGCAACACGGCGCATGCCCTGGGCATCCCGCTGCAGGAGACGGCGCTTTGGGACCCGTATCAGATCAATGGCGGCCAGACCGCCGAGCGCCTGCGTGCGGCACGGGTCATTCTGTGGAAAGGGCACTGCTCCGTACACCAGCGTTTTCTGCCAGAGCATGTGGACCAGGTACGGACGAAATATCCGGGCATCCGGGTCATTGTCCATCCAGAGTGCCGCTTGGAGGTCTGCCAGAAGGCCGACGGCATCGGTTCCACAGAGCAGATGATCCGCATGATTGAGCAGGCCCCGGAAGGCAGCACCATTGCCGTGGGCACGGAGATACACCTGGTCCATCGTCTGGGCCAGCAATTTGCGCCCCTGGGGAAAAAGGTCATCACCTTGGACGACACCGGCTGCCTGTGTACCACCATGTTCCGCATCTCGCCGCAGCACCTGGCCTGGGCGCTGGAAAACCTGGTGGACGGCAACGTGGTCAACCGCATCCGCGTCAGCGAGGACGTGAAACACTGGGCGCACGTCGCGCTGGACCGTATGCTGGAGGTACGGGGGTAGCAGTATGCGGACATTCACACTGGAAGAAGCACAGACCTTGGTCCCCGTGTTGGAGGCCCTACTGGTGCGCGCCATGCAGGCCAGGGAAGCATCGGAGACGGCGGAAAGCGCACTGCAGGAGTGGGGCCAGAGGATTTTCATCAATGGCGGGATGCTGGTCCCCGTGGTGCAGCTTGCGCGCCAGCGCGGGGAACGCGACGCCGCCGTACAGCAGGTAAAGGACACCCTGACGGAGCTGGAGGCCATTGGCGTGCAGGTGAAGGACATTGAGACGGGCCTGCTCGATTTTCCCTGCCGACTGGGAGAGGAAACTGTATTGTTGTGCTGGAAAATGGGCGAGAAGGAGATCACCCACTGGCACACCGTCGATGCCGGCTTCCGTGGCCGCCAGCCCATTGACGAACGTTTCCGCCGCGCACAAAAGCAAAAGCCAAACTGATCTTTCCGGCGGGGTGGCCATCCAGCAACCCGGGTGACCGTGTTGTCCTAACCCTGACTGCTGGCACATCTCATCGAACAGGCCCCAGTCCGAGGCGCCCCTTCAGGTCTTCGATGCTCTGCCCCTGCTGCTGGAAATGGCGGATGACGGAGCCATAGCTTGCATCACGGGAAACGAGCGAAGTATCTGGACATGCCCAGGAGACCCCTGCGGAACGAAATGACATATAGGAATGGGTTGTGACACGGCACTGTACCCCAGACCCAAGGAGTAAATGGTTCAGGGCGGTCTGGTCGTCCATTTCCAAGATGACCTGCGTTGCGTAGCTCTGCATAAAACGGATAGTTGCTGGATTGGAACGAATCCGCATAAAGCCGCAGCAAAGAATAAACCCCAGCTTACGAGCAACATCAACTGGAATGGAGTAATCTCTTTGCGCCACGATGTCTGCATCGGGCATGGCCTGGAGCATCGGCTCTAGGTCGCCTACCAAAACAGCGTCGAGATCGAGAGAAATAACGGTTTTTCCGCGGGAGACAAGCTCTTGCAACACCAGCACCCGAAGCACCCACAAGTGGCGCTTGCTGTAATCCTCAACGCGACCCATTGGATCGAAACCGAAGTAGGGCGACAGATCGACAATGTCGCAAACACCATATTTTTTGGCGATCTCCGCTGCCGTCCCATCCATCGCCAGCACCACGGTCCTTCCCTTGGCATGGCGGTCAACTTGTTGCTTCCAGAGTTGGAAAAGGTGGCTGTATCGTGCGCTGAGCGGCACCACGATCCATGGTCCGTCCGCCGTTGAAGATTTGCAAAGTTGGTCCACCACGTTGGAGAGATGGTCCACCAGGCCCCCATCGAAAATGCCCGCAGCAAACTGGGCCTCCCGTGCGGCAATCACTGCTTCCGGGCTTTCACGGCCTAGCTTGGCGGTCCTTTTGTTGATAAGCTGCGCTAGGTGGAAGCGCCCCAGGCACCAGGCGGTAAACGCCAGCCAGAGATTATTTGCAGCAGAAATATCAAGGTCTCGTCGCAGCATCCCGGCGAAAGCTCGTCGGATGCGCGGGCTATCGCTGCCTACCAGGCAAGCATAAGAAAAGCGCAGGCGAAAATTCTCATCCAATCGGGTAGACGGGCGAATTCGATCCAATGCGAGCACCGTCTGTGTCCACAGATCGAAACGAGAGAATATCCGGCTGCTGATAAGCAGTATCCAGGTCATGGATCACCCATTCAGGAAATGCTCTCACTATACATCACTCATTTTCGGCGGGGGCCTGGATGTTCGTAGAAAATCGAGGCCGCTACTGTTCTTCGCCAATGCGCGGACCTGCATGCCCAGACGCTTGTTACAATCGCTGTGATGGGCAGGCCGTTGACTTTTTCCGTGGGCATTCCGACTTTTAATCAGGCGGTGCACAGGCTGTATGCAGGATTGCGCCGTGGATAGCCCGATCAAGCGCCGCCTTTTTTTAGGCTTTCTTTCGGGCTGGGTAGGCAAGTTTGCCTCGACGATCATTCAGTTGGTGCAGGTGCCGGTCTTCCTGCACTACTGGAGCGTGCCGTTGTATGGCGAATGGATGATTATCAGCTCCCTCCCCACCTATTTGAGCTTTTCCAGCTTTGGCTTCGGCAGCGCTGCTGGCAATGAGATGACGATGATGGTGTCACGCGGGGACCGCGAGGGCGCACTGCGTACGTTCCAGAGTAGTTGGTGGCTGATGACACTGCTGGGTTGCGTGGCCGTGTTCTTGTTGGGCGTGGGACTCTATTTCTTCACGATTGCTGATAAGTTGAAGCTGTCGGCGATGAGCGAGACGGACACGAAGTGGGTACTTTTTTATCTGGGCGTGTCTGTGCTGCTGGGGCAGTTGGAGCAATTGCTGCAAGCAGCGTACCGGAGCGTGGGGCGGTATCCCTACGGGTCGTTCATCAAGAGCGTGATGTCACTGGCGGCCTTTGCCTGCATGATCGTCCCCGTGGTGCTGGGTGGGGGCGCAAGAGTGACGGCGCTGGTGTTTGCGGTGGCGAACATCGCAGGGACGCTCCTGCTGTGCGTACTGGTGCGGCGAGACATTCCGTGGATCGAATATGGATGGCGTTTCGCCAATGTTGGGGAGATCAAACGGCTGTTTGGCCCGGCGATTGCTTTCCTGGGGTTCCCGATTGGCAATGCGTTGAACCTGCCAGGGACATTGCTGGCGGTTGGGTATGCGCTGGGGCCGACGGATGTGGTGGTCTTTGGCACGGCGCGGACAGTGTCGCGGGTGGCGTTGCAGATGGTACACATGGTGAGCGGTACGTTTGGGCCGGAGATGTCGAGCGCGTTCGGCGCGCAAAATTTTGAACTGACGCGCACGCTGCATCGCAGGGCCTGCCAGATGGCGTTGCTGGTTGCTGTCGTCATGGTGTTGACGATGATGACCTTTGGGCCGTGGTTCCTGCACCACTGGACCGGAGGGCATGTGCCGCCCAGCCGCGGGCTGTTGAGCGTCCTGTTGCTGGTGGTGGTGGTCAACACGCTATGGGCAACCAGTTCTACGCTATTGGCGGCAATCAACCAACACCAAAGACTGGCGGCGTATTACGTCTTGGCGACAGGCCTTACGTGGGTATTGTGCTTTGCACTGGCGCGCTGGTATGGATTGTATGGCGCTGCGTGGTCACTGTTGGTCGCGGAGGTGGTGATGAATGCGTATGTCGTCCCGGCATCGCTGAAGGTGTCCCACGACACTTGGCCTGGTTTTTTGGCGAGCATGGCGCAGTACCCTCCGTCGCTGCGCCCGGATGCGCTTTTGCTACGGTTGCGGCGGCCTGCATAGCGCCCGCAAGCAGGCCCTTCGCATCCCCCATTCTGGCAATGGGAAATTCCATGTGGCCCAACGCGGATTGCAGAATGGACGCGCCGTCTGTATACATAGAAAATGCGCTGTGCCCCGCTTGTGCCCCTCATTTTTGCGGCCCTGGTATTTGGGGGCAGGGCCCAGGCACAGGACAATTATGAAATCCAGGTCTATCCCTCAGAGACCATCGCTCCAAAGACTCTACTGACCGAACTGCATAGCAACTACACCGTTGAGGGCAGCACCACCACACAATTTGGCATGTTGCCCACGCAAGGCCAGGAACATGAGACCATCGAGCTGACCCAGGGCCTCAACGATTGGTCCGAACTGGGTTTCTACATTTTCACGGCGGAACGTAACGGCAATGGCGTACAGTGGGTGGGCGACCACATCCGCCCTCGCGTCCGCGTCCCGCCAAGCTGGCGCTGGCCGGTGGGGGTCAGCCTTTCCAATGAGATCGGATATGCGCGGCCAGAGTTTGCCAATCCCACATGGTCCTGGCAGATCATGCCAATAGTCGACCAGACCGATGGCAAATGGTATTGGTCCATCAACACCACCATGCAGTGGGACGTCCATTCTGTGCCAGCGCCCCGCGCAGACACCCTCCTGCAACGGCAGGCCTATTACCGCGATGTGGCCCCACGGGGGGTGACCTTTGGGCCGGCGGCAACACTGACCTATCAGCCCGGGAAACTTTATAACTTTGGCGTCGAATATTACAGCTACTATGGTGAGTTTGGGGACTTTGTGTCTCTGCACAACCAGCAGCAGCAGTTTTTTCCCGTGGTAAATCTTTTTGTTTCCCCGAATTGGGAGATCAACATTGGTGCTGGCTGGGGTGCAACCGCTGGGACCGACCATTTGATCGTCAAAGGCATTCTTGGGCATTACTTTAACTGGGGACACGCAAAAAACAGGGAAAACTGACCCCAGTGGGCCTTGGAATGCCCCTGTTTTAGTTGACAAACGATAATTGTTCTTATCTAATACGAATTATGCATCAGGGGGAGCCAGTTTCGTTTGCGGAGATGTGCCAGCGCCATGGGCTGGCGGTGACGCACCAGCGCCAGGTCCTCTATGAAGTGATGCAGGGGATGCACGGGCACCCCAGCCCAGAGGAGGTGTATCTACGCGTGCGCAAACGGATACCGTCCATCTCGCTGGCCACGGTATACAAAAACATCCATCTGTTCATCCAAAGCGGGGTACTGCGGGAAGTCAGCCAGCACCATGGCCCTTTGCATCTTGAGATGAATGCCCATCCGCACCATCATTTTGTCTGTACTGTGTGCAAGTCCATCACCGACGTGGACGAAAAGGCCCTGGGGTTGGAAGTAAGGGAAAAGAAACTCCCCAAAGGCGCTTTGATAGAACGCTACTCGGTGGACATTCTGGGACGGTGTGCGCAGTGCCAAAAGTTGTAAACGACCACGGTGGCCTTTCTGTAGGGGCCATCGAAACCCGGAGCGGCCCATACTTCCGTGTGGGCCAACAATGCAACCGACCAAATACAAGGAGAGATACATGTTAGGAGTAGGAGAGAAATTCCCCGCATTTTCACTGACGGCGACCGTCAGCAAAGACATCCACAAGGCCTTTGAAACCATCACGGACCAGAGTTATCCCGGCAAGTGGAAGGTCTACTTTTTCTGGCCGATGGACTTCACCTTTGTCTGCCCGACGGAGATCGCAGCCTTCGGCAAGATGAAAGCGGAGTTTGCGGCCCGCAATACGCAGGTGCTGGGCGGCAGTGTGGACACGGAATATGTCCATCTTGCCTGGAAGAACGACCATCCGGACCTGAGGGACCTGCCCTTACCCATGCTGGCCGATGTAAAGCACAGTCTGTCAGAAGCGCTTGGCATTCTGGACCCCAAAGCTGGCGTGGCCCAGCGCGCGGCCTTTATTGTGGACCCGGAGGGCATCATCCGCTTCGTTTACGTGACAGACCTGTCCATTGGACGCAGTCCTGAAGAAGTGTTGCGTGTGTTGGACGCCCTGCAGACGGGTGGACTGACCCCCTGTAACTGGCACAAGGGCGAGGCCACACTGCAGGTCTAACGGGAGCATGGCCGCTTTGCAATGCGCCTGCATTTCCAGCAGGCGCGCGCAAAGGGCCGATCGTAAAGTCGGCCTTCGTCATTCCTTCTGGGTGTAAAAATAGCATAAGAATGATTGGGGCCGCATCCAGACCGGATGCAATTCCCCCGGCAATTGCCCAACAGAAAAACGCGGGCAATTTTTCTACATTTTGGTGGCCAAGTCGTACACTAAATATTGAATGCGCTTGTCATGCCACAACAAAAACTTCCCAATTGTAGGCCTTCCCTTTATGCGTAGCGCCACAGCGGCCCGTCTCTTCCTGCTTCTATTGTTTGCGTCGTTGCCGGTGATGACGGGGTGCAGTAATTTCTTCATCCCGGTGTGCCAGGCATATAACACCTGCACCACCAGTACCAGCGCCCCGACGATCAGCAGCATTAGTCCGACGAGTGGGTCCAGCGGGACCTCCGTGACCATCACAGGGGCGAACTTTACCGGCGCGACGGCGGTCACGTTTGGCAGCACCGCAGCCAGCAGCTTTACGGTCGTTTCGTCCACGCAGATCACGGCGGTAGCGCCAGCGGGCAGCGGCACGGTTGGCGTCGTGGTGACAACATCGGTCGGCGCCAGCAACAGCGTATCGTTCACCTATGGCGCGGCCTCGGCAACTGCAAGTTATATTTACGTGGCCAACCAGACCGCAGGCACCATTACAGGGCTTTCCCTCAGTTCGGGCACGCTTTCGGCCATCCCCGGGGCATCGTACAACCTGGGGACCCAACCCAACGCACTGGCCACCACGCCGAGCGGGTCGCTGCTATATCTGGCCTTGCAGCAATCTGGCTCCGTTTACGTTTATGGGGTCAGCGGCAAGGGGGCGTTGACGTTGGGCAACAGTGGCCAACAGGTCACATCCACATACTTGCCGACGTTTATGACCACTGACAGGACGGGCAACTGGCTCTTTCTTGTCTCGACCAGTTCCCCTACGCTCCTGGAGTTCCAAATCAATCCCAGCACCGGTGTGCTGGTCCCCCCGCCGGGGAACCCCAGTGCCAGCGTTACGCTTGCGGGAGGGACACCCACGCAGGTATACATTACGCCCAACAATCAATTTGTATTTGTTGGCCTGGGCACGGGCGGCGTGGAGATATTTGCCTTCAATCCATCGAATGGCGCACTCAGCAGCAGTCCACTGCTCATGAAGTCCCTCAACCCAAACACGAATGGAGACAACGCCATCAGCTCAGACGCCAACTCCCAGTTTTTGTTTGTGGGGGAGACGGGAAGTGGTGTCCGCGTTTTCACGATTGGCAGCAATGGGTCATTGAAAGAGGTAGCGGGTTCTCCTTTCGCAATGGCGGGCGCCCCTGACGCCATTGCCATGGACCCCACCAACACGTATGTGTACGTGTCCAACCACACCTCCAACACCATTTTGGGGTATACCCTTGGAGCGACAGGCACGTTGACGCCGCTGAGTACCTCGCCCTTTACCGTTGGGACGGCCCCCATTGCCATGTCACTGGACGCTTCTGGACAATATATGCTGGTGGCCTCCTTTGGCGGCGGCCCGGACCTGCAGGTCTTCAGCTTTGATACGGCCAGCCCAGGCAAGCTGGACGCTGTCACCAGTACGGCCACCGGGGCCGACCCGACTGGGCCAATCTCCATGGCTGTGGCCCCATAGCGGGTTGCGCCCGCCATGCGGGGCACTGTTTTGCAAACAGTCGGGCGGTGCGGACGGTGATATGCTGGCCTTATTGGATGTGGATGAAGTCTTTTTCTAAAGCCAATCACGGCGGCAAGCAAAGACCCAGGGGCCTGCGTGCGGGTCTTCCGTTGCGGGTGCGTTTTTTCGGGGTGTTTTTCCCACTTCTTTTTCTCTCTCTGGTGGGGTGCGGACGTTTGCACCCACGCCAGAAGGGCGAATATGTCTACGTCTCTTCCCGCAGACCGTTGTACTTGCGCGACCGCGTGGCCCCAGTTTCCAACCACACCGCGCAAGTGGGCAATGGGGACCGATTGCAAGTGTTGGGGCAGATGCACCGTTTTTTGAAGGTGCGGACGGAGCAGGGGGCCGTGGGTTGGATTGAAGCGCCTGCCGTCATTGACCAATCGGTGTACAACGGTTTTGTCGCCTTGCAGCGGGAACATGCGCAGGACCCGGTCATTGCGCGGGCCGTGTTGCGCGATGAGATGTACCTACACCTGGCCCCCGGACGCAAGACGGAACATTTCCTTCTGCTCCCGGCCAATACAAAGCTGGAGATGCTGGCGCGCGTTTCTGTGCCCAAAGTGGGCGTTGCCTCCGTTGTCCCGCAGCCCTCCGCGGTGACAGTGGCCCACAAGCCAACCAAGCAAAAGAAGGCCGCCGCAGAAGGGAATGACGGGCCAAAGGTGCCCATGCCAGATGTCCCCATGGACGATTGGTGGCTGGTGCGCGACAGCGCGGGCCACACCGGCT
The DNA here is from genome assembly GCA_049977205.1 of Acidobacteriaceae bacterium. Lineage (GTDB taxonomy): Bacteria > Acidobacteriota > Terriglobia > Terriglobales > Acidobacteriaceae > JBMFGT01. The sequence continues at coordinate 17,560 of JBMFGT010000008.1, read as the reverse complement.
GGATGCTGGGGCGACGGCTGGACGTGGATGTTCCCGACGAGATTGCCCAGTATGCGGAAGGGCAGCGCATGGTGGGTGCGTATGTCCTACGCACGGTCAACGATGCAGGGCCAGGCGGGACAGGCCAACCAGTCCCAGAGTATCTCGCCGTCCTGACCCCATACAAGGACGGGCTGCCGTATGATTTTGACCAGGTCCGCGTCTTTACCTGGGACGGGAAGCACCATCGCTATGGGACGGCCTTTCGTCAGCGCAATTTAGTGGGATATTTTCCGGTGACGGTCGGGCAACAGGACCTTGGCAACGGGACCCAACCGGTCTTTTCCATTCGGGTGGCGGCAGACAATGCCGTGTCAATTGACCCGGCCACAGGGGAAGCACATCCGTCCCAGATGGAAGTGCTTTCCTACCGGATGGAAGGGGACCTTGTGCGCCGCGTGCTTCCGCCTGGAGAAAAAGCTGCCGCACCGATACGGTCGCCAGGCACAGGACCAAGAAAAAAGCACGCGCACCTGCGTAATAGAAAGTAGGCGAGTGGAAGGTCAGGCTTTCTGGTTGGTGGCAGATTGGGCGGACATGATCTGTTCTTCCGCTTCCCGGATGACCAGGTTGGCTTTTGTGTACCGCTTGGATTCCTCGCCTGCTTCGTCCCACATTTTGTGGCCACGTTCCAGTTCCTGTTGCGCTGCCGTAACGTCAATGGCGCTGGGCAGGACCGCGCTTTCGGCCAAAATGGTCACCCGTTCCGGCAGCACTTCCACAAACCCGGTCGCGACAAAATAACATTGCTCGCCCACGCTGCCGCCGTGCAACCGTACCTCACCGGGCCCCAGTTCCGCCAGCAGGGGGGCGTGGCCATAGAGCGCCTCCATGTAACCGGAGCAAGTGGGCAGTTCGACTGCGTCCACCGTGCCGTCAATGAAGACCTGCTCTGGTGTGACCAGCCGGACGCGAAGCTGATTTTGTTCTGTTTCCGCCATACTTTGCCTTATGCCGTCTGCAATTTCTTGGCCGCTTCCAACACGTCCTCGATGGTCCCTTTCAGGTAGAAGGCCTGCTCTGGTACATCGTCGTGTTTGCCTTCGATGATCTCCTTGAAGCTGCGCACGGTGTCCGCAATCTTGACGTAGACGCCGGGGGTGCCCGTAAATTGTTCGGCGACGTGGAAGGGTTGCGAGAGGAACTTCTGCACCTTGCGTGCGCGGGAGACGGTCAGCTTGTCTTCTTCTGATAGCTCGTCAATGCCCAGAATGGCGATGATGTCCTGCAGGTCTTTGTAGCGCTGCAGTATCTCTTTGACGCCCTGGGCCACGTCGTAATGCTCCTGCCCGACCACGCGCGGCGTAAGGATGCGCGAAGTGGAGGCCAGGGGATCGACGGCAGGATAGATGCCCAACTCCGACAGTTGACGCGAGAGCACGGTGGTGGCGTCCAGGTGGGCAAAGGTCGTCGCTGGCGCAGGGTCGGTCAGGTCGTCCGCAGGCACATAGACGGCCTGTACTGAAGTGACAGAGCCTTTTTTAGTGGAGGTGATGCGCTCCTGCAATTCTCCCATCTCCGTGGCCAGATTGGGCTGGTAGCCCACGGCGGAGGGCATACGTCCGAGCAGCGTGGAGACCTCAGAGCCGGCCTGCGTGAAACGGAAGATGTTGTCAATGAAGAGCAGCGTGTCCGCCCCTTCCTCGTCGCGGAAATACTCGGCCACGGTCAGCGCGGAAAGCGCCACGCGCAGACGCGCCCCCGGCGGCTCGGTCATCTGGCCATAGATCAATGCGGCCTTGGACTTTGCGAAATCTTTCAGGTCAATGACGCCAGACTCCTGGAACTCCAGCCAAAGGTCATTGCCCTCGCGGGTGCGTTCCCCCACGCCAGCAAAGACGGAGAAGCCGCCATGCTTGGCGGCAACGTTGTTGATGAGTTCCTGGATGATGACGGTCTTGCCAACCCCCGCACCACCAAAAAGGCCGGTCTTTCCGCCCTTCAAAAATGGCTGGACCAGGTCAATGACCTTGACCCCGGTCTCAAACATTTCCTCGGTGGTGGATTGTTCGTCAAACGCTGGCGCCAGACGGTGGATGGGACGGAACTGCTTGGCGTTCACCGGGCCAAGATTGTCCACCGGCTTGCCAATCACGTTGAGCACGCGGCCCAAGGTCTCGCGGCCCACGGGCATGGTGATGGGCGTGCCCAGGTCAATGGCCTTCATGCCGCGGACCATGCCTTCGGTGGCCTCCATGGCCACGCAACGCACACGGCCTTCGCCCAGGTGCTGCTGCACTTCCAGAATGACGTCAATGGGGGTGGGCACGCTGAAACCCTCGTCGATGACACGCAACGCCGTGTAGATCAGCGGTATCCGCGCCTCTTCAAATTGCACATCGACCGCTGGTCCCGCGATCTGGATGACACGTCCTATGTTTTCTGCCATGTTCCTTGTCCTGTCCGTCCCTGTCCTTCAAATCCCTTATTGTGCCGCTGCCCCGCTGACGATCTCAATGATCTCCTTGGTAATGGCCGCCTGGCGCACGCGGTTCATTTTGAGCGTCAGAGAGTCAATCATGTCAGAGGCATTGTTGGTGGCTGAATCCATGGCCGTCATGCGGGCCGCATGTTCAGCGGCCACGGACTCCAGCATGGCGTGATACAACTGCACGGAAACATAATGCGGCAACAACGCATGCATCAATTCCCGTGGTTTTTGCTCGTAGATGTAGTCCACCTGTGCGGTGCCGAATTTACGCGCTTCCTCGTCCGCCTCGTGGGTGTCTGGCGTTTCCAGGCTGACCTGGGAATGGACTGCTGCTTCGGCCATCCGTTCGACCGCTTCGCGCTCCATCTCGACTGCCGAGCGGATGTCATGCTTGTTGACTTCCATGATGGGCAGCACGCGCTCGACCACGATACGCTGCGAAATCACGGACTGGAACTCGTTGAACACCATATACACCGCGTCCAGTTCCTGCGAAACATAGCGGTCCATCAGGCCCCGGCTGAAGCGGGCAATCTCATCGAAATTGGGCCTGACCAAAAAGCCCGTATACGTGCCGGTGATCTCCACCCGTTCAGCACGCGGGCCTTGCTGTCCAGCTTGTTCCAAACGCGCTGGATCAATGGGGCCGACCGCCGGAAAACGCCTGCGCAGGACGTCCCTGCCTTTGCGACCAATGACCTCAAGGTCGATCTCCAGTCCGGTGGCCTGCGTTTCCTCAAGGAACCGCTGGGCGGCTTTCAGTACGTTCACATTGAAGGCGCCGGCAAAGCCCTTGTCTCCCGTCACCACCACCAACGCAATGCGTTTTTCCGGTCGGGCAACCAGTAGCGGGTGGCGCAGGCCGCCGTCCTCCGGGTCATAGGCATCCACGCGGCGCACCAGCGAATCCAGCACGCTGGAGAGCATCTGTGCATAAGGGCGCGCGGCGATGGCGCGCTCCTGCGCGCGGCGCAGCTTGGCCGCTGAGACCATCTTCATGGCCTTGGTGATCTGCCGCGTGTTCTTCACGCTGCGGATGCGCCGTTTTAGGTCCAGAACGTTTGCCATTCCTCGTCGCGCCTGTTTCTTATGCCTTGCCTGTTGCGGCGCTCTGCCGTCCGGCAAGGTAGTTCTGTTTGTACTCTTTGATGGCCGCATGGATGCGGGCCTTCAGGCCATCATCCAGAGTCTTCTTGGCCAAAATATCTGTGAGCAGGGCAGACTGCGCTGTGTCCAGATACTGGTGCAGGCCTTGCTCAAAGCCATGGATATCTTCAACTTTCAGGTCGTCCAGGTAGCCATTGGTCCCGGCGAATATCAGGACAATCTGTTTTTCCGTGGTAAGAGGGGAAAACTGCGCCTGCTTCAGCAGCTCGGTCAGGCGCTGCCCGCGGTTGAGCTGGTTCTGTGTCACCTTGTCCAGGTCGCTGCCAAATTGGGAGAAGGCCGCCAGTTCGCGGTACTGGGCCAGGTCCAGTTTCAGCGTGCCAGCCACCTGGCGCATGGCCTTGATCTGGGCCGCGCCACCAACGCGGCTTACGGAAAGGCCGACATTCACCGCCGGACGCACCCCGGAGTTGAACAGGTCCGTCTCCAGATAAATCTGTCCATCGGTAATGGAAATGACGTTGGTCGGGATGTAGGCCGAAACGTCGCCTGCCTGCGTTTCAATGATGGGCAGCGCCGTCAGCGACCCGCCACCGAGTTTGTCGCTCAACTTGGAAGAACGCTCCAACATGCGGGAGTGGAGATAAAAAACATCGCCCGGATAGGCCTCGCGGCCCGGTGGCCGGCGCAACAACAGGGAGATTTCCCGATACGCCATGGCGTGCTTGGAGAGGTCATCGTAGATGACCAGCGCATGGCGTCCGCTGTCGCGGAAGAACTCGCCAATGGCGGTCGCCGCGTAGGGGGCCAGATAGAGCATGGGGGCGGGTTCTGAGGCAGTTGCGGCCACCACCACGGTGTGCCCCATGGCGCCGTGCTCGGTCAACGTCTGGACCACCTGGGCCACGGAAGAGCGCTTCTGGCCAATGGCGCAATAGATGCAAATCAGGTTGTTTTTGGCGTTATTTATGATTGTGTCAATGGCAACGGCCGTCTTGCCCGTCTGGCGGTCGCCAATGATCAGCTCCCGCTGGCCGCGGCCAATGGGGATCATGCTGTCAATGGCCTTCAGTCCCGTGGCCATCGGTTCGCGCACCGGCTGGCGATTGACCACGCCCGGCGCCAGACGTTCAATGGGCAGCGTCTCTGTGGTCGCAATAGGGCCTTTGTCGTCGATGGGTTGGCCCAGCGCGTTCACCACGCGGCCAATCATCGCGTCGCCAACGGGGACACTCATGATCTTGCCGGAGCGCTTGACCTGGTCGCCCTCTTTCAACTCGGTGTACTCACCCAGCAGCACCGCGCCCACTTGGTCTTCTTCCAGGTTCATGGCAAGACCAGCCACGTTGTGCGGAAACTCGATGAGTTCTCCGGCCATGATGCGTTCCAGGCCGTGGATGCGCGCAATGCCATCGCCGACGGAGATGATGGTGCCTACCTCATCGACGCGCACACGTGATTCGAAGTGTTCAATTTGCTCGCGCAGTAGCTGGGTTATTTCATCCGCTTTGATCTGGGCCATACTTGTCGTTTCCGCTTATCTGGTCTTAAAAATTAAAAACCGGTCATAGAACTTTTCTGTCCACAGGGCGGGGGCCCGGCGCACTAACTTGCCGCCAACTGTTCCCGTAACCTGTCCAACTGCCCACGCACTGAGCCGTCATAAATTGTGGAGCCAATGCGCAGGATGGTCCCTCCGAGCAGCGTTGGGTCCTGCCGGTAAACGGCGCGGATGCTCTTGCTGGCCAGGCCCGCAGCACGGGCCTCCAACGCAGACCGCTCTTCCGGGTCGAGTTCCCGCGTGCTTACAATTTCTGCTTCTTCAATGCCCATCCGCGCATCAATCTCATGGCGGTATTCCGTGAAAATCCCATCAAAGGACGCAATGCGGTCATGTTGCAGCAGCACGGCAATAAAGTTGCGGAGCAGCGGTACAAGCTGGAGTTTAGCTGCAACCGCATCCACCACCCGCAGCTTTGCTTCCAGCGGCACGGAGGGATTTTCAAACATCTCGCGCAGTTCCTTGCTGCCGATGAATGTACCGCCAAAGTCCTGTAACTGCTGGTCGACCTGTGCCGTGTCCAGTTTGGCGGACTGCACCGCATCTGCCAGGGCACGCGCGTAGCGGGAGCAAAAAGCACTCATTTAATTGGCCCCCCCATCCTTGCCGTCTTTTTTGTCTATTGCAGACACAAAATTGCGCACCAGAAGATGGTCGACATCCGTGCTGGGCGCAACATGCTGGGTCGCGTACTGCACAATCAAATCTGCCGTGAGCGATTTCAAGCGACGCTGCGCGTTGGCGCTTATGGAAAGGACCTCTTGCTCCGCTGCGTGGACCATGCGCTGCTGCTCTGCTTCCATGGCGGCGCGGATGCGGGCCTCGTCGGTGACGGTCTCCCGCTCTGCCTGGCTTTTCAGGTCTGCAATCTCTGCGTCCAGCCGGGCCAGTCGCTGTTCCACGTCCTGCAACCTCTGCTGGGCGTCTTCCGTTGCTTTACGGGCATTTTGCAGGTCCCGCTGGATACGTTCCGCCCGCTCCCGCAGCATTTTTGGCAGGGCGCGGAGCACAAACCAGAATATGGCGAAGGCGAGAATGAGGAAATTGAAGGCCTCAAAGATGCGCGCCGTGGTCTCCACCGGCAACCGAAGAAGGTGCGCGATGGATTGCACCATCGGGGAATGCCGATAGATGTTGACCTCGTTGTCTTCCGATTGGTCCTTCGAATTTGCCTGCTCTGGAGCTGGGCCTGTGGCTTCCGCCGGGTGCTGCGCGGCCATGGCCGTATTGGCTGGCGACGATGGCGCTGCTGCAGTGGGGGGAGGGTCTGTTCTGGGGGAAGGTCCGGTTGCAGATAAGGCGGTCGCTGGTAAACAAGCACTCAAAAAGGCCGAGGACAAAAAAAATATGCCCAATATGCGGAGGGAAGGTGTTTTAAGGGTGGGATTCATCGCGCACCCTCCAACCCTGCCGTCGCCGACGGCATGATCCGTGCAATGGCTGCGGCCCCTAATTGCCCAATCGAAGCGCTGATCTGCATCTCGGCCCCTGCAAAATCCTTGTCAATTTCCTCACGCGCAACCAGGACACGTTGCTGTGTGGCAAGACGGGCGGCAGCCAGCACTTTTTCTGTTTCTGCCTGGAGGATGCGGAGCCGTTCTTCCCTGGCATGGAAGATGGCCTGACGGGCAGCATAGAGCTTTTGCTCGTACTCCGTCATCCTGGCCTGTGCGGTCTCAATGGCCTTGGCTGCGTCCTCAATGGCCCCCTGCGTCCGCCGACGGCGTTCTGCAAGGGCCTTTGTCAAGGGGGCATACACTAGCAATCGATAGGCCAGAAGGGTGGCTAGAAATAGCAGCATGGTCGGCGTCGAGCCGAGTATCAATGCACCAAGCTGCTGTATTAAATCAGTCATTCACTCTAATTTCAGTGACTGCACCCTGGGCGCAGAGCAGAAGTGTTCAAAGTTGATGGTATAACAGGAGACTTTAACAAAGCACGGTATTGTTTGTCAAAAAAAGCGTATTTCTTCAACAGGTTAAAGGGGGCGTGCCGGCCCCGTTTCCGTGCTGATTGTCCTGCCAGGGAACTGCCGGAAGATTGTCCTTGACAGTCGCAGGAATCGTCCTACACTCAAATGTATCTAGGCCCGCTTCAGGGTCTGGAGGGCTGGCATCCGGGTTTTCTACCTACCGACGAATGCCAGCCCTTCCCTATTTTTGCCGTACATTTTCGCGCGCTGGGGCCGCTCTTTGCGGGCCGGGGCTATTGAGGACCGGCCCAAAATCGCCGGTAGCGATGGAGCAGGGACCTGGGGCCACGCACCCGCAGATGCACCTGGTCCCCTTCAAAGCGCTTCTCTGTCGCAGTGGCGTCGGCCTCCAAGGCGGCCAGAACAGCGCCCATGGATTGCGGGACGGTCATGGCCTGTTCCTCTAGCGGGTCTACCGTAAGCGCACGGTCCATTTGCTTCAGCAGGGCGTCCATGCCGGTCTTCTCGCGTGCGGAAACAAGGATGGCGTCTTTGCGTGGCAAAAACATCAATGCGTCAGGACTTGGCAGCAGGTCGGCCTTGTTCATCACGTAAATACAGGGCCTGTCGTCCACTTTGAGATCGCGCAGGACCTTTTCCACCTGCTCGCAATGCATGGCCAGCGAGGGGCTGGTAGCGTCCAGCACATGCAGCAGCAGTTCGGCCCCCTGCACTTCTTCCAGCGTGGCGCGGAAGGCGTTCACCAGCGTTGGCGGCAGCGCGCGGATAAATCCCACGGTGTCTGACAACAGCACTTTACGCCGTGATGGCAGCCGCAATGGGCGCAGTGTAGGGTCCAGTGTGGCGAACATGCGCGAGGAAGCGACCACATCGGCCTGCGTCAATGCGTTGAAGAGGGTGCTTTTGCCTGCGTTGGTATAGCCGACCAGAGCCACGGTTGGCAGGGGCACGGCGGCGCGGTGCTGTCGTTGTTGCCGCCGTGTGCGACGGACCGCTTCCAGGCGCTTTTTCAATTGCAGGATGCTGCGGCCAATCTTGCGGCGGTCTGTTTCAAGCTGGGTCTCTCCGGGGCCGCGCGTGCCGATGCCACCACCCAATTGCGACATGGCGCGTCCACGCCCAGTCAGGCGCGGCAGCATGTATTCCAGTTGCGCCAGTTCCACCTGCAATTGTCCTTCCCGCGTGCGGGCGTGGGCGGCAAAAATGTCCAGAATGAGCTGTGTCCGATCAATTACGCGGCAGGGAAGCGCCTGCTCCAGTTCGCGCAGTTGGGAGGGGGTCAGGTCCGGCTGAAAGACGACCAGGTCCGCCTGGCTGGAGGCAGCCAGTGCGGAAATTTCTTCCAGTTTCCCTTTGCCAACCATGGTCGCAGGGTCGGGGCGCTCCCTGCGTTGGATGACCACATCAATGACCGATGCGCCAGCGCTGGCGGCCAGTTCGCGGAACTCAGCCACATCGGCGGAAGACCCGTCTTCTTCCATTTCCGCGGTGGGTGGCTTGATATATGCGGGTTGGCCATCCTGTTCCCGTTCCGGGGCAGGCAGGGACATCTGCGCAGCGGCCCGCGCCTGCTTCACTGCGGAGGTAACAGCATTGTGTTTTGGCCGCGCGGTGAAGTCACAGCATACCAGCAGCGCCCGCTCCGGGGACGCGCGCTGGAGCGGGGAACTGAGACCGCTGGTATCTGGGACCTGGTGTTGTTCTGCCAACCTTGACTTCCCGCAAATGCAAACTTGCCGCGCCTAGGAGCCGGAAGAGCGGGGCGCTTCCGCTGGGGCCGGGGCCGACGCAGCGGAAGCGCCTGTCTCTGCGGTCCCAGCAGAAGGCATGGTGCTGGCGGGCGACGCACCTGCAGACCCATACGCTGGGTGGGCCGGGTGCCGGAATTCCCCTATAAGCACAGCGCGGCTGCTTACCACAGTCGAAATGGCATGTTTGAAGATCAATTGCTCCTGATTGTTGTTTTCCAGTAATACGGAATACTTGTCAAAGGAACGAATGCGGCCTGTGAGCTTGACCCCACTGACCAGATAAATGGTGATTTGTGACTTGTCCTTGCGGACCGTATTCAGAAAAGTGTCCTGAATATTTTGAGCAGTTTTTGATTCCATTTTCGCCTCCATTATGCTTAGTCGGTTTATTGAGCGAGTGTGCCCAACCACGGGCCTGGCAGCGTCCCACAGTTGAAAGCCTTACAAATCAGTCCAGTGCCCGACTGCCATCGGGATATGCTTACCATACTTCTCCCAGCAAATTCTTTCAAATCCATCGCTTCCGGGAAAATATTTGTCCCGGCAGACCTGCCACGCACCCCGTGCAAAATGCTAGCATCATCTGTGGCCATTGATACAAAAGATGCAAATCCATCCCGAATAGTTTCCCCGCCGCAGCCGCCTGCCCCACTGGCCGCCCCTGTCCCAGTGGTCGATTTCCAGCGCCAGTACCAGCAGATACGGGAAGAGGTCCTGGCCGCGTTGGAGCGCGTCTGCGCCAGCCAGCACTTTATCTTGGGCGAAGAGGTGCGTCAGTTTGAGGCCCAGGCCGCCGCCCTTTGCGGAGTGGACCACGCCATTGGCTGCGCCTCTGGCACCGATGCGCTTTGGCTCGCCTTGGCTGCCGCTGGAATTGGCCCCGGCGACCGCGTGCTGACCACGCCCTTCAGCTTTTTTGCCACCGTCAGTTCCATCCTCCGCTGCGGCGCGCGCCCCGTGCTGGCAGACATTAGCGCGCGCACCTTCAACCTGGACCCTATGGCCACGCAGAAGGCCTTGGCATCCAGTAAGGACGCTGGTCCGGGCAAAGGCGTCCGCGCCATTCTTGCCGTCCATCTTTATGGCCAATGCGCGGACTGGACGGCCTTGGACGCCTTGCGGCAGGAGCACGGCTGCTTGCTGATTGAGGACGCCGCCCAGGCCTTTGGCGCGGCGTGGCAGGGGAAACCTGCGGGAAGTCTGGGCGACCTGGCCGCATTTAGTTTTTATCCCACCAAAAACCTGAGCGCCTACGGGGACGCTGGCATGGTGACCACCAACGACGCGCGGCTTGCCGAACGACTCCGCATGTTGCGCACCCATGGGATGCGCCGCCGCTATTATCACGACGAAGTGGGCTGGAACAGCCGTCTGGACACGATGCAGGCCGCCGTGTTGCTGGTCAAGCTGCGCTATATCGAGGGCTGGAACCAGCAGCGCCGGGAGCGCGCCGCCCACTATGACCAGCTGTTCCGGCAGGCCGGGGTGGTGGACGCGGGGCCATACCCGCAACATGGAGTGGTGCTTCCTTTCGTGGACCCGCACGGCACGCATGTCTTCCATCAATACGTCATCCGCGTGGCGCGACGCGACGCACTGCGGGAGTTCCTTGCCGGACGCGGCATCGGCTCAGAGATTTACTATCCGGTCCCGCTCCACATGCAGCAATGTCTGCTGGACCTGGGCCACAAAGCAGGCGACCTGCCAGAGAGCGAGCGCGCCGCGCACGAGGTGCTGGCCCTCCCCATCTTCCCGGAACTCACCGGCGAGGAGCAGGAGCGCGTCGTTACCGCCATCGCAGAGTTCCTGGCGTAGCATTCCACCCTGTCCAGCAAACCCGGTCTGTCCCGCGCCACGCTTCTTCTGATACACTCCTTTGTTTTGGTGTTTTATGAAATCGTTTTTAGGAGAGAAGGAAAATATGGGTGCAATTCGTATTGTGGGCGTAATGGGGGCAGGCACGATGGGCAATGGCATTGCCCACGTCTTTGCGCGCAGCGGTTTTGAGGTGCGTCTTTGCGAAGTGGAACAGCGCTTTCTGGACCGCGGATTGGAGACCATCCGCAAAAACCTGGACCGCGAGGTCAGCAAGAACAAAATCACCGCAGAGGAAGCCAAGGCCGCGCTGGGACGCATCATTGGCGTGCTGGACCGCAACAAGATGGCCGAGTGCGACTTTGTCGTTGAAGCGGCAACGGAAAAATTCGAGGTCAAAAAGGCCATCCTGCAGGACCTGGACAAGGTCCTGCGCAAGGACGTTATTTTGGCAACCAACACCTCGTCGATTTCCATCACCAAGCTGGCCGCGCTTACGGGCCGTGCAGACCGCGTCATTGGGATGCACTTCTTTAACCCTGTGCCGATGATGAAGCTGGTGGAAGTGGTGCGCGGGCTGGCCACCACGCAGGAGATATATGAGACGGTGCGCGACCTGGCCATCAAGCTGGGCAAGTCGCCGGTCGAAGTGAATGACGCGCCGGGCTTCGTCTCCAACCGCGTGCTGATGCCGCTGCTCAATGAGGCGATGTACGCCGTGATGGAAGGGGTGGGTACGCCGGAGGCCGTCGATGAGGTCTTCAAACTCGGCATGGCGCACCCAATGGGGCCGCTGACCTTGGCGGACTTTATCGGGCTGGACGTTTGCCTGGACGTGATGCGCGTGCTGGTCGATGGTCTGGGCGACCCCAAGTACCGGCCCTGTCCGCTGCTCATCCGCATGGTGGACGCGGGATGGCTGGGACGGAAATCTGGCCGCGGCTTTTACAAATACGAGTAGCCGCGCTCCCCTGCTCCCGCCTCTGGCCATGCGCCAGGGACGGGAGACGCGGGTCCCACAGCGAAACGCGGTACTCTAATGCCATGCTTCGTTGTACGGTGCTGGCTTCGGGATCGAAAGGGAACTGCACGGTGATTGCCAGCAGTCGCACCCGCCTGCTGCTGGACGCTGGATTGAGCTGCCGCGAGATCGTCAAGCGGATGCGCTTTGTCGGCGAAGACCCGGAGAAAATCGACGGCCTGCTCATCACCCATGAGCACCAGGACCATGTCCAGGGCGTCTCTGTCTTTGCCCGCAAGTTCCGCGTGCCCGTGTACTTTACTGGGGCGACGCACCAGGCCTGGGTGCGCTGGATGACGCCGCGCACAACGATGGGCTACTCCGCATGGCTGGAGGCGCGCAGGCAACAGGCGCAGGCTGCGGCGGCAGTGGCGGCGGAGATGGACACGCAGGACCTGACCGAGGCGTCCCTGGAACAGGACGAGACGCCAGAGACGGAAGGGGCTGACGGCGCTACGGCCCCGGCAGAGATGCAGATGCCCCTTCTGGAAGAAGCTGGCAGCGGCCCAACCGACCTGCCTGCGGTGGAGCACTTCTGCGCGGGCGTGCCCTTCATGGTGGGGGACATTACGGTCACGCCTTTCACCATTCCGCACGACGCCACGGACCCGGTGGGATTTGTGCTGGAGTCTGAAGGGATGCGCATTGCCATCGCCACGGACCTGGGCTACATGCCGCCCAATGTGCGGATGTACCTGAAGCGCGCGGACCTGCTGGTCCTGGAATCCAACCACGACGTAGAGATGCTGCGGGACGGGCCGTATCCCTGGGCGGTCAAGCAGCGGGTGCTCTCGCGTGTTGGGCACCTGTCGAATGACGCCGCGGGAGAATTTCTGGCGAACGAATATGACGGCAGCGCGCAGTGGATTGTGCTGGCCCATCTATCGCAAAGCAACAACTTGCCGGAGTTGGCGCGTCTTTCTGCCGAACGGGCGCTCAAGGGGCACGCGCTTCTATCGCCGGACCGGTTATTGCTGGCAACGCAAAACACACCGTTGGAATCCATTTATTTATAGGATGTGTCGGGGTTTGGCCTTTCTTTTGCTTACAGTGGAAAATTTATTTCACATCCAGCTATCGAATCACGTTACAATCAAGTCAAACGAAGTGGACAAGTTCTAAGGAACAGGGAATTTATGCAAAAAAAAATGTGCGTTGATCCGACCGTGGGAGATATTCTTTCCGGATGGCGCTACGACATTTCCGGTATCCATTTCGAGATGCGCAAGGACTACGAGGAACACTTTCGTAACTGTGCCTACTGCCGCTCGCGCCAGCACCTGCACCGCGCGATTGATGTGGTATTGATCAGCCTGGCCACGCTTTCCATCGGCGTGTTTGTCTTGGCCTTGGCAGTGCTGCACAAGGTGGAACCCTTGGGCAGTTGGGTCCTGCTGCATCTACAACTGCATCAGGTTTCCCTGGCGGTCAGCGTGCAGGGCCTGGCCGTGCTGGGCCTGTTGGTATCGCTGATGGCCTGGGTCCTGGTCGCCATTGCGACCCCGGCCCCGACTTTTCTGTCGGAGCAGGCCAAGGCATTGCAGGAGAAAATCCCGGAAGGCGTGCGCGAACATCTGCCCAAATTTTCCTCTTAAAATTGCAGTATCGCAGAAAGAACAAAAAGACCTGCATGTTGCAGGTCTTTTCCCTTTTATGCTGCACTGGGCCGTTGCGAAGAACTACCAGGCAAACGCCTCACGCTTTGTCTTTGTTCTGGTGCAGCATCTTGGCGCACTTGGCCAGGACGGCGTGGCGGAGCGTTTCCCGCAGGTCCTGCGGCAGCTCATACAGCTTATTGTTGCGATAGACCTCGATGGTTTGCCGCGTGGTGTTTAGGGTAATCAGGCAGTGCTCGCACTTGGCCATGTGCTGCTCCAGTTCCACGCGGACCTCCTTGGCCGTCTTCTCATCGAAGTAGTCCGTAAGTTTTTCCAGGAACTCAGCGCATTTCATGCCTTTTGTTCTCCCTTGGGTAGGCGGAAATACTGGCCCAGCCGTTCCCGCAATTGCAGCCGCGCGCGCAGCAACCTGCTTTTTACAGCAGGGACACTCAGGCCCAGGGCCTCCGCCGTTTCTTCCGTTGACAGGCCGTCCAGGTCGCGCAGTGCAAAAACGGCGCGGAAGCCAGGGGAAAGCCCTTCGGCTGTGCGATGCAGGATTTCCGCCAGCTCGGCCTGCCCGTATTGCTGCTCCGGGTCCGGTCCCCAGTCCGCAAAGTCCCGTGGCATCGCACCTTCTTCCGTCTGGATGTCTTCATCCATTGAGACGGTCTTGCTGGATCGATGTTTGCGCAGACGCATCAGGGACTCATTGACAGCGATACGGACCAGCCATGTGTAAAACTTTGAGTTGCCCTGGAACTGGTCCAGTTTGGTGAATGCCTTCAGGAAAGTTTCCTGGACAATGTCCTCCGCGTCCTCGCGGTTTTGCGTAATGTGGAGCGCAATGCGGAAGACCTTCCGGTCGTATTGCTGCATCAACTGCCCAAAAGCGTCCAGGTCGCCTTGCCGGACCCTTTCAACAAGGAGCATGTCCGGGTGCAGCGCGTCTGCGTCCTGGGTGACGACTGTGGCCATGTGTCTTTGCGTGGCCTCAATACTTTCTCTACAAAAGATAGATGTCCCGCATGGGCCTGTGGATGCAGCATGGCGGAACAGAGGTGCTGTCTCCATGGTACCCGCCTGCGCCTGCCGTTGCAAAAGCGGCGATGGGCAAGGGTGCCAGCAGGTGCGGCGTTGGATTTGACTTTTCGACCCTGCACAATACAGTCGTAGATATGGAGTATTTCTGTGCTCGACTTTTGGGGCCGGCCTTGGGCGGTCATGTTGGCCTTGCGCCACGTCCCCATGCAGGCCTTTCTGCAACTGGAAAAATGTTGTGCCTGGCGCTGCTGGGAGCGCTGACTTTATTGGCCGGGCCAACGCGCCTTTGTTTGGCGCAGGCGGACCAAGGCCCCCACAGCGCCACAGTCCAAGGAAAAAAGAAATCGGCCCATCCCGTACCCGTGCGCAGGCCCAAACGCGCCCCCAAACATTCTTCTAAACACGCCCAGGGCCGTCCCAGCCACAGGACGGCGCAGCGCGCAGCAAAAAAGCAGTCTGCCTTGCATGGCAAGGGCCATGCGACAACCCGGCAGGGGCCACGCAAGACAAAGCAAAACGCGGCACAGGTCCGTCAACTCCGGCAGGCCTTTGTCGCCTCCTCGCAACTGCGGCCAATGGCGCAGCAACTGGCCGCCCTCCGTTCCCCTGTGGCCTACGCTGCGGTGGCGCGTTATGCCCGCCAACATACCGGGGAGGCGGCCAGTGCTGCGTATCTCGCCCTGGGCAACGCATATTGTGCGGACCATCGCTATTCCGATGCGGTAACGGCCTTCCAGCGCGCCCGTCAATCTGGCCATTTGCTGGCGGACTACGCTGATTACCTGGGAGCAAAAGCGGAGATGGCCCAGCAACAATATGCGCAGTCAGAGGCGTTGCTCACGGGCTACCGCTCCAGGTATCCAGAAAGCATTTTGGACAGCAAGGCAGGACTGTTGTTGGCCCAGGTGTATCTTGCCGAGGGGGACCCGCAAAGCGCGCTAAGACAGCTTGCCGCGCTGAACAAGAGCGCGGAGCAAAACACGGCTGCATATCTGCTGGCGCTGGCGCAGGCCCAGCAAATGGCAGGCAACCGCGACGAAGCAGTGCGCCTGTACAAGCGGGCCTATACCGAGTACGCGGCCAGCGATGCGGCCACGCAGGCCGTGGTCGAATTGCACCAGATGGGGCTGGCCAGTCCTTTTACGGTGGACGAGCGGGTGCAACATGCTGAGGGAATGGCGCGTGCCCACAACGATGCCGCGGCAGCAGAGGGATACCGCTCCCTGGCGGAAGACCCATCCATAGCAGGCACCGCAGCGGAAAACTTATTTTTGGCCAAAGCGCTCCTCTATGATTTTCGCCGGGAGCACCACGTACCTGCATCGGAGCTGGCGCGTCTTTCTGACACGAACGACGAGGCGGGGGCGTTGCGTTTGTATCTGATGGTGGAATCTGCCCGCGACCGCGCCGATACTGGCCAGGTACGGGACCTGCTCCAGCAGATGCAGCAACGTTTTGCCACAAACAACTGGACCGCAGAGGCCCTGTTTTCCGCTGGAAATATGGCCCTGCTGGCCAACGACATGCCTGCGGCCATCCAGGACTACAGCGCCCTGGCCAGCCATTTTCCCTCCAGCGGGAATGCGGCCATCAGCCATTGGCATGTGGCCTGGCTGAACTATCGCATTGGAGACAAAAAGACCGCCGCGCAACTTTTTGAGCAGCAGGTCCTTCGCTACCCCAACTCGCCGCAGGTCCCGGCGGCGCTTTATTGGCGGGGCCGCATATATCAGGACGCAGAAAAAAACGGCGCCGCCGCCAGCGCCTGTTATAACAAGTTGATTGCAAACTATCGCCATTACTACTACGCAGACCTGGCACGGAAACAACTGGCCACGCTGCGCCCCATCGCCGCCGTCGTGGTGCCATTTCTCGCCGACCTTCCATCTACACAGGCGCCAACTCTTTCCGTGGATGTGCCTGCGGACGACGTGCATGTGGCGCGCGCCAGCTTGCTGGCCAACGCTGACCTGGACCAATATATTGCGCCAGAGATCAAGGCCAGCCCGGACAACAGCGCCTGGGGGGCCTATGCGGAGGCGCATTTGTACGCCTCGAACGGGGAGACCTTCCGCGCGCTGCATACCATCAAGCGGGCGACGCCTGCC
The DNA here is from genome assembly GCA_049977205.1 of Acidobacteriaceae bacterium. Classification (GTDB taxonomy): domain Bacteria; phylum Acidobacteriota; class Terriglobia; order Terriglobales; family Acidobacteriaceae; genus JBMFGT01. Next base: position 1,152 of record JBMFGT010000008.1, on the reverse strand, counting down.
TACTTTGCGCTGCCCATACAGGAGGTCCCGCGTGGTTACTGGGACCTGCTCTTTCCGCGGCCCTATTGGTCCACCTTGGTCCGCAATGCGGAAGCAAATGGCCTGGACCCCTATCTGGTTGCCGCACTCATTCGCCAGGAGTCGGAGTTCAATCCTGGGGCCGTTTCCTACGCCAATGCCTATGGACTGATGCAATTGCTGCCTGCGGTTGGCCGTGCGCAGGCACACAAACTTCGCCTGCGTTCTTTCCGCACCTCTTCCTTGCTTAGTCCCAGCGTCAATCTCCAGCTTGGCGCGGCGTATCTACGGCAGCTCCTGGATGAATATAGCAGCGATGGCGCCAACGGCCAAACAGAGTATGCCCTGGCCTCGTACAACGCAGGCGAGGACCGCGTGAAAAGCTGGCTGGCCAACGGCCCCTATGCGGACATCCCGGAGTTTGTCGAGTCCATCCCTTTTACGCAAACACGGGAGTATGTGCAGGCGGTCCTGCGCAATCGTGAGTTATATGACAGGTTGTATGGCAACGGGGCGCATGTAGCAGAGGGGGACGACGCAGCCAGCAAGTAGCCCCGTGCATTGGTGGGACGCAGGGCGCAGTGCGAAGGAGTATTTCTCCGATAGAATCAAAGCGTGGCAGGCAAGGGAAGGGGCAACAGGCCCGGATGGCGGAATCGGCAGACGCAGCGGACTTAAAATCCGCAGGCCGCAAGGCCGTGGGGGTTCAAGTCCCCCTCCGGGCACCAATAAATCCAATGGTTGATGACGGTGTTTCCTCGCCACACTCAACTCTCACTCTGACCCAGTGATATAAGTGGTGATACTTCTATTAATCAGTTCATAAGTAAGTAGACATATGCGATAATGAGGCATGAAGCATCGCGATGGCCGCAGCCTCGATCACAAGACCTTGGAAGAGATTCGCATCCGCGCGGTGGAGCGCGTGCAGGCGGGGGAAAGCCCGGAGGTAGTGATTCAAACCCTGGGTTTTTCGCGCAGTTGTATATACACCTGGCTGGCGCGCTACCGCCACGGTGGCTGGAATGCCTTGAAGGCCCCCCGGCTGACGGGCAGGCCGCTGAAGATCAAGGCCGCGCAGATGCGCTGGCTGTATCGCACCATCACCGGCAAAAGCCCCTTGCAGTTCCGCTT
>JBMFGT010000007.1:0-152981 GCA_049977205.1 Acidobacteriaceae bacterium | reverse complement strand
GCCGTCAAGCTGTCGCTGCCAACAGGAAGGGCCGCCACCGTCAGCGTGGCCACGCCGCTGGCGTTCAACGTGCCCGTGCCCAGCGATGTGGCCCCGTTATAGAACGTCACCACGCCTGTGGGCGTTCCACCACTGCTAGCTACCGTCGCCGTCAGCGTCACGCTGGCCCCGTAGACCGCGCTCGTCGGCGATGCCGAGAGGGCGGTTGTCGTCGCTGCAGCGGTTACGGTCACCGTCACTGCAGAAGAGGTACTGGCTGCGAAGCTGCCGTTAGCAGCATAACTGGCTGTAACGCTGTTGCTTCCAACGGGCAGCGTTGTTGTGCTGATTGTTGCCACACCACTGGAGTTCAGCACACCCGTGCCCAGCAACGTGGCCCCGTCATAGAAGTTCACCGTGCCCGTAGGCGTTCCGCCGCTGCCGCTTACCGTTGCCGCCAGCGTCACGGTGGCACCGTAGGTCGAATTGGTTGGCGATGCCGAAAGCGAGGTCGTCGTCGTCTCTACACTGTTGATCGTCACCACCGTTGCCGATGAGGTGCTGGCTGCAAAGCTGCCGTTGGCTACATAGCTGGCCGTCAGGTTGTCGCTGCCAACAGGAAGGGCCGTCACCGTCAGCGTCGCCACGCCGCTGGAGTTCAACGTCCCCGTGCCCAGCAACGTGGCCCCGTCATAGAAGTTTACCGTGCCTGTGGGCGTTCCACCGCTGCTGCTCACCGTCGCCGTCAAGGTCACGCTGGTGCCGTAGACCGCGCTCGTCGGGGAGGCAACCAGTATTGTGCTGGTCGAATTACTTCCAGGCCCACCCGCCAGCATGACGTTCCCAAACAATGCTGGGTCGCTCCAGCTATTGTTCGTGGTTGCCCACCAGGCAATCTTGCCGCGAAGGACATTCACAGGGTCCCCGTCGTTCACCATCGTGTCAAAGCCAATCATGGACCCTGCTGTCGGGGAAGGGACCAGCAAGGTGGACCACGGCAGCGCCATCGTCATCTGATAGCCGCCGGGAATGTTGATCTGGCCAAACGTAACGCCATAGGTGGCATTGTGCTTCGACTCAGTCACCGCTGTTCCATTCCAGGGAAAGGCATATTGGAAGTCATTGGCGCCATATGTCGTCGGCTTGCTGTCGTTCCCGTCGATGTACATCTCCACCGAATCGCCATTCCAGATGCTGGTGCTCTGCACTGGTGTGCTGTCCATGATGGTCGCAAGCATATAGAGGTTGTTGGCGTCCCACAGGAGCTTGAAGGTGCCCGTGTCCGGAGTGTTTCCCTCGTTCTTGTGCTGGTATATATAGGTGGTTGCAGTGCTCCATACCGGGCTGGTCGATGTCCCGTCCATGGGCGGCGGCGTGGCCGTATACTGTGCCACCGCAACATTGGGGGTGGCCGAGACTTCATTCGAATTGGGGCTTTCCCCACCCGCATTCACGGCAGTCACGACGTAGTAGTAGGTGGTGCCGTTGGTCACCGTCGTGTCTTTGTAGGCAACATACGTTGGTGAGGCAATGGTGGTGTATGGGCCTCCGGACGTAAGGCTGCGCTTTACGTTGTAATGTGTGGTGGTGGCCACAGGCGCCCAGCTCAGGGAGACCTCGGACGCACCGGGTTCTGCTGTCAAAGACGTCGGAGTGAGCGGCGGGGGTTGCACTGTTGACCATGCCCCCGTGGGCACGACAAAGAGGTACACCGAACCGGGAGGCATATTGAAGGTATAGCTCTGGGTCACGGTCACGGGGCTGCTGGCAATCGGGACCAGCAATCCGGCATCGTTGTTACTGCGGGGGTCGCCGGTCAGCGTGTAGAGCATGGCGGTCCCCGTTGGCACGCCGGGGAAATTCAGCGTGACAGGCGTAATGTTGTTCAGATCGCGTGAAAGCACGAAGACCTCGGCCACATCCGAACCACCAGTGGTGTCATGGAAGGCATAGACCCCAATGAGCGGACTCGTCCCGTCGACGGGGGAGAGGGGGTCCGCGTTCACCCCAACCAGTACCATTGGCCCATGCGCATACTGGTTGCGCATCTGCAACGCCTCCCAGGCGGGGTGGGGGACCAGGCCCAAAGTAAAGTCCGAATGCGATGTGTACGGGGATGGGTGGGCCGGGTTGTAGAGGCTGTACAAGAAGAAGTTCTGCGCGCCAAAGCCCATCTGGGAGCTGTAGAGGTCCACATCCAGCGTCATGACACCTGCGGCGAGTGAGGTGTCTCCCTGGTGGGAGGTGGTGTCGCTTCCAGGCCCGCCCTCATACGCAAAGACCTGATACGGGTGTCCGGCATACGCGTCTGCCTGCTGGGTTGAGACGATGTTGTTGATGAGCGCCTGGTTGGTTTCTGGCAACTGCAACAGGTCTGATTGATAGTACGCATCGCCGGTCAGCGTCGTGTTCCCGCTCACGTAATTGTAGTAATCGAAAACGCTCACTTCGGGGGCGGAGCGCGCTGCCGTCGAAGCGAAGCTAGGAAGCTTGGTGAAGCTGTTGCCGATGAACTTGATCTGGGCGGGGTCGAAGTAGCTCTTGCCGGCAATGGCCTGGGAGAGCATGTAGTGCATCCACTGGCCATAGTCCCCGTTGACAGGTGTGCTCTGTGTGCCCCACTCCTCGTTCCCAAACTCGACGTAGATGGTGTTGAAGTCCGCCGTATATGGCCCCGGATGATTGGCTGGACGGTTCGCGGCATAGCCAATCCCTGTGGGCGCAGCAAGATAATCGATCAGGTCCGACCACTCCTGCTCCGACAAGGACATGCTCACAATGATCCAGGGATCGGCGCCGATCTGCTTGGCGTAAGCAAGGGCTGTTGGAAGGTGCTCAAGAGTTGTGGTTGTTTCGTTGATATTGCCAATGCCAGAATTCGAGCGGCCGTCCTCCTCATCTGCAAGCCAGCTCGATAGGCTCCAGAACTGATAGCTACCCGACGAAGAAGAGAAGTTACTCCAAATGCGCATGGTTCCCGGATGGAAGTTCTGTAGCGCCGCGAGCTGGCGAGGGTCCCAGGTGTCTGGCAAGCGGCCATTGGTGCTGTCCCACAGTTGGACGTTGTCATACCACACGGTGCCCGGCGCGTTGAAATCAAGGTGAATCGACGGCACCCCCCCACTAAGCACGTTCGGTACCGGGCTGATGTTCCATGTGAATTGCTGCCAACTGCTCGTGACGCCAGTGAAGGTGTGGGTAAGACCCAGGCGACCGAAGCTAACCGTAACGCTGCCATCGGCGACCCCGCTCTGCTTGAGCCAGACACTGAACTCATAGGTGTGCCCCGTCTCAAACCCGTCATATGTCCCATAGAACAGCGGTTGAATATACTGCCAAATGCCCTGTGTCTCCTTATTGGTGTCCGTTAGTTTCAAGCTCAAACCGGGGACAGATGGCCCGTTGTTGTTATACGCGGGAGGAACGTCGGTATCGTAGGTATACGCCGCGTAGGGATTGGCGGTAGTTGGACCTTGGGCCTTCTCGGTATTCCATAAAACGTTGTAATGGCCATATTTTTGCAGGCGTGGCGAGAGCATGTTGAAATTCGGAGGTTGCTGGTTCGCGTCCAGGCTCATCCAGATTACGTCGCCCTGCTGCGTTGTAGGGCCGGAGGTGCTGAAGGTGATCGTGTGGTCCGCTGGATTGGTGGAACCATAGACGGCCGTGTATGCGCTGATGGTGCCCGTGCGCACCAGCGTCCATACGCCGCCTGTAAAGCGATAGACGCGGGCCAGCGCACCGACGAAGTAGCCGCTTGCAATGCTACCGAAGAAGTCCGTTCCGACACCGGGATCGTTGCAGATGAAGGTGGTGTCACTTCCGCCCTGGGTTGCGGTCAATGCCTGCCGCGCGTCCCAGGGAGTCATTCCTTCACCGTTGAAGTAGTGGTTGTCCGAAGTGCCAACCCATTCCGCAGGGCTGATATTGAAGCCAAAATTCACCGGGTTGGGTGCCACGGGCGCGGCGTAGATGGTGAAATTTGCCGCTGGATTGGCCGCTGTCGGCGTGGTCGTCAAGGCCGCAGCCTGGGCCGTTGTCTGGGCCGACGGTTGTGCGGACATCCGGGGCAATTGTGTCGCTGTCAATGCTGGCCGTCCCGCCATGGTCGGATTGGTTGCACGGATGCGGAACAGGCCCGCATCGGACGCCCCAGAGGTCTCGGCGTCCTGCACCATCAACTGCAGGGTAATGGTCATCCCCGCAACCGGGCCTTGCTGGAAAATGAAGTCACTCTCCATGTTTCCTCGCGAACCAGCATCGAGCACGATCGAGTACGACCCAGTGGGCACTCCGAAAAAGAAAAAACCCCCATTCTGGTCGACTGTTGCAGTCCGCTCTATCGCCTGCGTGTTCCCGCTCAGCACGACCGTGGCGCTGACTGCCGGGTCGCCATCTGCGTCCAGTGCAATGCCCTGGATGGTGCCCGGCCCATAAATTGACGGCGCTGCGGCGGCGTGCGATGGCTGTGGGCACAACAACGCAACCATGGTGACAGCAAGAACGAGGCGAACAGCGAATTTAGCAAAACCACGGAACAGCATAGAAGACCCCTTAAAACCCATTGGGACAACCAGCCCTGCCCGTTTTCCTGCGTGACACCAAACGGACGCACAGCAATGGGTTGACATTCCGATACATTGTTTACATATTGAAATAGTGTACTAGCAAAAACTTTTATCACTGTGCATGTTTGATTGTCAAGAAGAATTTTTTCGTGCGCCAAATGCCACATCGCCCCTACGCAGTGGCGTGGATGCGGTCGGGACCGCAGGGCATTTCTGCAATCTCTAAACAGTTTCCCAGCCGTACACGGCCAAAGGCACGTGGGTGCAAACAAGTCGCGCACAAAAACTGCACAGCACGTCCCGGAAAAATCAATCTTTTACATTAGTTTGCTGTGGGAACTTTGTACGGTTTGGACTTTCACCGCGCGGCCAAAGGCGGCAACTCCCACGGTGTCCGCGATGGCAATCGCCACGTCAAAAGGAAACACCTGCGCCAATGGCCGCCCCGCAAAACCACCCCCTGCCCCGTCCCGCGCGATGTACACTACTGGCAGCGGCCTGGAAGTGCCGCATTGTGCCTATGCCAAGGTCCTTCAAGCTCTCCATTTTGGCCATTTCCGTTGGATTGGTCGTCTTCATCTTTCTCGGCGGCTTCATGCCCGGGGGCGTCCGCGCCTCCACAGACAACAATGCCTACCGGCAGATTGAGGTCTACAGCGAGGTCCTGCAGCACATCCAGAATGATTACGTGGTCACGCCAGACATCCACGATGTCTCCGTGGGCGCGCTGCATGGCCTTCTGGAGGGACTGGATCCGGACTCCAGCTTCCTGACGGCGCAGGAATACAAGGACTATCAGGCGCTTGAAAATGCAGGCAAGGCCCAGGTGGGGATGGACATCTCCAAACATTTCGATTACGCCACCGTGGTCACCGTGGCGCCCGGAAGCGCGGCGGACAAGGCCGCGATAAAAGATGGCGATGTGATTGAATCCATTGGCGGGAAGAGCACGCGCGTGATGTCCTTGGCAATGGCGCGCCTGCTGCTGGAGGGCCAGCCCGGCTCCCAGGTCACTTTCTCCGTGGTCCGCCCCACCAGTGCAGAGCCGGAGTCGCTGACGTTGACGCGCTCCCTGGTCCAGTACCCACAGATGGGCGTGGAGCAATATGAGAACAGCAGCATCCTGTATCTGAGGCCCTATCAGATGTCCAAAGAGCGCGTGGACCAGATGGTTGACCGGCTGCGCGCCATGCCCAAGGACGGCAACCAAAAGGTATTGCTGGACCTGCGCGACGTGGCGGAAGGCGAGATGGACCCTGCCATGCTTCTGGCCAATGCTTTCCTGCAGACAGGGACCATCGCCACGCTGGAAGGGCAGAAATTCCCCAAACAGACCTTCTCCGCGGACCCAAAGAAATTTGTCACTGCGGCGCCGCTGGTGGTGCTGGTCAACCGCGGGACGGCAGGTCCAGCAGAGATTGTTGCTGCGGCCTTGCTGGACAACAAGCGGGCCGACATTGTGGGTGAACACACTTTTGGAGCGGGCGTGGTGCAGAAGCAAATACCGCTGCCCGACGGAGAGATGCTGTTCCTGACCGTGGCCAAATACAGTTCCCCATCGGGCATTGTGGTCCAGGAAAAAGGGGTCACTCCGAATGTGGAAGTTGCGGCCAGCAACGAAAACTTTTTTGGCGTAGCACCTACAGAAACGAAGGCCCCTGCCAGTGGCCCGCAACCCCCTGCTGCCCCACCCACGGATGAGCAGTTGAACAAGGCCTTGGCGTTGTTGCGCCAGAAGCCGGCCTGAGCGGGGCGTTGGCACGCTAGGACCGGGCACGGACACGACAAGAGGCAGGACCATGTCCCTTGCCTTAACAAGGGAGTAGAAACGCGGCGGAAGTCGTCCTTCGGGGCCGAAAACGCACATACCGATTGGACCGTCTATTGAAACGCTTCACACCATCGCAGCAGGTCTTTCGGGAGGACCGGCGCGGCTTTCGTCCCATAACGCCGCGACGCAAAAAGCTGGCAGGCCCGGTGGCGTTTTTGGCGCTGGCAGGGCTGGCCGCCATCTTTGGTGCGCTGGGGGGGCTGGTGCTGATCTACTCCGTCGATCTGCCGCAGATCGAGGACCTGGAACGCTACCGGCCCAGCACCACCACCGAACTGTATGACATCCACGGCAGCGTGATTGGCTCCTTTGCCTTGGAGCGGCGCGTGGTGGTCCGCTATGACGACATCCCGCCCATCTTGCGGCACGCGGTGATTTCCATTGAAGATAAAAATTTTGAGGGCCACTGGGGGGTCAATCTCTTTCGGGTGGCGGGCGCGGCCTATCGCGACCTGACGCAGGACAGCCGCGCCCAAGGCGCTTCCACCCTGACCATGCAGTTGGCGCGCAACCTGTTCCTTTCCCCAGAACGTACCTTCCGCCGGAAAATCCAGGAAATATTTCTTTCCATCCAGATTGAGCGCAATTTCACCAAGGAACAGATATTCACGCTCTACGCCAACCAGATTTATCTGGGCCAGGGCGTCTATGGTTTTGAGGCCGGTTCCGAGTATTACTTCAGCAAGCCCGCGCGTGAGCTGACGCTGCCCGAGGCGGCCCTGCTGGCGGCCCTGCCACGCGGCCCATCGTATTACTCCCCGGTCAACTACCCGGAGCGCGCCTTCCGCCGCAGGAACCGCGTCATCAACGCCATGCTGGAGGACGGCGTCATCACCCAGCAACAGGCAGAAGACGCCAAGTCCTCCCCGCTGGGCCTGCATCTGGGGCCGCCGCCCAACACCGTCGCACCATGGTTTGTGGAGGAGGTGCGCAAGGAACTGGACAAGCGTTTTGGCCCGGACATGGTCCATCAGGGCGGCCTGCGCGTCTACACCACGCTGGACCTGGGCCTGCAACAGGCCGCCAACCAGGCCGTGCTGGATGGACTGGCCACCTACGAACGCCGTCATGGATGGAAGGGCCAGTTGCTGAATGTAATTGCCGGGGGCAGCTCGCTGGGGGCCTTTCACCATCCAGACTGGGGCATACCGCTGACGCCGGGCACTTACATCCACGGGCTGGTGACCGAAGTGCTGCCCTATGAAGTTACCGTGCGGGTGGGCAAGCAGGACCTGCTGGTCGATTCCGACGGCTGGGCCTGGACCGGACACAAAATGGCCACCGACCTGCTCCGCGTGGGCGACATCGTCTACGTCCGCATGCTCCCTGAAAAAGATGCCAGCAGCACCATCCTGCGGGCGGCCCTGGAGCAGGATTCCGGCGTGCAGGCGGCCCTGCTGGCCGTGGACAACACCAATGGGGAAGTGACGGCCATGGTGGGCGGGCGCGACTTCTACCTCTCGCAATACGACCGCGCCACGCAGGCAGAGCGACAGACCGGTTCCTCCTTTAAGGCCTACGTCTACACGGCGGCAATGGAATCGGGCGACACGCCGGAGAGCACCGTCCTCGACGCGCCAGTCACCTTTCCCTCTCCTTCCGGACCGTATTCTCCGCACAATTATGACAACCGCTATCTGGGGCAGATCACGCTGCTGCGTGCCTTCGCAGACTCACGCAATGTCCCCGCGCTGAAGTTGGCCAACAGCCTTGGGGTCCATAAAGTCATTGAAACGGCGCACAACTTCGGCGTCACCACGGACATCCCTCCGTACCTGCCCATTGCCCTGGGGTCCGCGGAGGTCAGTCTGGTGGAGCAGGTGGCCGCTTACAGCAGCTTTCCCGATGACGGCATCCGCATGACGCCACACTTCATCCGCCGCGTGGCGAATGCCGACAACGAAACGCTGTATGAAACATCGCCGGACGTGCATGTTTCCACGGACCAGAAATCGGCGCGGCTGATGATGCAGTTGTTCCAGGCCGTGGCGCGCCAGGGCACCGGGGCGGCGGCCAGCCAACTGCACCATCCTCTGGGCGGCAAGACGGGGACGACCAACGACTTTACCGACGCCTGGTTCCTGGGCTTTTCCCCCTCCTACACCTGCGGCGTCTGGGTCGGTTATGACAATCGCCAAAGCCTGGGAGACAGGGAGACCGGCGCACGGGCCGCGCTGCCCATTTGGATACAGTTCATGCGCGCCGCCATTGCAGGCCATCCAGAAGAGACCTTCCCCGGCGGTCCGCCGCCCCCGGCATCACCCCACGCAGAGTAATTTTGCGCAGTGCCCCATGCAAGTCTTCTTTTTGGGATTGAGTAGGGGAACAACGGTTGCACCCATCAAAGGGACGCTCCCTACGCCAAAGTGTCCTACTGAACGAAGCGTGGTGTATCCACGTAAAGTGTCATTTTGAGGAGCGCAGCGACGAAGGGCCCAGACGGTTTGCGCTTGTCGTATGGACACACAGGCGCCCTTCGGCGGAAACTAAACATCTATGGTCCGCTCTTATCAAGGCAAGTCTCCGGTCCTTCCGGCCTCATGTTATGTTGACATTTCCGCGCAAATCGTCGGCGATGTCACCCTCGGCGAGCACGCCAGCATCTGGATGAACGCCGTGCTGCGCGGCGATGTCCACTTCATCCGTGTGGGGGCCAACTCCAACGTGCAGGACTGTTCTGTGCTGCACGGCCAGCGTTATCGCTGTCCAGTCATCGTGGGCGATTGGGTGACCATCGGCCACAACGCCACCGTCCACGGCTGCGTGGTGGAAGACGCATGCCTGATTGGCATGAATGCCGTCATCCTGAACGATGCCCGCATCGGCGAAGGGTCCATCATCGCCGCTGGCGCGGTGATCCCAGAAAACACCATCGTGCCGCCGCGCACGCTCTGGACCGGAGTGCCGGGCAAGCAGCGTCGCGCGCTGGGCGACGCCGACCGCGAATTGATTTTGCAATACGCGCAGAATTACCTGGACTACACGGCCATCTATCTTGCCGAAGCAGACAGGCCCTAGCAGCCTGTGGTGAAAGTCGGGTTTTGAAGGGGCACGGCTCCAGCCGTGCCGTAAGAGCTGCAAAATCAACGCAGCTTTGGCCGCCGAGGGACGCTTTTGTGGCATCTCGACTTTCACCACGGGCTGCTAGACTTCGGTGTCGCCCTCTGTGCCCAGCACCACCGGAATGTCCATGCGCTTTTGCCCACGGAAGATGGTCACCGTGATCTTTTCGCCGGACTTGTGGCCATCCATGATCTCAGAAATGTCCTGCGCATTGGTCACCTGCTCCCCGTTGATGGCCACGATCAGGTCGCCCCCCACGTAGATGGGTGTGTTGCCAAGATATGCCTTCTGGGTGCCGCCGCGCAGGCCGGCGCGGTCCGCCGGGCCACCGGGAAGGACGCGCTCAATCAACACGCCAGAGTCCGCGGGCAGGCCCATCTGTCCGGCCAGGTCCGGGCCAATTGGCAGGGAAACGATGCCCAGGGTGGGCCGCAGCACCTTGCCGTATTGGGCAAAATCATTCAGCACTGCCTTGGCCGTGTTGATGGGGATGGCGAAGCCGACCCCCGCATTCTGGTCTGCGCCGCCGCCGGTGGCAATCATGGAGTTGATGCCGATCACCTCGCCGCGCGAGTTCAGCAGCGGCCCACCGGAGTTGCCCGGATTGATGGCCGCATCGGTCTGGATGGCATCTTCGATCAGGTTGCCCAGCGGCCCGCGCACGCTGCGTATGGAGCTGATGATGCCGCGCGTCATGGTGCCGTTCAATCCGAAAGGATTGCCAATGGCATAGACCACCTGTCCCACTTGCAGGCCGCGCGAATCCGCCAGCGTGGCCGGTTGCAGATTGGGTGCATCAATTTGCAGCAACGCCAGGTCATGTGATTTGTCGTTCAACAGGACCTTTGCCTTGTAGCGGTGCTTGTCAAAGAGCGTCACCTCCACCTGGCGCGCGTCGGAGACAACATGGAAATTGGTCAGGATGTGCCCCTGCTTGTCCAAAATGAAGCCGGACCCCTGCCCCTGTTGCGGCACCGGGCCATAAAAGAAGTCGAAGGCCACGGTAGTGGAAGTGATGTTGACCACCGATGGCAGCGCCCTTTTGTAGACCGCGACATTTTGCTGCTCCTCCGGGGTCAGCGCCGGGGCGGCCTCGGCCTGCGTCAGTTGCATGGGGCCGCTGGGCATGGACCGGCCCGCCACAGGCTGCGTAAACCATCCTCCGGTGGCTTCCGTGTGGGTGGTCACAAAGTAAAAGCCGCCCAGGATGGCGACAGTCAAAAGAAGAAGACGGGCCTTCATCGCATTGTGTCCTTTGCCATACATTTTAGTTGCATTGTTTCCCATGGCCCCGTTTATCGCCCCGTTTTTTATCGCCATGTCTTATGGCCATGTCTTATAGCCATGTGCGATAAATACCTTCCACCGCGGCCTCGGTCTGCCCGCGCGGGCCGGAGTTATCAATCACATGGTCACAGAACGGGGCCTTTTCCGCGTCGGGGATCTGCGCGGCCAGACGCCGCCGCGCGTCCTCTTCGATGGCCCCGCGTTCCTCCGGCGTCAGTACGCGTCCTTGGCAAACTCGCTCCACGTAGCGGGCAATTTTGGCCGCTTCCGGCGCGGTGACCAGGACCATCTGGTCGAACCTCTGGCGCAGTCCTGGCCCGGTGCCAGCGCGTTCCGCCTCAAAGATCAGCGCCGATTCCACCATGACAATGGCCCCGGCGTCTTGTGCGAAAATCTGTTGCGCGCGGCGCTCCTGCTCGGCGATGACCGGCGGATGCACGATACGGTCTAGTTCTTGGATGCGGCCCGTAGAAAAAACGTACCGGGCCAACGCCGCGCGGTCCAATTGGCCGTCCGCGAGCAGCATATCTGGCGCATCGGGCAGAGCAGAGAAATGGCGCAGAATGGCGTCATAGACCAGATGGCCGGGCTGCATCAATTCGCGGCCAATGGCGTCGGCCTCCAGCAGATGCACGCCGCGCGCGGCAAACATGGCCGCCACGGTGCTCTTGCCGCTCCCCAGTCCTCCGGTCAGGCCAACGCGCAGCATCCCGTCCTTCCTGCCTTAGACCACCATGCCACGGCGCAGCTTGGCCGCGCGCACGGTGTTGGCCATCAACATGGCGATGGTCAGTTTGCCCACCCCTCCCGGCACCGGCGTATAGGCCCCGGCCAGCTCAAATGCCTTGGGATGCACATCGCCCACAATAACGGAGCCTTTCTCGCGGAAGGCCGCTTCGCGCTTGGCGTTCCCAGCAAAAAAGCGGTCAAATTCCCCTTGCTCGGTGACGCGATTGATGCCCACGTCAATGATGACAGAGCCAGGCCGCACCATCTCTGGCGTTACAAACCCCGCTTTCCCAATGGCCGCCACCAGAATGTCTGCTGCGCGGGTGTGGGCGGCCAGGTCGCGCGTCTTGCTGTGGCAAATGGTCACCGTGGCGTTTTCATGCAGCAGCAGCATCGCCGCCGGCTTGCCCACAATGTCGCTGCGGCCCAGCACGACCGCATTTTGTCCGGCAATCGGTAGATGGCTGCGCTTCAGGATTTCAATGATCCCCGCAGGCGTGCAGGGCGCCAGCGCCGGCCTGCCGGATTGCAACCGGCCCGCGTTCACTGGATGGAAACCATCCACGTCTTTTTCCGGCAAAACGGCCTCCAGCAATCGCTTGGTGTCCACCTGTTTCGGCAGTGGCAACTGGACCAGTATCCCGTCAATGTCGTCGCGGGCATTCAGTTGCGCCACCAACTGCAACATCTCCTCCGTCGTGACGCTCTCCGGCGGCGTAATCAGCTCACTGAAAATGCCCAGTTCCTCGCAGCTCTTCACCTTGCTGCGCACGTAGATTTGCGACGCGGGCACGCTGCCGACCAGCACCGCAGCTAGTCCGGGCCGGACGCCTTGCGCCGCAAGTTGTCGCACCTCGGCAGCGACCTCGGCCTTGATGGCCGCGGCAATGATATTTCCGTCAAGAATGGTGGGAGTGCCCACTGTAGTCATATTGCCCCCACACTTATGGTACAAGATCAATTCCTGGAAGACGATGGCGCAACTGTACCTGCCCCTCCGTGCATCTTCCCGCTGGCGCCGCATTCGGAATACACTGCAACCATGTCCGCTGCAGTCCCTCCAATTTTGCTCTCCCTGCTGGCCTGCCCCGCCTGTAAGCGGCAGGACCTGACGACCGCGCCCAGCCAAGGCCAGCCGGAATGGCTGGTCTGCCACCACTGCCATCTGGGCTATCCCTTGGTGGATGGCATTCCCGTTTTGCTGGCCGGACGGGCCATCTCCGTCCTTTCGCACACCTGATCCAAGGAAGGGCCGCTGGGCAGGGACCCAGTTTGTCAACAATGCGCACCGTTTATGGGGCATGTTGCTTTTTTATCGTCCAGTTTTCCACCATTTCCACATGGGACCATCTCCGGTAACGTGGTTTTTGTTACTGAAGTGTCTCTCATGGGACCGCTTCTGCTGCCGAAGAACTTGTTGTAGGGTATGAAGTCCTTATATTTCAAGGACCGCGCCGCAGCACTTCAAAAAAATGGGGACCAGGAAAGCCATGCCGCTGACAACAAATCCGCTATGGAGGGGTCTAAGAAAATGGGGGCGTGCAAACTCCCCCCAAGCAGCCAAAGGGACGGGAAATGCACAGTATCCCAAAGGAGGGAAACGTCATGTTACTACACAGCATGGTTGAAAAGTTTCCCGTTGCGGAACTGCAAGACCTGCGCAACGGCCTGTTGCAAAGTGGCCTGGATTCCTGGCAGGCCGCAGAGCTGGTCAGCAGCTTCCTGAGTGGTCGCGGCTACGGGGTCTCCCGCCAGTGCGTGCGGGACGCCGTACTGCGGCTGGATGTGCTGAACTCCTCACCGGAGGGAATGCAGGAAGAGTTGGAGAAGCTGGCCTTGGTCATGTAACGCTTGCACGCGCGGGCAGGCAGGTCCCTGGCCATCGGGACAGGCCTTTCGTCACCTTCCCTATCAAGGTTGTGCCCTCGCAGGACGGGAATGCCACGGCGGAAGCCGGAGCAATCCGGGCAGAAGCCGGAGCAATCCGGGCCTGTTCCTGAGGGCGGCAGAAACCAAGGCCGGGCATAACTGCCTGGCCTTTTCTGTTCTTTTTGCTATTCGTACTTCAATGCCTCGACCGGGTCCATCTGCGCTGCGCGCGTGGCTGGCAGCGTGCCAAACAGAATGCCCACCAGCATCGCCGTACCCAGGGCTATCACCACCGACCACCCGGAAACCGGAATGTGGTAGTCCGTGAAGATGCCCACCGAAAAGGGCAGCGCCAGCCCAACGAAAGTGCCCACAATGCCCCCGCTCAGCGAGATCAGGACCGCTTCCGTCAAAAACTGCAATTGGATTTCGCGATACGTGGCGCCCACCGCCTTGCGGATGCCAATCTCCCGGATGCGGGAGCGCACTGTGGCCAGCATGATGTTCATGATGCCCACGCCGCTGACGGCCAGCGTGACGGCGGAAACCAGCAGCAGCACCATCGTCAGGACGTCCGCAATCTGGCCGGCTGTCGTCACCAGCGCCGTATATTCATTCACGTCATAGGTGGAGTTGGCGCGGTGCCGGGACTGGATGACCCGGGCAATCGCGTCGCGCGCATGTTGGATGTCGTTGTAGTTCCTCACAGAAAAAAACAACTGCTTCACGCTGTCGGTGCCGGTAAAATAACGCGCCACGGGGTCTGGAATCAGGATGGTCTGGTCGGCCACCTCAGACATTCCAAAGGTATAGACCCGCTCCTTAAAGGTACCGATGATCGTAAAGGGGATGCCGCTGATGGAAAAGCTTTTGTTAATGGCCGCCGCTGTGCTGCCAAACATGTTTTTGGCAAATAGCGCGGTGACGACGGCCACCTTGGCATGACTGGTTTCGTCTTGGTCGTCAAAAAAACGCCCCGACAGGATGACGAGATTGCGCACGTCCTTATATTCTGGCGAAACGCCAAGGACCAGAATGTCCTTCACCTTGCCGCCCCCAAAACTGATCTGGTCGTGCATCTCCAGCATGGGGGAAGAGGCGACAATGCCTGGGACCTGGTTGAGGACGGCGGTCAAATCGTCCTTTGTCAGATGGTCTGGACTGGCATTGGCGTCCCCCGTGTCACCACCTTGGTAGTCCGCCACGATCATATTGGCGCCAATGCCCTGGATCAAGTTGACGGCATATTGCTTGCCGGTCAGGCCAATCGTGACCACCAGGATCACCGAGGCGGACCCCATCACCATGCCCAGGGCCGTCAAGGCAAAGCGGACCTTGTTGGCGCGAAAGCTGTCCAATGCAAGATGGATGATCTCGCTGAACACCATGGTCTTCTTGGCGCTGGCCAGGGTGCGCGTAAACGATGCCGGATTGTGCGTGCGTACCGCTGGGACCATGGGCCTTTCCGATTTCCTGGCAGGTTGATTGTGCCGCCTGCCCTGCCGCATCCGTCCAATGCTGGCGGTCCTTCCCTGGTACAGGAAGCTCCCCTCTAGGATACCGCTCCCTGCGGGGCATAGAATATAGAGGATGACAGTTGGGCTGGAATGGGAATGGAAAAATCCATGGGGGACCGATTTCCCTGCATGGAAAAAACACTGTACTCGTCTCCACGACACCAAAAAACATCTAAATTGCCAAAAATTGTGTTGCAGATCACATACGCCTGTGATGCGCATGGCCTATCTTGGAGTGTTTGGGAATGTTTGGGCCTTTTGTCCTGGGTCCAGGGTTTGTGTCCCTTGCAAAATAACGTAGGACAAAAAAACACGGAAACGATGCAGAAGATGAGGGGAAAAGCATGAAAGAGCAGGAAATTGTGATTCTTGATGGAAACGAAGCGGCTGCTTCTGTTGCCTATCGGCTTGCGGAAGTGATTACAATCTATCCAATTACGCCAGCATCCACGATGGGCGAATGGGCCGACCAATGGAAGGAAGAGGGCCGGAAAAACATCTGGGGTTCCGTGCCCTTTGTTGCCGAGCTGCAAAGTGAAGGCGGGGCGGCAGGGGCCATGCATGGAGCACTCCAGGGCGGGTCCTTGAGCACGACCTTTACTGCCTCCCAAGGGCTGCTGCTGATGGTCCCCAATATGTACAAAATCGCTGGCGAACTGACCGCCAACGTCATCCACGTTACGGCGCGCACCATCGCCACCCACGCCCTTTCCATCTTTGGCGACCACTCGGACGTGATGGCCTGCCGCGCCACTGGCTACGCGCTGCTCTCCTCCCATTCCGTGCAAGAGGCGGGCGATTTTGCCCTCATCTCCCACATCGCCACGTTGGAGTCGCGTGTCCCCTTCCTGCATTTCTTTGATGGCTTCCGCACCTCGCACGAGATCAACAAGGCCATCGGGATTTCTGACGATGACATCCGCGCCCTGGTGGACGAAAAATTCATCCAGGCCCACCGCGAACGCGCCCTCAATTCTGAGCGGCCCATTCTCCGTGGCTCAGCGCAGAACCCCGATGTCTTTTTCCAGGCCCGCGAGGCCTGCAGCCCCTACTACCTGGCCTGTCCCACCATTGTGCAGGACGTAATGGACCGCTTCGCCAGGCAGACGGGCCGCTCCTATCATCTGTTCGACTACGTGGGCGCACCCGATGCCGAACAGGCCATCATCCTCATGGGGTCGGGCGCTGGCGCCGTAGAGGAGACCATCCACCACCTCAACAAGCAGGGGGAAAAACTGGGCCTGCTGAAGGTCCATCTGTATCGGCCCTTTGCGGCGGAGGCGTTCCTGGCCGCACTGCCCAAGACCGTCCGCTCCATCGCCGTCCTGGACCGCACCAAGGAACCCGGGGCGCTGGGCGAACCGCTCTATCAGGATGTAATTACCGCCTTCAGTGAGGCATTTTCCACTGGCACGGCCCCCTTTGCAAAGCAGCCCCGCATTATCGGCGGACGTTATGGCCTCTCTTCCAAAGAATTCACTCCGGCCATGGTCAAGGGCATCTTTGACGAATTGAAAAAGCCGCAAATGAAGAACCACTTTACCATCGGCATTAAAGACGACGTCACCCACTCCAGCCTGGCCTATGACCCAGAGTTCTCCACCGAGGACCCACGCACCGTGCGTGCCCTTTTCTACGGCCTGGGTTCCGATGGGACGGTCGGGGCCAATAAAAACTCCATCAAGATCATCGGCTCACAGACCCCGAACTATGCGCAGGGCTATTTTGTCTATGACTCGAAAAAGTCCGGCTCGGTCACCACATCGCACCTGCGCTTTGGCCCGGACCCCATCCGCTCCACCTATCTCATCACCAAGGCGAACTTTGTGGCCTGCCACCAGTTCTCCTTCCTGGAGCGCATGGATGTACTGACCGCCGCTGCCCCGGGGGCCGTCTTTCTGCTCAATTCCCCCTACGGCCCGGACGAGGTATGGGCCCACCTGCCGCGCACCACACAGGAGACCATCCTCAAAAAGAAACTCCAGTTCTACGTCATCGATGGCTACACGGTGGCGCGCGAGGCCGGCATGGGCAACCGCATCAACACCATTATGCAGACCTGCTTCTTCGCCATCAGCGGCGTGTTGCCGCGCGAGGAGGCCATTG
The DNA here is from genome assembly GCA_049977205.1 of Acidobacteriaceae bacterium. GTDB lineage: Bacteria > Acidobacteriota > Terriglobia > Terriglobales > Acidobacteriaceae > JBMFGT01. Next base: position 136,032 of record JBMFGT010000007.1, on the reverse strand, counting down.
AGCAGATCAAGAAGGCCATCAAAAAGACCTACGGCAAGCGCGGCGATGCCATCGTGCAACAGAACTTCGCCGCCGTGGACGCCGCCCTGGCCCATCTGCATCCGGTGAAGTTGCCCGCAAAAGCCACCTCCACCTTTGACATCCTTCCCATTATTCCCGCTGTGGCCCCGGCCTTTGTGCATGACGTCCTGGGCGAAATGGCGGCAGGCCGTGGCGATGCCCTGCCAGTCAGCACCCTGCCTCCCGATGGCACCTTCCCCACGGGCACGGCAAAATGGGAAAAACGCAATGTCGCCCAGATGATACCGGTCTGGGACAAGGAGCTTTGCATCCAGTGCGGCAAATGCGTGCTGGTCTGTCCACACGCGGTGATCCGCGCCAAGGTCTACGACCCGGCCCTGCTCGCCAGCGCCCCATCCACCTTCAAGAGCACCAAGCCTAAATGGCGCGGCATGGAGCAGGAACTTTACACCTTGCAGGTGGCGCCAGAAGATTGCACCGGCTGTAGTCTTTGCGTCGAGGTCTGCCCGGTCAAGAGCAAGAGCGAGGCCAAACACAAGGCCATCAATATGGAGATGCAGGCCCCACTGCGCGAGGCCGAGGCCAAAAACTGGGAGTTCTTCGAGGCGCTGCCCTCGGTGGACCGCAGCCGTCTCTCCCACACCCAGGTCAAAGACATCCAGCTCCTCGATCCGCTCTTTGAGTTCTCCGGGGCCTGCGCAGGCTGCGGAGAAACGCCTTACATCAAGCTGCTCACCCAGCTCTTTGGCGACCGTCTTTACATCGCCAACGCCACCGGATGTTCTTCCATCTATGGCGGCAACCTGCCCACCACGCCCTACACGGTGAACAAAGAAGGACGCGGCCCTACCTGGGCAAATTCCCTCTTTGAAGACAACGCCGAGTTCGGTCTGGGCATCCGCCTGGCCCTGGACCAGAAAAAGGTCTACGCCGAGGAGTTGCTGGCGCGCCTTTCGCCCACACTGGGCGGCGACCTTGTCACCGCCATCCTGACTGCCAAGCAGTCCACGGAGGCGGAGATCAGCGCGCAACGGGAGCGGGTCAAACTGCTGCGCGACAAATTGACGGGAAACAAGATGCCGGAGGCGCGCACCTTGCTCACCCTGTGCGATTCGCTGGTCCGCAAGAGCCTCTGGATCATCGGAGGTGACGGCTGGGCCTATGACATCGGCTTCGGCGGCCTGGACCATGTGCTCAGTTCCGGCCAGAACATCAAGGTGCTGGTGCTGGACACGGAGACCTATTCGAACACCGGCGGTCAGATGTCCAAGTCTACTCCGCGCGGCGCGGTGGCCAAGTTTGCCGCAGGCGGCAAGCCCAACGCCAAGAAGGACATTGCGATGGAGGCCGTCAGTTATGGATCGGTCTATGTCGCCCGCGTCGCCATGGGCGGCAGCGACATGCAGACGGTCAAGGCGTTCCAGGAGGCCGAGGCATACAACGGCCCCGCGCTCATCATTGCCTATAGCCATTGCATTGCCCACGGGTATGACCTTGCCTATGGCATGGAGCAGCAGAAAAATGCGGTGCTCTCCGGCTATTGGCCGCTGATGCGCTACAACCCGGCCCTGCGCGAGGAAGGCAAGAACCCGTTCCAACTCGATTCCAAGGCGCCTACGCTCCCGCTCAAACAGTATGCGTACCATGAGGCCCGTTACACTATGCTCGCGCGCAGCAACCCAGAGGTCGCCAAAGTCCTCTTGCGCGAGGCCCAGGACGATGTGGAACGCGAATGGCGCGTCTACTCTAGTCGCGCCGCCATGCCTGGACGCGGCGCCACCCCAAACATTGCCCCACCAGAACCAGAAGGCAACATCGCCCCCCTGGGAAAAGGAAGTGAGGAATAATGATCGACCTGACTACGGAATACCTTGGACTCAAACTGAAAGGCCCACTGGTGGTCTCTTCTTCGCCGCTGAGTGGTTCCCTGGAAAACATCCAACGCCTGGAAGAGGCCGGGGCCGCTGCGGTGGTGCTTCCCTCGGTCTTTGAGGAGCAACTCGCCCTGGAAAGCAACGCCCTGGACCGCGACATCTCCCGCGGCGCGGAGTCCTTTGCGGAGTCCCTCAGCTACCTGCCTGCGTATGAGGACTACCACCTGGGACAGGACGCCTATCTCGGCCTGCTGAAACAGGCCAAAAACAACAGCAATATACCCATCATTGCCAGCCTCAATGGGGCCACTGCGGGGGGATGGGTGCGCTTCGCCAAAGAGATGGAACAGGCCGGCGCAGATGCGCTGGAGCTGAACACATATTCCCTGGCGACGGACCCCCATCTAACCAGTGCCGCAGTGGAGCAAGGGATTGTCGACCTGGTGCGCCAGGTAAAGCAAAGTGTCCGCATTCCCGTTGCGGTCAAGCTCTCCCCGCAGTACACCAGTCTGCCGTCGCTTGCCCGGCAACTGGATGATGCCGGGGCCAATGCGCTGGTGCTCTTTAACCGCTTCTATCAACCGGATTTTGACATCGATGGACTCAACGTTGTCCCCAAGCTGGCGCTCAGCGGCCCGGAAGAGCTGTTGCTGCGTCTGCATTGGACCGCCATCCTTTATGGCAACCTGCGTGCGGAGCTGGCCATTACCGGCGGCGTCCACAGTGCGGAAGACGTGCTCAAGTCCATCATGGCCGGGGCGCAGGTTGCCATGACCGCATCGGCCCTGCTCGCCCATGGCATTGCCCGCCTTACAACCATCCAGAACGACCTCTTGCACTGGATGGAAGAACACGAATACCAATCCATCAGCCAGATGCGCGGCAGCCTCAGCCGACGTTCTGTACCAGACCCCTCCCCCTTTGAACGTGGCAACTACATCAAGACCTTGAGTAGTTACACCCTGCGCCAAACAGCGTAACGGCCATACGGCAAAAAACGGCGCTGCACCCCTTGGCCACCACGGTACTTTCCAGTGTCCTGGTGGCCTTCCCTTTTGCCCGGCGCTTTTTCCCTGCGCTCTTTCCATATTGGGGCACGGACGGGCCAATCTGCTAGGCTCATTCTGTGGACTTTCGCAGCTTTTTAGGCAATCCCGATGTGGTCCGGCAGCTCCAGGAGATGCTGGCGGCGGACCGGCTGCCCCATGCGCTCCTCCTTGCCGGCGGGCGCGGTGCGGGCAAATACTCGCTGGCCTTGGCCCTGGCGCAGACCCTCCACTGCCTGCATCCACAGCAGTCCAACGGCCTGCCCGACGCCTGCGGCGCCTGCGCCAACTGCACCCGCATTGCGGAAGCCAGTGACCTGGACGCACGTATGGCCGAGGCCATTGAGGCACGGGAGCTGTTGCGCGAGGCCGACCGCAAAGACACCCGCATCCTCATCCAGACCCACCCGGACGTCCTTGTCCTGCCGCCGGACCCACCGCAGTTTCTGGTCAAGGTGGGCCAGGTGCGCTCGCTCATCCATGACATCCAACGCCTGCCCTCTGAGGGCCGACGCAAGCTGTATATTTTCCCCAACGCTATCTTTATGAATGAGGCGGCCAACTCCCTGCTGAAGGTGCTGGAAGAACCGCCGCCCTACGCGCACATCCTGCTGCTTACAGAAAACCCCAACGACCTGCTGCCGACCATCCGGTCCCGCACCAGCCTGCTGCGCCTGCATCCCTTGCCGCTGCCGCAAATGGAGCTGGTCCTGGCCGCGCAACGTCCTGCATGGGCGGCCAAACAACGCGCCCTGGTCGCAAGGCTGGCGGAAGGCGCCGTGGGACGCGCGCTCTCCTTTGACTTGGATGCATACCTGGCCACGCGTAAGGACGCCCTGCTGCTGTTACGTTCTGCACTGGATGGGGCGGACCACTCCGCGCTCTTCCGCACCACGGAAAGCTACCGCGCAGGCCATGAGGGCCAGCAAAAGACGCAGGAGTTGCTGCGCGCGCTCTACAGCCTGCTGGAAGACCTGCTGCTGCTCCAGGCTGGCGCACCCAACGGCGTGCGCAACATTGACCTGGAAGCGGAACTCCTGCAACTGGCCCCCAGGACCAGCTTTTCCTGGCTGGAACAGGCCGCACGCGCCATCGGAGAGGTGGAATCCGGGATGCGCCGCAACCTGCTACGCTCGCTTTCCCTGGACGCCCTCGTCTCCCAAATGGGAAATGGGGCGTAAAACAGATTTTATTTTTCCGTCCAACGCAGAAAGCCTTCACCGCTTCGTTGGCATCTATACAAGAAAGCTGCATCCTTCCGCAACGCGATGGTAGGTCCCGGCCTTGGTCTTCCAGGCAGGTATTTCGGTGGGGGGTGTCCCAACTCTGGCGTGCTGCATGGATGTGTGCGTCCTACAGGTGTGTGCATGATGTCTGGCCCCAATCAACCATTTCCGAGGACCGTTCCCCCGGGCACCCTCCAAAGACAGGACGATGGCCCGGCTGGCCCGCGCCGATTGGTCCGGCCCAGCCTCTCAGAACGCGCGCTGGCCGCGCACCGCAACAGCTTTCCCCGCAACCCCAGCACGGTCTTGACTCCCCGTATCCCACATTCTGGAATGCACCCGGAGGACACCCACGCGGAGGCCTTCTACTTCCAAAAGCAGATGCAGGCACAGACCCGAATGGTGATTGTGCTGGAAGACGGTGAGCACCTGGAAGGCGTCCTGGAATGGTATGACCGCAATGCCATCAAGCTGCGCAATGGCAACCGCCTGCGCGTCATGATTTACAAGTCCAGCATCAAATACCTCTACAAGGCGGCAGAGGTCGCACCCCGCTCCATCATGCAGTGACCGGCCCGGTCTCGGCCTTCCTATTCGTGGGCGGCCTTCAAGATGCGGTCGCGGATGGCCGCGCCAATGCCAATCCCCGTGGGCACGGGACACACGATGACCGTTGCGCCCATCGCATCCAGCGTGCGCAGGCCGGCAAAGAGGCGTTGCGCCAGTTTTGCGGGGTCCGACCAGTCCCCCCAGTCAAATTGCACCCCGGAAAATCCCTGCGGCAAGGGCCACTGCTCCGGCAATAAGACACCGCAGAGGAGGCCCCCGCCCTGCGCCTGTTGCGCCCCCTGGACGGCCCGCAACCAGGCACGCTCCCGCTCCGCATCGCCCAACCCTGCGGTCTCCACCAGGACCATCCGTGCTTGCGGCGCATAGTGGCGGATGCCGACGCCCGGCGAGGGCAGCGATGCTGGCTGCTGCGCGGCCTGTGTTGGTTGCAACGGCTGCGCCGGACACAGCACGGCGTTGCCCGCCACGGCCTGCACCTCTTCCAGCGTAATGGCCCCGGGCCGGTAGACGACCACCTCGCCCTCGCGCACCTCCAGCACCGTGGACTCCACGCCGTGCTCCGTCGGTCCGCCGTCCAGCACCATGTCAATGCGGCCATCCAGGTCGTCCAGCACATGCGCGGCAGTGGTCGGGCTGGTGTGGCCAAAGCGGTTGGCGCTGGGCGCGGCAATCGGCAAATGGCACGCCCCAATCAGCGCCAGCGCCACCGGGTGCGCAGGCATCCGCACCCCCACCAGGTCCCTGCCTGCCGTCACAATCGGGGGCACGGCAGTGCTCCTGGGCAGCAGCAAGGTCAGCGGCCCCGGCCAAAAAGCGTCCATCAATCGCTGGGCCGCGCGGGGGACCTCTGCAACCACGCGCGCCAGCATCCTTACGTCGCTGATGTGGACAATCAGCGGGTCCCACGATGGCCGCTGCTTGGCCACAAAAATCTTCGCCACGCTGGCCGCATCCAACGCATTCGCGCCCAGCCCGTAGACCGTCTCGGTGGGAAAAGCGACCGTCCCGCCAGCGCGCAGGACCGTCGCCGCCTCTGCGATGGCCCCCTTGCCCGCTGCCGTATGCAATTGCCCTGCGGTTGCACTCCGCCGGATTGTCTGCTTGTCTGGCATCTTTTGCACGCTGCTTCTTCCATCCTAAATGCGGGACACACCCACCATGCTGTCGCCCCTGCCGCCAGCGTGCGACACTACAAGTATGAGCGACGGCCCATCCCCGGAGACATCGGCCAAGCTGGAAGTGGAGATCAAGTTCCGCGTCGCGGATGCGGCCCATCTCTGCGCCCGCCTTCCCACGCTGGGGTTCCATCTGCAAACGCCGCGCACCTTGGAGCAGAACCGCCTCTTTGACACGCCGGAACGTACGCTACGTTCCAGTGGCCAGACGTTGCGCATCCGCCGCTACGGCGGCCTGTGGGTGGTGACGCACAAGTCCATCCCAACGGGGGCCGCAGACCTGCCCCACAAACAGCGCCTGGAAACGGAAACCACCGTGGCCGATGGCGAGGTGCTGGCACAGATATTTTCCAGCCTGGGCCACGAGGTCAGTTTCATCTACGAGAAATGGCGCACGGAATACAGTGATGGGACCGGCCATCTGCTCCTGGACGAAACACCCATCGGCACCTATGCCGAGCTGGAAGGCCCGCCGCAGTGGATTGACGCCAGGGCGGCGCAATTGGGCGCCACCCCTGCGGAGTACATCACTGCGAATTACGCGCGATTATTTTTCGACTGGAAAAGCCAGACCGGAAGCCCCGCGCAAAACATGACCTTTGCCGAAGTCGAGGCGGGCGCTTCCCGCAAAGAGTAACGCCCACCCCTTGCAGCCTGCGCCTTCTATTCTTCCACCAGCTTCATCATGGCCGGGATGTAACGCTCTCCGGCAACTTCCGTATAGGGGACCGCAGCGGCTATCTCCGCGGCCTCCTTTTCTGTCAGCACCAGGCTGGCCGCGGCGGTATTTTCTTCCAGATATTTCCGCCGCTTGGTGCCAGGGATAGGTATGATTTCCCTGCCTTGGGCCAGCACCCAGGCCAGCGCCAGTTGCGCGGGCGTACACCCCTTTTTTGTGGCCAGTCCCCTGACGCGCTCTGCCGACCCCTTGTTTTTCAGGAACGCTTCCCCCTCGAACCGGGGATGGTGTTTGCGGTAATCGTCCTCGGCCAGTTCTGACGGGTCCTGGATTTTCCCGGTCAAAAAACCGCGTCCCAAAGGGCTGTAGGCCACAAAGGCGATGCCCAATTCGCGTACCGTAGGCAGGATTTCCGCTTCCGGCCCGCGACTCCACAGCGAATACTCCGTTTGCAGCGCGGCGATGGGATGTACGGCGTGGGCGCGCCGTATGGTTGCGGGCGCGGCCTCGGAGAGTCCCAGAAAGCGCACCTTGCCCTCCTGCACCAACTGGGCCATCGCGCCCACGGTCTCTTCGATGGGCACCTTCGGGTCCATGCGGTGCATGTAGTACAGGTCGATGGTCTCCACGCCCAGCCGCTTCAGGGACGCATCGCAGCAATTGCGCACATACTCTGGACGGCCATTGACGCCACGCTGCGTTGGGTCTTCGCTGCGCACAATGCCAAACTTGGTGGCGATGAAAAATTCCTGGCGTTTGCCGTGGATGGCCTTGCCCACCAGCTCTTCGTTCTTGCCCCGGCCATAGATGTCCGCCGTGTCAAGAAAATTGGTCCCCAACTCCAGCGCGCGATGGATGGTCGCAATGGACTCCACGTCATCGGTTGCCCCGTAGAATTCTGACATTCCCATGCAGCCCAGTCCCAGGGCCGAAACCTCCGGGCCATTTTTGCCGAGCTTCCGTTGTTCCATTGTGGTCCCCTTTCCTGCATTCCCTTCGTGTGGATTGTTGGTTGGATTGTCGGGCCTGTCTCATACACTCCCGCAACACGCCAGACATCTGCATTTACCAGCGTGCCGTGCATCACAGCCCATGGCCGGTGGAAGTGGTAGTATTTTCTGTTTCCCACTCCCGGAGGGCTGGTGGTATGGTACATCCATACTGTCAAAACGCCATCACGGACTGGATGGGTTACAATTTCCATCCAGGCAAGGACTGTGGGCCAAGGAGATACGCGAAAAAGGCGCGCCACCTGCACGTAGCTTTTAGGCCATGCAGTCCTGGCCATACGAGATGTTTCACAGGACCAACCGTATCAGTGTCATAGGAGGCGCCATGTTCAGGACCAGTCTCATCGCAGTAGCGTTCCTTTTCTGTTCCCATACGGCAATGGTGCAGCAGGCCCCAACCCCTACCCAGCCACCACCCCCAGCCCAGCACGCCGCCCCTCCTTCGCAAACGCCGCGCTACAATCCCGTAAAGCCAACACCTGCATCCCAGGCCCGCGCCAAGACCATCTATGGCTACGACTGCGTCTCCTGCCACGGTGAAAAAGGGGACGGCAAAGGCGACCTGGCCAAAGACCTGGGGTTGACGCCGCCTGACTTTACCAATCCAGCCACATTGAAAGACAAGTTGGACGGAGAGCTTTTCGATGCCATCAAGAGCGGCAAGGGGCAGATGCCAGCCGAAGGCGACCGGGCCAAGACTGACGAGATATGGAACCTGGTCCTCTATTGCCGCTCCTTCGCACAGAAGGGCGCACCGGCGCCGGACAAAGGCAAGACCGCCCAATAGCCATGCCGTATGGCCCTAGAATGCCGCACCTGGGGCGTAACTTCATGCCCTAACAGGGGGCCACAACTGGATGCCTGGCCGCACGGCGCTGCACATATTGCAGCAGAGGCGCCGTCAGTACAGTCGTCACCAACGCCATCAGGACAAAAGCGGTGAACAGTTGTCGGTTGAAGATGCCCGCATCATAGGCAATGTTCAACACCACCAGTTCCACCAGCCCGCGCGTGTTCATCAGCACGCCCATGGAGAGCGCGTCGTCCTCATTCATGCTGGCCTTGCGCGCCGCATAATAGGTCCCGCCGATCTTGCCTGCAATCGCCACCACCAGTATCAGCACGGTCCACAAGGCAATGTGCAGGTGGGCCAGCTCTTTGAACTCGGCATTCATTCCCGTCACGGCAAAAAAGACCGGTAACAACAGGATGCTGACCAGTGGGCTTACCGACTGCTCCAACTGCTGCTTCCAATGGGGCACGCGCGGCAGGCAAATACCGGCCAGAAAGGCCCCAAAGAGCGCATGGACGCCCAGCCGCTCTGTGGCAAAAGCCGAGAGCAGGGCGCCCACCAAAAACACCCCCAGCAATAGACGGGAAAACCTGGGCGCACCGCGCCATGCTACCAGCTTGCCCGCCAGCGGACGAAAAGCGCCCAGCAGCACAACAATGTACACCAGCAAAAGGAGCAGCCGCAGGGCCAGCGTTTTGACGGAGGACCCAGCACTGACCACGGTAAGGGCCACGGCCAGCAGCGTCCATCCCAAGACATCGGCAATGGCCGCAGTCACCAGCGTCGTCGGCCCCAGGTCCCCTTGGACAGGGTGTTCACGAAGTATGCGCGCCAGTACGGGGAAGGCCGTGGTACTGATGGCCGTCCCAAAAAATAGCAGGAAGCTCAGCAGGCCCGTGTTCGTCCCGGAATACCCACGATGCATACAGAGCGCCAGTAACAGACCGAGCGCCAGGGGCGCTCCCATGCTGATGGTGCTGACGCGCAAGGCAGTGCTTCGCTGTTTCCAGACAGCGGCCACGTCCAGGTCCAGTCCCTCCAAAAATAAATAGAGGACCAGCCCCAGATTGCTGACCAGTTCCAGCGTATGTAGGGAAGCAGCGGGAAAGAGCGTGTGCTTGAAATGCGGCGCCCAGGCCCCCATGACGGAGCGGCCCAGCAGTATGCCCCCAATCATCTCTCCCACGACCCTGGGCTGGCCCAACTTTTGCACCAGGCCTCCACAGAGGCCGGCCACGGTCACGATAACAGCCAATTGAAGGATAAAAAGGGACTGTGCGCTCATCTCTTTATCTTATGATGCAAAGCACATGCGGCGGCAGCGCCTTGGAGCAAGGGGGAAAAATGACAGACGGGCAGCACGGGCCCTGCACCGAACAGAAGCAGTTCCATTTTCCCGTCAGGCAACGGATAACATATAGAAAATAAAAGAATTAACCCCTGATCCAACGGAGCGGAATAATCTGATATAAAAAGACTCATATTATATGCATCACTTTATGCTATACTTGCATCAGATATTGTGAGTGCCGGAACTCTCTCCGGCCAATTCATCGCAAACAAAGGAGAACTATCATGGCAATCACACGTTGGGACCCATTCCGCGAAATGCTGAATCTGCAACATCGCCTCAATTCCATCTGGGAAGATGCCAACCGTGGCAGCGATGAGCTCTTGACCACCGGCAGCTTTGTCCCTCCAGTCGACATCTATGAGGACGGCAACCGCGTTGTCCTCAAACTGGAGGTCCCCGGCATGAAGCAGGAAGACCTGTCCATCCAGATGGAAAACAACACGCTGACCATACAGGGAGAACGGAAGTTCGAGAAAGAGACCGATGAAAAGAACTATCACCGTGTGGAGCGGCGCTATGGCAGCTTTGCCCGCAGCTTTACCCTGCCCAACACCGTGGACCCAGAAAAGGTGCAGGCGCAGTATGATGCGGGTGTGCTCAGCATCGAACTGGCCAAGCGGCCAGAGGCCAAGCCGAAGCAGATCAAGGTACATGTCGGCGGGCCAAAGCAGGTGGAAAGCAAGTCCAGCGAAGCAAAACCTGCCGCATGATCACATCGGCGGCGGTCTACTATGCAGTCTTGGCGCGGGGGCCTGGCAAACCACCAGCCCCCGCACTTCTATGGCAAACGCTGCATCAGGTTTTTTAGGGACATAACTACAGGAGGAAGGGACGATGGCCATTCGTTGGGAAAAACTTACCGTCAAAGCGCAGGAGGCCGTACAATCGGCCACCAACCTGGCCACGGAGTCGGGCAATCCCGAACTGCAACCGCTGCACCTGCTGCTGGCGTTGCTGGAGGACAAGGAAGGCATCGTCCCCTCCGTACTGATGAAGATTGGCGCGCCTGCGGAGCAACTCCGCGCGCGGTTGCACCAGGCCCTCGGCACGCTGCCCAAGCTGGCCGGAGCGGCGCACCAGGCGCAGGCCTCGGACGCCTTTCTGCACGTGGTAGACCAGGCCTTTCGCGAGGCGCAGAACTTCAAAGACGAATATGTTTCCACGGAACATCTCCTGCTGGCCATCACGCAGCAGAAGAACGACCCGGCGCAACTGGCGCTGGCCGCTGGCGGGGCCACGCATGACGCCATCCTGCGCGCGTTGACCGCCGTGCGTGGCACGCAGCGCGTGACCGACCAAAATCCAGAGGCCAAATATCAAGCGCTGGAACGTTATGCACGCGACCTGAATGAACTGGCCCGTCGCGGCAAGCTGGACCCCGTGATTGGCCGCGATGAGGAGATACGCCGCGTGGTCCAGGTCCTCTCGCGCCGCACAAAAAACAATCCCGTACTGATTGGCGAACCCGGCGTGGGCAAAACGGCCATTGTCGAAGGACTGGCGCGCCGCATCGTCTCCGGGGACGTGCCGGAGGTGCTGCGCGACAAGCGCGTCCTCTCGCTTGACCTGGGGGCCATGCTGGCGGGCGCAAAGTATCGTGGGGAATTTGAAGACCGACTGAAGGCCGTGCTCAAGGAGATCGAGGAGGCCGCGGGCAAGGTCATCCTGTTCATTGACGAACTGCACACGCTGGTGGGCGCCGGTGCGGCGGAGGGGGCCATTGACGCCTCCAACATGTTGAAGCCCGCGCTGGCCCGTGGGGAACTGCGCGCCATCGGCGCCACCACGCTGAATGAATACCGCAAATATATTGAGAAGGACGCCGCACTGGAGCGCCGCTTCCAGATCGTCTTTGTGGGCGAGCCGAACGTGGAGGACACCATTGCCATCCTGCGCGGGCTGAAAGACCGCTACGAGGCGCACCACAATGTGCGCATCAAGGACGCGGCCATTGTGGCTGCGGCCACACTCTCGCACCGTTACATTTCCGACCGCTTTTTGCCGGACAAGGCCATTGATCTGGTCGATGAGGCGGCGGCCTCGCTGGCCATCCAGATTGGCTCCGTGCCCACGGAGATTGACCAGTTGGACCGTCGCGCCACTTCGTTGGAAATTGAGCGCGAGGCGCTGAAGCGCGAGACCGACGCCAACTCCAAAGAGCGCAAGCAGGAGGTGGAGCGGGAACTGGCCGCATTGCGGGAGCAATCTTCCGCGCTGCGCGCGCGCTGGCAAAAAGAACGCGCCTCCATCGCGCATTTGTCTGACCTGAAAAAGAAGATCGAGGCCCTGCGTATGGAGGCGGAGGAGCAAACACGCCGGGGCAATCTGGAGCGGGTGGCGCAAATCCAATATGGTGAGCTGCCGCGTTTGGAAGCAGAACTGAAGCGGATGAACTCCGCGCAGGACGGTGCGGCAGGGGAAACGCGCCTGCTGAAAGAGGAAGTGGACGAGGAGGACATCGCGCGCATTATTAGCAAATGGACCGGCATTCCAGTGGCAAAAATGCTGGAGGGCGAGGTGCAAAAGCTGGTGCAGATGGAAGCGCGCCTGCGCGAGCGCGTGGTCGGGCAGGAGGCCGCGCTCACTACGGTCGCCAACGCCATTCGCCGTTCCCGCGCCGGACTGAGCGACCCCAAACGGCCCATTGGCTCCTTCATTTTTCTTGGCCCAACCGGCGTGGGCAAAACGGAAACGGCCCGCGCGCTGGCGGAGTTCCTCTTTGATGACGAGCAGGCGATGGTGCGCATCGACATGTCCGAGTACATGGAGAAACACGCCGTGGCCCGCATGATTGGCGCGCCCCCAGGCTACATTGGCCATGACGAAGGCGGCCAGTTGACGGAGGCCGTGCGCCGTCGTCCTTACTCCGTCGTGCTCTTTGACGAAATCGAGAAGGCGCACCCGGACGTTTTCAATGTGCTGTTGCAGGTGCTCGATGATGGACGGTTGACGGATTCGCGTGGCCGCACCGTGGACTTCAAAAACACGGTGCTCATTATGACCTCCAACTTGGGCGCGGCCTTTCTCAATGCTGAGTCGATGGAAAACGAGACGACCTTTGCCTCAGCCAGCGAGCAGGTCTTGCAATTGCTGCGGCAAAATTTCCGCCCGGAGTTCCTGAACCGCGTGGACGATGTTGTCATTTTCCGCCCGCTGGAGGAAGAGCAGCTTTACCACATCCTCGACCTGCGGATGCGGGACCTGAATCGGATGCTGGCCGAACGGCACATCACGGTGGAGTTGACGGACGCCGCGCGCCATCAGCTCTTCTTGAGCGGATTTGATCGCGCCTATGGCGCACGTCCACTGAAGCGCGCCATCCAGCGTTTGATTCAAGACCCGCTGGCCATCAAAATCCTGGATGGCGAGGTGCTGCACGGCGACCATGTTCTGCTGGATGCGGACCCGCTGCACGAACGCCTGCTGGTACAGGTGAAAGACCGAGCCGTGACGGCCTAAATCTGCGCTGTGCTAAGGCCGCTGCGCGCAGGCCACGCGTGCGATGCCTTGCAGATCGTTGATGAACGCAACCTGCTGCCATCCGGCAAGCAGCGTCTCAATTGCGGGCTGCTGCGCGTGGCCGATCTCCAGCAGCAGCCAGCCCCTGGGGTCCAGCACGCGATTGGCCTGCGGAATCAGGCGCTCATAAATCTCCAGCCCCGTTGGACCTGCGAACAGCGCCGTCGGCGGCTCGTGGTCGCGCACTTCGGATGCAAGCGTGGGACGTTCTGCTTCCGCAACGTAAGGCGGATTGGAAACCACAGCATCAAATTTTTCATTCAGCAGGTCCGCCAGCAGGTCGCCCTGCATCCAGCGAATGCGTGCGGCCACTTTGTTTTGCGCTGCATTTTGTTGCGCGATGGCCAGGGCCGCCGCACTGATGTCGGTTGCCGTGATCTGCGCTTGCGGCAGCGCGTAGGCCAGAGCGACGGCGATGGCCCCGGAGCCAGTGCCCACATCCACAATGCGCGGCGCGGAATGGGCCTGCAATCGTCCGATGGCGGCCTCGACCAGGTGCTCTGTCTCCGGTCTGGGTACCAACACATCGGGCGTGACAAAAAATGGCAGCCCCCAAAATTCCTGCTGTCCGGTGATGTACTGGATGGGCCTGCCGCTGGCGCGCTCTGTCAAGAGCCTGCGGTAATGTTGTTCCTCTTCCGCCAGCAACGCGCGTTCTGGATGCGCCAGGACCTCTGCGCGCGTACATTGCAGAGCGTGCATCAGGAGCAGTGTTGCGTCCGCCAGTCCGCGGTCCTGCGGCCCCTGGCCACTGGCCAGCACGGACGCGCCGAGTTTCCTCGCTTCTGTAACAGTCATGGTTACGTAATGGCCGCGCGTCAGGCGTCCGCTTCTGATTCGGCCTTCAGACGTTCCGCCTGGTAGTGCGCAATCAGGGCGTCCACCACCGGCTGCAACTTGCCTTCCATCACCTCGGCAAGCTGGTGCAGGGTCAGGCCAATGCGATGGTCGGTCAGGCGGTTTTGCGGGAAATTATAGGTGCGGACCTTCTCGCTACGGTCGCCGGAGCCGACCATCTGCTTGCGCTCCTTGGCCAGCGCCTGGTGCTGCTTTTCCATCTCCACCTCGTACAGGCGCGAACGCAGCACGCGCATGGCCTTTTCGCGGTTCTTGATCTGCGATTTTTCGTCCTGGCAACTGACCACGGTGTTGGTGGGCAGGTGCGTGATGCGGATGGCCGAATAGGTCGTGTTCACGGACTGCCCGCCCGGACCGGAGGAACAAAAAGTGTCAATGCGCAGGTCCTTGGCCTCGATCTTGATGTCCACGTCTTCGGCCTCTGGCAGCACGGCCACGGTGATGGCGGAAGTATGCACGCGCCCCTGGGTCTCTGTGGCGGGGACGCGCTGCACGCGGTGCACGCCGCCCTCGTATTTCATTTGCGAGAAGACCCGCTCACCCTCGATGATGGCGATGACCTCCTTCAACCCGCCCACGCCGGACTCCGACGCGGAAAGCACCTCCACGCGCCAGCGGTGCTGCTCAGCAAAGCGCGTGTACATGCGGAAGATTTCCGCCGCGAACAACGAGGCCTCATCGCCGCCCGTACCGGCGCGGATTTCCAGCACCACGTTTTTCTCGTCATTGGGGTCCTTGGGCAACAGCAGACGCTTCAGTTCCGCTTCCGCCACAGGGAGCTGCGCCTGCAACTGCTCCAGTTCCTCGGCGGCCATCTGGCGCAGCTCGGCGTCCTGCTCGTGGAGCATGGCCTTGGCGTCCCGGATGCCATGCTCAATGCGCGTATACGTCTGATAGGCCTCCACCAGCGTCCCCAGCTCGCGGTGCTGCTTGGTCAGTTTCTGGTATTGCTGCTGGTCGTTGACAACGGAGGGGTCGGCCAGTTGCCGGGAGATTTCCTCATACCGCGCGGTGATTTGTATAAGACGTTCAAACATTTTATTTTCCCTGCTTGCTCTCCACGGGGATGTTTCCGTGGCGGATGTTCCAGGTTTTCAGGGGGGAGCTGGCGGCCAGCGCGGTACGCGCCCACCACGGCAATGCTGCGGCTGGCCCTGCTAATACAGGGCAGAGAAGGTGGCGCGAAGGGACAGGCCAATATACATGGAAGCAAGGTCCTGCTGCTATTGTAGCGCCATCGTTGCGGCGCACCCAGCGCAAATGTGGCCATCACGCATTCCGGGCGTGGCCTTGCGTTTGCACCAGGGCCTCCGGGTGCTGGAAGCACCCTTGCGTCAAGGTACATTCCGCGGTCTTGCAGTTTTCAAATTGAATGGTCGTGTGGTGGATGTGGAAATGTTCGCGCAATTCGCCATTCAGGGCCGCCAGAATCAGGGCGCTCTCCGATGGCGGAATGTCTGGGATGACCACATGGCAGGAGAGCGCGTGCAGGCTGGTGGTGAGGCTCCAGACATGCAGGTCATGGACGTCGCACACGCCAGCGACCTGCTGCATGGCCTGGCGCACCTCAGAGAGGGAAAGTCCGCGCGGCGTGCCCTCCAGCAGGATGTTCAGCGTTTCTCGCATGATCGCCAGGGAGGACCAGAAGATCAGCGCCGCAATCAGCAGCGAAAGCGCGGGGTCGACCCACTGGCGGCCCGTGGCCAGAATGATGGCGCCCCCAAGGATGACTGCGGCAGTGGAAAGCGTGTCACCCAGCATGTGGATGAAGGCGCCGCGCATGTTGATGTCGCGGCTGACGCGGGCCAGCATCAGCGTGAGCACCCCGTTGATGGCGACCCCGACGGCGGCAACAATCATCATCAACCGCGACCCTACCGGGACAGGGTGCAAGATGCGCTCCACGGCCTCCAGGGAAATCCATCCCGCGATCACAATCAGCGTGAGCGCATTGACAAAGGCCGCAAGGACCCCCGCGCGATGATAGCCATAGGTCTTCTTCTCGCTGGCCGGGCGGGCTTGCAGGTGGACGGCGACAAAAGAGAGCAGCAGCGCCAAAAAGTCTGAGGCATTGTGCCCTGCCTCCGAGATCAGCGCCAAGCTGTGCGCGCGCAGTCCGGCAAAAAGCGTCAGCAGAATATAGGCAAAGGTGAGCGCAAGGGAAATGCGCAGCACTCGTTGCATCTGTTGCGTGGCCGGGGCATGGATATGCACTGCTTTAGTCTACTGGCCCCCGATTGGCCCTGACAATTGCTTTCCCGGTGGCGCTGGCCTGCGCATTTGTTGGCAACAGGAGTGCAGCCGCCACAGCGGAATTGCAATCACCGACCGGCGTCTTTGCGTGCAGGCTGGGGGCCTTGTGCAGGGGCGCTGTTGCCGGGTGCGTCCGCCGCTTGTGGCGGGCGGGTGTAAAGGCCGCTCCACGTCTCCGCAACCAGGATGCTGTTGCCGGGATTGTGCGGGTCATAGCGCACGGATGCAGGCATGCCAAGGCAGTGGCCGTCCAGGGCGACCTTTCCGTACAGGTGGGTGATGTCCTGTCCGCATTCGTAGGCCACCCCGGCGATCTCATATTTATATTGCAGAATGCGCGCGTCCCCCGGCCCTTGCGGGTCCGTCAGGTCGAGGATGGTGCCGTCAATGATGCGGCCATGTTGGACGAGATAGAGCCTGCGCAGCCGCTCAATCTCCTCTGGCGATTTTCTGTGGCGTAGAAAGGCCCAAAGCAGCAGGGCCACCAAGGCCGCCAGCGCCGCCAGCGAGGCCCCCAAGATGGCAGAATGATGGAAAATGTGCCAGATCATGCCGCGCCTGTTTTGGTTTGCAGGCCAATTCGGTGCATACAAGAAGTTTATCGCTTTGCAGGGGTTTCCTCTGGGACGATTTTGCCCACCAACATAAATACAGCGCCGGTCCTTGCGGACGGCCCTCCTCCGACCTGCCGAAAATGGGCGCCGCGCCCAATACGATATACTGACGAATAGCGATGAATAACGTTTCCCCGCGTCCTGGTACGCACTCCGCAAGCAATCCCGGCACACAGAATGGCCCCGCAGCGTCCCCTCGGATACGCTCTACCACCGTTATTTGCGTGCGGCGGAATGGGAACGTGGTGATGGCAGCCGATGGACAGGTGACGCTGGGCGAAAGCGTCATCAAGCACTCCGCCAAAAAAATCCGGCGCTTGTATCAGGAAAAGGTCCTGGCCGGGTTTGCCGGTTCCACCGCCGATGCCTTTTCCCTTTTCAGCCGCTTTGAGGCCAAACTGGAACAGTATGCCGGCAACCTGGGCCGCGCCGCCGTGGAGCTGGCCAAGGACTGGCGGACGGACAAGATGCTGCGCAATCTGGAGGCCCTACTGGTGGTCGCCGACCTTACCCAGACCTACCTTATCAGCGGCTCCGGCGACGTGATTGAACCCGATGAAGGCATCGCCACCATTGGCAGTGGTGGGTCGTATGCCCTGGCCGCCGCGCGCGCGCTGATGGAAAACACAGAGTTACCCGCGCGCGAGGTGGCGGACAAGGCCATACGCATTGCCGGACAAATCTGCATCTATACCAACGACCACATCACGATTGAAGAGCTGTAGGGCCTGCCAACCTGTATGGGGGGCGGCCTTGCCAGGTTGCGTATTGCATCCGGCAAAAGCCCAAGGAGCCAAGATGGCCATTTTCCTTCCCGGAATTGAAGAAGACCAGGACCTCGCGCTGGATGAGATGACCCCGCGCGAGATCGTCGCCGAACTCGACAAGTATGTCGTCGGTCAACATGCCGCCAAACGCGCCGTCGCCATCGCCCTGCGCAACCGCACGCGCCGCCAGAAACTGCCCCCGGAACTGGCCGACGACATCATGCCCAAAAACATCATTATGATTGGGCCCACCGGGGTCGGCAAAACGGAAATTGCGCGGCGGCTGGCCAAACTGACCAACTCCCCGTTCCTGAAAATCGAGGCCTCCAAATTCACGGAGGTCGGCTATGTAGGACGCGACGTCGAATCCATGGTCCGCGACCTGGTGGACATCGCCATCGACATGCTGCGCGAAGAAAAACTGGAAGAGGTGGAAGACAAGGCCGAGTTGAATGCCGAGGAGCGCCTGCTGGACCTGCTGCTCCCTCCCGTCAACCCGCCCACGTCTGCGCCCACAGCCATGTCGACACCCATGCCTATGCCTTCGACCAATCTCCCAGGAGACAACACGCTGCTGTTTCCGGCCCCGGCAGGCGACTCCCAGCAACGTACAAGGGAAAAACTGCGCCAGCAGTTCCGCGAAGGCAAGCTGGACGAGCGCATGGTTGAAATTGATGTCCGCGAACGCAACATGCCCTCCTTTGAGGTCATCTCCAACCAGGGCATTGAGGAGATGGACATCAACCTGAAGGACATCCTGCCCAACCTCTTTGGCCAGCGCACCAAGAAGCGCAAGATGAAGCTCAACGAGGCCTTTGAATACATGGTGCAGGAGGAAGAACAGCGGCTGATTGACATGGACCAGGTGACGCGCATGGCGGTGGAGCGTGTGGAAAGCTCTGGCATTGTTTTTCTGGACGAGATCGACAAGATCGCCGGGCGCGAGGCCGGCCACGGGCCGGACGTCTCCCGCGAGGGCGTGCAGCGCGATATTCTTCCCATCGTGGAAGGCACTACGGTAAACACGCGCTATGGCATGGTGCGCACGGACCACATCCTCTTCATCGCCGCCGGGGCCTTCCATGTTTCCAAGCCCAGCGACCTGATCCCGGAGCTGCAAGGGCGCTTCCCCATTCGCGTGGAGTTGCAGTCACTGACCATTGAGGACTTCATCCGCATTTTGACGGAGCCAAAGTCTTCCCTGGTAAAGCAATACACGGCGCTGTTGGAGACCGAGGGCCTGAAGCTGGAATTCACCCCGGAAGCACTGGCCGAGATCGCCAACTTTGCCTTCCGCGTGAATGAATCCACGGAGAACATTGGCGCGCGCCGCCTGCACACCATCATGGAACGTGTGCTGGACGAGATCAGCTTTGAAGCGCCTGAGGTGGGCAGGCTGTCCAAGGGAGCAGGCAGCACCAGCCATGCGGCAGGCAGTGGCGCGCTGACCCTGGCGGCCAGCGCGACAGCCCCCTCCAGCACGCTTCCGCTGATTGAGCGCGAAGGCAAGGACGGCATGGAGAAGGTCGCGCGGATTGACCCGGAGTATGTGCGCAAACAGGTCGCCTCCATCGTGAAGGACCAGGACCTGGCCCGTTATATCCTGTAGCAGCGCCTAAGCAGACCCTAAAGCGATGGGCGAATGGGGCGGACCTGCAAGCGGACGCCTTCCGCGCGCTGGAGGAACGCGACCACCTCAAATAGATTGCGGGCATGGGGGTTTCCGTCGGGGCCAAACATGCGCATCAGGCTTTTGGAGGAGCGTTGCGTGGCCGCTGCCAACTTCATAAATCCTACCGTTGCGTTGATGTAATCGCGCAGCACAATTTTGCCGGTCTCCATGTCCCCAGCAAGCAGGCATTCCACGCCTTCACGAAGCAGTTCTTTGCGGAAGGCCGGGTCTCGCTGGACGCGCGCCCGCAGGGTCTCTTTGAAGTCTCGTGTCAATGCCATCTATGTCTCCTGCTTCTTTCGTGACTTGTAGTCTTGCCATAGGGCAAGGGCCGCGTTTATGTCCTTCTGTTGCCGTTCCTTGGTCCCGCCACCGGGCAGGATGACCAGTTTTTCTCCATCCTTGCCGAAATAAATCCGGTATCCAGGCCCAAAATCGATCTTGTACTCATGTACCCCGGCCCCGATGCTCTTGGCATTGGAGAAATTCCCTTGCGCCATGCGGGCAGTGGCAATGGCCACTTTGGCGGCAGCCTGGGCGTGGAGACGTTCGAACCAATCGGCATACGGGCTGCGTCCAGCGCGGTCAAGGTATTCACGCACCCCCATTCACACCACCTAATGGTAGCACAATCGTTACCACCTTATAGCGGGATGTTGCCGTGTTTTTTGGGAGGGTTTTTGTCGCGCTTGGTTTCCAGCATGGCCAGCGCAGTTATCAGCTTGCGGCGCGTTTCGCTGGGGCGGATGACGGCGTCCACAAAGCCGCGCTCAGCGGCGATATAGGGATTGGCGAAACGCCCACGGAACTCCTCGACCTTTTCTTTGCGCGCCTCGGCCAGCACGCGCTGCTTGTCTTCCTCCGTGAACGGCCTGCCCGAAGGCCAGATGGCCTGCGCCTGCTGCACCACGCGGTCCAGTTCGCGCTTGTAGACGATGTTGACCGCGCCCTCCGGCCCCATGACGGCGATCTCCGCCGTGGGCCAGGCGAAATTCATGTCGGTGCGGATGTGCTTGGAACTCATCACGTCATAGGCCCCGCCGTAGGCCTTGCGGGTGATGACGGTCAGCTTGGGCACGGTGGCCTCGGCATAGGCGTACAGTAGCTTGGCCCCGTGGCGGATGATGCCGCCGTGTTCCTGCTGCGTGCCGGGCAGGAATCCAGGGACGTCCACAAAGGTAATCAGCGGTATGTTGAAGGCGTCGCAGAAGCGGACAAAGCGTCCTGCCTTGGTGCTGGCATTGATGTCCAGCACCCCGGCCAGGAAGGCCGGCTGGTTGGCGACGATGCCCACAGGGCGGCCATCCAGGCGCGCAAAGCCGACGACGATGTTGCGCGCGTAGTGTTCGTGTATCTCAAAAAAATTGCCGTCATCCACAATGTGCGTGACGACGTCCTTGATGTCATACGGCTGGTTGGACTCGGCGGGCACCAGCGTGTCCAGTGCGCGGTCGGCGCGGTCCACCGGGTCCATGGAAGGCCTGCGTGGCGGGTCTTCCAGGTTGTTGGAGGGCAAAAAGCCAAGCAGCTCGCGGACCATGGCGAGACACTCAGCGTCATCGTGCGCCATGCAATGCGCCACGCCGGAGATTTCATTGTGCGTGGCCGCGCCGCCCAGTTGCTCCTTGGTCACTTCCTCGTGCGTCACGGTCTTGATGACGTCCGGCCCGGTGACGAACATGTAGGAGGTCTTTTCCACCATGAAGGTGAAATCGGTGATGGCCGGCGAGTAGACTGCCCCGCCCGCGCACGGCCCCATGATGGCGGAGATTTGCGGCACCACGCCGGAGGCCAGCGTATTGCGCAAAAAGATGTCCGCGTAGCCTGCCAGCGAAACGACGCCCTCCTGGATGCGCGCGCCACCGGAATCATTCAACCCGATAATGGGCGCGCCAACGCGCATGGCCATGTCCATCATCTTGACGATCTTGGCCGCGTTGGTCTCAGAGAGCGAGCCGCCAAAGACGGTGAAGTCCTGCGAGAAGACAAAGACGGTGCGGCCATCCACGCGGCCATGGCCGGTGATGAAGCCGTCGCCGGGGACGCGTTGCGACCCCATGCCGAAGTCGGTGCATCGGTGTAGGACGAAGCGGTCTGTCTCCTCAAAGCTGCCTTCATCCAGCAGCAGGACGATGCGCTCACGCGCGGAGAGTTTGCCTTCGCGGTGTTGCCGCTCGCGGCGCTCCGCACCGCCGGCCTCTTCGGCCTGGGCGTTGCGGCGGTCCAGTTCTTGTAATTTTTCTTCGGGTCCCATTGGCACTGGATTATAGAAGGTGGAGGCAAGAAAAAAACACGAAGATTTTTCACTGCTACCCAAAACAGCACTCAATCGACGCCAGAAGCGCACTCATGCAGCGCGAAGGAAGGGCACTGGACAGGCGATCAGCACACCGTGCGATGGAAGAGGCAATCGTCATCTTCTGAAGGGCACAACCAGCTTGTAATGGCGCACCCCAACAGGATCGCCAGACTGAGCAACCCGGCCACCAGCGGCAGGAAGGCCTCCGCGCGCTGCAACCACGGCGAATAGAGTTCCAAATGCATGGACCACATGGGCGGCACCTCCTAATAAAATAGAAACCCGAAATTGCCGGATGGTTTTCTTTTCTGAGCAAAATTATGTACTAAAAATTCCGTATAGCAAATAAAAATCCGCTGTTTTTAGGTTTATTTATGGCGCGGACCGCAGGTACGGTGGAAAGCGCACAGAAAAATGGTGGTAAAAAAGGACGCTTTGGACGAAAATAAGGCGAACAGGATGGATGCCTTACGCCAAGCCGGGAACGTTTTGCCCACTCCGCGTGTGGGCTGGCTCTTTATGGACCTGAATTCCTACTTCGCCTCAGTGGAGCAGGAGCTGGACCCGACGCTGCGCGGGCGTCCCGTGGCCATTGTGCCCGTGCTGGCGGACACCACCTGCTGCATTGCCGCCAGCTATGAGGCCAAGGCCTTTGGCGTAAAGACCGGCACGCAGGTGGGCGAGGCCAAGCGCTTGTGCCCGGGCCTGGCCTTGGTGGAGGCGCGGCACGAGGTCTATGTGGAGTATCACCATCGCGTTGTGCAGGCGGTGGAAAGCTGCGTGCCCGTCACCTGCGTGATGTCCATTGACGAGATGGCCTGCCGTCTGCTGGGGCGTGAGCAGCCGCTGCTGGCGGCCATGCAACTGGCCCGGTGCGTGAAGGCAGCCATCCGGGAGCAGGTGGGCGGCACGCTGCGCTGTTCGGTGGGACTGGCGCCGAACCGCTATCTGGCCAAGATCGCCAGCGACATGGAAAAGCCGGACGGTCTGGTGGCGTTGACGCCGGACCTGCTGCCGCAGGCGTTGTTGCGGCTGGGGCTGCGCGACCTGGTCGGCATTGGCAGCCGTATGGAGCAGCGTTTGCACCGCCAGGGCGTCCGCAGCATGGCCGACCTGCTGGCCTGTACGCCAGAGCAACTGCGGCAGGCCTGGGGCAGCATTGACGGCGAACGACTCTGGCACTGGCTGCGCGGTGAGGACTTTGACCTTGCGGAGACGGAGCAGCCCAAGTCGATGGGCCATCAGCATGTGCTGCCGCCGGAGCTGCGCACGCTGGACGGGGCCTATGCCGTGGCGCAAAAGCTGTTGCACAAGGCGGCCATGCGATTGCGCACGGCCCAGATGTGGGCGGGCGGCATCACGCTGGGCCTGCGCTTTGCCGTGCCAGAGAACAAGAGCGCCCGCAAACATTACTCCGGCATCCCGCAACAGGGATGGGGCGAAGCGCTGCGGCTGGTGGAGTGCCAAGACACGCAGACGCTGATCGAAGGGCTGCAAAAGCTATGGGCCATGCGGCCCACAGGGGAGATGTATCAAAGGCCATTCATGGTCAGCGTGACGCTGGTGGACCTGGTCCCAGAAAAACTGCACACACTGGACCTGTTTGCGCAGGAGGACAGCGGGCGACGTCGTATGCAACTGACGCGGACAATGGACGCGATCAACAAAAGATATGGCACGCAGGCGCTTTACTTTGGCGGGATGCACCTGGCGCGCGCCTCCGCGCCCACGCGCATCGCCTTCTCCAGCATCCCGGACCTGTTTTAGACGCCTTTCTTGGGCGGGGCGTCTATGGCGCTCAGCACGGAGACCATCACGCAGAGAGGAATGGTCCTAGCCCCCGACATGGCCGCGGATTTCCAGTTCCGCGATCAGTTCCTTTACGATGACTTTTCTTCTCCGGCTGCGCTCTTCAAAGTTCTGCTGGAGGCGCTCATGCTCCAGGCTGGTATAGCGGACCTGGACATCTTCAGTGCCCAGGCTGCGCGTGCTAAAGAGCCGTTTGTACTGCGGACCATCCTGTCCGAAGGCCTTGGCGACTATGGCCTCTGTCAGGAAGACCCATTCCCGTTCCTGGTGCTGGACCTCAGCGTAATAGCGCTCGGCGATCTGGTCCAGGCTGGCCAACTGCTGTTTCAGCAGGGCCACGGCATCTGCGTTGTCAGGGGTGCTTTCCGGGGTGGTGCTTGCGGGTTTCTTGTCCATGTATCCATGCTAATCTTCCACCGGACGCAACTCAATATGGAAGGGAAGGCGGCCCTTGTATGACAGGACGCGCAGTGTCCCACAGATAGCGCAAAGGCGGGGCCAGCGAAGATGACAGGCGCAGAGGGGCCCACTGCAAGCGCCGGGGCGGATGGGCACGCATATTTTGTTCTATATTGTTAGCGGACGTAAAACGGACTGGATATGGCGGCGAAAAACAAACACACCGCAACATTCATAAAATTTGTGATGGAAAACACATACAGCCACGCACGGTATAACGGACACTTTTCTGGGGCGTAAACATAGAAACCAGGCACTGCATCAAAAACAATTACAGGGAGCAGGCCAACGGGGCATGACGGCCCAGGCCAGAACGAAGAAGTCCCAATTTCTATAAATAAAGGCAGAGAGTGGCATGGAGAGGACAGGACTGGCAGTGGCCGGCCCTGGTCAAACAAAGATCGCCGGACCGCACACCCTGTGGCCCGCAGAAAAACAAAAATGGACCAAAAAAATAAGGAGCGAGGGACCCCGATGAATGTAAGCACCACGGAAAAAGAAAAAGCTGTCAATATGACCGGCCCGAAACAAACGAAGGTCAAGTACACCTACTTTTTTGGTGGCGGGTCAGCGGAAGGCAACGGCAACATGAAGGACATGCTGGGCGGCAAAGGCGCCGGACTGGCCGAGATGACCAACGCCGGACTGCCCGTGCCTCCTGGATTCACCATCCAGACGGACGCCTGCCGCGAGTACATGAAGGGCGGTCTCAGCCCGGAAGTGGACACGCAGATGGACGCCGCGCTGGAACGCCTGGAGAAGTTGCAGGGGCAGAAACTGGGCGAAGGGGAAAACCCCCTGCTGGTCTCCGTACGTTCGGGCGCAAAATTTTCCATGCCCGGAATGATGGACACCATCCTGAACCTTGGCCTGAATGACAAGTCCGTCGAGGCGCTCAAAAAAATCACCAACAATCCCCGCTTTGCATACGATTCCTATCGCCGCCTCATCCAGATGTTTGGCGACGTGGTGCTGGACATCCCCAAACACAATTTTGAAGAGGTCTTCGACGGCATCAAGAAGAAGAAAGGCGTCAAGCTGGACACGGAACTGGACGCGGCGGCGCTCCAGGAGGTCATCGCTGAATACAAGAAGGTGGTGCGCAAGCACGCCAAGATCGACTTCCCGCAGGACCCGCACACGCAGCTTGTGATGGCCCGCGACGCGGTCTTCCGTTCCTGGAACAACGAGCGCGCCAAGACCTATCGCCGCATCAACCGGATTGACGACATGCTGGGCACCGCCGTCAACATACAGGCCATGGTCTTTGGCAACTTGGGAGACACCAGCGGGACCGGCGTCGGCTTCACGCGCAATCCGGCCACGGGCGAGCATAAGTTTTTCGGCGAGTTCCTGATGAATGCGCAGGGCGAGGACGTTGTTTCCGGCATCCGCACGCCTGTGCCCATCAGCGAGCTGCAACGCCTGATGCCAGACGTCTACGAGCAGCTCCAGACCATGACCCGGAAGATGGAGCAGCATTACCGGGACGTGCAGGACTTTGAGTTCACCATCCAGGATGGCAAGCTCTACATGCTGCAAACGCGCAATGGCAAGCGCACAGGGCTGGCCGCAGTCCACATCGCCATTGACATGGTCAGCGAGGGGCTTATCACCGAGGAGGAAGCGATTTTCCGCGTGGAGCCAAACCAGCTTTACGATTTTCTGGTCCCCCGGCTGGACGAGAAGAACAAGAAAATCGAGGTGCTGGCGACTGGACTGCCTGCCTCGCCGGGCGCGGCGGTGGGCCAGATTGTCTTTAGCGCCGAGGACGCCGTCCACCTTACCAACAAAGGCGCCATGAGTTCCGTCATCCTGGTGCGCTCAGAAACCACCCCAGAGGACATTGCCGGCATGGAAGTGGCGGCAGGCATCCTGACCGCACGCGGAGGCATGACCTCTCATGCGGCGGTGGTGACCCGCGGCATGGGCAAGTGCTGCGTGGCCGGGGCGGGCGACCTGGAAGTGAATGAGAAAAAGCAGGAAATGCGCGTCAAGGGAAAGGTGCTGAAGCAGGGCGATTGGATTTCCCTGGATGGGACCACGGGCCGCGTGATCCTGGGCAAGCTGCCCATTCTGCCTGCCTCGCCCGATGATCCAGACCTGGTGCGCTTTATGACTTGGGTGGACCCTCTGCGCAAATTGCGGGTACGCGCCAATGCCGACATCCCACGCGACGCCAAACAGGCCATCCTCTTTGGCGCTGAGGGGATTGGATTGTGCCGCACCGAGCACATGTTCTTTGCCGAAGACCGCCTGCCCTACATGCAGGCCATGATCCTTGCAGACAACGTACAGGAACGCCAGGCCGCGCTGAAAAAGCTGCTCCCCATGCAACGGGCCGACTTTGCGGGACTCTTCAAGGCCATGGGAGGACGGCCCGTCACCATCCGGCTATTGGACCCGCCGCTGCATGAGTTCCTGCCCAAGCGGGAAGAGCTGCTGGTGCAGATTGCCCGCCTGGAGATCACCAAGCCGCGCTCGCCCAAGCTGAAAGAACTGCAAAAGCTGCTGCGCCGCGTAGAAGAACTACACGAGACCAACCCGATGCTGGGACTGCGTGGCTGCCGTCTGGGGATCGCCTACCCGGAGATCACGGAGATGCAGGCGCGCGCCATCTTTGAGGCCGCCGTCAGCACCAAGAAACACGGCGGGGATGCGCATGTGGAGGTGATGGTCCCGCTGATCAGCACGATTGAGGAAATGAAGAACCAGGCCGCCATCATTCGCCGCGTGGCCCAGCAGGTCTTTACAGAAAAGGGCACAACGGTGGACTTTTTGGTGGGCACCATGATCGAGCTGCCCCGCGCCGCGCTGGTGGCGGACCAGATCGCACAGGAGGCGGAGTTCTTCAGCTTCGGGACCAACGACCTGACCCAGACGACCTTCGGCATCTCGCGCGACGACATCAACAAGTTCCTGCCGGCATATATGAAGGACGGCATCTTCAAACAAGACCCCTTTGCCGTGCTGGACCAAAGCGGTGTGGGCCAATTGGTGCAGATGGCGACCACCAAGGGACGCGCCACGCGGAATGACCTGAAGGTCGGCATTTGCGGCGAGCATGGAGGGGAACCAGAGTCGGTCAAGTTCTGCCACCGGACCGGCTTGAATTATGTTTCCTGCTCTCCCTATCGCTTGTTGACGGCGCGACTGGCGGCGGCGCAGGCGGCAGTGGAGGAACGGCACGCCGGTGGTCAGGGGCAGCCTGTGAGCGGCAGCACACGCTGACGGCAACTCCCCGGAGGCACATACAAGAAAAAGAGAGTCGTGCAGCAAACAAAAAAAGCTGGCCCTGGAAAATCCAGGGCCAGCTTTTTTTGCATTGCGCCTGGCCCTTCTGTGGGGACAAGACCGGTAAAACAGGGCAGGACAATGCATACATTAGAAAATCGTAAATAGTTGATAATAAGCAGCATGGAAGGCCAGGCAAGGAGTACGTTTTTGTCCTGTAAGGCAGGGCCACAGAGGGATGGAACCACAGCAAGAGTGTCCAATCGGCCTGTGATCTAAATCTCAAGCACGTGTGATGGCCGTCACAGAAGCAAAAAATAGAAGTGGCTAGACTTGGTTTTGTAAGGCGGTAAGTGGGTCGCAAGGTTACGCAATTACGCAATTGCGCAATTGCGCAGAAAGAAGCGAAAGGGGCCAGGTCCGATGCTGGGCAACGGTAAAAACAAAACGTACCGGGTCCGCGACATTACCTGCAAACGGATGGGGAGCTTCTTTACGATCTTTGCCCACGCCACGCGCATGCGCATCTTTTGCACCTTGGAGAACGGGCCAAAAACAGTGGGCCGGATCGCCGAGGAAGCGGAGATATCAAACTCCAATGCGTCGCAGCACCTGCGCCTGATGCGTGACCGCGGCGCGGTGGTAGCGGAACGGCAGGGCCAGTCCATCTACTACCGGATGGCCGACCCGCGTTTTTTTGAGGCCGCCAACCTGATCCGCGAAGCGCTGGCCGAGCAGGCCGAGGACCGGACGCACGAGGTGGACTATCCGGTTGCACGGAGATTGGCCGGAGCGGCCCAGACGGACAAGAAATTTTTGACCGGAAACCATAACCAAACCACAACCAATTAAGGAGTAATTCCATGACCCCAGAACAACTTGCTACTCTCACCGCCGACAAAGTGATTGATGCCCGCGGCACCGCCTGCCCCGGCCCATTACTGGAAGCCAAGAAGGGCATTGGCGCGGTCAAGGTGGGACAGATCATTGAAGTCAAGTCGAACGACAAAGGCTCCCGCAAAGACATCGCCACATGGTCTTCAAAGGTCGGCCACGAATACCTGGGCCTGGTAGAAGCGGACGGGCACGACCGGCTCTTCGTTTGCCGGAAGAAATAAGCGCGTGATGGGAGCCACGTCAGGCAGGACGCCTTCGATCTGGCCCCAGCAGCGCGTAGCAAAAGATCAGGACCCCGGCTAGAAGGTCGTGGTCCATGGAGAGGTGCAGTATGGCTGAAGATTTTGCCCCGAAGATCCTTGTACTGGCCACTGAGAAATGCGCTTATCCCGGCGCGGACGCGGTGGGCAAGGCGCATCTGGAGTATCCCTCAAGCGTGTATATCCTGCGGGTGCTCTCCCCGGTGCTTTTTCCTGAAGATTTCTATTTCCAGTCTTATAGCAAGGGGGTCGACGGCATCCTGATCGCCGCCTGCGGTTCGGACTGTCCTTATCACGGGGCATACGACCGTCTGGCCAAGCGGATCGATGACCTGACCACCCACATGAAAGACGGTGGGCTAGACATTGAACGTATCCGCCTGACGGCGATTTGCACGGTGTGCATCAAGGCATTCTTGAAGGAGATCGCACAGATGACGGACAATCTCCATCGCCTGGGGCCGGTAGACCGCGCCCTGGCGGCGAAGCTCCGGCAGGAATCTTTACAGCGTCTCCAGGCATCGGCGCGGCCAATGTCGCCTGCTGGTGTCGTTGTTTCAGAAAGGGCCATGGCATGATTACCCAACAGGAAAGTAAAACGTACCGTCCCGACGCAGTGATTGTGGGGGGCGGGATTGCAGGGATGCAGTCGGCCCTCGATCTGGCCGACCAGGGGCTAAAGGTGTTGCTCGTCGAGCGCGGGCCTAGCATCGGCGGCCACATGATTGCGCTGGCCAAGGTCTTCCCAACGCTGGACTGCGCAAGCTGCATCACAGCGCCGAAGATGTCCGCGTCCTCGCACCATGAGAACATCCGTATCCTTGTCAACACTGAGGTGCAGGGCATCCAGACCATGCACGGCGTACACCATGTGAAGTTGTATCAGAAGGCGACCTATGTGAATTTCGACAAGTGCATCGGTTGCCGTCTCTGCGAGTATGCCTGCGACGCCGAATACCCAGACCCATTGGAAGAAGGGTTGGGCGCCAAGCGGGCCATTGGCGTGGCGTTTACCAATGCGATCCCGCAAAAGGCCGTGCTCGATCCTGAACTCTGCGCGACCTGCGGGACCTGTGCGCGTGTTTGCCCGACCGACGCCATTGAGTTTGACCAGCAGCCGGAAACGGTGACCATCCAGACGGATGCGGTCGTCGTTGCGTCCGGTTTCGCACTCAACTCGCTGAACGTGAAGCCGCAATACAATGCCATGCGCAGCAAAAACATTATTTCCGCACTCACAATGGAACGTCTGCTGGCGCCGCATGGGCCGTATGGACGCGTCCTCCGGCCCTCCGATGGCAAGGTGCCATCGTCGGTCGCCTTTGTGCAGTGCGCAGGGTCGCGCGACGCATCCATTGGCGTGCCCTATTGTTCGCGTGTCTGCTGCATGTACGCCATCAAGCAGGCCATGCTGCTTTCCGGCGCACTGCCCATCGCGGACATCACCATTTACTACATGGACATCCGCGCCTTTGGCAAGGGCTACGAGCAGTTCTACCAGAACGCCAAGGCCATGGGCATCAACTTCGTGCGCGGCAAGGTGGCGCGCATCGATCCCATAGAGGACGGCGACCTTTCGCTGCATGTGGAAACGACGGAGGACGCAGAGAACTTCCTCCAGGAGCGCCGTCACGACCTGGTAGTGCTGGCGCAGGGCATTCTGCCCGAATGGGACATGTCAAAGACCACGCCAGTGCAGCGGGCGTCGGATGGCTTTGTGGCCACGCCGATGCTGACTTCGCCAACGGTCACGACAGCGCCGGGCATCTTTGTTGCCGGGGTCGCAGCCGGTCCCAAGGACATTGTGGACACCATTGCCGAAGCAGGTGCAGCCGCCATGCAGGTAAGTGAATACCTATACCAGAAGCGGTCAACCGCCATGGACCAGACACAGTCAGCGGTCCTGGTTGGATAAGGGACAAAGGACAGAATTAGGACCTTGAAGGGAAGCGTATGAGTGACAAGAATGGTTCCATGAATCAGCCGGACAAAGAAAAAGAAGACCTGGAAATAGTATGCGGGACCCCGGAGCAGGAAGAGGCGCAGCTCGAAGGGGACGAGTCCTACATGCAGATGCAGGCTGCGGTGAAGCAGCAATTGGAAAAGACCCAGCAGCAGCACCCCGATCTTTCCCCCGATGTGAGGGTCGGCGTGTACATCTGCCGCTGCGGCGGCAACATCTCGGATGTTGTCGATGTGGAGCGGGTGGCGAAGGTCATAAGCTTGGTCCCCGGGGTCGTCACGGCGAAGGTAAATACCTTTTGCTGTTCTGACCCGGGCCAGCAAACCATCACCTCGGACATTCTCCAAGAAAACCTGGACCGCGTGGTGGTCGCTTCGTGCTCGCCGTCCCTGCATGAGCAGACATTCCGCGGCGCCGTCTCCCGCGCCAACCTGAACCCGTACTTGTATGAGCAGGTGAACATCCGCGAACAGGGTTCCTGGGCGCACCGGCACGATCCTGAAGGGGCCACGCTCCTGGCCATACAAATGATCAGCGCCGCCGTGGGCAAACTGCGCTACTCCACCCCCTTGGAGCAGATCAAGCTGCCCAACCACCGCAAGGCACTGGTGATTGGCGGCGGCATCGGAGGCATGAAGGCGGCAGTGGACATGGCAGGCCGCGGCATTCAGGTCATCCTCGTGGAAAAGACAGAGCGGCTGGGCGGTCGCCTGAATGAACGGGGCCGGGTCTATCCCAGCGAGAAGATGGCCAGCGAGTTTGTGACAGAGCTGGTGCAGAAGGTGCAAGGCAGCCCCAATATAGAGGTCATGCTGAACAGCCAGGTCACCGCAGTCAATGGTTTTATCGGGAACTTCCGCACGGTGATTGTAGGGCCATTCGGGCCTGCGGGGGCGGCCTCCCAAATGGAGGTGACCGTGGGCGCCATTGTGATGGCGACGGGCTACCGTCCCTATGTCCCGCAGGACGGCGAGTTCTTGTATCACCAAGACCCCAGCGTGCTGACAACGCCGGAATTCATCGCGTTCATGCAGGGTGTGCCGCCCAACAGCAAGGAGCTGGTCCATCAGGGCCGCACCATCCGCAGTGTCGCCTTCCTGCACTGCGTGGGCAGCCGGCAACTGGATGGGGTCCACGCGCCACAACCCGACGGCACATTGAACACCTATTGCTCCCGCGTCTGTTGCAGCACCATTCTCCAGCAGGCGCTTGCTGTCCGCCAGCGCTTCCCGAATGTCCGTGTTTACGACTTCCATCGCGACATCCGCACTTACGGGCGCGGAGAAGAGGACTACTACATCAACGCCAGCAAGTCTGGGGTTGTCTTCTTCCGTTTCAACGGCGAAGACCCAGTCAAGGTGGAGCGCGCCGAGCAGGGGCGTGGTAAAAAGGGCGCACCGATCACAGTCACCGTGAAGGACGCCCTCACCTGGGGTGAGGAGCTGGCGGTCCCGGTGGACATGGTGGTGCTCGGCGTGGGCATGATGCCCAGCCACATCGAAGACCTGGTGGAGAGCATCAAGCTGTCCACGGGCGAAGACCACTTCCTGCAGGAGGTCCACCCCAAGCTGCGCCCGGTCGAGGTCGCCGTCAACGGGGTGCTGCTGGCAGGCACGGCCCAGGGGCCAATGAACATCCAAGAGACCCTGAACGCCGCGGGCGCAGCCGCCGTCAAGGCCGCCTCCATGTTCGCCAAGGAAAATGTGGAGCTGAACCCATTTGTGGCTGTGGTCGATGCCTCGCGTTGCAATGGCGAAGCGATCTGCGTCACGCAGTGCGACTACGAAGGCGCCCTGCAGATGGTAGAGGTCGAGGTGGATGGACACACCGTGCAACGCGCGCAGGTAAACGCCGGGCTTTGCTCCGGTTGCGGGGCATGCGTTGCGGTCTGTCCGCACCGCGCCATCGATGTGGATGGCTGGCGCCTGGACCAGTATGACGCCATGGTGGAGGGCCTGGTGTCTGGCGCCCCCCATGCACAATGTGGAACACCAGAACTGGTGAACCTGGGCTGATCCAGGGCGCCTGAAGGGAGAGATCAAAAATGGCAATGAAGACACTTACGCCGGAACAAAAAAAAGCGCTCGCCACCATGCGCGAACGTATAGGCGGCATCAGCGAAGAAAAGAAGCAGCACGCAAAACAGTTCAAGGCCACACGCAAGGCGATCGAGAAGATGCTGGCGGAGAAACCTGCCACGGTCCCACAGATCACAGCGGCCCTGAATTTACCTAGCGACGAGGTCCTGTGGCACCTCACCGGTATGCGTAAATACGGGAAGGTCATTGAAGCTGGCGAGGATGAAGGTGGCGATTATCTTTTATATTCGCTCGTCGTCAGCGAGGAAGCTTCCGCATCTGCCCACTAAAACTTATTTTTTTTTTGAGGTATGGCAATGGCACACGCGATCGATGTTGCACTGATGGAAAAGATCAAGAAGCAGGGGCCCGGCGGCACGCTGGACGTAAGCGCCTGCTTCAACTGCGGGAACTGCACCGCTGTTTGTCCGCTGGCCGAAGACTCCTCCGGCTTCCCGCGCCGCGTCATTCGTATGGCGCAGGTGGGCATGGAAAAGGAACTGCTGGCCGACGAAGACATCTGGCGCTGCTACGCCTGCGGCGAATGCACCAAGACCTGCCCGCGCGAGGCCGACCCCATGCAATTCATGGCGGCGGCACGCAGCTATGCCATCTCCCGCTATGATGTGACCGGGCTGGCGCGGCTGATGTATCGCTCCTGGATTGGCAATGTCCTGGTCTTCCTGGCCCTTTCCTCATTCTTCTACCTCCTGCTGTTGTCGCACCAGGGTGGAATGCAAATGGGGAGCAATGGGGCCATCTTCAGCGGATATGGGTCCACCCAGCTCTTCCACTACATTCCGGGGGAATGGGTCCACGTGATCGGTATTGCGTTGTTTAGCGTGATTGGCATCAGTCTGGCCTTTGGCGTCATCTCCATGGCCTATCGGGTGATCGGCAAGAAAAACCAGGCAGGCGAACGGCCACCCTGTCCCCTTGCCGCCTTACCGGCCGCCATCTGGTTTGCCGTGATGGACGCACTCAACCATCGCCGCTTCCGCCAGTGCGAAAAGGAAGAGGCCCCCAGCGACCAGCCGGTCTATCTGCGTCCCTGGTTCGTCCATGGCGCAATCATGTGGGGTTTCCTGGCCATGCTGGTGGCCACCACCGTGGACTACCTTTTCAAGCCCATCGGCTCGCCTGTCCCACCCTGGTACCCCATGCGCATCCTGGGCACATTGGGCGGCCTGTTCTGCCTCTATGGTTTGGGCATCGCCATCTCGCGCAGAGTAAGCGCCAAAGAGACCCCCTACGACAAAAGCTCCTTCTCTGACTGGTTCTTCCTGCTGCTGCTGACGGCAACGGTACTGACGGGCCTGCTGACGGAGATCATTGTTTACCTGCCGCACCCAACAGTCTTCGGATATATGACCTTCCTCGCCCACATTATTCTGGCGATGGACCTGTTGATCATGATGCCGCTGACAAAGTTTGCGCACGTTATATACCGGACGCTGGCCCTGGCCCTGCACCAATGGGCCAAGGCCCCGGCCCCGCAGACCGCTACGGCCGCTGAAAGCAACGCGTAATTACAGAAACAACGCTTGACTACCGCAACTAGAAGAGGAACATCCGATATGTCTGACACTGCCACGGAAGTAGACCTGAAACAGGCCATTGAGCAGCTCACCACCCGCGTCGAAGCAATCGAGAAATCAGCGGGTAACGACCACCTTGCCATCGGAGTGATGGCAGGGAACCTAGACACCACCATTGCGGCCTTTATTATTGCCCTGGGCGCGGTTGCCTATGACATTGAGGTGGACATGTTCTTCACCTTCTGGGCCGTGGCCGCGCTGCGCGACCCCAAAAAGTCCCCCGCCAAGGGATTCATGGACAAGATGTTCGGCTGGATGCTGCCGAGCAGCTCCAAGGCCCTCCCCCTTTCCAAAATGCAAATGGCCGGGATTGGCCCCAAGATGATCCGCTCTGTGATGAAGCAGCGCGGGGTCAAGTCCCTGGAGCAGCTCATGAAGGAGGCCGGCGAATACGGCGTCCGCATCCACATCTGCGAGATGTCGATGGGCGTCATGGGCCTCAAAGAAGAAGAGATGATCGACTATCCCAGCATTGATTACGTTGGTGCCGGGACCTTCATCCAACTCATCAGCGAGTCCAAACAGGTGATCTTCCTGTAAGAAGGAAGGACCGCACTTTCCATCCACTGATGGGACGTAGCAGGGACAGATTACCATTGGCAGATTGTATGCTCCCCGGCGCTTGCCGTCGGGGAGCATTTACATCTGCAAAGTGTCTATATTCATCGGGCGCTGTCGCAATTTTGCTGGCGGGACGTCCTTATTTTTTGCGGTCGGGGCGGCTACGCTGTCTTGGCTTTTCTCTTGGCCCAGCGCTGCTTTGCCAGTTCTGACAGGTGCTTCTTGGTGGCCGCGCTCATCGGCTTGCGGCGGCGGACCTTCTTGCCGGCCTTCGGCTTGGCGGCCTTGGCCTTCTTGGTGGAACGTATGGCGGCCTTGGATGGAAATGCGCCCCCACCCAATGTTTCCAGCAGTGCAATGGCCTTGTCGATGCGCTCCCGCTCTTCGTGAAGTTCCTTGAGGATACCGTGGGTGTCCATTTTTTCTCCTTTGGTCATGGAATTGACTTCTGGTCCTGCTCGCTGCTATTCCTTCATCTTCAGCTTGTCTTTGTTGGCTTCAAGGAACTCCCGTAACTCTTGTGCTTTGTCCAGCAACCGCAGCCACTGCTCATAATAAAGCGTCACAGGGAAGCGCCCCAGCCCGTACACGCTGGCAGCGCCCTTCTCGCTTACCTTGAAGTGCATCGTGCCTGTTTTGCGGCCCTCCAGTTCTGCCAGCCGCGCTTTTAATTCTTCATAGGTTGGTTCTGCCATGTAGGTCACCTCAGTCAGACTACTCCCTTAGAGTATTGCAGAACATGGCCGGGAATGGAACTTAAACAAATAAGAAATATGCAAATTGGTTGGGTGCTCCTTATGCTGCGCCAGGACTGGCGGGCGCAACGGGCGTAGCAATCGCAGCTTGGGGGCACAGTGTGTTGGGGCCATTTGCGGACTGCACTATGCCTGGGGACCACCAATTTGCACCAGACTTGACGTGCAGGGTGTATATTGGTGCGTTTGCCTGTTTCTGTGGCCATTTCCGCGGTCCCTACGCAGCCGCCCTGGTCTGGACGGTCCCGTAATGGCCAGTCCTGCGCCACAAGTCAAACAGGGAAACACTCTATCGGAAAAAATATTCAGGAGTGTTGTAATGCTTAACCTAAGTACCGGAAACACCGGATTCATGCTTTTGTGCTGTAGCCTGGTCATGCTGATGACGCCTGGCCTGGCTTTTTTCTACGGCGGCCTGGTGGGCCGCAAAAACGTGCTGGCCATCATGATGCAGAGTTTTGTCTCCATGGGCTGGACCACGGTCCTGTGGTGGGCCTTTGGCTTCTCCATGTGCTTCTCCGGCGACATGAAGAGCGGGACGGACTTTGCCGGGATCATTGGCAACTTCCACTGGGTCTTTCTGCGCCACATCACGCTGGACCTTCCCTCGCCCAACCCCACCATCCCCATGCTGGTTTTCTGCGCTTATCAGATGATGTTCGCCATCATCACTCCGGCGCTGATTACCGGGGCCTTCACCAACCGCATTACCTTCAAGGCGTACATGCTTTTCCTGACGGCCTGGCTGGTCTTTGTCTACTTCCCTTTCGTACACATGGTGTGGGGTGGTGGGATACTGGCCGTTTGGGGCGTCCGGGACTTCGCGGGCGGCATCGTGGTGCATAACATTGCAGGCATCGCGGCCCTTGCCTCCGTGGTTTTTGTGGGCAAGCGCAAGGTGCTGGACCAAGGCCCCCACTCCATTCCATTGGTGGCCCTGGGCACGGGGCTGTTGTGGTTTGGCTGGTACGGCTTCAATGCGGGCAGCGAGTTCAATGTGAACTCCATCACCGCAGTGGCCTTCCTGAACACAGACATTGCCGCATCGTTTGCGGCCATTTCCTGGCTGATGGTGGCGTGGATGGTAGAGAAAAAGCCAAAGATACTTGGCCTGCTGACGGGCGCCGTGGCCGGTCTGGCCACTATCACACCAGCGGCGGGCTACGTTTCGCCTGCAACGGCGGCCATGATTGGCACCATCGCGGGGGCGGTCTGCTATTACGCCGTTTACCTGAAGAACGTTATGCAATGGGACGATGCCCTGGATGTATGGGGCGTGCATGGCGTGGGCGGCTTCCTGGGCGTTGTGCTGCTGGGCGTCTTTGCATCCACGGCATGGAACCCCGTGGCCACCGGTGGTGTGGATGGGCTGCTGCGGGGCAATCCCAGCTTCTTCTATAAGCAACTGGGCGCCGTGCTCTTCTCTTCTGTCTGGGCCTTTGTTTTTACCTTGGGCATGCTCTGGATCATTAACAGAATCACCCCGGTCCGCGTCAGTAACAACACGGAGGAGGTTGGGCTGGACGAAGGACTGCACGGCGAACAGGCCTATTTGTAGCAGGGCCGCAAGGCGCTGTCCCTGGGCCGAGGCCCCCAGGTCTTATTGGTCCGGCCCCAAAGGATGGAACTTGGGTGCCCCACACTAACCGCGTTTTTTGCGGTTAGTGTGGGAGAGCACGATGCAAATCTTTCGGGCCGGACCAATAAAATCGAGAGCTGGGGGCGCCTGTATTTCTTCTGGAAATATGGGGCATCGGTCGGGCGACTTGAGTACAGGCCGCCTTTTCCCGTAATCTAAGGGTGTCCTACTTGGAAAGCTGGGGGGTGTCGTTCCATTGGCGGAAGTCAAAGTGCAAGAGGGTGAACCTCTGGAGAATGCGTTGCGCCGTTTTAAGCGCAAGGTGCAGCAGGAGGACATCATCAAGGAAGTCAAGCGCCACTCCTATTACCTGAAGCCGGGCGAGAAGAAGCGCGTGAAGCAGGCGTTGGCGCGCAAGCGCAATCGCAAGAAGGCCCGTAAAGAGGCGGAGTAGTTTTCCGGGCGATATTGCTTATCAAAAAACAAAGCAGCCACGCACAGTGTGGCTGCTTTGTTTTTTGGGCAAAAGCGCATAGGGCCAGGAAAAGGGCCCCCGGGCCCTTCGCTGCGGTCGCGGATGGGGACCATTGCTGATTGGTCATTTCATTGCGTACCAGGCATGGCCCGCATAACGGGGACCGGCAACGGCTGGACTGTGTTGGTGCTTTCGACCTGAAATGTCGAAACGTTCCCAACACTATCTTCTGGGCCTTGATACTGCAACAGCGCGCCGGAGTGACTGTCGAGGCAAATATGATCATCCAACCGCGTATTGTTCGGCGGCCCGGTTGGGTGGATGGTAAGGCGATGGCAGGTTCGACCTGCGACTGTGCCCACGCCGTTGTCAATCAACTGGTGGGGGTCGTCCAAATCAGATTTCACAAAAGAGGCAAACGTCACCAGGTCCGTGCTGCCCAGCGCGGCGCCTTGCATCCAGCCATATCCAGCGATGAAAAGGTAGGCCTGGCCGCCCACCATTCGTGATAAAAAGACCGTGGACGGGGCCTTGGGGGCCGTCGTGGAGACCTTCCTTTGCCAGTTCTGGGTGCTGGCGATCTTCTCAACAGCAATCTGCGAAAAACCCGTGCGGGCGTTCACGACGGAACTGGTGGACACATAGTTGGTCAACGACGTGAGCGTGCGCATGGTGATCGCATTGGTTTGGCCGCTGGCATATTTGCAGGTCGCCATCAGGGCAAGCACAATCAACCATAAGGCACGGCGGGATCGCGCGTGCGACGCGCAGGAAAAAGTTGATATAGGCATGGAACGGGTCTCCACAAGGCAGACCTGGCGCAGGGTCTTTTGTATAGGAAAGAACAAATCCAAAATAAAAGACGGCTGCACAGGGCCAAGCTCCACCAGTGTAACGCAGCGGGAAATTGTTCAGTTGAGCAGTTGCGCTGTGCTCTGGCGGCGGGTGAGCCAATAATAGATGGCCGGAGTGACCAGCAACGATAGCGTCATGGAGAGCGTCACCCCGCCGATGACGGCAATGGCCAGTGGCTGTAACATCTGCGAACCAGCGCCAATGCCAAAGGCCAGCGGCAACATGCCCGTTACGGCGGCCATGGCGGTCATCAGAATGGGGCGCAGGCGACGGCGGCCCGATTCCACAATGGCGCGCTCGGCAGAGTGACCCAGCGCGCGGTATTTGTGGTCAGCATCCAGCAGCAGGATGCCGTTTTTGGCCACGATGCCGACCACCATGATGAGTCCCATAAAGGACGCGACATTGAAGGTGGTGCGCGTCAGCAACAGGGCCAGCATGACCCCGGTGACCGAGAGGACCGAGGAGGTGAGGATGGCCACCGGCGCGGCAAAGCCACGGAACTCCGCCAGCAGGACGCCGAAGACCAGCGCCAGGGCCAGTAGCAGCACGCGCAACAGCTCGTGGAAGGACCGCTGCTGCTCCTGATAGGCGCCGCCGTACAGGACGCGCACCGAAGGCGGCAGATCGAGGGCGGCCACGACGCGTTGGATGCGTCCCATGCTGGTGCCCAGGTCGGCCCCTTCCAGTCCGCCAGTGACGGTGATGTCGCGTTGCAGGTCTTCCCGGAAGATTTCATTTTGCGGGGGCAATTGCGCCACTGTGGCGAGCGAGCCAAGGGTCGCGGTGTGCCCGGTAGAGCTGACCAGCAGCATGTCCTGGATGGCGCCGAGCGAGGCGCGATAAGTGTGCGCAAAGCGGACGCGGATGGTGTACGGGCGGCCATTGCGGACCAACGGCTGTGTGGTCGGCACGCCCTCAATCATGGCGTGCGCGTCGGTCGCGACCTCCTGCGAATTAAAGCCAAGCTGCGCCGCCACGGCGGGCAGCACCTGGAAGTTGGTGGCCGGACTGCTCAGGCTGTTATCAATGCCATTGCGTACATCCACCACGCCGGGGACCTGCTGGATGGCGCTGGCCACGCGCGGGGCCAGTTGCTGCAACAGACCGGAATTGGTGGAGAAGAGCTTGATCTGGACCGGTTCCGGCGCATTGGAGAGGTCGTTGATGTTGTCCTGCAACATCTGCGTGACCTCAATGTTGAGTTGCGGGGCAATGGCGTTGACGCGCTGGCGGACGTCTTCCATCACTTCGTCGGTGCTGCGGCTGCGATTGCGCTTCAGCTTCACGGTAAAATCGCCGCGATTGGCCTCCGTGACGGCGGCCAGGCCGAGCTGCAACCCC
Source organism: Acidobacteriaceae bacterium (assembly GCA_049977205.1). GTDB lineage: Bacteria > Acidobacteriota > Terriglobia > Terriglobales > Acidobacteriaceae > JBMFGT01. The sequence goes on along the minus strand of JBMFGT010000007.1, from coordinate 96,435 downwards.
GTCCGGCGCGATGTGGTTTCCACCTCTGGCGTGTCGTGCAGGACCTTTTCCACCTGCAAGAGCACGCGATTGGTTTCCGTCAGCGAGGCCCCGGCAGGCATCAGGTAATCGAGGATGAAGCCGCCTTCGTCCATGGCGGGCAACAGGTCAGACCCCAGACCACGATAGGCCAGCAATCCGACAGCGGCGATGGCCACGCAGCCAACGCCCATCCAGAGCGGCTGGTGCAGCGTGGTGCGGACCAGGCGCTCATAGCGGTCCAGGATGCGGCGCATCCAAGGGGCCAGTGGGGCCTGCATCTCTTCTTCACGCTCCAGCAGGCTGCGCGTGTCGTTCGATGCGGCAGAGACGGGCGTGCCTGCGGGTGCGCTGTCCACCGCTGCGGCCACTTTGTTGCTGCGGTGCCTGCGGATGAAGACCATGCCCAGGCTGGGGGTCCAGGTGAGCGCCAGCGCCAGCGAGGTGAGCAGGGAGACGGTCATGGTGATGGCCAGGGCGCGGAAGAAGACACCGGTGACGCCGGTGACGCCAATCAGGGGAAGGAAGACGACAATGGGCGTGATGGTGGACCCGACCAGCGGGACGGTGATCTCGCCCAGGGCGCTGCGCACGGCCTGGATGCGTCCCTCCCCGGCGTCGATGTGCAGCACGATGTTCTCCACCACCACGATGGCGTCGTCAATGACCAGGCCCACGGCGGCGGCAAGACCGCCCAGCGTCATCAGGTTAAAGCTCTGTCCGGTAAGGCTGAGCACAACAATGGTGACCAGAATGGTCACAGGGATCACCAGCCCGGCAACCAGCGACGGCCCCCAATCGCGCAGGAAGACGACAAGAATAATGGAGGACAGGACCAGCCCAATCAGGATGGCGTCGCGCACACTGCGGATGGAGTCCCGGATCAACCGCGACTGGTCATAGAACGGTTCGATGTGCACGCCGGGCGGCAGCGTCTTGCGGATGTTGGCGACCTCGTCATCCACTTCCGTGGAGACGCCCAGGGCGTTGGAGCCAATCTGGCGCAGCACGTTCAGCAGCACGGCAGGTCTGCCGTTCGCGGTCACCATGGTGTAGACCGGCTCCGTGGAGTCTTCCACCGTGGCCACATCGCCAATATGGATGGGTACGCCGGCAGCCGTGGTCTTGACGACGACCTGGGCCAGTTCTTCGGCGGAATGCACCTGGCCCCCGACCAGTCCCAGCAGGAGTTGGTGTTGGCCCTCATACAGGCCGGGCGATTCAATCAGGTTGGTGCGGGCGATGGCGTTGAGTAAATCATCCACGGTGGTCCCGGAGGTGAGCAGCCGGGATGGGTCGGGGACCACATGGACCTCCGGCACTTTGCCGCCCTGCACGGTCACAGTGCTCACGCCGGGCAGTCGGTTCAGGCGCGGTTTGAGCTGATAGGTGGCCATCTCCCACAGGTCGGTCTGCGGCAGGACGTCCGAGGTAAGGTAGTAGCCAAGGATGGGGAAGCTGGCGAAGCCGAGCCGGTGGGTGGTGATCTGCGCCGTTGGGGGCAGGGACTGGCGCACCTGCGCGACGGCGGAGTTGACCATCTGCAAGGTCTCCACCATGTTGACGTTCCAGTTAAAGAAGAGGTCGACCTCTGCCTGGCCACGGCTGGTAATGGAGCGCACAGTCTCCAGGCCGGGGACGGTGTTGACGGCGTCTTCCACCGGGCGGGTGATGGTCACCTCCATCTGCTCCACCGGCATCACGCCATTGTCAATACCAATGACCACACGCGGGAAACTGGTATGCGGAAAAACGGCCACGGGAAGCTGAAAGGCGAGATAGGCCCCGGCAATGGCCAGCACCATCGTAAAGAAAATGATGGTGCGCATGTGCCGCTCCACCCAGAAGGGACGCGGTCTCTGGACCTCTTCTGACGCAGCGGGGGTCATTGGTTGCTGCCTCCGCCATCTATCGGGAGAACGCGCGTGCCCGTGGCCTTTGCTGCGGGTGTTACGCGCACATGCGTGCCGTCCTCCAGCGCATAGGAGCCGACCGTAATGACGGACATGCCCGCATCCATGCCGGAGAGGACCTGCACCTGGCCGTTGGCCTCGACGCCGACCTGCACCTCATGCCGGTGCGCAATGTTGTCCGCGCCCGCCACCATTACGTGTTTTCCGCCGCCCTCATCCTGCACAATGGCGGCGGCAGGGACCACCAGCGCGTCGGGAATGGTGCGCGCTGTGATGGCCACATGCACGGGTGTCCCCGGCTTCAATTGCTGGCCCTTGTTCTCCACGCGCACCCAGACCTCCACGGTGGTGGAACCAGGATCGAGTGCGGGGCTGATGAGCATGACCTTGCCGGGAACAGCGTCTTTCAGTCCAGGGACAAAGACCTGCGCGGGCGCGCCGATAGGCAACCCCTGCACCTCCACTTGCGGCAGGTGCGCTTTGGCGACCAACACGTCCAGATCCATTACGGTAAGCAAGGGAGTACCGGCAGCGGCCATTTCCCCGGCATACAGGGGACGGTCCGTTACGTAGCCATCGATGGGGCTGCGGACCTCCGAGTAGGACAAGAGCGCCTGCGCCTGCTGGTATTGCCCCTGGGCCTGGTGCAGTTGCCCGGTGGCGCTGTCCAGTTCTGCCGTGCGGCCCACTTTTTCCAGGGCCTCCAGGTGCCGTCGCGCAATGTCATACTGCGTTTTGGCCTGGACCAGGGCCACTTTCGCCTGGTCCACATCGCGCCCTGGCAATGCCCCTTGCTGGAACAGATGTTCGCGGCTGTCGTAAATCCTCTGCTGTAGATCGACCTGGGCCTTCACCTGGGCCAGGTCGAGTTGAGCTTTCTGCACCTCCTGCGGGACCGTGGACTGGGTCACGGTGGCGTACTGCGCCCGGGCCTGCTGGTACTGGCCTTCACTGCCCAGCGCCGCGCCTTGCAGGTCCTTGTTTTCCAGCGTGGCCAGCAACTCGCCTTTATGGACACGGTCGCCACGCTGCACGTAGAACCGGGCCACGGGCGCGCCCACCTTGGTGGCAAGAATGGCCTGATGCAGCGGCGCCAGCATGGCCTCCCCAGTCAAGATGACGGGGATGGAGGTCCTTTGCACGGGGACGGCCTGTACCTCCACCACGGGCGGCGGCGTTTTGTCTTTGCTGTTGCAACCGGCCAACAGAAGCCCAACGCAGGCCCCCGCGCAGAGGAACGATGCAATCCACCCAAGGCGGGCAGCGCCTTTGTGCGCGCGCAAAATAAATGCGCGGAACAAGGATGGAGAAAGCATGGATGTTTGACCTGCTGTTTTCATGGCAATTTTCCTGTCAGCCGTTCCAGATTGGCCCGCGCCAGATGATAGCGCACAGCGCCATCCGCCACTGCCGCCTCTGCCGCAAGCGCGGTGTTTTGCGCATCGACGACCTCCAGCACGGAGGCCTCACCGGCCTGATAGCGCAGGGTGGTCAGGTGCAAACTTTCCTCCGCCTGGCCCACGCTTACCTGTAAGGACGCCAATGCTGCCGCTGCTGTTTGCAGTTCACTTAGGCCCTGATTCAACTGGGCAATCAATTGCCGTTGGGTGTAGGTCAGCGCGGCCTGCGCCTGCTGCTCGCGCAACTGGGACTGCTTCACTTTGTCATGCGTGGTGAACCAGTCCCACATAGGGAAGTCCAACGCGGCCATGGCGGAGTAACCCAGGAACTGCCGTCCACCCGGCCCGGTGGTGGCCACATAGGGCGCATCAATCCCATAGATGTAGCTGAACGTAAGCACGGGCAGGTAGCCGCCCCAGGCAGCGCGCACATCTTCGCGGCTGGCATCGAATGCAGCCAGGGCGCTGCGCAGTTCAGGATTGGCCTGCGCGGCCAGGGCGCGTACCTGGGCCGCATCGGGGACATCAGGCTGCGCGACCAGCGTATCGTCCAGTTCATAGGGTGTGGCGGGGTCGGGGAAAAGCAGCACGCCAAGGGACTGTTTGCTGGAAAGGACGGCCTGCCGGGCGTCGGCCAGGTCACGCTGTCGCTGCTCCAGTTGCAGTTGCGCTTTCAGTACGTCGGCATGGGCCACTTCGCGTCCGGCCTCCAGCTTTTGCGTCAAGTCCACAAATCGCTGGGCCTCGCGCTCTGCGGCCTGCGCTGCCAACAGCTTGTGCTCGGCGGCCAGCACGGCGTAGTAATCCAAGGTGACCACAGCGTGCAGGCCGCGCTGGGCAATCTCCGCCTGTGCCTGCGCCTGCAGGGCCAGCGCCCCGCTCTGCCGATAGCGCGCCACGCCGGTCAGGCTGAGCCTGTCCGTCACCACCGCCTGGCCCATGTACTCCCGGATGCTGTTGTTGGCGATAAAGACCGGGCCAACCGTGCCGGGCAATGGACCGGAATCCGGCACGCCATTGGGCTGCGTGTAAAGCGCTTCACTGTGGAAGGTGGCCTGGGGCAGCAATCCGGCCAGCGCCATGCGGCGGTCGTAAGCGGCGCTGCCACGCGCCACCTGCGCCACCATCAATGTAGGTTCAATTTTGTGGGCGCGCTCCTCGGCCTGGGCAAAATTGATGTGTACCGGCTGCGGGGCAGCATCGGGGGCATCTGCGGGGTTGGACACAAGCTGCGCAGAGGCAGTGGCTGGGTGCGGAGATGTAGGCTGCGGGGCCTGCTGGCCGGAAGCGAGCACCACCAAGGAAAACAATGCCAGGCACACGCCAGGGACCATCCGCAGGGGCCGGTTGGGACGTAGGGACTGGCCCAGTACGTGGCATTGTACGTGGCCCTGTACGGCAACCCCATCCCGCTGGAAGGCCGCGCAGGCACAGACCCGATATTGGATGTTGTTCTTCATCATGCCAACCACTTCTATCCTGTACGCCGTCCCTGAATTTATCCTGAAAGGCCGGACAGAAATTTGTCTGTGCGGCAAACGAGAGAAGGAAAGTGCGGTTGCACTCGGGCCATAGACCATCGCGCTGGCCAGGGCCTGGATGGGTCATCGGGCCTTCTCTCAGCGGCCAAAGCCGCGCCTATTTTGTGGCAGTTATGGTCAGGCCGAAGCCTGTCCCCTTTCGGATGGGGGCCTTCCTCCGCATCCATCGGGAGTGGTCCCCCCTAAGGGCCCCCTGTACAAGTCAGAATTTTGAAGGGGCGGGACTTTAGTCCCGCCGGAAGTACCTGAAATAATAGTGGGCTTCAGCCCCTGAGGGACAGCAGAAGGACTAGCGCATACGCGCAGCCAGCAGGGCGGCAGAAACATGGCGACGGCGACGCGCGTGGGCACGATGGACGGCGCGCGGTGTGGCCGATGGTGCCGGAGCGGTCCGCAGCATCTCCGCACGCGCCAGCAACTTGGTGGACGGCGCCGTGGAAGGCGCATAGGTCTTGTACACAGAAATGTGGAAGCAGGACTGCTGGAACTCCTCTTCCACATCCAGCTTGCCCGCGTCCTGCAACTGCCCCAGATACGCGCGCATCCAGGCGATTTCGTGCAGGGACATCCCTTTTTTCGTAATGTCAACAGCCTGCCCTGTCAGGTGCGGGGAGGCGGTGTCGCCGGTCGCGGGTGCGGCATTTCCGTTGGTGCGCTCCAGCCGCCGCTGGAACTCCACCGTGCGCACGGCAGAGTTGACCTGGAGGGGCCGATGAAAAAGGGCCGCGTGCTGCTGGGAAATGTTGGCCAGGAAATCCGCTGTCCACGGGCGGCAGTAGCGACGATTGGACGGCAGCCGCGGGTCCACCCGCAAGGCGGTCCCCACAGGCAGGGCGACCAGGCGGTGCTCTGCCAGCATCTGGCGGAGCTGCGCATCGTCTTGGATGCGGTCAAGGCCCTCTACGTCCGCAATGATGTTCTGGTGTACCAGGACAAGATGGGACCCCCGCAGCGGAGCGGGCATCCGGCGCGGTATGGGGACAAACAACGGCTGTGCCGTTGCCTCCTGCCAGGAGGCCACGGATTGGCGGACCGCTGGAGAATGCTCCTCAGGAGCAGAACTGGCGACGGATGCAGGGCCGACGGCAAGGCCCTTCGTTGCAGGATGCTGGACGGCTGGAGCAGGAGGGAGTGCATGGGCCATCTGCCGCGTTTTTGTCCCCGCGGAGAAGGTACGTCCGCGTCTTTGCGCATGGGCCGCACGTGCCCGCTCCGCATGTTCCACATGCGCGGTGCGGACGGCGCCTCTGGCCGCCCCTCTGTGGCGGGTGCGTGCGGCAGGAGTGGCCGCGTGGTGGCGTGCAAGCGTTGCATGGGCGCGCGTGACGCCCCTGGGGGAGGGCTTCCTATGTTGATGGATGGCCTGTCTGGACTGCGCATGGCCCGCAACTACATGCCTCTGCGTTTGCGCCATCAGCGGGGCAGTTTTGATGGCATAAACAAAAAGGACAAAATATAAAAATATACGCAGGACGTGCAACCGGCCCGACTTGGTGGCAACTTTACGCATCTCAGTAATTTGAAGCGTATCGTATGCCGCCCTTTTTGGGGAGTGATTATCCGGGTACGGAGGCGGGTAGTGTGGTCGAGGATGTTCGTGAATAAAACCAGTATTTGGCGGCGGGTGCGCAGAAACAGGTGTATCAACCATTTCTCAACGATTTCTCAACCAGGAGGAAACACCCAAGTGAAAGACCTTGTTCGTAACCGATCTTTATTCGCCCTGCTATTGGCCTTTGCCTGTCTGGCGACCCTGGCCCCGGCACTGCACGCCCAGAGCGTGCGCGTGAACTGGAGCAAGAATGCGCCCTTCACCGATTACAAGACCGTTGCTTGGATGCCTAGCAAGGACGACAACCATCCCTTCTATCGCCAGTATGTAGGGGAATACGTCCGGGCCGCCCTGACAAAAAAGCACATGCAGGTGGTGCCCATGTCGCAGAACCCAGACTTGATTGCCACTTACCATTTCCTTACCCAGGAGTCCCAGGAAACCAACACCACCTATGAAGGCATGGGCGGCGGCGGCTGGGGCGGTTGGGGCATGGGCGGCTGGGGCATGGGCATGGGCATGGGTGGTATGGGTTTCGCCAATACCACAAACGAGCCCGTGACCATCGGCATCCTTACCGTTGACTTGATTGACGCCAAGACCAAGCGCCTGGTCTGGCGCGGGCAGGCGACCGAGGACAATGTTGTGACGGCCAGCAAAGGGGAAGAAAAAGACGTGGCAAAGGCCGTGTACAAGATGTTCGACCATTATCCACCGAAGTAAAAATGGAGGGCGCGGTCGTCCTCTTTTTACAAGAGCGTAGCAGCAGGAAGTATTGGGCCACATGCCCCAGCAACAAGGGACAGGTGGCCCAAAAACTGTGGGATGCAACATCCGCGTCTGCCAGAAGACCTTGCCTGCTGTTTTTTGATTGCCACGGAAAGAGACAGTGCAACTTATTTTGGTGCGTTACGTCCATTCTGACGTAAGGAAAAACTGGTACGGAAAAGGCCGGACCCGTTTAAGATAGGAAAAGCACGCCATGAAAACACAATCGCACCATCGATTTCTACTGACACTCATTTTGGCCGTGGGATGCATTGCCTTTATGCCCAAAATGATGTTGGCGCAAAGCGTCCGGGCCAACTGGAGATTGAATGCCCCATTCAACGACTACAAGACATACGAATGGCTACCCAGCAATGACGAAGACCATCCCTTTTATCGCCAGTACGTTGACGAGTACGTCAACTATGCGCTGACCAAGAAGAAGGGGCTGCGTCAAGTCACTGCCGAACAGTCCCCGGACCTGCTGGTGCAATATCATTTCCTCACCCAGGAGACCGTTGACACCAACACCACCTATATGGGCATGGGAGATGGTGGCTGGGGCGGTTGGGGTTGGGGTGGTTGGGGATGGGGCGGCTGGGGCATGGGTGGCATGGGTTGGGCCACCACCACGCAGCAGCCCCGCACCATGGGGATTTTGACCCTTGATCTGATTGACGCCAGGACCCATCAACTTGTCTGGCGTGGGCAGGCCAGTGAGGACAATATCGTCACCGGCGGCAAGGGCGAAGAGAAGCAAGTGGCCATGTCCATCTTCAAAATGCTGGACCGCTATCCGCCACCAAAGAGCAAATAGCGGCGCACATTTGCAAAGCACGGGCAGTCCCTTTCGCAAGGGGCTGCCCGCTTTGTTTGGTGCGGCCCTGGCGTTTTCCGCAGGCCCTCCCTCCACGTAAAAAGCTGCGCAGCCCTCAGAAGGGCCACTTCCAGTTGCGCACTTCCTCGCTGTCAATGCCGTTTTCATGGGCGTAGCGGATGGCGTCAGTGATCTGGTCCTTCAGCCATTCCTTGGCGTGCGCGCCGATGGTGCGCAGCCTGGGCACGCGGTCAATCACGTCAATGGACAAATTGAAGCGGTCCACCTGGTTGAGGATGGCCAGCTCCAGCGGCGTGTTGATGTTCCCTTTTTCCTTGTAGCCGCGCACGTGCAGGTTCTCATGGTTGGTGCGCCGGTAGGTCAGTTTGTGTATCAGCCAGGGGTAGCCGTGGAAGTTGAAGATGATGGGCCGGTCCTTGGTGAAAAGCGAATCGAAATCGCTGTCAGAAAGCCCATGCGGATGTTCCGTGTCGGGCACCAGCTTGAACAGGTCGACGACATTGACGAAGCGGATTTTCAGGTCGGGGAAGCGTCCGCGCAGGATGGCCACCGCGGCCAGCGATTCCAGGGTCGCAATGTCTCCGGCGCTGGCCATCACCACGTCTGGCCCCGTGCCCTGGTCGTTGCTGGCCCAGTCCCAGATGCCGACGCCCTTGGTGCAATGACGCACCGCCGCGTCGATGTCCAAAAACTGTAAGTGGGACTGCTTGTCGGCCACGATGACGTTGACGTAATCCGTGCTGCGCAGGCAATGGTCGGCCACGCTCAGCAGGCAGTTGGCATCTGGCGGCAGATAGATGCGCGTCACCGCCGCGCTCTTGTTGGTGACCACATCCAGGAACCCTGGGTCTTGATGGGTGAAACCGTTGTGGTCTTGGCGCCAGACCAGGGAGGTAATCAGGATGTTCAGCGAAGAAATAGGCGCGCGCCATTGCACCTCTGTTTTGCATTTTTCCAACCACTTGGCGTGCTGGTTGAACATGGAGTCGATGACGTGGACAAAAGACTCGTATGTGGAGAGCAGCCCATGCCGCCCAGTCAGCAGATACCCCTCCAACCAGCCTTCCAGTGTGTGCTCGCTCAGCATTTCCATTACGCGACCATCCGGGGAAAGCTCCCCTCCGTCCTTGTCCTCCGGTCTTGACTCCGCCAGCCATGTCTTTTTGCTGACTTTGTATATTTCCTGCAGGCGGTTCGATGCTGTTTCATCCGGGCCAAAGACACGGAAGCGGTCCATGTTGCGGTGCATGGTTTCGGCAAGGAAATGGGCGAGGACCTCCGTGGGCATGGCCTCCGCGGTCCCGGGCTTCGTCACCGGGACGCTGAAATCACGGAAGTCCGGCAGCCTGAGGTCCTTGCGTAGCGCACCTCCATTGGCGTGCGGATTGGCGCTCATGCGGCGACTGCCTTGTGGCGCCCACTCCCGCAGCGCCGCGGTCAGCTTGCCCTTTTCGTCAAAAAGTTCCTCCGGTTTGTAACTGCGCATCCACGCTTCCAGTTGGCGCAGGTGCGCGGGATTGGTGGTCACGTCCAGGATGGGGACCTGGTGCGCGCGCCAGAAGCCCTCGACCTTGTGCCCGTCCAGTTCCTTGGGACCGGTCCAGCCTTTGGGAGTGCGCAGGACCACCATCGGCCAGCGGGGGCGCTCCGTGGAGTGGGTGCTGCGGGCGTGTTTCTGGATGGCCTGTATCTCCTGGACGCAGTGCTCCAGCGTGGCCGCCATCTTCTGGTGCATGGTCGCCGGGTCGTCCCCTTCAACAAAATAGGGCGTCCAACCGAGTCCCCGGAAAAGTTGTTCGAGTTCCTCGGATGAGATACGGGCGAGCACCGTGGGATTGGCGATCTTGTAGCCGTTCAGGTGCAGTATAGGCAGCACCGCACCGTCCCGCACCGGGTTCAGGAACTTGTTGGAATGCCAGGAGGTCGCCAGCGGTCCCGTCTCCGCCTCGCCGTCCCCCACAACCGCGGTCACAATCAGGTCTGGATTGTCAAAAACGGCCCCAAAGGCGTGCGAAAGACTGTAGCCAAGCTCCCCGCCCTCGTGGATGGAGCCGGGTGTTTCCGGGGTGCAATGGCTGCCAATCCCGCCGGGAAAGGAGAACTGCTTGAAGAACTTCAGCAGGCCCTCTTCATCCTGGCCCTTGTCGGGATAGACCTCCGAATAGGTCCCCTCCAGATAGGCATTGGCCAGCGTGGCCGGCGCGCCGTGGCCAGGACCGGAGATATAAACCATGTCCAGGTCATATTTCCTGATTAAACGGTCCAGATGCACCCAGATAAATGTCTGGCCCGGGTCCGACCCCCAATGCCCCAGCAGGCGGTTTTTGATGTGCTCTGGTTGCAGCGGCGTTTTTAACAGCGGATTGTCCCGCAGATACAACATGCCGACGCAAAGATAATTGCAGGCGCTCCAATAGGCATGGACTTTTTGCAGTTCGTCCGCGGTAAGAGGCTGGTGGGCAGAAAGATTTTTCTTGGACGTAGGTGCGGCAGCAGGTGTCATCACGATGGGAATCTCCTTATTGCGTTACGGTTGCAGGTCGTCTCCCATGCCCGGTGGCCGTTTTCCGGCCTTGGCCCGGCTTGGACAATGAAATTATCGGCCCAGGAAACACTGGAACAGGGCCGCTGGCGGAAACCACAGATAGACCATTGTGTTCCTTCTCAATGGAATTAGATGCGGAAAAGGAAGGCGGGGGAAGTGTTACAGCATCAGACCCGGCAAATGTCAGGGACCTTGCACAATGCGCGGTAGGCAATTCGACAGGGGAAGCAATTTTCTACCAGCCGGGGAGGCTGCTCAGGCCGCCAAATACCCCCAGGGCAGCGGTGAGCGTGGCCACGATCACCACCACCCAGAGATACCATCCGCGCAGGCGGTGTTCCGGTGGCAGGGCCTTGATGGCCAGGGCCACCAGAAATCCCAGCACCAGGGGAAGCAGCATCGCATTCATGATTTCCACCCCGATGGTCAGCGTGACCAGATTGGGAATGATCGCGACGGCAACGGCCCCGGCCACCACCCCGGCGGTATAGACACCATAAAACCACGGGGCCTCCATCGGATGGTGCTCCAACGAATGCTTGTAGCCGGTCACCTCGCCAAAGCCCCAGGCGGCGGCCAGGGAGACGACAATGGCCGCGACCCCGCCTGCGCCAAGTATGCCCAGGCTGAAGATCAGAAGGCCCATCCGCTCTCCCATAAAGGGGACCAGGACGTGGGCGATTTCCCCCACGGTATTCAGGTTGGTGTCGTGCCCGATCTCGGCCCGCGTGGCGGCTGTGGCCACCAGCACAGCGGCCATGACAAGCTGCGTGACCACCGCGCCAATGGCGGTGTCCCAGCGCGCATCGCGGTAATGTTCCGGGTGCAGTCCCTTGTCGGCCACCGCCGATTGCTGATAAAAGATCATCCACGGCATAATGACTGCGCCGATATTGGCCGCAACCAGATAGAGATACGAGGAGTTGGCCCAGGGCACATGCATCAGCCCAGAGGCCACCTGGCGGGCATCTGGATGGGCCGCCAGCGCCACCCAGAAAAAGGCGAACTCAAAAAGCCCCAGGGCAATGGCCACCCGCTCCACGCGGCGGTACGATCCGGTCCACACCACAAATAACAGGAACCCCGCAGCCATGGCCAGGCTTAAAGAACGCGGGACGCCAAACAAGGCCCCCACGCCTGCCACGCCAGAAAACTCCGTGAGCAGCGCGCCGACCGTGGCCACGGCCAGCCCGGCAACTGAAATCCACGCCCATTTGGCCCCGAAACACTCCCGAATCAGCTCCCCATGCCCCTTGCCGGTAAAGATGGCCAGGCGCACCGTCAGCTCCTGCACCACATACAGAATGGGGATGAGCACGATCTGGAGCAAGAGCAGCTTGTAGCCCCATTGGGCGCCGCTCTGCGCGGCAGTGACAATGCTGCCAACGTCCGTGTCCGCCAGCATCACAACGACGCCAGGTCCCATGACCGCTAGGAAGAGTTTCCAGTTCCAGCGTGCGCGGGGTGGAGAGACGATGGGTGCGATGCGGGTGCTCAGAATGACCTTGTGCCAAGAAGCAAAACGCTATTGAAATTGAACTGACTTTTCATTATACCGCCAATTGCGCCCACCTTCCCGGCAATGTGCCGTTTCTTCTGCACCACGAACGCGGCGCCTTGCTTGCGCCCCCTGCGTGGCGCTGCTTTGTACACTGGAAGCAGAGGTATGAAAGGACACTTCGTGGAACGTGACCTCCATAGCGCGCGCCTGACGGAAAAGGTACTGCTCTCGGTGAGCGCCCAGTGCTTCCATCTGCGCTTTGCCGTCGAGGGGACGGGGAGTTTCGATTACCTGCCCGGCCAATTCATCTCTGCCGTCTCTCGCGACAGCCACGGCAAGCTCCAGACGCGTGCTTATACGATTGCATCCGCGCCCCAGGGAGACCACTTTGACCTCTGCGTCAACCGCGTGCCGGGCGGACATTTCTCCAATCTGCTGGCGGAGATGGAGCTTGGCGGCAGGTTGCAGTTCCACGGGCCGATGGGCGATTTTACCCTGCCACAGACCTTGTCCGATACGCTCTTGGTTGCCACCGGGACCGGCGTGGCCCCCATGCGCGCCTTTGTGCAACACCTCTTCCCCTCAGCGCAGGAAGACCGCAGCCAGGGGCGCCAGATTTGGCTCCTCTACGGCACTCGCTATGAAACGGAAATCTATTACCGGGACCTCTTTGAAAAGACCGCCGCCGAGCACCCAAATTTCCATTACATGACAACGCTGAGCCGCGCGCCGGAAAGCTGGCAAGGCCTGCGTGGCCATGTGCAGGAGCATGTGCGCGCGCTGCTGCAACCGCAGCCAGACCAAGGGCCACAGGCAACAGCGCCCATACTCCCCACACAGGCCTATCTTTGCGGACTGAACAAGATGGTCTCCGCCAATCGTGCACTGTTGCGGGGACTTGGCTGGGAGAGGAAACAGGTCCACTCGGAACGCTACGATTGAGCGGTGCGGGACGACAGCCAGTTATTTTGCGGGCGCGTGCAAGGGCAGCCGCCCGGGCGTGGGCCGCTGTTTGGTATGCACCCATGCCAGTAGTTCGTCGAAGGCCGCGCCGGTCTCCTGCGGCGTGATATTACAGTGTCCGCTACGCGTCACATACTGCTCCACAAACATCCCGCTGTGGCCCGTCCGCTGTGTCAGCGCGCTATAGCTGAACGAGGAACCGGGCGGGACCAGCGGATCGTAGGTGGTCCGCACGTCCAGCAGGGGCCGCACCAGGACACCCGTTGGCGTGTAGTAGTGGGCCAGGTATTGTTCTGCGGCAGGGTCGCCCTTGTACCGCAGCACACCGTTGTTCAGCGCATTCTCGTCATTCGATCCGGTGTAGATATAGTTGCGCGTGTCAAAGGGATTGCCGCCCGCCTTCTTCTGGAAGTCCATGGTCATGTAAAGCCAGTAGACCATCATGTTGCTTACGTCCTGATTGGAGCGCAGGCCGGTCAGGGCGCGCATATTGGCTGCCCGCGTGGGGCCTGCATCCAGCGCCCCCAGCAAGGACTTTCTCAGTGCATCGCTTTCGCGGTAACTTTCAGGCACCGGGTCCAGCGGCGGAAGCAGGCCGGGAAAGTAGTAATTAAAAGCTGCCAACATTGCAAAGACGCGCGTCTTGCCCTCGTCCGTCGGCGCAATCAGGCCACAAAGTGCCAGTGCCCCGTCATAGTGGTTGGGCAACAACTCTATGGTCATTGTGGTCAAGGTCCCGCCCATGGAGTGTCCCATTACATAACTCTCCTTGGGCGGGCCATACATGCGGACAAAGAGCTGGCGCAGTCCCTCGGTTTCCGGCACGGCGTCCTCAAGCGCCCATCCAGTCTTGGAGTAACCCGATTCGACCACCGCATACCCACGCTCCAAAATGGGCAGGAGTGCAGGATTTATAGGGCCTTCTTTATAGGTGACGGGTGTTTCACTATAGCCGTGGTAGTAGACCACAAGGCCGTGGCCACCTTGCCCAGGGACATCCATGCGATACGGCACGCCGTGGAGGGAGCCAAGGGTGGTCTTCCACTGTGCAGGGCCACTTTGCGCAGAGACGCTGGCCACTACACCCAATAGCAACAGGAAAACAGAGTGCCGAAAACGCATGGTTTTTCCCCTTGTCTGCAAAGTGTAAACGATACAGGACAATATGGGCATTCCCTGTCCGCTGCCTGGCAATACACCATGCAAACGCCAACGCCTGCGTTATTTATTGGTCTTGCCCGAAAGATTTGCATCGTGCCCCCCCAAGTTCCATCCTTTGGGGCCGGACCAATAGGAGGGCCAAATGAATAATTTTTTCTTCGCTACGGCGCGAATGAAAGGACGCAGGTGCAGTAAACGTCCGTCCCCAAAGGCGGCGGGCAGTATTGGAGGGGGCCACCTCACTCCTGTGCCATAATGATCGTGTAGGCAATGTGCCCCAGGACGCGAAAGTGGCGGAATTGGCAGACGCACCAGACTTAGGATCTGGCGGGGCAACCCGTGGGGGTTCGAGTCCCCCCTTTCGCACCAACCCCACTGAAGTACGTATTGGCAAGGACGACGGTCGCCATCCTTGCCAATACTTTTCGTTGTGCTCCAAGACAGTCGTCATTCACGCGTAATGACATGACGCCATGCCAATACGCTACGATCCAGCGTCGGCCCCTGGTTGGGGGCCAAGGCAGGCCCCCAGAATTTCCCTGCTACTAAACTACAGCGATGATGGAGATGATTTTTGCCACTGCGCCGATGACGGCAAAGACTTCATTTATGAGACTACCGAGGTCGACGTTGACACCGGCATTTGCCTGCCAGCGCCATCCCGCACAAAGGTCGGCCCATCCGTCCTGGATGGCCCCACTTGTGCCCGTGTTGCCCCAGCTATCTGTTTCCGACCCGCCTTCAAGCCATCGATCGCCCCATCCGTGCATACTGCCGGTATGGGTAAATTGATACAACACTCCGGTACTGCTTACGATCGCGAAAACCAGGGAGTCGTCTAGATCGTAAAAGTCGGGGTCCGTGAAACTACCGTTGAAGTTATAGCCGCCGTTCGAATACAAGGTCACCTGCATCTGACCGGAGCAGCCCGTATTGTTAAAAGTGATTGGGTCCCAGTTGAATGGGCCGAGCTGTGTTGGAAGGCTTGGTTGAGGATTTGGAGTGCCGTTGCCAGGCATTAGGAGCCTCCTGTCTTTTTGGGCGGGACTTCAATTCGTGTGGTCCCAATCCGCGGGTCTCGAAGGACGCTACCCAATTGTTTTCCAGCGGGTGTTGCATAAATCTCCTGCAGGACCGGGCCCCACAATGTTTCCATCGTCTTGTATTTTGCGGCCGCAGGCGTGGGTTTGTCGGTTGGTTTGATTTGCCGATAGACCTCACCATGCGAGGCCATCGAGATGGTGGCTGCGGCTGCGTGTTCCCGTTGGACCGCCGCGCTGATGAGGCCCCGGATTTGGGCATCGTTGAGATTGATATTGACAGTCATAATTGATTCCTCCATAGTCCACAAGAGAACACCCGTTGGCAAATATTTGTCAAGAAAAAACTGCAAAAATGGCTGTGCAATTATTTGCGCATTGGAATGACGCCATTCTGCACCCCGTCGCGTTACCCTTTAAGGTATGAACCTTCCAGGCAACCAGCCCAAAATCAACCTCGTGGAAGACGCCTCCTATCGTGACATCTACGCCAACAGCGTGCAGGTGCGCGTCAGTGTGTGGGACTTTTATCTGGTCTTCGGCGCCGCGCGCCAGGACCAACAAAACGAAGTGACCATCCATAATCTGCAAGGCGTTTACCTTAGCCCTCAGCAGACCAAGGCCCTGTACAACGTGCTTGGCCAGAACCTGGCGCAATACGAGCAGGCCTTTGGCGAGATCGCCATTGAACCCAGGCACGCCTTCCCCGCCAACGGCCCCATCCACTAAAACCAATGGCGCAGGCAGGCAGAAAGACCGGCATGGACCGCTGGCCCATTGGCGGGCGCGGACAGTCGCCTGTGCCTGCATGGATGGTCTTTCCTTTTTTGTATGCTGGCGTTGTTCTCGCGCACTGGCCATTGCTGCATCTGCCGTATTTCTGGGACGAGGCCGGATACTACATCCCCGCAGCATACGATTTTTTCCGCACCGGCGCGCTGGTCCCTTTTTCCACGCTGAGCAATGCGCACCCACCGCTGCCGTCCATCTACCTGGCGATTTGCTGGAAGCTCTTTGGCTTTGCCCCCGTGGTGACGCACCTGGCCGTCGCCCTGGTGGCGGCGCTAGCGTTGACGGGGGTCTTTGCGCTGGCCCGCAAGCTGTTGAATGCGGAAGTGGCCGCGGCCACCACCCTGCTGACCGCGTTGTATCCGGTCTGGTTCACGCAGAGCACGCTGGCCCATGCGGACATCTTTGCCGCCGCGGGCACGCTGTGGGCGCTGTACTACTGCCTGGACGAGCTGCCCAGCGCGCGCGCTGGCTGGCTGGCGGCGCTTTGTTTTTCCCTGGCTGCGCTGGCCAAGGAAACGGCCATCGCCACGCCCCTGGTGCTGGCGCTCTGGCACCTGTGGGAGGTACAGCGCAAACCGGCGCAGGGCCGGGGACATCTGCGCGTGGCCGCGCAACTTGCCCTTCCCGTGCTGCCGCTGGCCGCGTGGTATGGCCATCACTTCCACAAAACGGGGCATCTTTTCGGCAACCCGGAGTTTGTCCGCTACAACGCAGTGGACACGCTCAACCCGCTGCGCTTTGTCATTGCGTTTGCGGAACGGCTGATGCACGTCACGGTCTATATGGACCTGTTTGTGCCCGTGCTGTGCATGGTTGCGGCCATGTTTTTGCCTGCGCTGCGGCAGCCGGACGGCAGCCAGCGTCCGCGTGTGGCGTGGAACGCGCAAGCGCAGATGGGCCTGGTCCTACTGGGCAATCTGTTGCTGTTTTCCGTGCTGGGAGGGGCGCTGCTGACGCGCTATCTGCTGCCGATGTATCCGCTGGTCCTGCTGTTTTGCGTGGCCACATGGCGCCGACGCGTGCGGCCCTGGGGCTGGCTGGTGGCTCTGGGCGCGGCGGCCTTTCTGGCGGGACTCTTCGTCAATCCGCCCTACCGTTTTGCCCCGGAAGACAATCTGAGCTACCGCGACATGATTGTGCTGCAACAGCAGGCCATCGCGCAGGTCTTGCAGCGGGAGACACAGGCCGATGTGCTGACGGCCTGGCCGGTCAGCGACGAGCTGCGCAAACCGGAGCTGGGGTATGTGCGCCAACCGGTCCCCGTGGTGGAGATCGATAATTTTTCCCTTTCGCAGGTCTTGCTGGCGGCGCAGATGCGTGGCTACAACGCGGCCATTGTTTTTTCCACCAAGTCCGACGCCAGCGCCCTGCCACGCACGCTCCGTTGGGGGGACCGGGGCTGGGACCGGCGCTTCTTTGGCTATCATCAGGACCTGCCGCCAGAAATGGTTGCGCGCCTGCTGCATGGGACCGTGGTCTGGCAGCAGAAACGCAATGGCTTCTGGGCCGCCGTCCTGCTGTTTGGAAGCGTCCAAGACGCGCAGGACGCCCCAGGGAAACCCTGATTCCCCCCATGTTGCAGGGGACAGGCTTCAGCCCGTCCGTAACGGATGCAAAACAGGCGCGGCCTTGGCCGCCGAGGGAATGCCGGATGGCCAATCAGGCCCTCCCAGGGACGCCGCACCGGAAGGATGGCTGCCGAGACCCTATAATTACGGATAGCGTGACTTTTAGGACCTGGCTTCGTGGCTTATTCTGTACCGTCCTGGGGGCGCTCTGCCTGGTGCCTGTGGCGCGCTCCGCCTCCACAGACGGCCCCAACTGGGACGGACGATTGGTGCTCGTTCTGTCTTTCGAGAACCAGTCGGCGCAGCCCGGACTGGATTGGATCGGCGCGTCTTTCCCCACCATTCTGGACGAGCGGCTGAACTCGGCTGGCTTTCTTACCCTGCGCCGCGAAGACCGGCAATATGCATTGCAGCACCTTGGACTGCCTGCTGGACTCCACCCAACGCACGCCACCATCTACCGAATTGCGCAGATGCTGGATGCGGACTACGTGGTGCTGGGTTCGTATAGCGTGGCCAACGGGCAGGTGACCGCCGTGGCCCGCGTCCTGGCCATGCATGCGCCTGCGATCGACGCGCCGCTCCAGGAGAAGGCCGGGCTGGACCAATTGCTGGACGTGGAAAATGGCCTGGCCTGGCAGATTGCCCGCCAGATCGACCCGCATTTTGCCGTGGACAAGCAGACCTTTCTTGCCGCGGGCCACGGCATCCGCCTGGATGCATTTGAAAATTACATTCGCGGCCAGACCGAGGCCGGCCTGGACGAACGCATCCGCCACTTGAATGCAGCGGTGCAGATCGCCCCAGAGTATGCGCCTGCCTTGCTGGCCCTGGGCAAGGCCTACTTTGACAATCAGCAGTATGGGCGGGCCATTGATCCCCTTGCCAAGGTCCCCTCCAGCAGTCCACGGGCGCAGGAGGCGGGGTTTTATCTGGGACTGGCCTGCCTGTATACCGGCAATTACTCCAGGGCGGAGAGCGCGTTTGCCGCTGTCGCCGCTGTATTGCCTTTGCCAGAGGTGCTGAACAACCAGGGCATTGCCCTCAACCGCCGTGGCCAGGATGGGACCGCGCTGTTTGAACGCGCTGTCACGCTGGACCCGCAAAATGCCAATTACTGGTTCAATCTTGCCGTCTCTGAGCGGCGCGTCCGGCATTTTTCCCGTGCGCTGGAGGCGGTCAAAAAGTCCCTGGCCCTGCGCCCAGAGGACAAGGAAGCGCAGCAGTTGCAAGCGCACCTGCTGGCGGAAGAAAAACAACCGGGCCAAGCAACGGTGACAAAGATTTCCCGGCCCAATACGCCCGGCCAGACCACCAGTCCCGTTCCCAACTCCAGCGGTCCGGCCAGCGCAGGCGACACGAACGACGACGACGCCTATGAGCCACTGGAAAGGATTGAGCGCAAATATAACGAGACCTCCTTCCGCCAGGCCGCCTTTGCCATGGACCAGATGCGGGCGTTAAAGCTCCAGTCCCTGCCGCCCGCACAGCAGGCCGTGGAACTGTGCAAGGAGGGGCAGGGCTACGTGGACCAGGGGCTTTTGCTGGAGGCCGAGCGGCAGTTCCAGCAGGCCCTGCTGGCAGACCCCAAGAGCGCCCCGGCCCACGCCGGACTGGCCCAGGTGCGCGAGTACACCGGCAACGCCACGGCGGCCCGCGAGCAGGCCAATACATCGTTGCAGTTGCAGCCCAATGTACCGGCCTATCTGGTGCTGGCCAGGCTTGATTTGCAACAGCGCCAATTTGCCGCTGCCAGCGGGGAGGTGCAGAAGGCCCTGCAATTGGCCCCCCGAAACAGCGCTGCCAATGGTATCCTGCAAGCCATTCAGATACAGGAAAAACAAACGCCATGAATCTTCGGCCCCGCACCTGGAATTTCTTACGGCGCACCTTCGCGGGTGTTGCTGTTTTCTGTGGACTTGCCCTGCCCGCCCCGGCACAGGCCCCAGTCCAGGTCCCAGTCCAGGCCCCGACAGCCAGACCGCTGGTCGTCAAGTTGCTCTTGCGGGACACCATCCAGCCTGTCAGCGCCGAGTATCTGGCGCGGGGCCTCCATGACGCCGCCGACCACCACGCCCAGGCCGTGCTGGTGGAGCTGGACACCCCCGGGGGCCTGCTCGATTCCACCCGCGCCATGGTGGAATCCATTGAGCACTCTCCCGTCCCGGTCATCCTTTACGTTGCACCCACGGGCAGCCGTGCTGCATCGGCGGGCTTCTTCATTCTGGAATCGGCAGACATTGCCGCCATGGCCCCAGGGACCAACACGGGCGCTGCACACCCGGTCCTGGAAGGCCAAACGATGGACCCCGTGATGAAGCAGAAGATTGAAAACGACGCGGCGGCCTTCCTGCGCTCCTACGTCACCCATCGCAACCGCAACGCGCAGGCCGCGGAAGCTGCCGTGCGCGAATCCAAGTCCTATACCGACAAAGAGGCCCTGGACCTGCACCTGATTGACCTTGTGGCCGCCAATGACACCGCGCTGCTGGACGCCCTGAATGGGACCACCATCACCCGTTTCGATGGGGCCACCGTCGTCCTGCACACGGCCAACGCCACCATTGTGACGTTCCCCCCCAATGCAAGGGAACGCATCCTGGGGGACCTGATGGACCCCAACCTCGCCGTGGTCCTGTTCGTCATCGGCGCGTTGCTGATCTATCTGGAATTCAATGTCCCCGGCACCATTGTCCCCGGCTCGTTGGGGACCCTGCTTGTCCTGCTCTCCTTGTTTGCCCTGAACTTGCTGCCCATTGAATTCACTGCGGTGGCCCTGCTGCTGGGCGCACTGGTGCTGCTCCTGCTGGAGGTAAAGTTCTCCAGCCACGGCGTGCTGGCGCTGGCGGGGATTGTCTGCCTGGTCTTTGGCCTGCTCACCCTGGTGAATGGCCCCATCCCGGAGATGCGCGTCCATCTTTCCACGGCGCTTGCCACCGGCATCGGATTTGGCCTGATTACCGTTTTCCTGACCACCATCGCCTTCCGCGCGCGCCGCAACAAGGTGCAGGTGGGCAGCGAGACCCTGCTGGGCGCCATCGCCATCGTCCAGACGCCCCTGGCCCCGGAAGGCCAGGTCATGCTGCGTGGAGAGCTATGGCAGGCCAGGTCCGCTGCGCCCGTCGCTGTGGGAGAAAAGGTGCGCGTGCTGGGCCGCGATGGCCTGTTGTTGACGGTCGGGCGTGTCAATTAAGGTTCCTGGAAGTGGTTCTTACAGGAATTTACGCCCGGTCCGTGTTATACATCGTGCAGGTGGGTTGTCCCATCGGAGGTCCCCATTATGCCATCTGGCCAAGTCCCAGTCCTGATTGTCGTCCTGATCGTCGCCCTGTATCTGGTGAATTCGATCAAAATCCTCAAGGAATACGAACGCGCCGTCATCTTCCGTCTGGGCCGCTTGCTCAGCGCCTCCAAGGGGCCGGGGGTCATTCTGGTTTTCCGTCCCTTTGACCAGATGGTGCGGATTTCCCTGCGCCAGGAGGTCATGGAGGTCCCCGCCCAAGACATCATCACGCGCGACAATGTCACCCTAAAGGTGAACGCCGTCATCACCCTGCGCGTGATTGATCCGGCCAAGGCCGTGGTTGAGGTCACCAACTATGTCTATCAGACCTCGCAATTCGCGCAGACCACGCTGCGCTCCGTGCTGGGCGAGGTGGAGCTGGACGAACTGCTCTCCCACCGCGAGACCCTCAACCAAAAAATACAGACCATCATTGACCAGCACACTTCACCCTTTGGCGTGAAGGTGGTCAGCGTGGAAGTGAAGCAAGTGGACCTGCCGGAGTCCATGCTGCGCGCCATGGCCAAGCAGGCCGAGGCCGAACGCGAAAAGCGCTCCAAGATCATCCATGCGGAAGGCGAGTACAACGCCGCCCAAAAGCTGGTGGACGCCGCCGCCCTGTTGGCCACCGAACCGATGACCATGCAGTTGCGCTATCTGCAAACCCTGTCTGACATTGGCGTAGAAAAAAACACGACCATTGTCTTCCCGCTGCCAATGGAGTTGTTGAATTTACTGAACAAATCCACCTTGGGCACTGGCCCCAAAACAGACAAGGGGCAAAGTTAAGGACACACCATGAGGGGCACTTTATTTCAGGAAGCCGGGCCGGTGGAGAACGAACTCCACCTGGGGACCAATTCGATACTCGCCATTTTTCTTGGCGTCACGCTGGTTTCGGCAGTGTTTTTCGGGCTGGGATATTCCTTTGGCCGGACGGGCGGCGGAATACACATCACCAATCCTCTGCACAATTTGGGCAGTCAGGCCCCCGCGACCAATGCGGAAGGCGCTTTGCCCAATGGGGCTGCATCCGGGGAGACCGATAGCGCCACCGCGCAAAAGCCTTCCGCGATGCTGACCAGCGCCCCAGCAGCTTCCGGCGCCAGCACGCCGCCGCAACCGCTTGCGCTGGTGCCCGCCAACGACCAAAATCCCGCCACGCCATCCAGCACTCCCAACAGCGCCAGCAGTGTTGTGGGGGACGCTCCCATAGCAACGGTGGGAGATGCCCCAATCGGGGCGGCCAGCGCCAGGCCGAAAAGCAGTCCTGGCCCAGGCTACGTGGTCCAGGTGGCCGCAGTGGCCAGCCGCAAAGATGCGCAGACACTGGTCACAGAACTCAAACAGCATGGCCTGACAGCGAAACTCCGCAGTGGGACGCACGATGCGTTCTTCCATGTGCAGATTGGCCCCTTTGCCACGCAGCAAGCGGCGGAGGCGATGCGCCATAAGGTGATTGCCGCCGGTCACAAGGCCATTCTGAAACCGGCCCCCTGACGCGCCGCTCTTTCACGATAGATTGCCGGGGGCGTCCTCGCGCATCCACTCTGGCAGGCCGGAGGCAATGCTTTGCCGGGTGGCCTCCATCAGGTCTTCCCGCGTGGCATAGCTGGCAGGCATCAACGGCGGATGGAACTGTACATACGCATCCGCCGGGAACACCCGCATACTGCCCTTGCGCATCATGCTCTCCGTGCCATGGATGGAAATGGGAAGGATGGGCGCTCCCGCCTGTTCCGCCAGATAGAACGGCCCTTTCTTGAAGGGGAGCATCCGGCCATCGCGGGAGCGGGTCCCCTCTGGAAACACCGTGATGTGTATGCCTGCGGCCATTACCCGCGTGGCCTGCTGGATGTTGGCAATGGCGCTTTCACGCTTTCTGTCCCGTTCCACTGAGATGAAACCGGCCAGACGCAGGGCCGCGCCCAGAATGGGCACCCGCATCAACTGGCTCTTTACCAGGGCAGAGGTGCGACCGGGAAGCAGGGGCAACAGGATCGGCGGGTCGAGGTTGGAAACATGGTTCGCCATAAAAATGCAGGCAACGCCTGCCGGGACATTCTCCAGCCCTGTAATATGCACCCGCACGCCCGCCAGTCGGACGCCCGTATAGGCGACCCATGTGCCCATGCGATACAGCAGGGAAGCGTCCCCGGTGGCCCACGTCCAGGGAAGGCCAAGAAGCGCCCCCAGGGGAATGAACACGGAATAAAAAAACATGAGTTTCAAAGATGCCCACATGACGATTTCATCCCTCGCGGTATTGCGGGTGTGGCTGCCACGGCAGTTTGAGGGCCATAGAGTTGCAGGCCCCAGAGAGGACAATTTTTAGCAGTGGACGTTTCATGCCAGATACGCCTCCCCACGCGCCAGGACCGTCGCGGGGCCGGTCAGCAAAATGGACTGTCCCGCTCCTGGCCAATGTACCGTTTGCTCTCCCCCTTCGGCAATTACTGTAAGCGTGGGTTCGGCCCCTCGCAGGGCAATGCTGGCCACGGCGGAGGCGCAAGAGCCGGTGCCAGAGGAAAGCGTCGGCCCCACGCCCCGTTCGTAGACGCGAAAGGCAATGCCCTGCTTGTCCATCCCGCGTACAAATTCAACGTTGGTCCCGTTGGGGAAGTCCCTGTGCTGGCAGACCTCATCGCCAAGCTGGCGCCAGGAAAGGCCAGCGACGGAAAAATCTTCCGTTTCAACAAAAATTACAAAATGAGGGTTGCCCACGGAGACCTCGGCCCCGGGGACCTCCATTCCACTGGCCAGGCGCAGAGTGCGTGGCCGCACTTGGGGGACGCCCATTTCGGTCTCCATCTGCAGGGTGCTGCCCTGCTGCGCCATCACGCGACAATGCCGCAGGCCGGCCGCGGTTGCAATCTCCATCTCCTTGCGGCCCTCTGAATACGCAAACCACGCCGCCACGCAGCGCGTCCCATTGCCGGAGATTTCCGCCTCTGACCCATCGGCATTGAAGAGCAGGATGGTGATTGCGCCATCTTGTTTCGCGGCCACATATTCCACCCCGTCCGCGCCAATTCCCGTGTTGCGCGCGCACAGCTTGCGGGCCAGCTCCGCATACCGGCCCTGGGCAAGCGCGTCCTCCACAATCAGGAAATCATTGCCGCAGGCGTGCGCCTTTATGAAAGGGACCATTTCTCCTCCTGGTCTCCGCAGCGGCATTTTGCCGGGGCGGATGACATTGTTTTGTATCAACCATTCTTCCAACCAGAAATTTGGCCGGAGGGCCTAGCGCGCCGCAGGGGACGTGGAACGATACACGCGCGCGCAGGGCTGCCCCGTGGTGCAGATGACCGCCATCAATTGCAGCCCGCCTGGATGGCGTGCGACGGCCCCCGCGACCGGGTCCCCGTCGATGGCCACCACAATCGCCGCTGCCGCTGCCGGGTCCTCCATCGCGTGCTGCCAATATGGATACTCCCCTTCATTCACGGTCTGCTTCAAGGGCAGGCCCAGGTCCTGCAAGGCCCCGACATGCGCAGAAGTGTACATCAGGACCGTGTCTCCTGGCGGGAACAGGGCCAGCTGCTTCGCCAGCGCCCGCTCAAAGGGGACGCGCGTGCTGGCGTTCACCTTTGCCTCCTGCAACACCAGCGGCGTGGCACGCAGCAGCAGCAGGCTGTTGCCCACAATCCATGCGCCAACGGCGGCCATCATGGCCTGCCGCCAGCGTGGACGATAGTTTGTAACAGTTACGGCGACAAATATGGGGAACAGGGCCAATGCCGGCAGAAGCTCCATGCCATAGCGCGTGTTGTAGTAGGCGAACGGCCCCCATACCGGAATGAAAATGGGCACGGCGGCATAGGCCACGGAGTATACATAAAATGGCAGGGGCATCCACAACAGCAGGGCCGCGGCCAGCGCGGATGCACGATGGCGGACGATGGCCAGCGCCGTCCCCACACCGGCCAGCAGCAGCAATACGTCCGTCGCGTGGAAGGTGGTTGCGCCCAGGGTGGCCGCCTTCAGGTAGTACAGCGCGGCGCTGGGCATATTGTGGTACCCGGGATAATGCGAGGAACCCGGCGGGGAGGTGCGCCGTTCAATGGCCTTGGCGGAGTAAGGCCCACGCATGAAATCCAGCGGGTCGCCGAAGAAACGCCAGTTGTAGGCCAGCCAGAGCAGCGGCGCGGCCAGCAACAGCAAGGTGCACAGCAGCAGCGCGGGGCGCAACCTCCGTTCGCGCCACCAGCCACCGCGCCAGGCCCAGATGGCGGCGATGCACCACGCCAGCGTGCCCAGTATCCATCCATCGTAGCGGGTAAAGACCGCGGCAATCAGGACGGCGGTCAGCTTCCACAGCGCGGCGCGCGCCGCCGTCCACTCCGCCAGCCGGGTGGTACGTTCCAGGTCCAAAAGAAAGACCACGCTCCACAGGAACAGGGCCAAAAACAACGGCTCCGTCATGGCCGTTGTGCCCATGTAGAGCAGCCCCGGATTCAGCGCAAAGGCCAGGAAGGCCAGCGCGGCCCAACTTGGCTGCATCCAATTGCGCGCCAGCCGGTACATCCCCACTCCTGCGGCCATGTAACAGGCCATGGAGGGCCACGCGCCAGCCAGACCGTCCTGCCACCAGTCCGTGCGCAGCACAAAGGGCAGCAGCAACAGATGCGGCAGCGGCAGCCATACCGAGCCAAGCTGACGCAGGCCCGGATTCAGCGAATCCACAATGCGGCGGGCAATGTGCAGATGGGCGACGGCGTCCCCGTAAAGCAGCAAAAGCCCGCGCCGATAGCAGTAGGCCAGCGAGGCCGTCACCAGCACAGCCGAAAATGCCAGCACGAGCTGGTGTTCTTCCGTGCCGGAGATTGGCCGGTGCTCTGGTGGCCCAGTCCGCCCAGTCGGCTCAGTCGGCATCAAGGTGCGAGAGTTCCCGGAAGAGTCCAAAGCGTTCGTCGATCTCCGCGCGTGTGAGTTGTTGCAGCCGCTCCGTGCCAAAACGCTCCACGGCAAAGGACCCCATCACGCCGCCATAAAACATGGCCCGCTTGAAGACGGCAGGGTCCAGTGTTTTCTGTGAGGCCAGATAGCCGAAGAAGCCGCCGCCAAAGGAGTCGCCCGCACCGGTGGGGTCCACCACTGTGGCCAGGGGCAGGGCCGGGGCGCGGAAAAAGCGGAGGCGTGGCCTGGCGGCAAAGGAACCATCACTGAAAAATGCCGTTGCCCCGTACTCGCCATGCTTGATGACCAGCGTTTTTGGCCCCATTTGCAGGATGCGTTCCGCGGCCAGGACAAGGTTGCTTTCGCAGGCCAGCAACTTGGCCTCGCCATCGTTGATGAGCAGGGTGTCCAAATGGCGCAGCACCTGCGCCAGATTATCAGCATGGCCGGTGATCCAGTAATTCATGGTGTCGCCGCAGACCATGCGGACGCGCGGCATCTGCTGGCGCACCTGGTGTTGCAGGACTGGATCAATGTTGGCCAGGAACAGGTACTCGCTATCGGTATAGGAGGCCGGGACCTTCGGCTGGAAGTGCTCAAAGACGTTCAAGTCCGTCTTCAGGGTCTGCGCTTCGTTCAGGTTCTCATGGTACGCGCCGGTCCAGTGGAAGCTGCGCCCGTCGGCGTGTTCAATGCCGGAGGTATCAATGCCCCGGGCCGCAAAAACGCCCTCGTGCTCGGCGGTGAAGTCCTCGCCCACCACGGCGGTGACGCGGACCTGGGTAAAGTAACTGGCCGCCAGGGAGAAATACGTTGCGGCCCCACCCAGGCAACGGTCCACGTTGCCATAAGGCGTGCGAATGCTGTCAAAGGCAACCGAACCAACAACCAAAATAGACATAGAGGATGGGCCAATCTTCTTACTGGAGATATTTGTCTAGCACCAGGCGGAGCCTTTGCCGCGTGGCAAAGGGGACCACAGAGTGTTTTGTAATGATGGCGTCGCGCAGTGCGGACTGGCAGTTGCAACCACGCTTGGCGGGCAGGGCGGCAATGGCGGCGCGCACCACCTTGATGGCGTTCTCACCGTTCTTGTTCATCACCGCGAGGACCTGGTCCGTGGTGACGTCCGCGTGGCCATCATGCCAGCAATCATAGTCGGTGACCATGGCCAGGGTGGCGTAGCAAATCTCCGCTTCACGGGCCAGCTTGGCCTCTTGCAGGTTGGTCATGCCCACCACGTCCGCGCCCCAGGAGCGGTACAAGCGGGACTCCGCGCGGGTGGAAAACTGGGGGCCTTCCATGCAAACATAGGTGCCGCCCAGCGTGGCCGGGACCCCTGCGGTGTTGCAGGCCGCCAGCAGTGTCTTGGCCGTCTCCGGGCAGACCGGGTCGGCCATGGACACGTGGGCCACAATGCCATCGCCGAAAAATGTGGCGCGCCGTCCAAAGGTGCGGTCAATAAATTGGTCTGGGATGACAAAGGTCCCCGGCGCGTGCTCCTCTTTGAGCGAGCCGACGGCGGAGATGGACATGATGCTGGTCACGCCCAGTTGCTTCATGGCGTAGATGTTGGCGCGAAAGTTCAGGTCCGAGGGAAGGATGCGATGGCCACGGCCATGCCGGGCCAGAAAGGCCACCTTGCGGCCATCCAACACGCCCAGCACCATCCAGTCCGAAGGGTCCCCAAAGGGCGTGCTGATCTGTTCGTCGCGCACTTCACGCACTTCCGTCAATCCGGGCATGGTATACAGCCCGCTGCCGCCAATAATGCCAATCTCTGCGTGGTACATCTCTCTGTGCCTCCATTCCGACTGGTCCGGGCCTGCGCGCGTCCACAAGCACCGCCCGCAAAGCTGTCAGTATAACGCGCGCGCGGCCTGCTTTGATAATTCCGTGCAGGAAAGGCGCCGGGTTGCGACCGCCCTCCCAGGCCCATTGGCCGCCTGTGTCGCCTCTTGCGTCGCCTGTTCCACAGACCGCATGGCCAGCCAAGGCAGGCCCGCTTGTCCAAGGGACCAGCGTAATCCTGCGGTCAGCTCCTCACGGGGCTGCACCTTGGCCGCCACGACGCTCTGCGTACTTCCCGCAACACTTCCCATCATTACAAATTCCAGCTTGTGCGCCAATGGCAAAGGGAAACTTTCGCTGATGAAGACCGTCCGTCCAGAGACGGCAATCAAGACGGGGCCTTCGGAGGTGTCCCAGGTCCGTTCCACCATCGGGTCCTGCATGTTTTGGGCGACGGGAGGGTGCGCCGTTACGTGGTCGTATTTGCGGCCAATCTCCGTTGCATAGATCGTGGCAAACCCCTGGGCGGCCTCCGGCGTGGCCCAACGCGAAAGATACAACAGGCCCAGAGATGCGGTCGAGTCCTTCTCTGCGCCCGTTTTTGCCTGCTTGCTTTGCGCCGCGTAGTAGATGCCCCCGCGCCACGCCGGGGCCAGCGCACTGGCGGCCTGTTGCCCGCTGAAGAGCGCCGTCAGCATCCGCACATCCAGTTCGCCCATCACGCCAATGTCATAGGGCCGGTAGTCCTGCCCCAGCAAACCATGGATGTCTGGCATGGTGAGCAAGGGCACCTTGGCGTGGTCCAAATACGCACGGGGGGTCAAAATTTGATAGGTGGAGGATGGGGGATGGTCCAGGGTCCCGGCAAAGGCCGCGTCTTTGCCCTTGGCCTGCAATACCGCAGTGATGAAGTCCAGCCCCTCGCGGTAGGAAAAAACCAGCGACTCCTGCAACAGCAAGGGCGCCCGCGCCATCACCGGCGAACCGGAGTTGTCCGTCATCTCCTGCTTCATCTTCGCCACCAGGTCCGGGGCCGTCAGCAGATTTTTGCCAGCAGGCGCCAGCGCGTAATCAATGAAGACGGCCATGGCCTGCCCTTCCAGCACGGCGTCGCGCGCCGTGTCGTCCTCGTCTTTGGCCAGGTGCTCGTTGTCCTGGGCCACGTTCTTTGCCGTGGACTGGAGCGTCTGCTGCTCCCATTTCTCCAGATTGACGTGCTGGTCCTGCAAGGCATGGGTCAACTCATGCGCCAGCACCGGCTTTTGCGCCTCTGGCCCAATCCAGTCCAACAGATTGACGGTCTTTGTCCGGGCATCGTAGTAACCGGCAATCTGCTCGCGTAGTAGCTGGATGAGGAACGGTTGCAGATGGAAGTCTTCGTCCAGCAGCCCGAATTTTTTCAGCACCAGCTCCGAACGCTGCAAGCGCTGGACTGCGCGGCCCTTTTGCATCTGGCTGGTCAGATACTGCACCACCTCATCGCGCGTCACCAGACGGCGCTTGACCGGATGGTCAATGGCATAGCCCGTGTCCTTGCTGGCAAATTGCAGGATGGAGTCCACGGAGCGAAACAGCTCCTGGGCCTGCTCCGGCGTAATGCGCGTCTCCTCTGGGGCGGCCTGCGCGCCCGCGCTTTGCGCGGCGCTCTCTGGTTGCACATTGGTCCCGGCTGGATTGGACTGCCCTTGCATGGAGGACGCTGCACTGGACGACGCTGCAAAGACCGCCGTTTGCGTCGTCAGGAAAGGCAGGCAGCAGAAACATAGGAGCGCAGACAAAACACAGAAGGCAGACACAACAGAAAAGGCCGGGAAATGGGAAGACCGCGTTTTGGACATCGATTGACCCCGCAGGTAAGACCCCGCCCTCCGCCGGACCGTGCCCCGACAGAAAGCTATAATCACAGTGTACGTTGCCTTCCAGTACGCCATGAGCAACCAAGCCAGTCTCGATGCTGCGCCGCCGCAACCGGAGAGGTTGGAGACGCCCCTGCTCCGCTGGCAGCTTTCCGCAACTTCCTCCCAAAATATCGCCGCATACCACGGCGTGCAGACCGTTGCTGTTTACTCCAACGCTGCGCAGGAGCTGGCCGCGCTGCTTACCACTGCGGGCGTTTACGATCTGGGCTGGCGGACGCACCTGCTCTGCTCCGGCGAAGACCGTCTCCGCTGGTTGAATGGCATGGTCACCAACCACGTTGGCGCGCTGGCGCAAAACACTGGCTGCTATGCCTTCGTCTTGAATGCCCAGGGACGCATCCAGGGCGACCTGAACATCTATCAGCGTGGGGAGGCGCTCTGGCTGGAAACGGACATTTTCCAACTTGCGACGCTGACGGCCTTTCTGGAGCACTACATCATCATGGATGATGTGACGCTGGGGCCATCCCCTGCGCAGGCGCGGCTGGGTATCGCCGGGCCAAAAGCAGCCGCAGTGTTGCAGCAACTTGGCCTGGACGCAGGGGGACTGGGGCCGCTGACGGTGCGCGATGGGGCATGGAACGGGGCGCCTGTCCTGCTGGTTGCCGCGCACAGTCTACTGACGCCCCGCTTTGAGCTTTGGTGTGCGCCGGAACACCTTGCGCCGCTATGGCAGACGTTGCAAGGCGCCGGGGCCGTCGCCTGCGGAAGCACTGCCATTGAGCAGCTTCGCATTCTGGAAGGCACTCCCGCCTATGGGGCGGACATTACCGCAGACCATCTGCCGCAGGAGACCGGCCAGGAACGCGCCCTGCATTTTGCCAAAGGCTGCTATCTGGGGCAGGAGGTGGTGGAACGCATCCGCTCGCGCGGCCAGGTCCATCGCGTTTTTACGGGATTTGTGCTGGAGGCGGAACTGCCGACAGGAAAATCCCCACTGCTCGCTGAAGGTCAGCCGGTTGGCGCCATCACCAGCGCCGCCAGCATGACGCTGCCCAACGGCAAAGAGAAGAATTTCGCGCTGGGACACGTCCGGCGGGAGGCGCTCGACAAAAAATCCCCATTGCGGGCAGGCAGCGTCCTGGCCATTCCTTCTTCGCTACCGTTTTCCTGGCAGGAAAACGGCCCCCTTCAGCCGCAGCACGCGCAATAAAGACCGGAAGATTTTATAGAAATCAGGAGACCAACAAGTTATGGCAGAAAAAGAACCGCAGTTCACCGTGACAGACCGTCGCAAGTTCACCAAAGAGGGCGAAGTGCGCCCGGAGGTGGTCCAGGAAGAAGCGGAGCGGTCAGCGTCAGCACCCGCTGCACCTGCCGCAGAAGCGTCAGCCAGCGGCATCCACGTCGTACCACCCGCGAACGGGGCCGCCGCGCAGCCTGTTGCGCCACCCGCCGCGGAGGAGCAGGAAGCGGTCCTGCAACCACCCACCGCCGAGGAGTCTGCGGAGTCTTCTGCCGCCTATGCCGAAACGACGCGGCAGATGGACGACATCCTGCGCAAAAAAATGCCGCAAGAAATGAAAAACCAAGTGGTTGGCATGGAACATATCATCCAATCGCTGTATATGTCGGCGGCGATGGCCCTGGGCGCGGGGACGCCGCAGGGCGAGAAGGCCCGCATTGACTTGATGGGTGCGCGTCAGGCCATTGACATGATGGAGGTCCTGGGGAAAAAGACGGCTGGCAATCTGACGGAAAACGAGAAACGCATCCTGGAGAGCGCCCTCTTTGAGGCGCGCATGATGTTCCTGGAAGTCACCCAGGCGATTGCCCGCAACGCCACGCAACCAACACCCCCCCAGGGCAAGCATTGAGGGGCAGCGTGCAGGCCCAGGCCATCCTGCAATGGAAGCAGTGGAAGCGATGAAAGCAGAGATACTCATGCTCGGAAGCGGCACCTCCATGGGCGTACCCACGCTCGGCTGCCATTGCCGCGTCTGCACCTCCAAGGACCCACGGGACCGCCGCACGCGGCCCTCCATTGCCATCGTCTACGACGGGCATTGCGTACTGATCGATTCCGGCCCGGACTTTCGCCAGCAGGCATTGCGCGAGGGCATTGACCATCTGGACGCCGTGCTCTACACGCATGGCCACGCCGACCATATTCTTGGCCTGGATGATCTGCGCCCGCTCAGCTACAAAGGCAGCGAAAAGGTCCCGCTCTTTGCGGACCCGGCCACCACCGCCGTGTTGGAGCGCATCTTTGAGTACACCTTCTCTGACAGCAACAATTATCCCTTCAAGGCGCGCGTCTCCCTGCAACCGCTGGCCGCGCGGGTCCCCTTGTTTGGCATGGACTTCCAGCCGGTCCCGCTGCTGCATGGCGACCTGGAGACGGTGGGCTTTCGCTTCGGTTCCGCCGCCTACTTGACGGACATGAGCGACATACCGGAGACCAGTTTTTCCTTGCTGGAGGGCCTCGACGTGCTCATTCTGGACGCGCTGCGCCATGCCCCGCACCCCAGCCATTCGCACATTGGCAGGTCCCTGGACTTCGTAGAAAAGGTCCGCCCCAGGCAGGCGTTCTTCACCCACATGTCGCACGATGTCCTCCATGCCGAGGTGGACCGCGAGCTGCCGAAGAACGTGCATCTTGGCTACGACGGCCTGCGCATCCCATTTGAGGGAGCGCCATGCTGATTTACACTTCCCTGGCGGAGGTCCCCTCTGACTTCGGGCCATCCATTGTGACCATCGGCAACTTTGACGGCGTGCATCGCGGCCACCAAAGCGTGCTGGCGGAGATGATTGCGCGGGCGCGCGGACGCAATGCACGCGCCGTTGCCGTCACCTTTGAGCCGCACCCTGTGCGCCTGCTCCGCCCCCAGCAGCCCCACCAGCGGATCACCCTGCCCAGGGAAAAACTGGAACTGCTTCAGGCCACCGGCCTGGATGCGGTGCTGGTGTTGCCCTTTACTCGGCAATTGTCGCAGCTCTCTGCGGAGGAGTTTGCCCGCCAGGTCCTGCGCGACGCGCTGCACGCCATCGAAGTGCATGAGGGCGAAGACTTCCACTTTGGCCACGATGCCCGCGCCGGGCTGGATGCGCTGGCTGGCATGGGCGCGGAACTCGGCTTCACGGTGCATCCCCATCCCGCTGAGATATG
This sequence comes from Acidobacteriaceae bacterium, assembly GCA_049977205.1. Classification (GTDB taxonomy): domain Bacteria; phylum Acidobacteriota; class Terriglobia; order Terriglobales; family Acidobacteriaceae; genus JBMFGT01. The sequence goes on along the minus strand of JBMFGT010000007.1, from coordinate 63,831 downwards.
GCGTGGCATTCCCATCTCCAGCAGCAGGATACGGGCCACCATCCGCCAGGGAGAGATGCGGACTGCGCGGCAATTGCTCGGACGCCCTTTCTCTGTCCGCTCGCACCCCGCGCCGGGCCGTGGCTATGGCTCGCGCTACGCCGTCCCCACCATCAACCTGGCGGAATATACGGAGCTGCTGCCGGCCAACGGCGTCTACATCACCTGTATGCAGGTGGGTGGCGAGTTTTTTGGGTCCGTCACGAACGTGGGCAACCGGCCCACCTTCGGCGCGGACTCCTTCGCCGTGGAAAGCCATCTGCTCCACTTCCATCCCATCGCGCTCGATGAGACCACGCCGCTGGTGCTGTATTTTCTGGACCGCATTCGCGCCGAGGTGCGTTGGCCCTCCACGGCAGCGCTCAAGGCCCAGATTGCCCGCGATGTGGCCCGCGCCGAGCATTACTTTGCCTTGTGGAAAGCGCAGCGCAGCCCGCAGTTACAGGACCAGTAATGGAAAGGGAGTCATTCTGGGTCTTTCGAGAAGTGAAGGACCCAGGGGCCACTTACGGGAAAGGGCCATTCTGGATCCTTCGTCTTCGCGGGTGCCCCACCTGAGCGCAGCTAAGGTGGGAAGAAAAACCACTTCGTCCATGGACCCTTATGAAATATCAGGCGGATGCGTCCTGCACATTCCACTCGTACACCGTGACAGATCGCCCAGGTCTAGTTTTTGACAGTCATCGTATCTGAATTTACAGCTTTCTTGCCGGTAATCCCCTCCAGTGCTGCAAGGACGCCCCGATAATCATTTTTGTCGCATTGCATAGCGAATCCGCCCTTCTGGTCTCCGTTCGCCCATGTCAAGCCTACGTAGTGTTTTTTTGACTTGGTCAGTGCCATTAAAGCCCCGACCCCCAGCGTGACCACGCCAATCCCAATGGCTGCCCCTACGCGCCGATGGACATCTTGTCCGTAGGAGACCTCGGTAATTGAAGATGCTGGAATTGTTACCAGGTCCTTGTTGTCTTGAACGACACGGACCTGGTTTTGGTCGATGAATAGATACGCTTTTGATCCGGCCTTGATTCCAGCAATCGAGCCACCATCGTAGGCAACTTTATAGCTGTTGTCCGCCGCCAAGACAGTAGCTGGTACAAGTAGACAAAGCATTACCGCTATGAGATGTTTCATCTTGTCCTTTTAGGCCCTTCAACATGCAGATTTTGAATCGGAGCAAGTCTAGCACGCCTGCAAAAGGAAGCAAAGATAAATCGTCCTTCGCGGTGCTGGCCGCGTGCTCGACCATGCCTTACGCGGAGGCGGCCATACGCGGGAACGGTCTTACCTTGGGCAGCTTTTGTTTTCTCGCCTGCCACAAGTCATAGTTCAGTTGCATTTTGGCCCAAAATTCAGGACTGGTGCCCAGCGCGGCTGCCAGACGCAGACTCATATTGGCCGTCACGCTGGCGTGTCCATTCAGAATACGAGAGAGGTGCGCACGCGTCACGCCCAGCCTTTGTGCTGCTTCTCCAATCGCGAGGCCGCCCAGATAGTCCCGTAACACTTCTCCGGGATGTGCAGGATTGTGGACCATGATTTCCTCCTCAGTGGTAGTCCAGATAATCGAGCGAGGCCACATCTTCGCCCTCAAAGGTAAATGTCAGCCTCCAGTTACCACTGACATTCACCGCCCAATGGCCCTCCAGGTCACCGCCCAGAGCATGTAGATTATGTCCAGGCGCCGCCATGTCTTCCGGTTGTGACGCCACGTCCAACGCGGTCAGGAGCCTGCGCAGTCTGTCTGCATGTTTCGGCTGTATCCCGGCCTTCGACCCAGTCGCCGCAAATTCTCTCAGGCCCTTATGCCTGTAGCTTCGAATCACGTGTATAGTGTAGCTATATAGAATACAGAAGACAAGTGGGGCCACATACTACGATGCGCTACGCGCAAGGGGAAGGCCCCAGACGGCACATCTTTCGCCATGCACCACAGGCACCCAGGGCCATCGGTCAATGGGCGGCAGCGGCAGCGCGGGGGCCGGTGCTGCCGCAGGGCAATACCGGGTGACGGCGGGTGTGGCTACTGTTGCAGGGCCTCAAAGTAGGCGGCGATGGCGGCAATCAGTCCGGCGGTGGAATGGTCTTCGGCCTCAATCTCTGGAATGACTCCATGTTCTTGGAGCGTCTGGCTGGTGATGGGGCCAATGGAGGCCACAACGATGCCCTCCGGCAGGTGGGCCAGCCCTGCCTCATGCAGCAGCGCAAAGAAGTTCTTCACCGTTGAGGAGCTGGTAAAGGTGATGACATTCGGATGGCGCGCCGGGTCAGCAAAGATCGTCCTGACCTGTTTTTCAGCGCCATGCGGCATCACCGTCTGGTATGCCTCCACAATGTCCACTTGCGCGCCCAGCCGCGTCAACTCCTCCGGGACCACATCGCGCGCCACCTTGGCCCGCACCAACAGGACGCACTTCCCGGCGATCTGCTCGCGCAGCGCCTCCACCAGGGCCTCAGCGACATACTCTTTGGGCGTGACGGCGACCTTCCATCCATGCTGCTCCAGGGCCTGCGCGGTGGCCGGGCCAATGGCCACCAGCGGCGTGGATTGCAGCCAGGTGCTGGGCAGGCCGAGCACGCGCAAGCGTCCCCACAGGGCCGCGACCCCATTGGTGCTGGTCAGGATGAGCCAGTCATAGCGCCCCAAGTCCAGCAGCGCATGGTCCAGCGGAGCGTATGAATCCGGCGGGACGATCTCAATCACCGGCGCAAAGACCACCTGCGCGCCCAAGGACTGCAAGACATCACGGAAGGCCCCGGCCTGGTGGCGGGCGCGGGTGACAAGGACGCGGCGACCGGCCAGCGGCTTCATGCCTCCTCCTCTACGCTGCTGGCCACTGCCGCCATCGCTGCCGCCAACATTTCTTCTGCGCCCTGCTCCAGCAGGCGCTCGGCAATGGTATTTCCGAGCACACGCGCGGCGTCTTTGGATGCGTCGGTCACCGGCGCGGACCGCTCCTCGCGGAGGACAGCCGAGCCATCCGGGCGCGCCACCACCGCCGTCACCTTCCAGTGCATGGCGTTTTGCAGTCCGCAAAAGGCGCCGACGGGCAGATGGCACCCTCCACCCAGCCGGGCCAGGACCGCGCGCTCCACCGTCACGGCAAAATCGGTGCGCGGATGGTGCAGGGCGGCCACGGCGTTTTGGGTCTCCGCGTCATCACTGCGGCACTCAATGGCCAAAGCGCCTTGCGCCGGGGCCGGACAAATCTCCCCAGCGGCAAAACGTCCGCGCAGATATTGGGTGTATTGCAGGCGGTCCAGGCCAGCGGCGGCCAGCAGGACCGCATCATACCGGCCCTCCACCAGCTTGCGCAGGCGGGTGTCCACGTTGCCGCGCAGCTCGCGCACCCGCAGGTCCGGACGCAGGGCGCGCACCTGCGCCTGACGCCGCATACTGCTGGTGCCCACCACGGACCCTTCCGGCAGCTCTTGCAGCGTTTGATAATGGACGGAGACAAAGGCGTCGCGCGCGTCGGCGCGCTCCGGCACGGCGGCAATGCGGAACTCTGGCAGCAACTCCGTGGGCAGGTCCTTCATGCTGTGTACGGCCAGGTCAATGCGGCCCTGGGAGAGCGCCTCTTCAATCTCCTTGGTGAACATGCCCTTGGTCCCCACCTGCAAAAAGGAGACATTCTGCACGCGGTCGCCGGTGGTCGTAATGGTTTCGATGGCCGTGGCGTGGCCCAATGCGTGCAGGCGCGCGGCGATGTGCTCTGCCTGCCAGCGGGCCAGTTGCGAACCTCGGCTGCCAATGCGGATCAAGATTGCTTGTCCTCCTCCGACGTGTCTTCCTGCCCCGTAGGCGCTTTCCTGCCGCTGCACCGGGAGAGGTCAAACAAATTCTGGATGGTCGCCAGCGTCTCCTGGTCGCCTTCCCGCGCGGCGCGCTTGATGGCCTGGATGGGGCCGTGCTGGATTTTGTTGACCAGGGAACGGGTGAAAATCTCCACTGCCTGCTTTTGTTCCGGCGTCAGGCCCGCCAGGTGGCTGTTCAGGCGACGCAATTCCCCCTGCCGCAGTTCTTCCAGCGAATACTGCAAGGAGACAATCGCCGGGACGCCATCCAGTGTGTGCATGTGGTCTTCATAGCGCTGCACCTCCCGGCGCACGATGGCCTCAGCGTCCTGGGCCTCTTTTTTGCGGTCCGCGATGTGCGCCGTGGCCACCGACTGCAAATCGTCAATGCTGTATACAAAGATGCCCTCCACGCGGTCCATTTCTGGGGCCACGTCGCGGGGGACGGCAATGTCGATGAAAAACATGGGGCGCTGCTTGCGCTGCTGGAGGTACTTTTCGCCATGCTCCGGGCCAAAGATCGGTTTTTGCGAACCGGTGGAGGTGATGACGACATCGGCCTTGGCGGCGTACTCATGCAGCTTGTCAAAGGGGGCCACTTGCGCCCCGAAGGTCTGCGCCAGGGCCGCGGCCCGTTCCTGGGTGCGGTTGCACACATACATGGCGCCTGCGCCCTGCTGCATCAGGCTGCGCGCGGCCAGTTCCCCGATTTTGCCTGCACCCACCAGCAGGACGGTCTTGTTTTTCAGGGAGCCAAAAATTTTATTGGCCAGGTCCACGGCCACGGACGCAACGGAGACCGACGAGCTGCCAATGCTGGTCTCGGTGCGCACCTTTTTGGCCACCGTAAAAGCGCGTTGCAGCAGCGGGTCCAGGTTACTCTGGACGGCCCCCACGGACCGCGCCACCGAGTACGACTCCTTTACCTGGCCAAGGATTTGCGCCTCGCCCACCACCAGCGAGTCCAGACTGGCCACCACGCGAAAGAGATGGCGCACCACCTCCTTGGAACGGTATTCGTACAGGTACGGACGCACAATCACCGGGTCAATGGAAAAGTAGTCGTGGATAAAATCCAGCAGGTCGGCCTGGGCCGGTTCCTGATAGGTGACCAGTTCCACGCGATTGCAGGTGGAAAGGACCATGCCTTCGCGGACGCAGGGCACGCTGAGCAGGGACTGGGTGGCGTCGGGGAGCCTTGCCGGAGGGATGGCAAGCCGTTCCCGTACTTCCAATGGCGCCGATTTGTGGTTGACTCCGACAAGGACCAGGTTCATGGCGTCACAAAACGGTGTACCCTGCTGACTTGGTTGGCGACCCAGACCGTCAGCACCAACAAAAAGAAGAGCGAGGAAAGATACACCGCGCGTTTTCCCCGCAGACCGGTGTGCTTGCGCACATACAGCAGCCAGATATACAGCACCCACATGCCGATGGAAAGCAGCACTTTGGGGTCAAGGAAATATACGGCCCCCACGCTCTCCTGGGCGATCAACGACCCCGCCAGCAGGCCCGCCGTCATGCAGGGAAAGCCCACCAGCAGCGTCTTGTAGGCGATCTGGTCAATGGTGTCCAGGGGTGGAAGATGGCGGAAGACGCCATGCACCTGCTTGTTTTTCAGGCGGCGTTCCTGGACCAGATACAGCAGGCTGGCCAGCAGGCTGAGGGCCAGCGCGGCATAGGCCGCCAGCACCAGCGCGATATGCACGAAAATCCAACCGCTGCGCACCCATTGCGTGGGAAAAACGCCACGGTCGGGGAGCGCTGCCGGCAAAAGAAGCAGCAGAAAGACCAGCGGAAGGACAAAGACGCCAAGGGAAATCGCCTGATAGCGCCAGTAAACCAGCAGGAAGGCCCCGGCCAGCAACAAGGCAAGCAGCGCATCGACCTCATGCAGCGAGGTGGGGACCCAGTGATGGGCCATGTTGAGCATCTCCACCAGGCCAACCAAATGAAAAAAGACCGCGGAAACACTGGCCGGCAACACCATCCTGCGCCATCGCGCACGCCCGCTGATGACGTCCGGCAGGATGGCGATACAGGACGCCCCGTACAGAACAAGCGCAACACGTAGCCAGACCAAATACATTGCCATCGACCCCAGAAGCCCAGCAGCAACAACATTATAAGTATACTCGCCCAGCCCCGGCCCCGCCTCCTGCCGGAAATTGGATAGTGACCTAATAATTTATATGTTTACTGGCCCTATCGAGGTATACGTGATTGCAGGGCTTCCGCCTTCTCGATGCGTTCTTTTCTCTGCTCACGCTTTGAATAGACGAACACACTGGCCAGTGAGACGATGCTCATAATAATTGTTGCAAATCCATACACATCTTTCCCTACATACATCAGGAATATCCCGCCTAGTACAATGACCAGGGCGAGGATGAATGCGAAAATGGAGCCGCGTGTCTGGTTCGCCAAGTTGCCATTTACTACCAGGGATTCTAATTCCTCACGGTGCGCGCTCTGCCTCTCAGCCATGGCCATGATGCGCTCTGCTCCATTCGGAATGACCTCATTATATTTGGCGAGGTGATCCGGGTGAGGTAGCAGCCCAGAGTAGTAGGCTTGGACTTGTGTTAGCACTCCAGGTTTGGCCTGTTTAACAGGCGCAGATGCGGTAGTGGGAAGGTCCTGTTTGTTGTGTTTTCCGCTCACTGTGTCTTATGCTGCCGTGCGTTCTGATTCATGCTGCTGAATGGCATCGTAAATGTCTTGCCCGACGATTGCCCAATCGGCGGCAATCGCGTTGGCATCCGCTTCAGCCAGGGTTGCGCTTTCGTTGTAGGCGTCGAACTGCCCTCCCAAATCAAAGACGCGCGCAGCGCCCGATGCGAAGGATGGCTGTGCAAAGAGGAAATCAGATTGAATCCTGTTCATAATTGGCCTACTGGCTGACAGTGTATTTCATCGGCTGATACTGTCTTCTCATTCGATAGGTTTACGGGCAAAACGCTTCCAAGTAAATTCCGCTTTGCATTGACAATAAGAAGTGTTTCTGCTATCTTGCATTAGCTAAAAGGCGGGATTCCTCACCCCGCCCCTTCACTAGACCGTGGACTAGCCGCGTTCCCCTTGGCAATCAGTCCAAGCCGTCCAAAGCTATTCTGACCCTTGGGGACGCTTTCTTTTGACAGTCATTTATGACTGTCAAGGGCCATTTTACACAAATTGATATACAGTGCGTATTTTTTTACCTCTTTTCTTGCTAGATTTTTTGCTAATCCTTAAAATTTGACCACAATTTCTATGTAAATAGACGGTTTTCTCTCCAACTGATTGAATCTAAAGTGGAACAAGATGGGCATTGGAGTATGTTCCACTTGCAACACGAGTCCGCTACACGCGGCCATCCTCCACGCGATATGCTGGTTGCATCCGTGACCAGCGTCAGCAACCATCCTTCGGCCCCACTCGCCCCGACCCCCTTGATGCGGCAATATGCCGCCGCCAAGCAGCAGGACCCCGGTGCGCTGCTCTTTTTCCGCCTGGGCGATTTCTATGAGCTTTTCTACGAGGACGCCAAGGTCGCCGCCCGTGAACTGCAAATCACCCTCACCTCGCGCGACAAAGTGAATGGCGTGCCCATGTGCGGCGTGCCGTATCATGCCGCCGAGCACTACATCCAGCGCCTGTTGCGGCTTGGCCATCGCGTCGCCATCTGCGAGCAGATGGAAGACCCCAAACTGGCCAAAAAGCTGGTGCGCCGCGAGGTGGTGCGCATCCTGACGCCCGGCACCGCGCTGGACCCCACGCTACAGGCCGAACGCAGCAACTACCTGGCCGCCCTTTGCGTCACCCCGCAACGCATTGGCCTGGCCCTGCTGGAAAACTCCACCGGCGATTTCCGCGCCACGGAATTTACCGGCGCGGATGCCGCTGCATTCTGCATGGATGAGCTGGAACGGACCAGCCCGGCAGAGGTCCTGCTGGCGGAGACCAGCCTGCTTCCCGACATGGCGGAAAATTCCTTGCTGGGCACATCTGTCTCCCGCCCCTGGATGGTCACGCACCTGGACGACTGGGTCTTCAGCCAGGACCACGCCCTGCCTTTGCTGGAAAAGCATTTCGGCACGCAGGGCCTGGCCGGATACGGACTGGACCAGCACCCGGCGGCGGCCACGGCAGCCGGGGCCGTGCTGCATTACCTGAAAACGACGCACCAGGACCAGTTGCAGCACCTGGACAACCTCCATTACTACGAGCGGACGGACCACCTGCAACTGGACGCCGTCACGGTGCGCAATCTGGAGCTGCTGGACCCGCTGATGCCCGACGCCGGGCGCGACACCACGCTCTTTGCGGCGCTGGACGCCTGCGTCACGCCCATGGGCAAGCGCAAACTGCGCGCCAGCCTGCTGCGCCCGCTGCTGGAGACGGCGCGGATCAACGAGCGCCTGGACGCGGTCGGCGAATTGCTGGCCAACCTGATGGCGCGGGAAGAACTGCGCTCGACCATGGCGGAGATACAAGACCTGGAGCGGCTGCTCAGCCGGGTCTCGCTGGATAGCGCCGGACCGAGGGAGGTGGTCGCGCTGGCCCGCTCGCTGGCCCCGCTGCCGACGGTCGTCCAGACCCTCCAGCCGCTGCAAGCCACGGTCTTTGCACGTCTGCGCGACGCGCTGGACCCGCTCGAAGACCTGCACGACGCCATCCGTCGGACCCTGGTCGAAGACCCGCCCGTGCATCTTTCCGATGGTGGCGTGATTGCCCCGGGGGTCGACGCAGAACTGGACTCCCTGCGCACCCTCAGCCTGAGCGGCAGGCAGTCCATCGCCGCCATTGAGGAGCGGGAGCGCGCCCGCACCGGCATCGGCTCGCTCAAGGTCCGCTATAACTCGATCTTCGGCTATTACATTGAGGTCACCAAAGCGAACCTTTCCCAGGTCCCGCAGGATTACGAGCGCAAGCAAACGCTGGTCAACGCCGAGCGCTTTACCACGCAGGAGCTAAAAGACCACGAGCGCCGAGTGCTGGGCGCACAGGAGGAATGCCAGGCCATTGAGCGGCGCATCTTTGGCGAATTGCGACAGACCATCCTGGCCGCGGCAGCACGCATCCGCGCCACCTCCAGCGTGCTGGCGGAACTGGACCTGATTGCCTGCTTCGCGTACCTGGCCAGCGCCCGCCGCTACGTCCGCCCAGAGGTGGACGACTCTGGCACGCTGGAGGCGCTGGCTGCGCGTCATCCCGTATTGGAGTGGCGGATGCAGCAGCTTGCCGAGGGCCGCTTTGTCCCCAACAGCGTGCATCTGGACACCGGGGCCACCAGCGTCCTGCTGCTGACCGGACCGAACATGGGCGGAAAGTCCACCTATCTGCGGCAGACCGCGCTGCTGGTCATCCTGGCGCAGATGGGCAGTTTTGTTCCTGCGGAGCGGATGCATCTCGGCCTGGTGGACCGCATCTACACGCGCATCGGGGCCAGCGACAATGTGGCGCAGGGCCGCTCCACATTCATGGTGGAGATGACGGAGACGGCCACCATCCTGAACACGGCGACCGCGCGCTCCTTGGTGCTGCTGGACGAGATTGGCCGCGGCACGGCCACCTTTGACGGCCTCTCCCTGGCCTGGGCCACGCTGGAACATCTGCATGACCGCATCGGCGCGCGCACCCTCTTCGCCACGCATTACCACGAACTGACCATGCTGGCCGGGCACTTGGCGCGGCTGAAGAACCTGCGCGTCGCAGTCAAGGAATCACCCACCGGCATTACCTTTCTGCACACCATTGAGGAAGGCCCGGCCAGCAAAAGCTATGGGATTGACGTGGCCAAGCTCGCCGGACTTCCCCGCACCGTGATCGAACGCGCACGCGCCGTGCTGCGCCAGCATGAGCGCGCTGAAAAACAGCAGATTGAGGAAGAAACTCCAGCGTTGCAGATGACACTTTTTACGCCGCTCTCGCAGAGCGTGGTGGACCAGATACGCGGCCTCGATTTGAACGCGCTGACGCCCTTGCAGGCGCTGAACCTGTTGCAGGAACTACAACGCGAAATTGCCGAGGGCAACCCCCCTACGCGACCGTAACTGGAAAGGCGCAGACGCGGCTGCACGGAAGTCCACGCCAAAGGCCCGCGAAGGAATGGAGCAAGCACCATGAAGCAACCCCAACTACACCCTTTGCCGCAACGGGCCATGACCGTGGCTGGATTGATGAGCGGCACCTCTGCGGACGGCATCGATGTGGCCCTGGTGCGCATCACGCCGGGCGTTGTGGCCCCGCGGCTGCGCCTGCTGGCGCATGTTGCACGGCCTTATCCAGCGGCCCTGCGCAGGCAGGTGCTCAGCGCAATGAACGCCAGCGGTCCATCGGTGGCCGATCTCTCTCGCCTGCACTGGCGGCTGGGGCAGCTTTACGCAGAGGCGGTGCTGGCCGCGCTCAAAGAGCACCCCGTCAAGCTGGACCTGATTGGCTGCCACGGCCAGACCATCTACCATCAGGCCACGCCCAAGCGCTTTTTAGGGGCGCCCGTCGCCTGCACCTGGCAGATGGGCGAGGCCGCCGTCGTGGCCGCGCAGACCGGCGTGCCCGTGGTCTCGGATTTCCGTCCAGCGGACATGGCGGTTGGCGGGCAGGGCGCGCCTCTGGTCCCGTTGCTGGACTGGGTCTATTTCCGCCACGCCCGGCGCAATCGCGTGCTGCAAAACCTGGGCGGCATCGCCAATCTGACGGTCCTTCCCGCAGGCGCGTCTCCAGAAGCGGTCTTCGCTTTTGATACCGGCCCGGCCAACATGGTCATCGACGCCATTGTGGACACCTGCTTCCACAAGCGCTATGACCGTAACGGGGCCATTGCCGCGCGCGGACACGTCCTGGATGGCGTGCTGCGGGAATTTCTCGCCATGCCGTATTTCTCCGCGCCCCCGCCGAAATCTGCAGGACGCGAAGAGTTTGGCCGTGAGTTCGCCGCGCGCTTTTTGGCGCGCTGCCAGAAGACCAGCCCGCATGCGGAAGATGCCGTGGCCACCGCAACCGCCTTTACTGCGCACACCCTTCGCCTGGCATGGGAGCGGTTTGTGCAACCGACGCTGCCCCCTGCGCCAACGGACTTCATTGTTGCCGGTGGTGGGGCCTATAATCCGGCGCTGATGCGGGCCATCACCGCAGAGCTGGCGCCCTTTCGTCTGCGCACCAGCACGAGCGACGCCTTCGGCCTGCCAGCAGCGGCCAAAGAGGCCGTCGCCTTTGCCTTGCTGGCCTATCAAAGCTGGCACAGACTGCCGGGCAATCTCCCCGTAGCAACTGGCGCCATGCGGCCCGCCGTGCTGGGGAAAATCTCCTACCCGTGAAGGACCGCCTTACACCTTCACCAGCGCAGGATAGTCCGTGTAGCCCTTTTCCGCGCCGCCGTAAAATGTGGAGCGGTCGTAGGGGTTCAGTTCCGCGCCGATGCGGAAGCGCTCCGGCAGGTCTGGGTTGGAGATGAAGTAGCGCCCAAAGACCACAGCGTCGGCCAGGCCCTTCGCAATGGCCTCCTCGGCGGTCTGGGCCTTGTACCCTCCTGCAGAGAGCAGCACGCCGGGAAACACCTTATGGAAAATCTCCGCCGCGCTGGGGACGCCTTCCACCGAAGCACCACCCCCGCCCCCGGCATTGCTGGCGCGGGGTTCGATCAGGTGCGCATAGGCAATGCCCCGTTCGCCCAGCTTTTGCAGGACGTAGGTGAACAACGCCACAGGGTCGCTATCAACCATGTCGTTGAAAGTCCCATAAGGCGAAAGACGCACGCCGACGCGGTCCTTGCCCCATACATCCACGACGGCATCCACCACTTCCATCAGCAGGCGTGCGCGGTTTTCAATGGGGCCGCCGTAGGCGTCCGTGCGCCGGTTGCTGCTGTCTTCCAGGAACTGGTCCAGAAGATAGCCATTGGCGCTGTGGACCTCCACTCCGTCAAAGCCTGCGGCCTTGGCGTTGGTTGCGGCCTTGCGGTAGTCCTCCACCAGCCCGGGCAGTTCTTCCATCGTCAGCGCGCGCGGCGTCTCAAAGGGGACCTGCTTCCACTCGGACGTCAACACCTTTCCCTTGAGCGGAAGTGCGGAAGGGGCCACGGGCAGTTCTCCATTGCGATGGAGCGAAGAATGGGAGCTGCGGCCAACATGCCAAAGCTGGAGGAAAATATGTCCGCCCTTGGCGTGGACGGCCTTGGTCACCAGCTTCCATCCGGCGACCTGCTCCGGGCTGTAAATCCCAGGCGTGGCAGGATAGCCTTTGCCTTGGTCGGAAATCTGCGACGCTTCGCTGATTAAAAGGCCGCCTTGGGAGGCGCGCTGTCCGTAATACTCCGCATTCAAGCTCCAGGGAACGTCCCCTGGCTGGGCCGCCCGCATCCGGGTGAGTGGGGCCATGACAACGCGATGGGAGAGATGGAGCGCACCCACCTGCAAGGGGCGAAATATGTGGGAAAGATTTTCCTTCATACCAAATTGGATGCGCGGCATACGGCGCAGGTCGCAGGCACGCAGGCCCTGTATCTACTTACTGTGGGCCGCCATGCGGGGGGCCAACCCGGCATGTAGACGCTTGGTTTTTCTGGGGGGCGTAAGCAGCTCCACCGTCACCGCAACACAAGCAGTCAGCATGGGTAGGGAACCAAAGACCCACATCAGCACGCCGGCAGCCACCTGGTCCTGCATGGGCGAGATGGGCACTGGCGTCTGCACCGTGGCGTAATAGGGATAAAAAAGGTGGCTGGAAAAGACAAACAGCGCGCAGAGGACCGTGTTGGCGATGTCTGCGCTGAGCAGGTACGGCAGCAGGAACCAGCGTGGTCGGCGGGGCAGGCTGGGCCACGGGCGGATGACCGGCCACCAGAAGAGCAGGGAAGTGACCAGGAAGCAGGCATGTTCCACGTCATGCCAGTTTTCTGAGCGCAAGGCCAATTCATACGGCCCCGGCGCGTGCCAGCCGAAAAACGCCGTTATCATCACCAGCCAGGCAACGGCGGGCCGCGTGATGGCATGGCCCACGCGCCGCAGCGTGCGCGAAGCAACCACCCAATGCAGCCCGCCGCGCATGGCCCACTTGGGCAGTCCGCGCAGGACGGGGACCATCGGATAACCCAGCAGCAATAGGGGTGGGGCGATGGACATCAGCAGCAAATGCTGCATCATGTGGACGCTCAGCATCACATCGTCATAGGCGTCCAGCGGCGACCCCAGCGCGATATAGATGACGCCCAGCCCGCCAAGGAATGTCATCAGCCGCCAGGTGGGGAAAATTTGTGGGCGCGTGCGATGCAACACACGCCATCCGCGCCAATAAAGGACCAACCCCAGCAGAGAGAGCGCCATCGGCAACGGTGGCACGGACCACGCTTCCAGGATTGTGCGGTCCAGTTCCGACATGGTTTATTGGCCCGTTGACGCAGCGGCGTTGGCGACCTTGCGCGCGGCGTCCTCTGCGCCGGGCTGGCCGCTGGGATGCAGCGTTTCCAGGAACTGCACCAGCGCCGTCGTCTCCGCCGGGGAGAGTTGCTTGCCATAGGCGGGCATGTTGCCGCCGCCTTGCAGCACCTGCCGGATCAATTCGTCTTTCGTCAGGTGCGAGGCCACTGCGTCCAGCGCTGGCCCACGCATCCCTCCCACGCCGCCCAGCTCATGGCAATTGCGGCACTGTTTGTTTTGGAAGACCACCGCGCCCTGACGTTCCAGCGGAGTGCGATGTTCCAGATACTGCACAGGGACCGGGTCGCCGCTCCATGCGTCCATGTGCGGCCCCCACGGGGAAAAGCTGGCCAGGTGCGTCAAGGTGCCCAGGGCAATGGCCATCACCATCAACACCAGCACGGCCACGGGACGTCGCGTCCAGTGCTTTTCGCCTTCACCCGCATAAAAGGGAAGCAGGACCAGGGCGCCGATCCCGATGACCGGGGCAATCAGGATAAACGGGGTCTCCATGTAGGCCGGTAGCAGCGCCAGCATGGAGTATATCCAGCGGAAAAAGAAGTCCGGCTTGGGCACTGTCTGGATGATGGTCGGGTCCGGTTGCCCGGTTGGCCCAAAGGGGCCAAAGTAGACGGCGCAGGTGGCCACGGCCAGCACAATCACAGCGGAGAAAACCAGGTCCTTCCAAAAAGCGTCCGGGATGAAGGGGACGCCGTCCTTGTGCACCTCTTCCTGATACTGCTGCAAGTAGGTCTCGCGGCGGACCAGACGGCCCGGCATGGGCCACTCATTGACGCCCAGCTTCAACACCATCAGAAGGTGTAGCCCAACCAGCCCCAGCAACATTCCCGGAATGATAAAGACGTGCAGGGCAAAAAAATGGGTGAGCGTGGCCCCGGCTATGGTCGGCCCGCCCAGCAAAAGCTGGACCAGCGCGCCCCCCACAAAGGGAATGCGGGCATTGATGCTGGCCCCAATGCCCAGGCCCCAGTACGCATCCTGGTCGAAACGCAGCACCTGCCCGGTAAAGGCCATGCCTAGCGTCATTAAAAGCAGGAAGACGCCGACGGACCAGGTCAGCTCGCGGGGAAATTTGTAGGCCCCAAAAAGGAAGACCTGCATCATGTGGACCAACACCACGGCGATCATGAAATTCGACCCCCAGCCGTGCATGGCGCGCAGGAACCAGCCCAGGGGCAGTTGATAGTTCAGCACTTGCAGGCTGTTCCACGCCTGGCCCGCGGAGGGGACATACACCAGCGCCAGCATGATGCCCGTGATGACCTGGAGCATCAGCAGGGTGAGGCTGGCGCTGCCAAAGACGTACCACCAACTGGCCGTGCTGCGCGGGATGGGGTGCGTGGCCGCTTCCACAATGGGCCCCTGCAATTGCACCCGTTGATTGATCCAAGCAAAAACCTGCTTTAGCCGACGCATGGGGATTTGTCCTTCCCTTCCATTTTGGCCTGCGTGGCCAAGGTCGGGAGCTGGCCCGCATCAATCATCAGCTCACCCTGGACGATCTTGTACGGATATTCAAAGAGGCCGCGCGTAGGTGGTCCGGCGGCGCGTTGGCCATCGGCGTAGTAAGCGCCACCGTGACAGGGACAAAGAAAAAGCCCGGACTGCTCAAACCAGCGCACCGGACAGCCCAAGTGCGCGCAGTTGATGGCGAAGACCTGGAACTTTTCTTCATCCACGCGGCGCACCCAGCAAGCGGTCTTGGCCGTCATGCCGTCCCACGGCTGTCGCGATGGGTTCAGGAACTCGGCCTGCCGCGTCTGGCCCACGGGAAATGCCTCCAGCGGCCCCAGGGAAATCCAGGAAAGGTAGCCGCCCTTCTTGATGGGGCCAAGCAGGTATCCAATGACCGGGACGGCCACGGCTAGGCCAACTACGGACTGCAACAACATGCCGAGCTTGACGAAAAACCATCGTCTGGAAACGTTGCTCTCTTCGCTCATTGGGAAACTCCGTCTTGCATTTTTGTCCCAGGAAGGACGGGCACAGATGTACCGGAAACACTCTGGGGTCGCGTTGTTGCCTGGGTCGTTTGCGGCATTGTTGTTGGCGTGGATGGTTGCGTTTGCGGCAGCGCGGGACGCAGCGAGGCAAGCCAGGCGACCACGTCGGTGATCTCCTGATTGCCCAGCGCATGGCCGGGCATATCGCCGCGCCAGTCTGGAGCGCCAAAGTCCGGGCGGCCAACAATCACAACGGTGCGCAGCGCTTGGTTGCTGACCAGGCTGAGATAGGCGGTATTGGTAACGGGGCCTGCTTTGCCAGCCTTGCCTTGCGCATCGCCATTCGCCGCCCCATGGCAGGAAGCGCAGGCCGCAGCATAGACCTGTGCCCCGTGGACCGGATCGCCTGCCCCGTCCGCCTTGTATGGTGGCAACGCGGCCCCGGAAAGTCCCACGGGCCTGGCCCAACGCACCCGCATTCCCTGTACCAGCGCATCCACCTGCGGGTCGGTCAGCATCCCCCCGGAGGACCGCGCGAAGGCGGGCATCAGCGTGCCTTTTACTCCCTGCGCAATGGCCGTGCGCAACGTCGCATCGTCCACGAGCGCCTGGTATTCCGGGTTGGCCAGGTCGATGGCCGCACCCTGTTGTCCCGCAGCACCATGACAGCCTGCACAGCTTTGCTGATACAGGCTGGTAAAGTCCAGGTTGGAAGCCGGGCGCGGAACTTCGTCCCCCGGCGTTGGTTTGCCGGGAATGTGGCTGCACCCCGCCAGTCCCAAAGAGAGCAGCAAAGAAAGATGCGCCAGCGTGGTTGGTCCTTTCATTCCTTGCCGCCCCTGTCTGTGTTCTCGTCCTTGTTTTCGTCCATGTTCTCTTCCATCAGTCCAGGGACCTCCAGCCCCGCCCTGGCGGCAAAGGACAGATGCTGCCGGGTGCGAATGTTGGTGTGGAGGCCCACCACAAAACCGGCCACCAATCCAAAGGCCACCTGCGTGACCACAAACCATCCCCACGCGATGCGCCGGTCCATCAGCGGATTGACCACATTGATGGAGGACCATAAAAGCGAGGTCCACAGCAGGGGGGCAACAAACCCTCCCACCAGGACCGGCCTGCGGGGAAAGATGGGCAGGATGGCCCCATACAAAAGTCCCACCAGCACGCTGGTGATCACGTGGACCACGCTGGCCAGCAGAAATCCATCCAGATGGAAGGCCGCCAGTTGCGTCGTGGTGTAGTTTTCCCATCCGGGGATGGCCGCGCCCGCCAGCAAATTGATGGGATACCAGGGGCTATGAAAGCGGACCACGCCGTACAGCACAGCCAGTACGGCCATGGCCACGCCCCCGGCCAACCCGCCATTGATGCCCGCAACCACCGAGGGCGTTTCCACCGGCACGTAGGTGCGATGGCCTTCCGCCACTTGGATGCGCGCCACTTTGGTGCGCGTGGTCTGCGCCTGGAAGACAAACGGTTCCAGCACCGCCAGCTCATGCTTTTCCTGCGGCAGCACCTGGCGGAACCATCCAATGCAGCCTGTCACCACCAAAACAACGCCCAGCACGCTGATGGTCTTGTCCGTGACCAGCCCTGCGGCCATCAGCGTAAGGCCAAAGGCCAGCACGAATGGCCAGGCCGTGGGCGCTGGCAGGGAGACCCCTGTTTCCGGTGCGTGCGTGTGGTCCTCTTCCGTAACCATAAGGCCCTCCGGTCAGCGACCGATGATGTAAACAACGGTAAATACAACCACCCATACGGCATCCACAAAATGCCAGTAAAGGGAAAGCGCGGCAATGCGATGGGCATGGCGCCGCTGGACCTTCCCCATCAAGGCAAAAATCAGCACCAGGGAGAGCATCACCAGTCCCACAATGACGTGCGAGGCGTGCAACCCGACCAGGGAGTAAAAGGTCGTGCCAAAAAGATTGGTCTGGATGGTGAAGCCCTCGTGGTAGATCAAGTGGCGCCACTCCAGCGCCGTGCCACCCAGAAAGATGGACGCCAGCACGATGGTCAGCGCCCACCATGCGGTAAAAAGCCGGACCGCGCCCTTCTCCAGCGCCTTTTCCGCCAACACAATGGTCAGGCTGCTGGAGAGCAGGCAAATGCTGATGAAGATCGGGACGTTCAGTATCTGGTCCGGGGTGGGGCCGCTCAAACTTTTCCCAATGTAGAAAAGATAGGCGACCACAAAGATGGCAAAGATGGCCGATTCGCCCGCGATCAGGCAGATCATGCCCACGGTGCCGCGCGAGAGGTTTTCCTCCACATGGCCTGGTGCGGGCATTGTCATGGCGGTTGCACTCATGCCTGTTTCCTCAATTCATGGCTCATTCGTATTTATAGTCCGGGTCTTCCGGGTGCTTCAGGTCCCAGAGCGGGCGGCGGCTGCGCACCTCTGGCAGGACGGCGAAATTGTAGTGGGGAGGCGGCGAGGGCGTGCTCCATTCCAGCGTCCAGGCGTCCCACGGGTCCGGCCCCGCCAACTTGCCAACAAAGTAGGAGCGGACCATGTTGTATACAAAAATCATCACAGCTATCGCCTGCACAAAGGCCCCGACGGTGACAATCATGTTCCACATGGCCCATCCGCGGCCCGGTCCATAGGTGTAAATCTGCCGCGGCATGCCCAGCAGGCCAGGGATGTGCATAAAATCAAAGGTCAGATGGAAGCCAATCAACATCAGCCAGAAATGCCACTTGCCCAGCTTCTCGTCCAGCATCCTGCCTGTCATCTTGGGATACCAGTAATAGAAAGCGGCAAAGATCATAAACAAAATGGCGCCCACCAGCACGTAGTGGAAATGCGCGACCACGTAATACGTGTTGTGGACCTGCCAGTTGAATGGGGCCACGGCCAGGGTGATCCCCGTCAGCCCGGCGATGAGGAACTGGAAGATGAACGCAATGGAAAACAGCATGGGCGTTTCCAGGCGGACGTGCCCGCCCCAGATGGTCGCCACCCAGTTGAAGATTTTGATGCCTGTGGGCACCCCTACCAGCATGGTGGAGAGCACAAAGAAGGTGTTGGAGATCGGCGTCATGCCCACGGTGAACATGTGGTGCGCCCACACGCCCATGCTGACAAAACCAATGCCAACCGACGCCGCCACCATGGCGGGATAGCCAAAGATGGCCTTGCGCGAAAAGACCGGAATGATCTCGTTGGCGAAGGCAAAGGCGGGCAGCACAAGGATGTAGACCTCGGGATGGCCGAATATCCAGAAGAAGTGCATCCACATGAGCGCCGAGCCGCCGGCCTGGGTATCAAAAAAATGTCCGCCCATATAACGGTCAATCAGCAACATGATCTGCGCCGCGGACAAGGGCGTGACTGCGATCAGCGCCAGAAATGAGACCACGATATAGAGCCAGGGCAACAAAGGCATCCGTAGCAGCGTCATCCCTTTGCAGCGCATGGAAAGCGTGGTGGCGATGATGTTGATGGCCCCGCCGATGGTGCCAAAGCCCATAATCAGCAGGGCCAGCGCCCAGTAGTCCGTGGTGTGGCCGCGCGAAAAGGCCTTCGCCGTCAGCGGGGCATAGGCGAACCAGCCCACATTGGGCGCACTGCCCGCGCCGTAGAGGCCGTCCCCGCCAATGTAGCTGTAATACAGCAGGAAGCCGCCAAAGACCGTCATCCACAGGCTGAGGGCGTTCAAACGCGGAAATGCCATGTCGCGCGCGCCAATCATCAGCGGAATCAGGTAGTTCCCAAAGCCAAAGAGGATGGGCATTCCCACCAGGAAGACCATGGTGGTGCCGTGCATGGTGAAGATGCGGTTGTACTCCTCCGGGGTGACAAAGCTGTTGTTGGGGATGGCGAGCTGGATGCGGATGGCCATCGCCTCCAAACCTGCAACCACCAGGAAAAGCAGCGCGAAGCCGATGTACAACAGGCCAATCCTCTTATGGTCCACCGTCGTCACCCAGTCGTGGAGCACCTCCACAATGGGCCGGGGCCGGCCTTTGGCCGTCAGGCCCGCCGTACCGGGGAATGAGAGTGTGTCCGCCATGGTGCGTCTCCTGCGTGGGCTAGTGGAGCGTGGTAAGGTACGCCGTGACCTGGTCCAGTTGCTGGTCCGACAAATTCATCGCGGGCATGCGCGCGCCCATTTTGATGGAGTCCGGGTCTTTGATCCACTGGCGCAGATTGGCCGGGGTGTTTTCCGCGGCCCCGGCGGCAATGGTCTCCCTGCTCATCAGGTGTGTCAGGTCCGGGCCATCCAGTCCGCGCGCGCGCGTACCGGCAATGGCATGGCAGTTGACGCAGGAATTGCTGGCAAAGACCTGCTTGCCTGCCATCGCCTCTGCATTCGTTGTCTCCAGCGTGGCGGGTTGCTGTTGCTGCCGCACCCACGCGGCAAATTGTTGCGGCGTGTCCACGTAGACGCGCAGCAGCATCTTGGCGTGCTCCGTGCCGCAATACTGGCCGCACTGGCCCAGGTAAACTCCAGGCTGCGATGGGTCGATCCACATCTGGTTCACATGGTTGGGGATCATGTCTGTTTTCCCGGCCAGACGCGGCACCCAGAAGCTATGCACCACGTCGGCGGAGGTCAGCGTCATGTAGGTCGGCGTGGGGAGCTTGGGATTGCTGACTGGGATGTGTAGCTCATTGGCCGTGACAATGCCAAGCTGGGGATAGCGGAACTCCCACCAGAACTGGTGCCCAATTACCGTAACATCCAACGCATTCAGCGGGCGCGGCGCATTCTGCACGCCATAGATCACGCGCGCGGAAACCAAAAACAGCACCACCACGATGAGGACCGGAATGACCGTCCAGGCCATCTCAATCTGATTGCTGCCATAGACCTGGGGTGGCTCTGTCAGCTCATCGCCGGGCCTTTGCCGATAGCGGACCACGGCATAGAAGAGCAGTCCGGTGACAACAACAAAAATGGCCGCCGTAACGCCAAAGATAAATAGAGAGATCGAATAGACGGCCTGGGCCGGGGTCGCGGCTGGCGAAAAAATGTTGGTGGGCAATGGTCCCGGATGCGCCATGGCGCTGGGACCTGCAAACGCAACTCCGCCCACAGCAAACAGGGCCACAGCGCCCGCCACCGGGAAAACTGTACGGACCATCCTTCGTAGGACCCTCACGGGCAAGACCTTTCAGCAATACGGGGTTGTATAAAATTGCAGGGTTCTAGTATGCCAAGCGGGACAGCCCCTTGACAAGCCTTGGGACAAATTACTTTTTACGTTACGCAGTCCCTGGTCCCATTGTCCCAACACGTCCGTCCCAATTGGTTCACTGGACCAATTGCAGGACTTTTGTGGCCAGGGCAACGTCGCGCTCCGTAATACCGCCTGCGTCATGCGACACCAGTCCCACGCGCACCCGGTTGTACCGGATGTCAATGTCGGGATGGTGGCCTTCCTTTTCCGCCAGCAGGGCCAGGCGCGTGACAAAGGCGAAGGCCTGCGTGAAATCAGCAAATGCATGGTCGCTGACCAATGCGCCACCCTCGTGCTTCCATCCGGGCAGCGCGCGCAGCGCCTCTTCGATTGCAGCCTTACCTAAGACGGGCATGGCCCCGGCCCTTCTTTCCCATTGGGTGTGAATGTCCCACCTTGTCCCCCTGCGGGGAAGACGAAACGTTTTTATATAGATGCTTTTCTGGGTGCTCTGGTTATCTGGTGGTGCGCCCCTTCCGAGGCAAAGGTAAATGGGGAAAATTCCCTGGCCTGCTGCGTGATTCTGTGGCGCAGCTCCTTCCATGTGGAATCCGGGGTGCGCAGGAAGACCTCCACAATGGCCGGATCGAATTGCGTGCCGGAGCAGCGCTGGATTTCAGCACGCGCGGCGGCAAAACTTTTTGCGCTGCGGTAAGGCCGGTCCGAAGTGATGGCGTCCAGGGTGTCCGCAATGGCAAAAATACGCGCGCCAATATGGATTTGGTCGCCCCGCAGATGGCGCGGATATCCGCTGCCATCATAACGCTCCTGATGGCTGTATACGATCTCCGCAGCATCGCGCAAATAGGAGATTTTGCTCAGGATGCGATGTCCCCGCTCACAGTGGCCAACCATAATGGCCCGTTCCCACTCGGTCAGCTTGTCTGGCTTGCGCAGGATGGCGTCCGGGACCGCCATTTTGCCAATGTCGTGCAGATAGGCCCCACGGCCTATCACGCGCAGTTCGCTTTCACCCAGCCCCATGGCGCGTCCCAGCGCAATGGTGTAGGCCGCCACGCGCCTGGAATGGCCTTCTGTCTCTGAGTCCTTCAGGTCCAGCGCATCGCCCAGCGCTTCCAGCGTGATGTCATAGGAGCGCTCCAACTCCTGCATGGTGCGCAGCAGCATCTCCGTGCGCGCGGCAATCAACTGTTCCAGATTATGGCGATAGAGGTCATTCTGCTGCAACAGGCGACGGTGCTCCAGGGCGCGGCCAATGGCGGCCATCAACACTCCGCGCTCGATTGGCTTCGGCACATAGTCATACGCCCCGCGCCGCACTGCGGCCATGGCCATGGACACATCCGTCACTGCACCTATCAAGACCACCGGGGCATTGGGCCGCAACGACCGCATTTGCTCCAACATCTCCAGCATGTCCGGGCCGGCATCTGCAAATTCAAAAATGATCATGTCCAGGCCCGCATCGCCTGCAAGATGGTCGAGGAGGTCCCCCGTGGTGGCTGCCAGGACCGGGAAGTGCTGCTCCTCCTCTAAAATGCTGGCGATCTGGCGCCGCACCGCTGCATCCGCATCCGCCACCAGGACCCGTGCATGGGTGGTCCCGCCCAGCCGCGCGGAGGGGAAAGGTGCGGGTTGAAAGAGGTTGGACATGTCCCTTATTTATATTGGATGATGACAGATATTCAAGATATTCAGAATTTTGGTCATTCTTTAGTAACTATCATGGCAAGATTTTTAGCAAGAGGCCAGCCCTGTTTTCCCTGCCTCCAAGTGGCCGAATAGTGGCATCCAAATACCCATGATTGGCAAATAAGTCCTACTACTGTTTTCCGCAGGGACGACCATCCCAGCCCTGCTCCACCCTGCCTGGAAGACGGTAACTTTTTTACTTTCAATTCGATATGGACGCTCAAAGCGTCCCTTCCCAAGTTGGGACGTGGGTACGCGCCTGGAACCAACAGCTTGGCCCCACACATGCTGAAGAGATTGGCAGGAAGCACCTTTGCACTGCAATCCCCGCTTTGACCAGGACAAAACACTGTGCTCTCGATCGATCCGGCCCTTGCCCCCGCACCAACCGTCTTGATTGTCTCAGAAGCTGTCTGCTGCACGCCTGGCCAGCGCCGACGGGACATTTACGAGAGCCATCGCCATCATGTTTACTCTGTGGCCTATTACATGACTGGCAATGAAATGGATGCAGAAAACATCCTGGAAGCGACTTTTTTACGGGTATTTCAGGGTGCTCCCGTCCAACCCGGATTGGAGCAGATTGATCGCGCCCTGCTGGCGGAGCTGCAAAAGCAGTTTTCCTTTGCGGCCACGGCAACGGAAGATGTGCCTTCCGGCGGGCAGGACGCCTTCCCCCTTGGCAACGTGCGGCGCACGGAATTGGAAGAGGCAGTATGGGGACTGCCAGAGACCGAGCGGTTTTTCTTTCTGTTGCGCGATGTGGAGGGACTCAGCCTGGAACGTATCGCGCAGCTTGTATCGTTCCCTGTGGCCGCGGTGCGGCAGACGCTCCATGCGGCCCGCTTGCGGCTGCGCCAGCAGCTTTCCCTGCGCACGGTGGCGGCCTGCGCCTAGCAGCCTGTGGTGAATGTCGGGTTTTGAAGGGGCACGGCTCCAGCCGTGCGGTAAGGGCCACAAAATCAACGCGGCTTTGGCCGCCGAGGGACGTTTTTGTGGCATCTCGACTTTCACCACGGGCTGCTAGGGCGGTTCCTCTGGCATTCTGGCGATAGGACGGCCCGCTGGAGGCCGTTACGCAACCCTATTTTGCACCGGGGCGGGCGACCACCCCGCGCAGGCCCTGTTCAAATGCCGAGTTTCTTCACTTCATCGTTGTAATACTTGCGATACAGGATGTCCCACTCCTGGCTGCCTTCGGGGATGTTCCGCTTGTGGGACTGCACCTTCAGGCGCGCCGCAGTGTCAATCCGCATCTCCTCGGTCAGCAGCTTTTCCAGGACGTTGCGGGCCGTCTGCCGGACAAGGTTGCGTTCTTCCAAAAAATCGCACTCGTCGGTCTCCGCCAGCGTGTCGGCCACTACGTGGGCCAGCTTGTTCACTTTGTCATGCGAGATTCTCACAGGATCGCCTTGTACTTTCGGGCCAGTTCCATCTTGACCTTCTTGAACATTTCCGCGTAGCTGGCGCCAGAGCGCCGCATGTCTTCTTGATACGCATCCAGAATGACGCGTACCTCCTCATTAATGCGGTCTTCCAGGGAAAGCTCGTCCAAAATCGCCGCATGGACGCGCTCATTCAAGAGGGCCACGTTCTTGGTGCTGATCATCTTCGCATCGACCAGGCCTTTCACTGTCTGGCGCGCCAGATAACCAACGTAATCTCTGGATAAAATCATGGTCTCCTTCGGAATATAGCACACGCCTTACAAGCAACTGGCCTGCGGCCTGCGCACCTACGGGGCAGGGCGGGGCCGGTGTCTGCAGAATGGGGTGTTGACGCACTCCTCCACCTGCACCAGGCGCTGCACGGGACGCCCCTCGACCAGGTGCGACTGCACGATTTCCGCAACGTCCCCCTCTGTAACGTTCCCATACCAGGTGCCTTCAGGATACACAACCACAACCGGCCCATGCTCGCACTGGTCCAGGCAGCCGGACTTGTTCACCCGCACCGTGGCCTGCAACCCTGCTGCATCGGCGGCCTGTTTCAACAAGCGATGCAGGTCCGCTTTCCCATCCGCATTGCAGCAGCCACGGGCGCTTCCTGGCCCCCGCTGATTGGTGCAGACAAAAACATGCCGCGTATACCTCGCCAATCTTTTTACTCCTACAGGGATTTCCGCTACTCTCATTTTAATGCACTCTGTGGGGACACAAAAAAAATGCCAAAGACCGACAATTTAATATCGCTCAAAGATGACATGATTGCCTTCATTGAAGGCCATGGACTGCGCCGCTTTCCGGCGGCTGTTCCTGAAGACGTGCCCCGCATTTGGTGGGACGGGCCTGCCAATCCAGATGGCTGGAAAGATTTCGTGGAGATGGCCAAAGCTGCCAACGCCCCATTGATATTGATGGAGGAAGACACGCTGGACAAGCTGGAGCTGGAATCGATGCTGGACGAGCTGCAAGAGATGGCCGACCAGGAGGAACCCCTGTTGGAGGGACTGGATGGCAGCGGCATCATGGCCGACATGGAACAGGTCCAGCACCTCCTACAGCACGACGGAAAGATCGGCCACATCGAGTTGGCTTTTGCACACCAGGGCCTTCTGTTCGCGCACGAAACCAGCACGGAGTGGTACCAGGAATACCGCTCCATGGTGCAGACCATCGACGCCCTGCAGGACACTTTGCTGGACATGGAAGAAGAGGACGACGAGGAATGATGGCAGTCCTCCACGCCCAAGCGGAGGCCCCTGAGACCCTGGCCCTTTCGGTTGCCCTGAAAGCCCATCCATGACTGCCCATCCATGACCCTCCTTCCAAGTGCGCCATTCCAGGCCGCGTCCAATGCAGATGGGACGCCCCGCGGCGTTGCGCTGGTCCCCGCTCCGTCCCCCACCCTGGCGCTTCGCTTGCCTGCAAAACTTCTCCGCGAGCGCCCCTGTAACACGGCGGTCCGCGACGCATACCTCCAGGCAGGCGTATCCCCCTGGCTGGCCGATTTGCTGGGCCGACGACTGGACCATTTTGTCGAGTGGGCGTCCATCCTCGCGCCAAAATTGGGCGATGTGCCCGACCCCAGCGGCATCCCCTCCATGGACCAGGCCGTCGCGCGGATTGTTGCTGCAATACAAAAAGGGGAGCGAATCGCCCTGGCCTGCGACCACGACATGGATGGCACCGCCTCAGCTGCCGTCCTTTGGAGCGCGCTGGTCGACCTCTTCGGCGTCCCTGCAGAACAGGTGCGCGTCTTCACCAGCCATCGCCTGACGGAGGGATATGGGATTGGCGAGGGCGTCGTTGCGCGCATTGAGGGATTTGGCGCGGACCTGGTCATCTCCGCCGACAAGGGCAGCAGCGATGGGCCACGCATTGACATGCTGGCCGCCAAAGGGATTGATGTGGTCATTACCGACCACCATGTAATTCCCGTAGAAGGACCGCCCGCATCGGCCCTTGCCGTGGTGAACCCAGGACGGCAAGGGTCCACCTATGATCCGCATGTATGCGGCGCGGGGGTCGCGTTTCTGGTCATGGCCAAGGTGCGCAGCGCCCTGTTGGAGCATGGCCTGCGCAGCCATCTGTCGTCCCTGACGGGCCTGCTGGATTATGTGGCCGTGGCCACGATTGCCGACTGCGTTTCCCTTTCGCCGGGTGTTAGTTCCATCAATCGGACCTTCATCCGACGCGGGTTGGAGCTGGTCCGCGCACAGGGCCGCCCTTGCTGGAAGGTCTTTGCCAGGGAGCAGACAGACGAGATTGACGCCGAAACCATTGCCTTTGGACTGGTCCCCGCCATTGCCTCTGCGGGCCGACTCGATTGGGCCGAAATGGGCTTCCGCTTCCTGATTGCGCGGACGGAGGCCGAGGCCTCGGCCTGCTGGGAAGCGTTGCAGCGCGAAAACAGCGAGCGGAAGGCCATCGAAAAGGCCCTGCGCGAACGCGCCTTTTTACAGGCCAGCCAGATGGACGGACCGGCCATCGTCCTTTTCTTTCAAGACGGCCACGCCGGGGTCCACGGCATCACGGCAAGCCGCGTGGTGGAAGCATTCGGCAGGCCCTGCGCCATCTTCGCCCCCAAAGGGCAAGGGGCGCGCGCTACGCCCTCCGCGCCCGCCTCCACCTCACAGGAGATTGCCAGCGGCTCCTTCCGTTCCGTGCCCGGCATTGATGTGCAGCGGGCGCTCAGCCAATTGGCGCTGGCCCACCCCGGACTTTTTCTCGCCTATGGCGGCCATCCCGCTGCTGCAGGCGCGACCCTGCGCACCAGCGACCTGGATTTCTTCACCCAGGCCTTCTCGCAGGCCATTGCAGAGCAAACAGCAGGCGCTGAAGCTGGCCGCCCCGTGGTCTGGACCGATGGCGAACTGGAGGACGCCCTGCATTCCCTGGCGACGCTGGAGGGCCTGCAATCCATCGGCCCCTTCGGGCGCGGATTTGAGGCCCCTGTCTATTCCGGGGGCTTCCTGGTTGTGGCCTTCCATGCCCTGACCAACGGACGGCACGGACGGCTGCGCTTGCAGCGTAACGGCATGGAGATTGAAGCCATCTGGTTTCAGATAGAGGACGCTTTGCCACGTCCGCCATCACCGGGAGACAGACTGGAGGTCGCCTATCGTTTGCGACGCCGCCAATACCGCGGCCAGGAAAGTTTACAGGCGATGGTCGTTGCCGGAAGCTACCAGTAACATTGCGCCCCTCTTACGGTTGGAAGCCGTGGGCAGAAAACCACGGGCCAGGAAACTGTCTCCCGGCCCATGCACAGCCATCCGTAACGAATCAGTAACCTTTGTAGGCAGGATTGAATTTCGGGTGCGGCTTTGCGTGGATATAGGCCGCAACATCATAGGCGTCCTGTGGGGACAATGTCCCTGGATTGTCCTGCGGCATATTGGGGACCAGAAACGCGGCCATCTTTGCAATGCCATGCATGCCGGCCCCGTCATTATAGGCCCCAGGTCCCCACAAAGGTGGGAAGGCCGAGGGCATGCCTGCGCCATCGTCGCCATGGCAACTGGCGCACTGCTGGGCGTAAATGGCCCCTCCATGTTTGGGGTCCCCGGTCAACGCGGGCAGTTGGACCAGACCGCGTCCTGGATACACTTCACCTTTTTTCTCCACCGGCGTCAGCAGGTCAATGTATGCAGTCAAGGCCTTCATTTCCTTGCTGTCAATGGGCGGCGGCGTCCCATTTTCACTGCGCGTAAAGCACTCCTGGATGCGCTGCTGCAAGCTGATGACACGGCCTGCGCGCTTGGTATACATGGGGAAGATGCCGGAAATACCAACCATCGGGGCCGCATGGTCTGTGGTGCCGCTCCCAATGTGGCAATCGTTGCAGGAGAGCTGGTTGCCGGTATACGCAGCCGCATATTTTGGGGTCCCATCAAAGATTTGTTTCCCCAGCCGGATGGCGTCCCCTTCCTGCGTGTGCGGCGCTGTTGCCGGGTCAGGACACGCCCACCCTCCTGCATTTCCCTTCGGCGCTGTTGCAGCGTGTAAGACGGTGTTTTTGATAAGCAACCCGCACAGCCCTGCGGCGGCCACAATGGCAAGGCTGACAGAAAGTACGCGGGACAAAATTGGATGGGACGCCTTCTGCATTTTGCTCTGCATTATAGTTACTTACTTTCCCCCTTCTGGAATGGAACGAAAGCCAAAGGAATGATAGGCGGCCTGCGCCTCTGGCGACGTTAGATAGGCGACCCAGGCGCGCGCAGCCGCTGGATGGGGCGCATTGCGCAATACGGCTGCGGCATAGGTCGCCGTGGTGTTTTGGCTGGCCGGGATTGTAACTCCCGTAATAGGATTGCCTATCTGCTCCTGGAACTTTACTTCCGAGGCCCAGGTGACGCCTGCGTCCGCTTTCCCGTCCATAATGCGCATGGGCGTCTGGCGATGATGGATGTGGGTCAGATACGTGTCCCCACTGGACACCTTCGCTTGGTATACCTGATGGTACAGTTGCTCGCCGCCGGCCTTGCGCAATGAGTCGCCGATCTGGTGCGCCACATCTTCCCACGCTGGGTTGGGCATGGACAGCTTCACGCCGTCGCGGCCAAGGTCATTCAAGGAGTGGATGCCTTTGGGGTCCCCGGCCCGGACCATGATCGCAAGGTCGTTGGTCGCATATTGGACGGGTGTTTCCACCTGCTGCTGTTGCGCCATCTCTTTCAGGACGCGCGCACCCGCCTCGTACACATCGGGTTGCACTTGCAGGGTAAAGTTACCCAGGGTCAGGATGCCGTTGCTGGCAATTTGCTTCCGTAAGATGCCTGGAGGCAGGGTCTCATAAAAGATGTGTCCGCGTAGTTCCGGGTGCTGGGCCTCAAATCCCGCAATCAACTTAGGAAGTACAAAGAATTGATTGCCACCGATAAAGACCACCAGCTTGGCGTCCGTGGGATTGCCATGCAGGTCTGGGTTGTTGTCAACGTCGCTGACCTGGAAGATGGTCCCTTTGTCTGACGCGGGGTTGTTGGCGCCCTTGCTCCAGGGCGGCGCAACCTGTGCAAACAAAGAAACGCCAGAGGCCAGTATCAGCGTTGCTGTCAATATGTTTCTAAGTGTTTTCATCCGTATAGTCCTCTCCTGTTTCATGGGCCTAAAACCACCTAGACCACTGTGATATAGGTGTAGTGGCCCTCGCTTTGCAGCAAGGCAATGGCAGAGACCATGGAAGGATTGATCTGGATGCCGGGCACGGTGTGCGCCTGCATCTCCTGGACAATCTCTTCCGGTTTCTGCGGGAACTTGTACAGCCGGACCAGGGCGCGCACCTGCTCTTCCGTTGCCGTATGGCAGCACAAAAACTGCACTCCGCGGGACTGCAGCGCCTGCATGCTGGTGTCCTGGTAAAGTGAGCTTTCATCATTCGGGTCCTGCGAAGCATACTTGGGCGGGTCTCCAGCTGCGCTTGGATAGTAGAGGTTGCGCACCGTTGGCTGGCCGGTCTTGGGGTCTATCACCTTCAGCCACTCGCCAATCCGGTACTTTTGCCAGATGTGGTCATCATAGGAAAGCATGTTGGCCGGGCCATGCATGGCGCTGATGATCTTGATCTGCGATGCTGGGATGCCGTAGCCAAAATGCAGGCCATTCAATGAGTTCTTGATGTTGTTCAGGAACTTGCCACCGCTGATTACTGTTGCGTCATAGACCTGCTTGACGCGCGCCGGGTGTTTGAGTAGCTTATCGAACTCCGCCATCTTCCAACTGGAAGTGGTGTAGACAAACTGTGCATTGGCCGTGGAACCTAATGTAGAAAGCGCCGCCAACCCTGCTGTGGCCTGGCCAACAAAACTCCTGCGACTTATAGGGCCCATCTTCTTCTCCTTGGATAATTTTATTAACACCGCGTAGTAAGAATGGATGCAAAGGCCCGCTGCCCTGTTGCTTCCCAAGGGCCTTGTTTTTGCGGGCAAGCCATAAGAATTGGGCCTTATGGCTTGTTTTACTCGCTGGTTTTTCCATGCATGCGTACTGAAAGACAGCAGCAGGGCCGTCCTTCTACAACATTGCAGGCCGCCTACGTGTTGCAGAAGACCTGCCCCTAGGGTTTTTGTTTAGTTGCCTATCTTTTGCAGCTGTTGTAGCCGGTGTTTCTGTTCCGCGTTCGGACGCCGCACCAGATAGAGTCCGTCCGCTGCTAACAGATAGGTCGTGCCTGTCGCCTTGTCGGTGATGGATTGCTTTACCTGCTTCACCACATACAGGACGGTCGGCCCGTTGGGGCCTTTCGTGTCAACCACCTGATAATCATGTGGGGCGCCTGCCGGCCTGGCAGTATGGGGACAGTTCACCATAAAAAACCCATTTTGTCCCAGTAATTCCATGCGGTCTGTTTTCTGCTGGTTAGTTATGGCATGTAAAACGGGGGCCTTCAGCTTGTGTACGTCCAGCACTGCCACCCTGCTATCAGCACGAAAACGCACCATCTCTGTGTCAGCGGTAAGTGTGCGTATAAAGTCATACGGACCGGGGGCCTGGATCGCAACCACGGCATCTTCTTTGATGGAAGCTGGGTCTGTCACATTGAAGACAGCCATTTGCTTTCCCTCGGCCTGCTCGACATATAGATATGTGTTGCCATTGGCCGCACCGTAAAATAGCATGTCCTGCCCCGTCTGCTGCGCTGCTTTTGGCAGGTCTTGTGGTGTTTCAATGATGATGTTTTTGTTTTTCGAGACGATGCCGCTTTTTGCCTGTGCCGGTACTACCATCAGGGCCACCAACGCCACCATCCCAATCTTTAGAACTGCTTTTACTTGCATGGACTTCTCCCTTGCACTTTTAGTTTCCCACCAGAATGGCGCCACGTCCAAACAGGAATGCAAATGAGCAATAAGCTACAACCGTGCCCACGGTTCCCAGCAGGGCGTGCCCATCGTTCCCGTACAGGGGTGGGGCCCTGAGTGCGACGGGCATACTCTCCCGTAGGGGAAAGACCTACTGGGTGGAAATTGACTCTACCGTATCGCCCACCCTGGGAGCACCTGCGCCAGTGAACCGTCCCACAGAGGAATTGGCGTCCGTGCTGGTGATCGTCAGTTGCCCAACCGGGCTTGAAATGGTGCGCAGCGGCTTGCCCGTGGCCGGGTCCATGATGGTCCGCAGTACGCGCTTGACAACCAGCTTTTCCCCTACATGGACGCCAGCGGCGCTGCCTACGTCGATGATGATGTCGCTGGTTGAGGCATCGGCCACAAGGCCCTTGACGGGGGGCGCGGTAGTGGCTGAAGAAAGTGAGCCTGCCTTGGCCTCCAGTCCTGTGGCCAAATCGGTCACCGCTTTATTGACGGCTTCGCCCAGGATGGTCTGGGCAAAGTTGGAGCTGCCCATGCTGGCCGAGCCACCCGCATAGCCTGCACCATTGTAGCCATTGCCAAGCAGGCTGGTGCCGGACCGGGTTGACTCACCCGTGCCCGTGACGGAAGCCAGTACCTCCGCCGTGTTGACATCAATAATGCGGGCGGTTATGGCGACGACCGCCTTGGCCTTGTTGTGGCCAAAATGACCCAGGATGCCACCACCCCAATTCCCTGCCAGCGCCCCGTAGTTGCGGTACTGGTCGTCCCTTCCAAACTGGGTGATGTCACCCGTGATGATTGCATTTACCCCAAGCACCTTGCCGATCTTCGCTGCTGTGGCCGCGTCTGCGCGGTCGGAGGTGGAGAAGTTTTGTTCGTTCAGCACCTTGTCCAGATCACTGCGCTCAATCACGCGGTAGGTCCCATCATTGACCAAGCGGTTGACGAGCAGGTCTGTGATGCCTTTGCCAATGTCTTGGTTGGTGCCAAACATGGCCTGGACTGAAGTCATGACCGTCCCATAATTGAAATCGAGGACCGCAATTTTTGGTTTGGCGGAGGGCGCTTGGGCGTTTGCTGTCTGGCTGCTGGGCGTCAACCAACTGGCAAGCGCAAGTATGAGGGCTGCTCGGAATAAATGACGCATAGATGGCTCCTAAAGTGGCCCACAAGGGGCACATATTGGATTGCATAATTGTTTTACATCAACGGCCTATCCCTTGGCGGATTAAATTGCTGCCCAGCGCCAAGGGGGGCAATTCAGTTGGCATCCAGGAATACCACGGACTGCAGCCCGGTGATGTCAAAGCGTTTGCGGCAGCGGATGTTTTTGCAGGCCGTCATGTCGTCTTTACGGACCATGTAAGACTTGGCCTTGGCAAAGCGGGCGCGGTCGCGTTCATCGGCATGGCGGGGCAATTGGGCCTTTTTGCGGCGCACCAGCCAGCCCACCTGGTATTCTTCGGCCTTGCCGCAATGTGGGCAGGTCAGGGTGTGCGTGCGTTGCTCGGCGGTCTCATTGAAAAATTCCCGTTCTTCCATCGTTATCGCCCCTGTATGAGCCTACTACGGGGCCGCGTGGTTGCATACTGTCTATAGGTGTTGGCTGGGTGCGGAGGGACGTATGGCAACAAGGAAACCCAATAAAAAGAAGGTCTTCTCCAAGACCAAGGCGGTAAAGGCCAATGCGAGGGACCGCGTAGGCCCCCCGTCGGCCTCGCGCGTGCTGCCCGCGGAACGGCCTGCTCCGGGGCGCAAGCAAAAGCACCGGGCCACTTTGGACCATTTGCTGCTGGAAGATTGATGCGGAGTGACTTTGCCCGCCCAGGCCAGGGGCAATTGTCGTACACTGACCGCGAAGCTGCACAGGCCCTGTACTCTTCCTGCGCGGCGAGGAGAGAGATATGCCGATTGCTTCCATTGCTCCCGCCATGGTGACCACGGCGCTGGAACTGCCCGGATACCGCATTGTCCGCAACCTGGGCGTTGTGCGCGGCATCATTGTGCGGTCGCGCTCCATTTTTGGCACCCTGGGCGCGGGCCTGCAAACCATCCTCGGCGGCAATATCAGCCTGTTGACCAACCTCTGCGAGAAGACCCGCAACGAGGCCTTTGCGCAGATGATGGAACATGCCGCCGAGCTTGGGGCCAACGCCATCATCTCCGCCCGCTACGACGCCAATGAGCTGATGCAGGGCGTGACCGAAGTGCTGGCCTACGGCACGGCGGTGGTGGTGGAGAAGATTTAAGCTTGGCCATTCCCCACGCAAGGCCTGTCTGGCCCTGTTCCTTGCGCCGTCCCTGGGCGGAACGGCTGCGCGCTGCATGGACGTGCGTCATGCCGGAAGCGCTGCGAGAGGGACCTGCCTGGTTTTTCAAGATGGAATGACTTCCGCCGCGCCCGCAAAAAATGCTTGACTGCGTTTGTAAATTTTTAGGGAACTGTGCCTGCCCAATTTCCGTTGCAAGCAGACGGCTTTTCCGTGGGATATGCACACGCTTTCAACAATGGCGGTGACAATCAACCCCTGTAAATACAAGGCACAAACAAACATCGGTGGAAACGCAAGAAAAATCCCAAATGCATTTCGCCTGAGATTCTCCCTTTACAGGCCGCGTCGGCCTTCGTACTCTTGGCAAGCGATCCAGAAATTGTAAGGGACGCAACATTCGCCTTGTAGATGAAAAAAACAAGTTAGGACGGGGGGCCTGGCCGCCCGGAGGTGGGCTGCTTGCGAGACAAGCTGTGTCCCACCCCGAAATGGTCCGAAGGTGCTGTGGCAACCATGCACCCGGCATTCCGTCCCCGCAGTTTGGCTGCCTGCAAGCCATACGGGGGTTCTGCGCCATTTTTGGCCGCGCTGCTGCGCTGGCCAACGGAGTGCGTGTCCGCCTGTTTTGGCCGAGCAGCCAACTGCGGCCAATTTCGCCCGACTGCAATGTTTCCCCGACTTGTGGCCATAAATTGTTGTTGGATAAAGAGAGAAGAATGCGACCCAAGAAAAAAATCCTGTGTGTAGATGATAACGAACAGGCGCTTTCTGTAAGGAAGTTCGTTTTGGAGACCAAGGGCTACCGGGTCTTTCCTGCCACCAATGCGCAGGAGGCAATGGAAATCTTTGAGCGGGAAGGGGACATTGACTTGGTCGTCAGCGACCTGGTGATGCCACATTGCAATGGCAATGAGCTGGTGCGCCGCCTGAAGGAGACCGCCCCCTGGGTCCCGGCCATTCTGCTCAGCGGCAGCGTGAAAAGTTATGACCAGAACAGTCGCGCCGACGCTTTTTTGCCCAAGGGCGCTTGCTCTCCGCAGGACCTGCTGGAGCGGGCGCGCGTCCTGCTGGTGCGCAAGCGCGGGCCACGCAAAGCGACCGTGACAGTCCCTAAAATACTGGAAGGACCACTGACTGCGGTCTCCTGATCCTGCGCGGCCCTGCCTTTCGCCCAGAAGCATGGCCGCCGCTGGAGACGCCAACCGCAGCCGAGGAGCGGACGTTTCCCACTGGAAGACCACCCAAGCGGGGCAAACCAGTACAATCAAGAAAGATTATGCAGCCAATCATCGTTGCCGAACATCTCGGCAAAACATATCGCGCGGGCAAGATAGAGGTCCCGGCCTTGCGGGGCGTCTCCATGAGCGTGGAGCCAGGTGAGTTTGTCAGCATTGTGGGGCCTTCCGGCAGTGGGAAGTCCACGTTGTTCTACGTGCTGGGGGGGCTGACGCAGGCCACTACGGGGACACTGGAGATTGACGGCATTGATTTTGTCCACCTCTCTGACACCGAGCGCACGCGCCTGCGCAAACATAAAATCGGCTTTGTCTTCCAGCGCTTCAATCTGCTGCCCACCCTGACCGCGATGGGGAACATTGAAATTGCCCACGAGATTGCCGGCAGAAAAGGCCCCATTGACCACGCTTTCCTGGCATCCATTGCCGGGATGCTGGGCATCGAAGGGCGCCTGCACCATCGCCCCTCGGAACTTTCCGGGGGCGAGCAGCAGCGCGTCGCCATTGCCCGGGCGCTGATTGCCCGTCCGGCCATCCTGCTGGCCGATGAGCCAACGGGGAACCTGGACTCCAAAAACTCCGATGCTGTGCTGGAGATGCTGCGCCGCTCCAACCAGGAGCTGAAACAGACCGTGTTGATGATTACGCACAACGCCGAGGCGGCCTCCATTGCGGACCGCATCCTGCACATGCGCGATGGCGAGATCGTGGGGGTCGAGGTGCTGCGCGCGCCGGCTGCTGCCTGCTGATCTGCCTGCCGGTCAGCATTCCCCACGTTGACCCGGCCCCCCGGCTGCCGATATACTCGTCAAGTACCGCGCGGGAGTAGCTCAGTGGTAGAGCATCGCCTTGCCAAGGCGAGGGTCGCGGGTTCAAGTCCCGTCTCCCGCTCCAATCCGAAGGCCCTTTTGCGGTACATTTTCCACCCAACGAAGCGGGCCTTTGACAGCAAGTCCCGGACTGGGCCACCGTTCCACCACGGCCCTGCTCCATCAGGCGCGGTACCCAAGTGGTAAGGGAGAGGTCTGCAAAACCTTTATGCGTCGGTTCGATCCCGACCCGCGCCTCCACTCCTTTTCAATTCTGCTTGCAATCAATGCAAGCAGTGCAAGCATTGATGTATGGCGACACTTACCATCCGTCAACTCGACGATATGACCAAGCTGAAGCTGCGTGTCCGGGCAGCGCACCATGGCCGTTCCATGGAAGAAGAGGCGCGGGAGATACTTCGCGCGTCGCTGGACACTCCTATGCAACAACCAATGGGCCTGGCCAGGGCCATTCGGCAACGGTTTGCCCCCTTCCGGGGGGTTGAGTTGCAACTACCGAAACGCACACCCATGCGCCAACCTCCGGGTTTTTCCGCATGATCGTCCTCGACACAATTGTGTTGTCCGAACTAATGCGCCCTCAGCCAGCGCCTGAAGTCGTAAATTGGTTGGACCTGCAACCCCGCCCACAGCTAGCTGTGACCGCCATTACCGAGGCCGAAATCTTTTATGGCTTAGAGATGCTGCCAGCAGGAAAGCGACGCGACCATTTGATTGCCGCAGCCAGCGCCATGTTTGCGGAAGACTTTGAAGGACGTTCCCTGGCCTTTGATGGCGGCGCTGCACTCCTGTATGCAAATATCGCATCCTCGCGACGCGCTAAGGGCAGACCCATCAGCCAGGCAGATGCACAGATTGCGGCCATTGTGCGTCATAACAAGGCGGCCCTTGCAACGCGAAATATTACGGACTTTGAGGCCTGCGGCATTCAACTTGTGGACCCTTGGGGCCAAAAATTATCACGGTGAGGTCAGCGGCGTTTTCTCCGGGGATGGCCCCCTGCACAAAACGCCCCACGCTATGCGTAGACAGTGGCCACCGGTGCGTACCGCACCGGTCATTCCATGGCGCCTAATACGCCAGCGCCACACCGTCCGCACGCATATCGCTGGCGGCGGCATATACGCGATCGTCCCCATTCTTGCGTGGTTCAATGCACTGGTACCTTCCAAAGCCGCCATCGGACCCGCCCATCGGCCAGCCCAACGCAATCAGCGCCTGCCTCGTCTCCTTTGGGACACCTGACTCCAAGCGTAAAATCCCCTTCGGCCCCAGTCCCGGCGCATCTTCTCCCATGCTCTGTGAAGACCCCTCATGGTGCCAGCGCGGGCTGTCGCCCGCCGCCTGCACATCCAGCCCATAGTCCACGCGGTCCAGCACGATCTGCACCTGTCCTTGTGGCTGCATGTCGCCGCCCATCACTCCAAACGACATCCAGGGCCTGCCGTCCTTTGTTGCAAATCCAGGAATGATCGTCTGGAACGGACGTTTTCCCGGCTGGTAGAGGTTCGGGTGCCCATCCACCAGGGAAAACAATTCGCCCCGGTCCTGGAACATGAATCCCAGTCCGTCCGCCACCAACCCTGATCCCATGCCGCGAAAATTCGACTGGATCATTGACACCATCATCCCGTCACGGTCCGCTGTCGTAAAGTAGGTCGTGTCCCCGTGGTCCGGGGCCTGTCCTGGGTACACCGGCGTTAAAATCCGGTCGGGCCGAACCAACTTTGCCCGCTGCGCCGCGTACTCTTTCGAGTTCAACCACTCGACTGGGACCTTGGCAAAATGCGGGTCCGCATAATAGCGCGCGCGGTCTTCATACGCCAGCCGCTTTGCCTCCACCTGGGTATGGACTGCTGCCGCCGACTGAAAACCCATCCCCCGCAGGTCAAAGTTCTCCAAGATATTCAGTATCTGTAACGTCGCCAGCCCCTGCGTGTTCGCCGCCATTCCATAGACGTCGATCCCGCGATAGTTCGTCACCAACGGGCTGTTCCATTCCGCATGTTGCTCGCGCAGGTCTTCATAGGAGAGCCATCCCCCGGTCCGTTTGAAATACGCATCGATTGTCCGCGCAATCGGCCCCTCGTAAAAGACATCGCGCCCTCCTGCGGCAATCATCCGGTAGGTGTGCGCCAGGTCCGGGTTGCGGAACACGTCGCCCTCGCCGGGGGCCTTCCCGTTCGGCATATAGGTATGCACGGCATTTGCCGTCTCTTCCACGCCCGACCCGGGACGCAAAAAAACCGCCATGTTCCGCTGGATGTAGAAGCCGATGATCTGCGGCACCGGAACGCCGCTCTCACATAGGTGGATGGCAGGAGCAAACAACTCCGCCCACTGCAGCCGTCCGTATCGTTGGTGCAGCGTCCACCATGCATCGAGCGCCCCCGGCGTTGAGACCGAAATCGCCCCCAGTTTCGGAATGGTCCCGTCTTTGGAGCGTGCCCGTACCGTCTCCAAGCTCAGTGACTTTGGCGACCGCCCCGAACCCGCCAGCCCAACGACCTTGCCCAGCTTGGGGTCCCATACCATTGCATAGCAATCGCCGCCCAGCCCGGAACTGGTTGGTTCCAGGAACCCAAGACAAGCATTCGCGGCAATCGCCGCATCCACTGCCGACCCGCCCTTTTTCAGGACCTCAATGGCCGTCAGGGTCGCAATCGGCTGCGCTGTTCCCGCAGCCCCCGAACAGCCCATCGCCGCCGAGCGGCTGGCAAAGCTCGCGCCCGCCACGCGGTCCCCTGCATGTACATCGGGACGCACAAATCTTTCCGCCCCGGCTGGTTGGAACTTTGGCAATGTTTCCACGGGGCCGGATACAGCATTCCCATGCTGGGCCGAAGCAAAACTGGACAGGCCTGGGGCCTGGGCCAGCGAAAGGCCACCCGCAGCGGCCAAAGGCAACGTGCTAAGAAATGTACGACGGCGCATCGGTCACCCCTTGCATAACATTACTGCGTGCGTGTTCTCCCTTTTGTTCTTGCGCCACAGGGCGCGAATGCCCGGCACTTCTTGCCTCCACGAAAACAAGCGCCCTGTTTTTACTGCGGTTTGATTGGCGTATATGTTCCCTGGATGAATGCGGCGACGTTGTCATGCATCTGCTTCAATGCCGGCAGATGGGCATAGACCATGTGGCCTGAATCATAAAATTTTGTTTGGATGTTGGCGTCCAGCTCTTGCGGTATCGGCAAGTGGTCGAGTTCGTAGAGCGCGGCAAAAAAAGGCGTGGCGAGGTCGTAATAGCCACTGTTGAGCAGCACCTTGAGGCGCGGGTTGTACTTCATGGCGGCGGCAAGGTCCGGCATGACGTTGACATTGCTTTCCAGTTCCGCATCTGGCGCGCCCGGCAATTTGTGTTTCATGTTCCACTTGTCCCCGATCTCTTCTGACTCAGGCTGGAAGGTCAGCCCCTCGCCAAATTGCAGTACGCTGCGGACATAATCATTGAAGGCCGCAACGTAGGCCGAGGAGATGGCCGCACTTTGCGGGTCGTATTCCGCCTCTTTGCTCAACGGGTCCATGGACGGGCCAGAGAAACGGCTGTCGAGGCGTCCAGTGGTGATGTCGCGGTCCCCTTGGAGATTGTGGGCGAACATGCCGACATTCAGACGAAGATTGGCCTTCAGAATGTAGGAGACCGGCAGGCCCGTATAGTCGTGCAACTTTCCGGCGGTCCGCTGGCGATTTTCATCGGACAATTTGGACCCCTGGGCCAGCGCCGCGGCGTAGTCGCCCAGGGCGAAATGTTCGACCTCTGTCAAAAGGGGTTGCAAGTCGGTCGGCTGGTTGGGCAGCCGGTGCTGGTAGTAGGCGGTCGCCGTGTAGGAAGGCAGCGCAAGCTCATAGGGAAGCTCATCGCCTGGGTTGGCCTGCGGGGAATCTGCATTGTCGTCAAAGCTGAGTATCTGCGAGAGCAGGATGACCCCATTCAGGTCGATGTTGTCGTGCGTCTCCAGGATGTTGGCCACAACGGCGGAGCGGGTGGTGCCGTAACTTTCCCCAAATAGGTATTTGGGCGAGTTCCAACGGTGGTATTTGGAAAGGAAGCGCACGATGAAACGGGAAAATGCCTGGCCGTCCTCGTCAACACCCCAGAATGCTTTCTCCTTGTCTTTTCCGTAGAGGCGGCCAAAACCCGTGCCCGGCGCATCCACAAAGACCAGGTCGCTGGCGTCCAGAAGACTGTAGTCATTGTTGACGATCTGGTAGGGTGCTGGCGCGGTGTGCTGGTCGTCCGCGGTGACAACGCGCCGTGGTCCCCAGGCGCCCATGTGCAGCCAAACCGTGGAACTGCCCGGGCCCCCGTTATATAGAAAGGTGATGGGACGCATTTCTGGCTGCGTGTCGCGCTGGAAATATGCCACGTACGACATGCGCGCCGTGGCGGGAGCGTCTTTGTCGTCCAATTTCTGCGCTGCACCCTCCCCTGTGCCAAAGGCGGCATCTTGGGCATCGGTGGACCCAACGAGAATGGTGCCAGCAATGGCCTTGTAGTGGATGGGACGCCCTTCCACCGTGACAAGCCCCTCTGTGGTGGCGTCTGGCGGGAATCCCGTCACCGGCTTGGTGGCCGTGGTCTCCGGCGTGGTTGTGGGGGCGGCTTTCGCCTGCGTGCCAGCGGCGTGCGCTGCTAGGACCATCAGGGAAAGAAGGGACGCCGCAAGGGCGGCATGAAACGGTACACGGTTACGCATCTTTGCAATCTCCTATGGACAGACCGCATCCAGCATACAACCCGACACAGAAGATGCGGAAGGCCCAGCAGTACAGCAGTATTGTGCTGTGGTGCGTCCTTGCCGGGGGATAAAGGGAATTGATGGCCGCAATAAAAACTTTATATTCGACCTCCAGGCCTATTGCAGGCAAAGTAAAGATACCGGACCCGGGGCCGGTCTTCTTTTTTCCCCGTCACGTTCTTCCTCCTGGCTTGTGGCCCTAACAGGAAAGAAGACCTGCAACCATACCACGCTGGAAGACCGTTCGTGGGCAAAAACTTTTCCCGGAGTAGGCGGAATGGCCTGGTCACCGGGCACGCAGAACGCAACTCGAATTTTTTACAGGAAAGGGAGTGGTCCAGACTGTATGCATCGTGCTCTGGTTCGTAGCTTCGTATTTCTACTGATGAGTATGCCCCTTGCCTTGGCGGGGACGGCCCTGGCGCAACAGGCCCCGGCGCAACAGGTCCCGGTACAAGGGCAAGCTCCCGCCACGGTTGCCACGGCCAGCGCCCCGCAGCAGGGCGCGCCAAGCGTGCAGGCCCATCTGGACAAGCTGGACCAGGCCGTGGCCAGCGCGCAGCAATCAGCGGACAATGGCTGGATGCTGGTCAGCGCCGCACTGGTGCTGATGATGACCGGCCCGGGGCTGGCGCTCTTCTACGGCGGACTGGTGCGCAAGAAGAACGTGCTGAGCACCATGATGCACAGCTTTGCGCTGATGGGGATTGTCACCGTGGTGTGGGCCTTCGTTGGTTACAGCCTGTGCTTCAGCGCGGGAAACGGTTTTATCGGCGGGTTGCACCAGGCCTTTCTGCATGGCGTGGGGCTGACGCCGGACCCGGACTACTCGGCGACGCTCCCTTTGCAGACCTACATGATCTATCAGTTGATGTTCGCCATCATCACACCCGCGCTGATCTCCGGGGCCTTTGCTGAGCGCATGAAGTTCAGCGCCATGGCCCTGTTCACGCTGCTCTGGTCTCTGGTGGTCTACGCGCCGATGGCGCACATGGTATGGGGCAAGGGCGGGCTGCTGAACGCTTCCCTTGGCGGACGTTT
The DNA here is from genome assembly GCA_049977205.1 of Acidobacteriaceae bacterium. Taxonomy (GTDB): domain Bacteria; phylum Acidobacteriota; class Terriglobia; order Terriglobales; family Acidobacteriaceae; genus JBMFGT01. The sequence goes on along the minus strand of JBMFGT010000007.1, from coordinate 23,411 downwards.
CCCCACGCTTGATTTTGCTGGTGGCACGGTGGTGCATGTCACCTCTGGCGTTTCGGCCCTGGTCTGCGCCCTGTATCTGGGCAAGCGCGTTGGCTATCCCAGGGAGCAGATGCCGCCGCACAGCGTGGTGCTCAGCTTTATTGGCGCGTGCATGTTATGGGTGGGCTGGTTCGGCTTCAACGCGGGCAGTGCCCTGTCCGCTGGCACGCTGGCCACCAGCGCCTTTGTGGCCACGCACTTTGGCGCCGCCGCCGCCGCCTGTGGTTGGAGCCTGGCAGAGTGGCTGCGTAACGGCAAACCCAGCGCCTTGGGGGCCATCTCCGGGGCCGTGGCAGGACTGGTGGCCATTACGCCCGCAGCGGGTTTCGTTGGCCCCATGCCCGCGCTGCTGATTGGTTTTCTTGCCGGACTCTTCTGCTTCTTTATGGTCGTCAAGGTGAAGGGCCGGTTTGGCTATGATGATTCGCTGGACGCCTTTGGCGTGCATGGCGCAGGCGGTACCCTTGGCGCCCTGTTGACCGGCGTCTTTGCCTCTAGCGCCATCAATCCCATTTTCAAGGACGCCCAGGGCAGGACGCTTCCTTCCGGCATACTGGAAGGCAACCCGCACCAGTTCCTGAACCAATGCGTAGGGGTCGCCATTGCCTGGGTGCTTTCGATTGCCGGGACCCTGGTGTTGCTTAAGTTCGTTGACCTGGTCATCGGCCTGCGCGTAACAAAAGAACAGGAGATCGAGGGGCTGGACATTACACAACACGGCGAAGAGGGTTACGATTGGGAGATTGTTGCCTCCTGAACCTTGGCCTTTACCGGCAAGGTTGGCAGCTACGGTCCACGAACAGTAACGCGGCATGACCGCCAATGGAGCATAGAAGCATGGCCATGTACAAGATTGAAGCAGTCATCCAACCATCCAAGCTGGACGTTGTAAAGGAAGCGCTGATTGAGGTCGGCGTGGAGGGCATGACCATTCTGGAGGTCCGTGGACACGGACGCCAGAAGGGCCACACGGAGTTCTACCGGGGCCGGGAATACTCGGTCGATGTGCTGCCAAAAATCAAGCTGGAGCTGGTGGTGGCCGACGCGGTGGTGGAACGCGCCGTGCAGGCCATTGCCACGGCGGCGCGGACGGGAAAGATCGGCGACGGCAAGATTTTTCTCTCGCGGGTGGAAGAGGCCATCCGCATCCGCAACGACGAGCGCGGCGAGGGCGCGCTGTAGCGCAGACCTATGCCCATCTTTGTGCCCTTGGCGGGGCGCAGACCAGACGGAGCAAGCAACAGGGAAGGAAGTTTGAGGGAAATGCCGCTCCAATCTTCCATCAATGGTTTGCGAGAGACCTACCAACAGGCCGCGGAAACGCTCCGCCTTGGGTTTGCCGCCACGCAGGACGGACAGGCGCTGGTCGAGCGCCGCGCGGAGTGGATGGACGGCCTGATGCAGCGGCTCTGGCTGGATTTCATCTCCACATTCCAGGACGGGCCGCAGGGCGTCACCCTGGTCGCCATTGGCGGCTACGGGCGTCGCCAGCTTTTTCCTTTTTCTGATCTTGACCTGCTCTTCCTCTGCGCCGATGAGGGGCTGGAGGGCAGCCACAGGGTCGTCATCCGGCGCTTCTGCCAGCAATTGTGGGACATTGGCCTGCGCGTCAGCGCCACCACGCGCACCTTGGAAGAATGTGAGCGCCTGAGCGCGGACAACCCGGAGTTCACCCTCTCCCTGATTGACCGGCGCTTTCTGGTGGGCGACGCCGCATTGTTCCGGCAATTGGACAGTGGGCGCATTCCCGCGCTCCTTGCACGCCGACGTCAGCTTTTGCTGGAACATATTGCCGCCCTGGCCCACAAACGGCGCGCCCGCTTTCAGGAGACGCTCTTCCACCTGGAACCCAACCTGAAGGACGGCCCCGGCGGACTGCGCGATTATCATACCTGCGGCTGGCTGGCGCTCCTGTTGCCCGCAGGCGCGCAGGCGGAAGAGACGGCCTATGCCAGCGAGTTGCTCTCTGAGCGGCGCGATGGGGCCTCTGTTGCCTATCGCTTCCTACTGACCGTGCGCTGCTTTCTGCATTACCGCAGCCAACGCGATGACAACGTGCTCTATTGGCAGGCGCAGGACGAGGCCGCCGCGATGGGCCTGGGTTTGCGGCTGCCAGCGCCGGTCCCCACGGCGCAGTGGATGCGCCAGTATTTCCGGCACGCGCGCACCATCGATTGGGTGACGCGGCAAATGCTGGACGAGGTCCCCTCTGGCCGCGCCACCATCCTGGGACAAATCCGCAAATGGCGCAGCCGTACCCTGCTGGAAGGCCATCGCGTGGAGAATGGCCGCATCGTTTTGCAGGGGCCAGAGGGGCTCTCCAGTCCCTATCGAGTGCTGCACATCTTTGAGTTGATGGCCCGGCACAATTTGCAACTGGGCCGCGAGGCCGAAGGCCGCCTCTCCGAGTGCCTGCCCATGCTGGCGCAACATTTGCCGGAGGGGGAGGAATTGTGGGAGGTCCTGCGCGCCATCCTGGTGGCCCCCGGTGCGGCCCAGGCCTTGCGCGCCATGCACGCCCTGGGGATTTTGGAATTGGTCCTGCCGGAGTTTCATGGCGTGGACGCGCTGGTCATCCGCGACGCCTACCACCGCTACACCGTGGATGAACACACCTTTCTGGTGATTGACAATCTGCACGCGCTGGAAGACCCCAGGGACGAATGGATGCGGCGCTTTGCAGAGATACTGCGGGAACTGGACGACCCTGCGCCGCTTTACCTGGCCGCCCTGCTGCACGATACGGGCAAGGCGCGTAGCCATACGGAACATACCCAGCAAAGCTCCTCCGTGGCCGCTGCGGTCATGGACCGCCTGCATCTGGAAGCAGCCGAACGGGAGGCGGTGCTGCGGCTGATTCAAAACCATCTGGAGATGTCGCAGGCCCTGCGCCGCGATATTTTTGATGCGGAAACGGTCCACGCCTTTGCCGCCCTGGCTGGCTCTCCCAATGACCTGCGCCTGCTCTGCCTGCTCACCTACGCTGACATCCAGTCCGTAAACCCAGACGCATTGACGCCGTGGAAAGCGGAAAACCTGTGGCGGCTCTACATAGCCACGGCGAACCATCTGGACCGCAGCGTGGATGATGACCGCATCCACTGGGTCGCCGATTCTGAGACCATGCGCCGCTTAGGGGAGATGGCCCCTGAAGAACGCGCTTCCATCCAGTTGTTTCTCAATGGCCTTCCCCAGCGGTATCTGCGCACACGCGCGCCCCGGGAGGTGCTGGACCACTGGCAGATGGCAACGCGCCTGGCGGACGCTCCGGCAGAGGTCGCCCTGCACCACGCCAGCGGCGGTTGGTGGGAGTGTACCGTGGTCACGCGCGACCGCGCCTTCCTCTTTGCGGACCTGGCTGGCGTGCTGATGGCCTGGGGCATGGACATTGTCAAGGCGGACGCGTTTTCCAACGACAGCAATGTGGTGATCGATAGCTTTCGCTTCCAGGACCGCTATCGCACGCTGGAGTTGAACCCCGGCGAAGACCAGCGCTTCTGCCGCAATGTGGCCGATGTGGTCCGCGGGAGCGTCCCCGTGGAGCAGTTGCTGGTTGCGCGCGCCCACGCCGCCAAAACTGCAAACTCCAAGCGGCGCGTGTCCACGCACCTGGAGTTTGATGACGCTTCCTCGTCCCACAGCACGGTGCTGGAGATCATTGCCCAGGACATGCCGGGCCTGCTGCGCGCCATCACCTATGTCATCGCGCAACAGCAGTGCAACATCGGCGTGGCGCTCATTGACACGGAGGCCGACGTGGCCATTGATGTTTTCTATCTGACGCAGAATGGCGCCAAGCTCTCCGCGCAGGCGCAACAAGAGTTACGCGCTGCCCTCCTGGCCGCCTTGCCCGGTTGATGCGCGCCTTGCCTCGGTAATAGGGCCTTCATATCCGCATAGGCATCAGCACGTAGCGGTATTTGAAGTCGTCGCTGCTGTCCTCCGGCCTCATCTGGCCTGCCGATTGCGCGTCCTTGAACTCCAGGCGCACTTCACTGGCGTGGCTGACCGCCTTCAGAAAGTCCACAATGTAGATCGAGTTGAACCCGGCCACCAGTGGGTCGCTGCTATAGGGCGTTTCGATGACGTCCTCCGACTCCCCGGTGTCGGTCGAAGAGGAGGAAATTTTCAATTCATTTTGTTCCAGCCGCAGGACGACGGCCCCGGAACGCTCATCTGCAAACTGGGCCACACGCTGGATGCTGCCCAACAGGTCCTCGGTACGCACAATGACAAATTTATTGTTGTCGCGCGGCAGCACCGCCTCATAGTTGGGGAATTGCCCGGTCAATTTACGCGAAGAAAGCAAACATCCGCCGATACGGAAATACAACGTCTGCTCGTCATCGGCAAAATCCAGGAACTCCGCTTCTGTATTAGAAAGCAGGGACTGCAACTCGCCCAATGCTTTATGGGGGACCAGGATGCGCTTTTCCCCGCTTACGGTCAGCGCTTCCCCCGTCTTTTCGATGTATGCCAGGCGGTGTCCATCGGTGGCGACCATGATCATGCCGCCGGTCTTGATCACCAGCAACGCGCCGTTCAGCGTATAGCGTGATTCTTCTTCCGCAATGGCGAAGATGGTCTTGCTAACCATGGAGCGCAGGGCGGCAATGGGCAGGCGGATGGCAGACGCCTCTGGAAAATGTGGCACTTGGGGGAAATTAGCCCGCGCCATACCGACCATCTTGGTGTTGGAGCGGCCCATCCGGATTTGTACCCAATGGTTCTCCATCTGCTTGATGCTGATCTCGCCGTCCGGCAATAGCTTGATATATTCATACAATTTACGCGCTGGGACTGTACACGCGCCGGGCTGCTTCACTTTGGCGTCGCAGGTGGTGCGGATCGCCTGGTCAAGGTCCGTGGCCGTAATGGTCAATCGCCCGTCCTCTGCTTCCAATAAAAAATTCGACAGAATGGGGATGGTTGTTTTCCGCTGCACCACGCCCTGGGTCGCGGTGAGTTCCCGCAGCAATTGCTGCTTGTTCACGCTGATTTCCATGTCCATTTTCTCGACCACCGGTTTTTCCGGCCCTTCTTGGAGGCTTGCCATCACTCGATTGTGCCCTTTCAACTTTGTACACCACCCGGCGCAACCCTTTGCGGCCAAAGTGTTGGATTGGCTTCATTGTAGAGACAAAAGACACCAAAAGGGCAAGAATTTTATGCGGAAAACCGGGGCCTGTAGCGGAAAACCGAAAGGCTGGTGCGGAAGAGAAATTCAGGAAGACAGGCCCTACTAAAAAAAATAAACAATAAAAATAAAATCTAGTAGCAGTAGCCGATGACTGAGGAAAAAAGGAAATCCAGGAGAAAATGAACAGCGACGCGGGGAAAAGGGATGCAGCGTTTTCTATAACCAGTACGTGGAAAAAAGTAAAAACGGGAAAAACCGGCAGGAGTGCGTCATAAGATTTTGCAATCCAGCCAGAAAACCACAACTTGCACAGCCCCTCCACAGTATGGGAGATGTAAAACCCCAATTGATTGTGTAAATTTGGTCTTCATACAGGATTGGTGCGGTCGTATCAGGGAGAGAAAATCCACAATAAAAAAGAAAGACGAAGAGCAAGATTTCCCGACGCAGAGCGCGAACTATTTAGCTGGCCATAATGGTGATGCCAGCAGACTGGGCCGATGCCAGGACGGCAGGAAGATCAAAGATCAGGGTCTTTCCGGCATCCAGCGCCAGGCAGGTGGCGCCTGCCTGCTGCATGGTTTCAATGGTGCGTACACCAATCACAGGGACATCAAAGCGCAGGTCCTGTTTCGGTTTGGCCACCTTGACCACGGTCAGACTGCGCTCCAATGTAGAGGTGGCGTTGGTTTCCCCACCCGCCAGGGAGCGCATCAACTCTCCCGCACGCAGGATGGTCGCGTCCGTGCCTTCCATCGCCTCAATGGCCAAGCAGGCCTGTTCAGCAATCACTACGGTTTGACCAAGGTCATGTCCGGCAATGGCGCGCGCCACAGTGCGGCCATACTCAATGTCGCGCAGTTCGCGCTCGGATGGCCGTCGCGAAGTAAGCACTCCGGGCTGCGCCAGCATTGTGCCCAGAAATGCAGTGGAAGAAAGCAGCGTAATACCTTCATCCGCCAGCACCTTGGCCACAGCGCCCAGCAGCATGTCCGTATTGCGCGTGCGCAGGGAGAGCAACAGCTTGGCCAGGCGCCAATCCGGGCGAATGCTGGAGAATATCTGCTTGTGCTTCACTTGCCCGGCCATCACGGCCTGCGTAATGCCCGCCTGCTGGAAGGTATCAATCAGCCGCGACAACTCCCCCAACGACAGCCAGTGTACGTGGACGCCTGGGTCCTTGTCGGCACGCAGGTCCATTTCCTGGTCTGTTTCTTCGCGGATGGCGACAACGACCACCTCCGTGCCCTGCGCCCGCGCAGCCTCCATCACCAGAAAGGGAAATCGCCCATTGCCAGCAATCAGGCCCAGCTTGGCAATCTTGGACGGGATGTTTTTAGGGTCTTCCTGCGAGATGGAGGAGTGCGTCATAAAAGGTCCTCTAAAGATGGCCAGATTGGGTCATCCGGCATTCCCTCAGCGGCCAAAGCCGCGCCTGTGTTGCATCTACTATGGACAGGCTGAAAGCCCGTCCCCTTCAAAGTAGAAGCCCTTTTACTTGAGCACCCCGCGCTGGCTGGCCTCAATGAAAGCGACCAGGTAGGCCACGGCCTCGTCGGGCGGGTCTCCGGCCTCGGCCTTGATGCGTTCGACGGCCTGCGTGGTGTTCAGCTTGGCGGCCAGCAGGGTACGATAGGCCCGGTGCAGTTGGCGCAGTTGTTCTTTGCTGAAGCCCCTCCGTTCCAGGCCGACTTTGTTCAGGCTGTAGGCGTGGGTCTCGCGTTTGGCGCTGGTAAGCGAGTAGGGCAGCACGTCCTGCGTGATGGTGGTCCCGCCACCGATAAAGGAGTGTTTGCCGATGCGGCAGAACTGGTGGACCGGGCAGAGCGCGCCCACCACCGCATGGTCCTCTACGATCACATGCCCGGCCAGGGTGGCGGCATTGGCCAGGATGCAATGGTCGCCAATCAGGCTGTCGTGGCCAATGTGCGCATAGGCCATGATGAGGCAGTGGCTGCCGATGCGCGTTACGCCTTTGCCGGTCGCCGTCCCGCGTGAGATGGTCACATACTCACGAATGACAGTGTGCTCCCCAATCTCCAGGCGGGTTGGCTCATTTTTATATTTCAGGTCCTGCGGGGCCACACCCAGTGCGGCAAAGGGAAAAATGCGCGTACCCACGCCGATACGCGTGTGGCCGTCGAGGACAACATGGGAGACCAGCTCGCACTCTTCGCCGAGAATGACATCCGGCCCAACGGTGCAATAAGGGCCAATGTTGGCCGAGGCCGGAATGACCGCCAATGGATGAATAATGGCTGTTGGATGGATGCTCACGCTAGGTTGCCTGTCCCTGGGTTGAGGTTGAATGGACGTCGCTGTTGGCAGGCGCACCCTCTGGCGTGTCGGCGCCCGGCGAGGGGGACCTGCGGTTGCGCGGGACAATCTGGCACATCACAATGGCTTCGCAGGCCAGCTTGCCCTCAACAAAGACCTTGCCCTGCATACGCACGGCGCGCGGACGCCAGTTCAGCACCTCAACCTCAATGCGCGCCTGGTCGCCGGGCACAATGGGACGGCGGAAACGCGCGCTCTCAATGCCGGTGAAGAGCACCAATTTCTCCGCGCGGTCAGGGAACTCCGTCAACAGCAGTGCGCCACCCGCCTGGGCCATGGCCTCAACCATGAGCACGCCGGGCATCAGTGGATAGCCAGGGAAATGCCCCTGAAAAAACGGCTCGTTGACGGTCACGTTTTTGATGGCGACGATGCGTTTTTTTCGCTCGATCTCCACTACGCGGTCGATCAGCAAAAAAGGATAGCGGTGGGGAAGGATCTCCATGATCTCGACGATATCGAGAGGGGCCTTCAGCCAGGGTCCTTCTGTCGGTACGTTCTGGTTGTTTTCCATCTCTGACCCCAGATTATAACTGCAGCGCACAGGGAAAAGCCTTCACCGCAGGTGCGCGGCAGTCGCCTCCGCGTCAAAGAGGCCCGCGCGCAGTGGGACGTTGTATTGCACGCTGTAGAGGTAGCGCTCGCTGGTCATGTCTCCGTTGTGGTAGCGCGAGAGGGTAAAAGGCGTGGCGACACCCTCAACGGTGTGGTAATTGGTGTACTCCACGGCATCGTGGTTGATGTCGTGGAACTGGGGGTCGCGCCACTCCCAGGAGGCGCGCAGGGGCAGGTGGTCTCCGGCGTCCATCTCCAACGTCACCGAGTCGTTGTCCTTGTTGAGGAGCGTCACCTTGTCGGCCAGGCGCCGTTCCACCAACGTCTGCTCGTCGTAAATCAGGACCGTTTGCGGGTCTTTGTACCATTGCTGGAGCACCACGCGCAGCGAGTGGTCATGGCGGCGCAGATGTTCCTCAAGCTGGTCCTGGGGCAGCGCGTGCTGGCCCTTATAGGTGATCTCCCAGCCCTGGCGGCCAACAAAAATCTGCACGATGTCCTTCTTTTTGGTGAAGGCGATGCGTTCTTTGTCTGGCGGCTGGAGGACCTGAAAAAATTCCACGATGGAGCCAGAGGGACGGCCCTGATAAAAGCCCGACGCACGCCCGTGGACCTGGATGCTTTGCACCCCAAGCCAGGCCGCGCCGCCCAGCGCCTGGATGGCCGCATCCAGCACCCGGCGGGCCTTCTGTTGGTTGGCCAGCACGGAGGGGTCCGTTTGCTGTGCAAGCAACGTCCCCGGCGCAAGTAGCACACCCGACAACGCAAGCGCCAGCCAGCAACGCATCTTTGTTACGAGGCGGACGCGCCGCGTTGGTTTGTCTCTGTGCGTCGTTTTGTCTCTGCTAGATGCGCCCACGCCCATGCGGTCCACGCCAGCGTTGCCCGCCCCTGTGCCGCCCACAATGCGGGGGCCAAGCAACCGAAAACTATCCGACAAGGACGGCCCCGCCGTTGACATTGAGCACCTCGCCGCTAATGAAACCAGCCAGCGGGGTACACAGAAAGAAGATCGGCCCGGCGATCTCCTCTGCCGTTGCGGGGCGACCGGCGGGGATCACGGCGAAAATCTTGTCGCGCGTGGCCGGATTGCGCAGGGCCTCCGCGGACATATCTGTGTCCACCCACCCCGGGGCCACGCTGTTGACGTAGATGCCTTCGCGGATGCACTCGCTGGAGAGGCTTTTGGTAAAGCTAATCAACGCGCCTTTGCTGGCGGCGTAATCGGAGTGGTAGGCCTCGCCGCGTTGCCCGGCGGTGGAGCTGAGCAGCACCACATGGCCTGCGGCCTCCTTTGGCGATGGGCGGCCCTGCTTGCGGAACTGGGTGACCGCAGCCTGCACCAGGCCGAAAATGCTGTCCAGGTTCACATGCAGCGTGTGCCGCCACTGGTCCTCAGTCATCTGGTCAATGGGCGCGTCCTTGGGCGGCCAGATGCCGTGATTGGCCACCAGACAATCCAGACGGCCAAAGGCGCGCACAGCGTCCTCCACCAAGGCGCGTCCATGTGCGGGGGTGGTCAAGTCACGTTGCAGCGCCAGGCAGTGTTCCGGGCCACCACACGCGGCCACAATCTGCTCGGCCTCTTTTTGCGCCACGCGATAGCTGAAGACGACTTTGGCCCCGGCGGAGGCAAAGAGTCGCACCGTGGCTGCACCAATGCCGCGGGAGCCGCCTGTGATGAGGGCCACCTTCCCGGCCAAAGAAATTGAGAAACGCTTGTCAGGGTCCTTGCTGGTCATAGAATTGACGCTAATAGAATGCCGCCCCGGACGCAAGAAGGAAAATGCCCAGGGCAATCGATTTTTATTTCGCTTCGGGTTGGCTGCGGTAAGGCGGAGGGAAGGAATTTCCATGACGGCCCGCGGACCAAACGTCGATTGCGCAGCTCTGCCCAACGTCCGTGTCCGCTATCTTTATACTGGGAAGAACGCCATGCAAGAATTTTTACCCGTTGACGAGCAACTTGCCTACCTGCAAAAAGGCGCGGCGGAGATCATTCCGCTGCCAGCCCTGCGCGAACGGCTGGAGCAATCGCGCAAAGAAGGCCGGCCACTGCGCGTCAAGGCCGGCTTTGATCCGACCGCGCCCGACCTGCATCTGGGCCATACTGTGCTCATCCGCAAGCTGAAGCACTTTCAGGACCTGGGCCACACGGTCATCTTTCTCATCGGCGATTTTACCGGGCTGATTGGCGACCCGACGGGGCGTTCTGTTACACGCAAGCAGCTTTCGCGCGAGGAACTGGACAAGAACGCCGAGACATACAAAGCGCAGGTCTTCAAGATACTGGACGCGGCCAAAACTGAAGTACGCTACAACTCCGAGTGGCTGGACAAGCTGGGCTTTGAGGGCGTCATCCGGCTGGCGGCCAAATTTACTGTTTCGCAGATGCTGGAGCGCGAGGACTTCCATAAGCGCTTCAACGAGGAGCGGCCCATCAGCCTGCACGAACTGCTCTACCCGCTGGCGCAGGGATACGATTCTGTGGCCTTGCAGGCGGACGTGGAGCTGGGCGGCACGGACCAGAAATTCAACCTGCTGGTGGGCCGCGAACTGCAACGTCATTATGGGCAGCCTTCGCAGATTGTGCTGACCATGCCCATCTTGGAAGGCCTGGACGGCGTGCAGAAGATGTCCAAATCGCTGGGCAACGCCATCGGCATTCAGGAAGCGCCGCTGGAGATGTACGGCAAGCTGATGTCCATCTCCGACGAGTTGATGGGCCGCTACTGGACGCTGCTGACCGACCTGCGCCAGGACCAGATTGAACAAATGCAGCAGGAGATCGCCAGCGGCGCGCTGCATCCGATGGAGGCCAAGAAGCGCCTGGCGCGCACCATCGTTGCGGACTTCCACAGTGAGGCCGCCGCGCTGCAAGCCGATGCGGACTGGGCCAAGCAGTTCCAGCGCGACGAGATGCCAGCGGATGCGGAGCGTGTGCGCTTGGAACGGAATAAATATATTCCTAGCATGTCCGAATTACAGGAAAGTCTGAGAAATTCTGCCGGGCCTGGGCCGTCTGGTATGCCATCGTCAGCAGGTGTTGGCCATCTTTTTCCGGTTCCGGTTGCGAAACTCATCTTTGATTGTGGACTGGCAGAATCGCGGACAGACGCGGAGAGAAAGATCAAGCAGGGCGCGGTAAAGATCAACGGGAGAACCTATAAAGAAATTTTCTGGGCGCTGGGCGACGGACGCGTGGAACTGGAAATCCGCGTGGGCAAGCGCGCCAAAATTGCCATCATTGAGTAAACTGCATCCTCGAATACCACGATGGGTCATTCTGAGGAAGTCGCCCGCCTTGGCGGGGCGACGACGAAGAACCCAGACGGTGCTGGCCGCATCGACGAAGCGCAGGTTGTCTGGATTCTTCACTGCGGTCGCATGCAGCGACCTTCGTTCAGCGACATCCTCCTGGAAGGCGCATCCAAGCATAGAATGGGTATGGTTTTTGCTTCGCCACTCCGTCTATGGGATGATGGCAGGGACAGGCTGGAAGTCGAGATGGTCCTATGAAAAAACGGATGGCCCGCTGCGGCTGGCTTCTCTTGGTTTTGCCAGCGTTGCTACTGGCGCCTTTGACGATGCTGGCGCAGAATGCAGTGCTGGCGCAACCTACTGCGCAGAAGGCGCGTTTTGTTGTCTCTGTGCCCGTGGCCAATATGTTTTCCGGCCCCTCCGCCGATACGGACGTTGTCTCGCAGGCCATCTATGCCAGCAACGTGGATGCACTGGAAGAAAAACCGGGATGGATAAAAATCCGCACCCCGGATGATGGATACATCGGCTGGGTCTCTCGCGCCGATCTCTTGGCCCTCGACGGAAAACCGGATTACGCCACCACGGGCGAAGTGGCCGAAGTGGAGGAGCTGCGCGCCCATCTGTATCGGGACCCAGACTTGACCCTGCACGCGCCGCTGTTGACCTTGCCTTTTGAATCGCGCCTGGAGGTGGTACTGGAAAAACCCGGCGGGCGCTGGTTGCAGGTGCGTCTGCCCGACGGGCGCTTGGCGTGGGTGCAACGCGGCGACGTCACCCTGTACCCCAACGGGGCCGAGGTACCCAAAGGGTCCATGAGCATCCCAGAGATGGTACAGTTCAGCCAGCGCTTTCTGGGCCTGCCCTATACCTGGGGTGGCCGCTCCAGCTTTGGCTACGATTGCTCCGGCTTTGTGCAGATGCTGATGCGGCAACGTGGGTACTCCATCCCACGGGACGCCGATGTGCAGGCCGCGTGGAGCGGCTTTGTGCCGGTCAAGCTCTCGCAATTGCGCGCGGGCGACGTGCTTTTCTTTGGGCACAACGGCAAAATCACGCACACGGGAATGTACATCGGCCACGGAAAATTCATCCATGCCACCGTGCACGAGCATCCCGTCATCCAGATCAGCCAACTGAATGCCTACTGGCGCAAGCTGCTGGTGGCGCAGCGGAGAGTAAAACCATGAACCGTCGTACTTTGCTGAAAAGCGCAGGTGCAGCCAGTCTGCTGGCCTGCCTGCCGGGGAAAATGCCTGCCTTTGCCGATGCACAAAAAGCGGCCCCAAAAGCGACCACTGTAAAGACGAAGGTGAAGACGGAGATTGTCCGCCTCAAGCTGCGCCATACTTGGACGACCACCATGTCTGCCAGCACCTATCGCGATGTCCTGTTCGTCCATTATCAACACGACGGCATCACTGGCGTGGGCGAAGGTGCGCCCATTGTGCGCTACAAGGAAAGCGCGGAAAGCGCGCGTGTCGCCGTCAGTTCCGTGCTCCCGCTGCTGGACGCATCGGACCCAACGCAGTTTGAGAAGGTGGTCTCCGAGGTCTTCGCGCGCGTTCCCGACGAGTGGGCGGGCAAGGCGGCCATCGACATTGCCCTGATGGACTGGATGGGGAAAAAGCTCGGCGTCCCGCTGTATGAGTATTTTGGGCTGGACCCCAAAGACGCCCCCATCACGGACTTTTCCATCGGCATTGATACACCGGAGATCACCCGTCAGAAGGTGCGCGAGGCGAAGGACTTTCCCATCCTGAAGATCAAGGTAGGCCTGGACACCGACGAGCAGACCATTGCGGCGGTGCGCAGCGTGACCGACAAGCCCCTGCGCGTGGACGCCAACGAAGGCTGGACCGACCGCGAAGTGGCCGCACGCAAGATTGATTGGCTCTCCAGGCGGGGGGTGCAGTTTGTGGAGCAGCCCATGCCTGCTGACCGCATTGAGGACCTGCGCTGGCTGCACGCACGTTCCAGCCTGCCGCTGATGGGCGATGAATCCTGCCGCCATCCGGCGGACATCCCTAAGCTGGTGGGGGTCTTTGACGCATTGAACATCAAGCTCGACAAGACCGGCGGCATGGGCCAGGCCTATCAGATGATCCAAATGGCGAAGGCCATGGGATTTAAGACCATGCTGGGCTGCATGGTCTCCAGTTCGTGCAGCATTACGGCTGCGGCCCATCTTTCTCCGCTGGTGGATTACGCCGACCTGGACGGCAATTTGCTGGTTGACAATGACCCCTACCGGGGCGTCACCGTGGACCACGGCAAGCTGATATTGCCAGACCGTCCCGGTCTCGGCCTGCTACCTGCGTAACGCGGCCAAGCGCGGTGTCGTTTTATACAAGACGGTAGAACGCTTGTGCGCAAGGCCGTTTTCCTACTCGCCAACAATGGCGGTCATCAGGGCGTCAAAGTCCTCCAGGTTGGAGTATTCAATGAGGACGCGCCCCTTGCCACCCTTGTCCTCTACGCGGACCTTCAGCCCCAGCGCCTGTTGCAGGCTGTCCTGTGCCGCGCGGACGTTTGGGTCTTGTGGTTGTTTTGTTTTATCTTCGCTTTTCTTGCCGTGTTTCTCTGGATTGAGCAATCCCTGAATGTATGTTTCTGTCTGCCGGACGGACATGGCCAGCGCCGTGATCTTGCCTGCGGCCTTCAGGATGGCCTCGGGCGAGTCCAGCGCCAGCAAGGTGCGCGCATGGCCAAAGCTGAGGTCGCCTGATTCGACCTTGCCCTGCACCTCCACCGGTAGGCGCAGCAGGCGCAGGAAGTTGGAGACGGTGGCGCGGTCTTTTCCGGTGCGCTGGGCCATCTGTTCCTGCGTCATCTTGAAGTCGCGGCCTAATCGATCATAGGCGCGGGCCTGCTCCATCGCGTTCAGGTCAGAGCGTTGCAGGTTCTCGACGATGGTCATTTCCATTGCCTGCTCGTCGGAGACCTGGCGCAGGATGGCCGGGACGGTGGTTTTTCCGGCCTTTTGGCTGGCCAGCCAGCGCCGTTCCCCGGCAATGATCTGGAAGCGGCCATTGGGCAGCGGACGCACGACGATGGGCTGCACCACGCCCGTGGCGGCAATGGAGCGCGCCAACTCCTCCAGTTGCTGCGCATCCACGCGGCTGCGCGTCTGGTAGGGATTGCGGTCGACCATCTCAACAGGGATTTCGCGTGGTTTGCCGGTCTCAACATGCGGGGCAAGGGCGGAGGGGGCCGGTGCCTTGGCGGGTGCAGTGCGGCCAGGCAAGAGCGAATCCAGCCCTTTGCCCAGGGCGCGGCGTTTGTTGGCGTCTTTGCTGCTATCGGCGGATTGGGTTGTAGCGGACATAAGAATTGAAGGGACCTCCATTCGAGCAATGCGGAGAAGATTGCATTATGGTCTGCGGCCATGGCCGGGACCGTGGGGTGCGTACGCGGCAAACGCGGCGTATCGCATCAAGTGTATGGCCAGAAGCGGACCGCTGTCTCTTTGTGCCGCGCGGCTGCGGACTTACGTTCCTTTTGGCGCGGACTTTCCATGTTATTGCGTTGGAGCACCTCGCGGGCCAGCTCCATATAGCTCTCCGCGCCACGGGAGCGGGCATCATAGGCCTGTACAGGTTTGCCGTGGCTGGGCGCCTCCGCCACGCGGATGTTGCGCGGGATGGTTGTTTGCAGCAGCTTTTCGCCAAAGAAGCTGCGCAGGTCAGCCGTCACCTGCTGGGCCAGATTGGTGCGCTCGTCATACATGGTAAGGACGACGCCTTCAATCACCAGGTCTGGATGCAGGGCGTCGCGGACACGCTCCAGGGTGTTGACCAGTTCGCTGACTCCCTCCAGCGCGAAATACTCCGCCTGCATGGGGATCAGCAGGGAATCGGCGGCGACCAAGGCATTCAGGGTCAGCAGATCGAGCGCCGGGGGGCAATCGAGGACCACGAAGTCATATTTCCCCCGTTCCGGTTGCAGGGCCTCTTTCAGGCGATGGGCGCGGGCCTCCACCTGTATCAGCTCAATGTTGGCGCCAATCAGGTGCTTGCTGCTGGGGGCCAGGCGCAGGCCCTCTACGCAGGTGTCCAGGGTGATCTCCTGCAGTGTGACATTGCCGAGCAGCAGGTCATATACAGAGCGGCGGTCGGCATCGCGTTCAAAGCCCAGGCCACCCGTCGAGTTGGCTTGGGGGTCGCAATCGACCAGCAGGCAGCGCAGTCCTTCCAGCGCAAAAGCAGCGGAGAGATTGATGGCGGTGGTGGTCTTTCCCACTCCACCCTTTTGATTGACGACAGCGAGGACCTTGCTCATGGATTGGCAAGTAGAGTATCGAATGGAAGCGGAGGGAGCAAGGGCACAGGGCTGTGCATATCCGGGCGAAATCTGTGGAAGAAGATTGAAAAATGGCGGATAGATTGCTGTAAGCACATGTCCAGCAAAGGGTTGCGCGTTCTGTGGAAGAAGAGGCAGACCTGCTGTTCGGGGAGTAAAACAGTGGAAAACTTTATACTGGCGGGGGCCTTTTTATCCATTTTTATCTTCGCAGTGGCGCCAGATGTTCCACGTGGAACATTTGCAACAGAGGGTGCAGATGGAACACATAGAACAAAGGAACAATCATACCGGGGCCTTACCATGGAGTGGCCCGCGAAGAGGTCCAGCCATGGGCGCCCTCCCCATAGGCCCTCTCCCTAGGTGTTCCACGTGGAACATGTGGGAAGCAAGGCAACAAGCAGAGGCGCTTTTAGCTGCCCTTTTGAACGAAGGGCCGTTGACCCGAAAGCAGGATGCGTTGCGCGGAACCGGGTACCCGGTCTCCTGCCAGCCAGACAATCTCTGGCAATCGCGCACGGATGGCCCCGGCCTGCGCTTCCGTGGTAAATACTGCGCACCAGCCGCCCTCGGCGATGCGCACCGCCGCCAGCGGCAGGGCCTTTTCCATCTGGTCCACCGCGCGCAACACCACTGCATCAAAGCACTGCCTGGCGGGCATCGCCTCCACGCGGCCAGCATGGACGGTCGTCTGCCGCAGACCTAGCACCCGCACCACCTCCTGCAAAAACATTGCCTTCTTGGTCTGCGATTCCGCCAGCGTGACAGCTATCTCTGGGCGCGCCAACTGGATGGGGACCCCCGGCAGTCCAGCACCGGAACCAAAATCCAGCAAGGTGGCGGTCCCAGGCGGCAAAAGTTGCGCGCAACGCAAGGACTCCGCCAGATGCACCTGCGCCAACTCCTGCGGCTGGCGCACTGCGGTCAGGTCCATGCGCTGGTTCCAGCGCAGCAACAGCTCCAGATACGCCGCCAGTTGCTCCCAAATGCCGCTTGGCAGCGGGGGCGTGGCCAGCAAAATGGGGGCGACCCATGCAGCAATTTGCCTGGCGGATGGAGGGGCCGTAGCTGTGTGCTGTGCCGACAAGAGAGGGCTATCCGATTGATTCCAAAACCACACGCGGCTGCCACTCCCGCACGACCTGGAGGAAATGGGCAAAGATGGCGCGCGAAGCGGCGCTTTCTTCCTGCGTGTATTCTGGGTGCCATTGCAGGCCCAGCACGAAATGCCCGGGATGCTGGCCCTCCACGGCCTCCACCACGCCATCCTGCGGGGAGCTGGCCACCACGCGCAGGCCGTCCCCCACCACGCCGATGGCTTGGTGATGGACGGAATTGATGGACAACCGGAGCGCACCCGCCACGTGCTCCACATCGCTGGCCCCCTCCAACGCTGTGGCCAGGCGGGAACCGTGCGGTATCACCACCGAATGCGCCACTACGACGCTACGTCCCGCCTGATGGTTGACCGGCATGGGCGCCAGGTGCTGCACCAGGGTCCCCGTCCGCCAAACATTCAATGACTGGGTCCCGAAGCAGACGCAAAGCAGGGGCTTATATAGATTGTGCGCGTCCTGTAAAAGTAGTTCGTCTGCGTTTTCGCGGGCGGTATCGGCTGGGCCTGTCTCCGGGGCCGGCTCCGCTCCATATTTGTGCGGATTTAAGTCTGCCTGACTGCCCGGTAAAAAAAAGCCTTGGCAGGTGTTGGCAATCCGCATGATTTCCGCCGGGGCCACGGTCAAGGGCACCTCGACCGGCTCTCCGCCAGCACGCTCAATGGCTGCCGCGCACGCGGGCCAGGCGCGGGCGTTAAAGTCGGCGTCGATCGAGGTGGGCGTCGGAATGGCGATGCGGGGCCTCCAGTGGGGCCTGCCCATTTCTGTGCTCTTATTCGGGACCGTGTCCATCATAAAATCAACCTGCTTTCTAAAAGACCTTGGCCGGGCCGGAGTTGTGTTGCGTGACGGAAGCCTTCGGCCCATCCGCCCTGGATGCGGCGCTCTGCGGAGCATCCAGGCTGGAATACTGATAATACAAATTGGCGATGGCCCCATGCAGCCGTGCAGTCAGGGCATCCAGGCTGTGGGACGGCAGCTTTTCCGTGGGGATGGGCTGGCCAACCACCAAGTATAAAGGGCGTGGATGGACATGGTAGGTGTGCATGGGCATCATCTCGTAGGTACCCACCAAGGCCATTGGCACCAGCGGTACCCCGGCGCGCAGGGCCATAAACGCCGCCCCATCTTGGAAGTCTTGCAGGTGGCCCGTCTCCGTGCGTCCCCCCTCCGGAAAGATCATTAGCGGCATTCCCGCCTTTAATGCGCGTACACCGCCATTCAAACTGGCGATGGTCGAGCGAAGGCTGGTGCTATCGACCGGAATTTGCCCCGAACGGCGCAGATACCACCCGATGAACGGAATGCGGAAGAGGTCATGCCGTGCCAGAATGCGGAACTGAAAGGGCAAATGACGGAAGACCACTGGCGTGTCCAGATACGACAGATGGTTGGCCGCATAGACGGCCACGGGGACCGCGTGCAGGTTTTCCGCGCCAATCACCTGTACTGGCGACAGTGTGATGCGCAGCACCCATCCGGCCCAGTGCCGTGCGATGGTGTGCTGGAGGCGACCGCTGCCGTCAAACAAGGAGGCCAACATCGCCAGGCTGCCAAAGAAGGCCGTGGCCAAGGCAAAAAGGGGGACGAGCAGCAGATACGTCAACCAGCGAAAAAACTGTTCGCGCGGGCCAGAGGGGGTCTCGCTCATGGCTGCGCCAGCCCAGCGTGGAGTTTTTGGAGCAGGTGCTCGCGCGCCGGCCCCACCAGATAAATGGAGCCAGAGACCACCACCTGGCCTGTGGAAGGCGTCCTCGCGATGGCCTGCTCCAGTGCCTCCAAGGGGCCTTCAGCCACGGTTGCTGGCGTGCCTACGGTGGCGGCAGCGGCCAATAGTTCTTCCAGGCTGGCGGCACGGGGCGACCCAGAGGTGGTGAGCACAATGCGCTCGAAAATGGGAAAGAGGATTTGCGCCAGTTCGGTGACCGGCTTGTCACGCATACAGCCAAAGACCAAGGTGCGCGCGCCCTTTCGGGGACAGGTGTGGAGGGCCGAGCGGAGTGTCCAGGCCCCTGCAGGATTGTGGGCCACGTCCAGCAGCACCTCCGGCTGGCCCGCGCCCAGCGTAAAGCGCTCCAGTCTGCCCGGCCAGCGGGTGGCGCGGACGCCTGCGGCCACGGTCTCCGCGCTGAATTTGTAACCATGGCGGTTACATAATTCCACGGCAGCCGCCACCGCCAGCGCCACGTTGCGGTGCTGGTGCGCCCCGGCCAGCGGCAGGGCCAGTTCTACTGTCTGGCCCAGCAGCGCCACCAGATAAGAGGCGTGCCATGCGGACGCCGTGGGCGGCGGCAGATAGGCGCTTGCGTCCACTGCGGTTGCAAGAAGTCCCGTTGCCACCTCGCCCAGCACCTGATTGGCCACCGGGTGCTGCGGCAGGGCGACCAGCACCCCGTTGGCGCGCAGGATGCCGGCCTTTTCGCGGGCAATCTCCGCCAGCGTTGGCCCCAGCCATTCCGTGTGGTCAATGGAAATGTCCGTGATGATGGAGAGTAGAGGCGACACGATGTTGGTCGCGTCCAGACGGCCCCCCATGCCGACCTCCAGCACCGCAAAATCCACCTTCTGCTCAGCAAAGTAGAGAAAGGCCAGCGCCGTCATCGTCTCAAAAAAGCTGGGCGGCTGCGGCAGCCTGCCGGTGGTGACCAAGTGCGTACCCACCTCGTCCACGCGGAAGTAGAGGCGAGCAAAATCATCGTCAGAGATGGGCGCGCCATTGATCTGCACGCGCTCATTCACCCGCTCCAGGTGCGGGGAAGTGTAGAGTCCGCAGCGCAGGCCCGCGCATTGCAGAATGCTGGCCAGGGTGGCCGCCGTGGAGCCTTTGCCGTTGGTCCCGGCAACCAGCACGCAGGGAAAGCTGTGCTCGGGATGGCCCAGCGTCTCCGCCAGCAGGCGCATCTGCGTCAGGTCAAACTTGCGCCGGGCGTGACCGGTTGGGGATGACAGTTCATGGCCCAGGGCGTTCAGGCGCTCGACGGCGACGGCATACGACATACATTGATATTAAGCGAGAGCGCCATCCGGCAGGGTATACAAAATAATTCTGATATGAAAATAAGAGAGTATCTGCACCATGTTCCAATTGCCATAGCGGCGTAAACCACGCCGTGCAGCAAATTCCAAGACGGCGCCCGGCGCTGCAATAAAACTGCACGAATGTACGGGCGTTGGGCTATACTGCCACTTCCATCATTGCATTGCGTTGTTATAAGGAGCTGCTGTGCGAATGCGTGGTTCTGAGGAAGCGGTGCGGATGGCGCTGGATACCCTGCGCGCCAACAAACTCCGCTCTGGCCTGACCATCCTGGGCATTGTGATTGGCGTGACCACCGTCATCTCCATTTCCTCTTTCATCAATGGCCTCAACCATAACGTGCAGCGGTTGGTGGAGTCCTACGGGACCAACGTACTGTGGGCCTTCCGCTACCCGACGATTGGGGTGCGCCCCACGGCGGAGATGCTGGCGCGCAAGCAGTTGACCAGCGGGGACGCGCTGGCCATCCAGAAGCTGCCGCATGTGCTGGCCGCATCGCCCATGGTCCAGTTCCGCAATTCCGGCTTTGACCTCAGCAATGTCGCCGTCAAATACAACGGGCGCAAGCTGCAACATACCATCCTCTCCGGGGAAACGGCGGCCATAGAAAACGTGGAAGGCCTGGAGTTGCAGGAGGGCCGCTTCTTTACCAATTACGAGGAGCAGCACCACTCCAATGTGGTGGTGCTCGGCCACGATTCCGCCGCATACCTGTTCCCCCACGAAGACCCCATCGGGAAAGACATTGAAATTGGTGGGGACATTTTTGCCGTGATTGGGGTGATGGGCAAACAGAAGTCGCTCTTCAACGGCAGGAAAAACCCAGAGGACAACTCCGCTGACTTTCCGCTGGGCACCTTCCAGAAAATCCATCCAGAGAGCAAGGACCTGATGATCGCCATCAAATATGACCGGCCAGAGGACCGCGCCTTGGTCAATGACGAGGTGGAGCAGTTATTGCGTGTACGCCGTCATGTGCCCACGCAAAGGCCAGACAACTTCGCCGTCTTCGGGGCAGATTCGCTCACCCGCTTGTGGGAGCAGTTGACCGGCGGGCTTTTTTTGTTCATGTTTTCCGTCTCCAGCGTGGGCCTGATTGTTGGCGGGGTCGGGGTGATGAACATCATGCTGGTCAGCGTGACGGAGCGGACGCGCGAGATCGGGGTACGCAAGGCCCTTGGGGCCACGCGGCGCAACATCCTGATGCAGTTCACGCTGGAGGCCGTCACGTTGTGCGTGGTGGGCGGGCTGCTGGGCGTGGGCCTGGGCGGGCTGATTACGCTGGTGTTGCGCTTCGCCATCACCACGGTGCAGGCCGTGATGTCTGGTTTCTGGGTGGCCACCGCGCTGGTGGCCTCTTGCTTGATTGGGCTGGTCTTTGGCATCTATCCGGCTTGGAAGGCCGCCCGCCTGGACCCCATTGAGGCCCTCCGCTATGAGTGATTTGGCACCCGCATATATTGCTTGACAGCGTTATATTGCGTTGTTACAAATTCTTGCGTGAAAAATATTGGTTTTGTGTTGTGTATTTTTATTCTGCCGTGGGTCCTTGTTGCGCAAGACGCGGAGGCGCCGCCAACAGTCGAAGGTCATATAACATCAATCACAGAGGGCGCGGACTTTGATGTCAATGGACAGCACATTGTAACGACGCCGAAGACCGTGTACTGGAAGCACACTGTTAGCAGACAACAAGATGCAATAACAAACGACCAAGGCATTGCCAGCACACTGGCCATTGGCGATGACGTCCAGGTCTTCGGCAAGAAAGATAAACACACCCACGCGATCGTGGCCACAAAGGTCGTGTTACAACCGGACTATGAGCGTGTGACTGGGTATGCGGTGGTGCAGCAGGTCATTGCCAGGCCGTTGCAGACCATCTTGGAGGCCGACGGTTATTCCATCGCCATTACCCCGAAGACGGTCATCCAGACCAAACCGCCCCTCAGCCAACAAACGGCCCCCGCCCCCAACCAGTGGATTGCATACAGCGGGAAATGGAACAGGGAAGGTCTTGTGGTTGCGGACCATGTGGTCTATGTGCAATTTGTACTGAGTGCCCGTGCGAAGAAAGCGTTCCAGAAGGCCGACGGAAAATTTGTCCCGCCCGACTACGAAAACAAGAAAGACGGCGAGATCGATATGCCGTATATTGGCATGGCCAGTCACAAGGTACAAGGGCCTGTCCCAGCCGATTTAGCGCTCCAGCAGCGGGTCGCACGAATTGGGGAACGACTGGTCCCAGCGTGCCAAAAAGACCTGGCCAAAGATGATCCACAAAAAATCGACTTTAGCTTCTATGCTTTTGACGATAAGGACTTTCATCAGGCCATCGGGTCGCCGGATGGCCGAGTGCTCATTCCAACGCAGGTCTTGCAGAAGCTGCAAAATGACGACCAAATAGCTGCAATTTTGGCCGATGGCATGGCGCAAACGTTGGAGCGGGAGGGCGTGGCCGGTGGAGCAAAACGCGCAAACGCCCTTGGCCTGATGGAGTTAGGAGAAATGCCGTTCGTTGGGCCTCTTGCAGGGATTGCGCTCATTTCTGGGGGCTTCTCCCAATTGCATAGCGCAGGCCAGCTTGTAGAGTTGCAGAGCGAGCGGGTCAGCCTGTCGCTGATGCAGGATGCTGGTTTTGATGTCCGTCAGGCCCCGCGCGCATGGCAAATCCTCCACTCCAAAAACCTCAAAGATAGCATGAAGGGGCCACCTTCCCAGCAGAGCGCCTATCTCTTGGGTATCATTGGCCTGGAGTATGCGCATGGTGCAGTGCCGACAGGCAATTTGGATTGCAAGTGAACGATGTTCCACGGGCGTACAGGGTTCACCGCTGCTATCGCAATAAAAAAAGGAGAAGGCATGAAGAAGATTCTGGTTTTATTTATATTGCTTCCTGTCTGTTCTTGGGCGGCAACCACACCAGAACAGTACACAATAAATGTTCATGTCATTTCATGTCTCTGGTACCTGGAGCCATTTAATCAAGGTCCAGAACCAGTTCTGAGGCTAGACGTTATCATCGGAGGTAAGAAATACAAACTGGAGGCCCAGACCTATTTTAAGGCCAGGTTATTAGTGCTTGGGGATTATAAGGCCAGGCTCATTAAGGATGTACACCCGACCCCTTACTGGTTTTCTCAGACTTACGAGTTTTTGTTCCCTGACGGGAAAACGAAAAAGTTCGTCGTAGTGGGACAGAGCGAATAGCAATTGTCAGAACTACCCTATAAATAGGAAATCGCTGTAGCAACCTGCTGCGCGTTTCTAACAGAAACTTCATAGGGATTGATATATGAATTCCGCATCATTGCACCATTTTTCTAAGAAGGTTCCTAACTTTCTTTTGGTACCCATCTTCCCACTGGTTGCAGCTCTTGCCGCAGGCTGCGGTGGAGGTGGCGCGTCTCCATCGCAAGGTTCCAACCTGAACGGGAACGCTTCGGTGACGGTCCTGATCTCCAGCACCGCGAACGACCAGTTATCGCAATATTCTTTGGCCTCTATCAACTCGATAACGTTGACGAGCGATTCTGGGAACACGATCAACTTAATTTCCTCGCCTCTCGGTGCAGAGTTTATTAGTGTAAATGGATCGGCAGAACCATTGACGACCGTCAGTGTC
>JBMFGT010000006.1:0-161939 GCA_049977205.1 Acidobacteriaceae bacterium | reverse complement strand
ACCGCGGTGGGCTGCGGCTGGGGTCTGGGACAGGCCCGGACAAACCGTTCCGGTGTCCGGGCATAGGCGAGGTTTAACACCTGTTGACGCTGCTCAATCACCTTCCCGGCCAGGCCATAATGCACCATCTCTGGGGCCAGCAGGCCGGTCCCGCTGTGATGGTGCTCTTGGTTATACCAAGGGATGAATTGCTGGCAAAAGGTGCGTGCGTTATAGATGGACCCGAAACGGTCCGGGAACCCTGGCCGGTACTTGACCACCCCATGGACAAGGACTTGTCCATGGGGCACCTGTCTCACCATTGTTGTCACAGAGGGGACCGGAATACGCAGCAATCCGCCAGAATCCCCGTAACGTTCTCGTTGCGGGCCATTTCGTCTGCCCTCCTTTAGGATGAAGTTCTTTCAAACAACATCCTAAGGAGTCAGACCGGAGCGGCTCGCTTCGCTCGCCGCTCAGCCCTTTCTACAGAACTTTACGGACGTAATCCCCGCTATTTTTTGGGGCACCTGTGTACGCGCCGGACCATAAATTTACTCCGCCCTTGACACCGTAACGCAATTGACATACATTTAGTAGCGTTATGGTTCCCCAGGGACACTACATCTGGGGCCAAGAGGGAAGCCGGTCCCGTCACTTCGACCATGCCGGCGCTGCCCCCGCAACTGTGAGCGAAGAGCTGCAATCCATGCATGTCACTGCCTCCCGAACGGGGTGGGAAGACCGGATTGCCGCAGCGATCCGCGAGCCAGGAGACCTGCCATGACACAAGGAACGTCCACGGGCGGGGTGTACCGTTGGGTCGCATGCATGTTTTGGCCTTCCGCCATTTCGCGTTTCCGCAATGCGCCCAAACCGGTATCCCCTTCCCGCATGAAAGGGACCGCCGATGTCTGTCTCCACCATTCTTCCGCCCAGCTCCGTTATCAAGCGCAGCGGCATAATCGCCCCATTTGATGGCGGCAAAATCTGCTCCGCCATCGCGAGGGCGGGCAAGGCCACCGGAGCATTCGATGACGGCGAGGCCCAGTTGCTGACCATCCAGACACTCAAAGTGCTGGCCCACCGCTTCCAGGACCACGCTCCGCACATCGAGCAGGTGCAGGATGTGGTGGAGCAGGTGCTCATCAGCGCCAATCACTTTGCCACCGCGCGCGCCTACATCGTCTATCGCGAACAGCGAACGCGGCTGCGCAGCGATCGCCACACACTGATCGATGTGGCCTCCTCGATGAACGAGTACCTGGAGCGCGCTGACTGGAGGGTAAACGCCAACGCCAACCAAGGCTACTCTCTGGGTGGATTGATCCTGAATGTGTCCGGCAAGGTGGTGGCCAACTACTGGCTTTCGCACGTCTATGCGCCGGAGATCGGTCGTGCCCATCGAGATGGCGACCTGCACATCCACGACCTGGACATGCTGGCCGGCTATTGTGCCGGATGGTCGCTGCGCACGCTGCTGACGGAAGGGCTTAATGGCGTTCCCGGCAAGGTGGAAGCTGGGCCGCCGAAGCATTTTTCCAGCGCCGTTGGACAGATTGTCAACTTCCTCGGCACCTTGCAGAACGAGTGGGCTGGCGCACAGGCCTTCAGCTCGTTCGACACCTACATGGCGCCTTTCATCCGCAAGGACCGCCTTCCCTACGCAGAGGTGCGGCAGTGCATTCAGGAGCTGGTCTATAACCTCAACGTGCCTTCGCGCTGGGGCACGCAGACACCCTTCACCAACTTGACCTTCGACTGGACATGCCCCGAAGATCTGTGCGCCCAGAATCCTGTCATCGGGGGCCAGACCATGAGCTTCACCTACGGCGAATTGCAGTCCGAAATGGACATGATCAACCGCGCGTACATCGAGGTCATGACTATGGGTGATGCCAAGGGCCGCGTGTTCACCTTCCCGATTCCGACCTACAACATCACGCCTGATTTCCCATGGGAGAGCGAGAACGCTGAACTACTTTTCCAGATGACTGCCAAATATGGCCTTCCCTACTTTCAGAACTTCCTCAACTCCGAGTTGAAGCCGAACATGGTCCGCTCCATGTGCTGCCGCCTGCAACTCGACCTGACCGAGTTGCTCAAGCGAGGAAATGGTCTGTTCGGTAGCGCTGAGCAGACTGGATCGATCGGCGTGGTGACAATCAACTGCGCTCGTCTCGGGTATGTACATCGAGGCGACGAAACGGCGCTCTTCCATCGCCTCGATGAGTTGCTGGAGATTGCGCGCACCAGCCTGGAGATCAAACGCAAAGAGGTCCAGCGCCACATGGACAATGGTCTCTTCCCGTATACAAAGCGCTATCTCGGCACGCTGCGCAACTTCTTCTCCACGCTGGGAGTGAACGGCATCAATGAAATGGTCCGCAACTTTACCGGTGACGAACACGACATCACCTCAGAATGGGGCCACACCTTTGCCGTGCGCTTCCTCGATCATGTGCGCGCCCGCATCGTGAAGTACCAGGAAGAGACCGGCCACATGTACAACCTGGAGGCCACGCCCGCCGAAGGCACTACCTACCGGTTTGCCCGCGAAGACCGCAAGCGCTTTCCTGACATTCTGCAGGCCGGCACGGAAGATGGGCCCTACTATACCAACTCCAGCCAGCTCCCGGTCGGTTTTACCGACGATCCATTCGAGGCGTTGCAGCGCCAGGAAGAGCTACAGCGCAAGTACACCGGCGGGACCGTGCTACATCTCTATATGGGCGAACGGATTTCATCGGCCACGGCGTGCAGGAAGCTTGTGCGCCGGGCACTGGAGAATTACCGTGTCCCCTATATCACGGTGACACCGAGCTTCTCCATCTGCCCCAGGCACGGCTATCTGGATGGGGAACACATCTACTGCCCCAAGTGCGACGCAGACCTTATCGCACGCAAACGCTTGGCCACTCAGCAATAACACGGACGCACCTCAACACGAAAGGAAACCACCATGAAAACCCTCTCAAAAGTAATCGACCAGGAAGTTGAAATTATCCTGACTCCGGAAGAGCGCCAGCCCTGCGAAATCTGGACCCGTGTCATGGGCTATCACCGCCCCGTCTCCTCTTTCAACCGCGGCAAACAGGGTGAATTCCATGAGCGCAAGTGCTTCCATGAAGCTAATCTCGACTGAACTGCGGGTGGGCGGACTGGCGCACCTCTCCACCTGCGATTGGCCCGGCGAACTGGCCGCCACCGTCTTCTGCCAAGGCTGCGGGTGGGATTGCGCCTACTGCCACAATCCCCATCTGCGTCCGGCGCAAGCCGAGCAGCATGTCCCTTGGCAGAGCATCTTCGCATTCCTCCAGGGCCGTCGCCGCTTGCTGGATGGAGTCGTATTTTCCGGCGGCGAACCCACGCTGCAACCGGCGCTACTCGGTGCGGTGCAGGATGTCCGGGGTCTTGGCTTCCGCATCGGCCTACACACCGCCGGAATGGTGCCGGAGCGGTTCGCTTACCTGTTGCCGTGGATCGATTGGGTGGGCTTCGATGTGAAGGCCCCCTTCCACGCCTACTCCCGCATCACCGGCGTGGAGCACAGCGGCGACAAGGCCCTAGCGAGTCTTCGCCTGCTGTTGGCAAGCGGCGTCCCGTATGAAGTCCGCACCACGCTGCACCCCGCTCTGCTGACCACGGAGGAGATGCTTGATCTGCGCGACCAACTGCTGTCTCTCGGCGTCACGCACTACGCCGTGCAACAATTTCGGTCCGCAGGCACATCCCCCAACCGGCTGCCGCCCCATGCATCTCAGCTCCAACCCAGTCTCCCAGCAGAGTACGGCAATAGCTTCCACCACTTCCACCTTCGATAAATCCTTTAAGGGGCAGGTGTAACGTCATGTGTCTCATTGTGCTTAGCGGGTTGTCCACAACAAGTAGGCCAGTGGCCCATTGAATCAACGGCCCTGCCCGGGCAGCAGCTCCGCGCGGAACGCGGCATCGAAACAGAGAGACTTCACCTGGTGCATACCGCAAACTGAGTTACAGAGAAACACACCATCCGCGGATTCCAGGGTAAGCGTCAGAGTTGGACAGCAGCGAAGGAGTACAAACAGAGTAACGACAGTAAATCGACACTTATAGGTGGACAAGTTGGACAGCACCATGAATAGAACTTATTGGTCCGGCCCGAAAGATTTGCATCGTGCTCTCCCACACTAACCGCAAAAAACGCGGTTAGTGTGGGGCACCCAAGTTCCATCCTTTGGGGCCGGACCAATAGAAATCCATTGCGGATGGGATGCCGGACAGACCTGCTGCAGTCAGCGGGGAAAATGGGTATGTCCTTTGAAATCAACCGCGCGCCTGCGACAAAAACGCTGTCTTGGACAAGAGTGTGGTCGATGTAGAATTTTAGCGCAAAGCCGCGTACATCGCGCTCGGCGTCCGTCCCCCCGCTCTGCGGCCACGGTGGAAAAACGCACCAAAATTGGGGTCTTTTCCCCCACATAGAAAAAATGCTGGCCTAGGTGACCACCCGTGAGATACAGGGGCAGGGAGCAGGACGCACTGTCGCTCTAGTGTGGTGTAGCAGCGATCCGCATTCCAAGGAATACGGTCTCTTCGCGCGCTTTTTACGAAACAGCGCCCCGCCGGTGGTGCGCAACAATCTCCCCCCGTCCAAGCTGCCTGGACCTGTTCGTGTACGTGGCCAGAAAGCATGGCCTGCGTTGCGCCGATGAAATCCATCCTGCATCCGGTCACATCTCAGGCGAGGATGAGTCCCGAAATTCGCGCAGGACTTCCAGCTCTCCTTTGTGCTCGCGATAGTATTTGCCCTCGACGGCGGTGCCCACCGTGAGCGCGACCGAAAAGGCCGTGCCGTCGGTGAACTCAATCTGCACCTCGCGTCCGCAGGGCGGGTCGTCGTAGATGCACAGTTCCTGGATGATTTTGTAGGTAAGCTCCGGGCATTCGATTACAGCTCGTCTCATGGAAGGTCCCTCATCGTATTTGTGGTCACCAAGGCGTCGCCATCTCTTGACCCTTTACCAGCAATGTACACTAAAACACTATCGCAACCCACATGGAGTTGCTTGCCCGCAGCAACCAGGCGGGCCTAAAACGCATCGGAAATTGTGTATCGGTACCCATGTCAGTCCCCTGGATTGCGGAGGAGTAAGTGAAGAAACCCGGCAGCGCATCAAGTCCCCAGTGGTACAAGGATGCACTGATCTATGAGCTGCACGTGCGCAGCTTTGCAGACAGTAATGGCGACGGCATCGGGGACTTTCCGGGCCTGACCGGGAAACTGGATTATCTACAGGACCTGGGGGTAACGTGCCTCTGGCTACTGCCGTTTTTCCCCTCGCCGATGCGCGACGACGGGTACGACATATCCGACTATACCGGCATCCATTCGAGCTACGGTACGCAGCAGGACTTCCAGCAGTTCCTCGATGCGGCACACCAACGTGGAATGCAAGTGCTGATCGAGCTGGTGATGAACCACACGTCAGACATGCACCCCTGGTTCCAGCGCGCCCGGCGCGCGCCAGCCGGATCGCCGGAGAGGGACTTCTATGTGTGGAGCGCGGACAACAATCGCTTCGATGGCGTGCCGATCATCTTCAACGATACGGAAAAATCAAACTGGGCCTGGGACCCGCTGGCCGGCGAGTACTACTGGCACCGCTTCTTTTCCCACCAGCCTGACCTCAACTACGACAATCCGCAAGTGCTGGAAGAAATGTTGGATGTAATACGCTTTTGGTTGGATGCAGGCGTCGACGCCCTGCGGCTGGATGCAATTCCATACCTGGTGGAGCGCGATGGCACGCGCTGCGAAAACCTGCCGGAGACACACGCGATCATCCGGAAGGTACGTTCTGTGATCGACGCCGAATACGCGGACCGGTTCCTGCTGGCGGAGGCCAACCAGTGGCCCAGCGATGTGCGCCCTTATTTCGGCAATGGCGACGAGTGCCACATGGCCTTCCACTTCCCGCTGATGCCGCGGATGTATTTCGGCCTGCGCCAGGAGGACAGCAGCCCTATCATTGAGGTCCTGCAACAGACCCCCGAAATCCCGGCCTCCTGCCAGTGGGGCCTGTTCCTCCGCAACCACGATGAACTGACCCTGGAGATGGTGACGCAGGACGAGCGTGAGTACATGTACCTGGCCTACAGCGTTGATCCGCGCACTCGCATCAATCTTGGCATACGCCGCCGTCTGGCCCCGCTGCTGGACAACAACCGTCAGCGCATTGAATTGCTGACCAGTTTGTTGTTTTCATTCCCCGGCACACCCATCCTTTACTACGGCGACGAGATCGGCATGGGCGACAATCTGGAACTTGGCGATCGCAACGGAGTGCGTACGCCAATGCAGTGGAATGCCGGGCCTAACGGGGGCTTCTCCACGGCAGACCCCGCAACTGTGGGCAACCCGGTAATTGCTGACACGGTGTATGGATACCAGGCCGTCAACGTCCAGGAGCAACTAGAAAACCCCTCGTCGCTGCTTATGTGGACGCGCAACATGGTCCGTTTGCGCAAGCTTTTTCCCGTCTTTGGTCGCGGCACGCTGCGTTTTCTTTTTCCGGCCAACCGCAAGGTCTTGGCCTATCTCCGTCAGCTCGGCGAGGAGACCGTGCTATGCGTCGCCAATCTTTCCCGCTTTGCACAGCCGGTCACGCTTGACCTCAGTGGGTATGAAGGACGCACGCCAGTGGAGATGATCGGTTACACGCCCTTCCCGGTTGTAGACAAGGGCCTGTACGGCCTTACCCTGTCGCCCTATGCGTTTCTCTGGTTCGAACTGCAAAAGGGGCCTGTGGACAAGAGGTCCGACCCGGTATTGGATGAGGCGCCTGGGGTAGTGGAAGAAGAAGATAAAAGTTCCGCCCCAGACCGTACTGTCCTGGAAGTTGCGGGGAAAGACCGCCTGCTGGTCTCCATTGCTCTGTCCGGTCCGGGGTCTCTACAAAATGCGGTGCAGGCCTTTATCGAAGACATGAAGATGGACCCCCCGCAATGGTGCGTGACACTGGCCTTTCCCATCTTCCCGTCCCATGACGCAGGCGAGGATGCAAACACCCAGAAGGAGCGGATTTCAGCCTTGATACCAGGCCCGCTGGCCTCCTCACTGCGGATTGCACCGTATGTCTCAGATACTGGCGCTGCTTCCGCATTGTGGCCACGCACCATTCCTACTTATTCCAGTGTCTGTAGGCTTGCCGAGGAGCAACATGCCAGCGCTGTGTTGCTGCTAGGGGACGACGGCGAACTGCAGCAGACTGAAGACCGCGCCGCGCTGGCACGGGCCGTATTGCGTCATGGTTTTGACTTGGCCATGCCTCTGTATCGCACCAGCCGGTATGAGGGCCTGGTGAATTCGGGCGTTCTTTATCCGTTGACCAGGGCGCTGTACGGCACAGACATTCGTTTTCCGCTGGCGGAGGACATTGCGGTTTCCACGCGGTTCTGCCAACACATGGCCTCCTCTGCCCATGCGCGGGCCCAGGCAAAGAGTGCACCGATACTCAACGTGGGCCTCGGCCCCGACGAGCGTGAAAAGACCCTCTGGCCCTCGATTGAGGCCGCCCTGCACGGATACAAGATGGCGCAGATTCGAGCGGGAATGCGACGTTTCCACTCCTCGTCGGCCCCTAACTTGAAGCAGTCTATTGCGGAAATCCTCAACTCCCTTTTTTCCGAGGCGGAGCGCACGGCCAGCTTCTGGCAAAAGGACCTGTCTCCAGTCGTGGCCCTGGACCTTGATGCGGAAAGCACGGAGGACGCACATGGGCAGTTAGGGCCAGACCCCGCGCCACATCCTTCCGAGGCCGCCTCAATGCTCGATTCATTTCGACTGGCGGCATCGAACCTGCAGGAGGTCTGGTCGCAGGTGCTGGCGCCGGGGACCCTGCTGGCGATCAGGCGGCTTGCGGCGCAAGAAGCGGAAAGCTTCCAGATGCCCCCGGCGCTGTGGTCCCGCATTATCTATGAGTTCCTGGCGGCACATCGTAACCGGAACGTCAGTCGGCAGCACCTTTTCGGGGCGCTAATACCACTCTATTACGGCTGGGCGGCATCTCACGTACTGCAGACATCCATGCTTACGGACGCGCAGGCAGAGGAACGAGAAATTGGAATCGTCGCCGCATTCAAGGCGAACAAACCGTACCTGATTTCGCTTTGGCGCTGGCCGGACCGGTTTACACCCTAATGCCGTCTTCATTGTGGAGGGAGCCATGTTACAACAGGTGCAATTCGCGTTGCACGCATCCATCGTTAGAGTGCTGACGAAGGTGGCCATGCTGCTGCCGGCCGTGATAGCGCTTTTTGTCGCCGTGCTGGTCTGTTGCCTGATTGGGATATTTCTCGCCTTTTTGCTGCGGCGTTTGCTGGCCGCAGTGCGCTTCGACGAGCGGGTCCTTAGCGGTCCTCCTTCTGTGGTCCTTGAATGGAGTGCTGTCCGCAGCCCTGCACTGCTTTTGTCGAGGACCGTGTTCTGGGTGTTTGCCGTCGCAGGCATCGTGATCGGTGTGGCGGCCTTTGCCGCCGCCTACAGTGACTCCGATCAGATTGCCACGGCCCTGTTCCCTTATGTCATGCGCGTTGTGGGTGCCGTGCTTCTGTTGCTTGCGGGGACCATTGTCGCGCGCTTCCTGGCCCGCAGCACGCTCATCGGCGCCGTCAATATGAACTTGCAGTCTGCGCACCTTCTCAGCCAAGGTGTCAAGTGGATGGTGCTCGTGCTGACTGTGGCGATGGTGTTCGACCATCTCAGTGTCGGCGGAAGGATCGTCGACTTGGCTTTCAGCATTCTCTTTGGAGGGATCGTCCTGACCCTGGCCCTGGCAATCGGCCTCCATTCGCCTGAACTGGTCACTCGCTCCTTTGAGCATGACAGTTCCCGTCCGCCGGTCGGACAGCCATCGCAGAAGGTCCGCCACCTCTGATTCATTTTCCGGCGGACAATCTGAGGCCGGGGCAGCAGCCGTGAAACTGCACAGGTTTTTCCAGTGGACGCGGCCCACGACCGGTCCATGTGGGAGGGCGAAGAATATGCCCGGATACTGTGCGTTTGGGGCTTTTTGCTGTTCATTAGCGGCCAGGGAACAGCGGCCCCCAGACTACCCGTTGCCATGTACCGGCATCACATCAGGTCAGAGATACGGCCACGCATCACCCTCATTACTAGAGTCTAGCGCCGTGCAGGAGGCGGGTAGATCATGAAAAGTCTGGGCTTACGGCTGATTGCGGCGCTGATTCTGGGTATCACGTTCGTCTCCGTGGCCTCGTCCTGGTATGAAATGCAGGGTGTAAAAGATGCGTTGCGCAACGAACTTGAGCGCAAGGCGGAAACATTCACCGAAAGCCTGGCTGGAAATGCTCAGTCCTTGCTTGCAGCAGGGGACAGAGCGGGGATGGAGCAGCTCGTTGAGCGTTTCGGCAATCGGGGTTCCTTGCTGGGCGTTGGGATCATCGACAGGGACCATTCTCCACTTGCTGTTACACACGGCATTTCCTCTTTGCTGCCAGGCGCCATGCCCCCGCTGAAGCACGCCATCCAGCAGGACAAGGAGGAGAGCGGGTATATGCGGCTCCGCTTCAGGCGCGTGTTTTTGATGGCCGTTCCGCTTCATGCAGCAGACGGAAGCGTATTCGGCGGCATGGTCCTAATCTATGACACGGCCTATATTCGTGCCGAGATCTTTCGTCTCTGGATAAGGGTCTTCATCCATGTTGCCCTCCAGGTGCTCGTGATCGCCGCAATCACGTTCCTGATCGTGCGCATGAGTCTGGTCCGTCCGATTGCGCGGGTCGCATACTGGATAAGAGACCTCCGCGCTGGGCGGCATCCACTTGCTCCCTCGGTAAACGATCTGGACATTCTGTTCCCGCTGGCGCAGGAAGTGGTCCCCTTGCTGGCCAGCATCCATCAGGCCCGAGCGGCGGCAGCGGAGGAGGCCCGGCTGCGCAACAGCAAGGACCCTCTGTGGACCTCCCAGCGGCTTGCCGCGCATGTTCGCAGCAAGTTGGACGGGAACAGCCTGTACGTGGTTTCCAATCGCGAGCCCTATGTCCACAACCGGGTGGGTAATCATATTGCCATCACCGTGCCCGCAAGCGGACTGGTCACCGCGCTGGAACCTGTACTGTGCGCTTGCGATGGGACCTGGGTGGCCCATGGCAGCGGCGACGCTGATGTTGCAACCGTGGATGGTCACGACCGGCTGCGGGTGCCTCCGCAGGAGCCGCGCTACACGTTGCGCCGCGTCTGGCTCAGCCCGGAGGAGGAGAATGGATATTACTACGGCTTTGCGAATGAGGGCCTCTGGCCGCTGTGCCACATCGCGCACACACGTCCGATTTTTCGCGCCACTGACTGGGAGCATTACATCAACGTCAATAAAAAATTTGCGGACGCCTTGGTCGAGGAAATTGGCGATGAGGAGCATCCCGTGGTGCTCATACAGGACTATCACTTCGCCTTGGTGCCAAGGACCATCAAAGAGCGCTTGCCCCAGGCTAAAGTCGCCATCTTTTGGCATATTCCTTGGCCAAACCCGGAATCTTTCGGCATCTGCCCGTGGCAGCGGGAGCTGCTGGATGGACTTCTGGGTGCAGACCTGATCGGCTTTCATGTCCAGGCGCACTGCAACAACTTCCTTGATACCGTTGACCGCGTGCTTGAAGCGCGCGTGGACTGGGAGCATTTTTCGGTCAAGCGCAATGGCCACTGGTCTTCCATTCGTCCCTTTCCTATAAGCGTCGACTTTCAGTCTGAGGTCTATTCCGTAGGGGCCGCCGTGGATGCGGACGCGGAGCGGCGCGCTCTGATGGCCGAGCTTGGGACCGAGGCCAGCGTCCTAGGACTGGGCGTGGACCGCATGGACTACACAAAGGGCATCCTGGAGCGCTTCCAGGCCGTCGAAATGTTTCTTGAGGACTTCCCCGACTATCAAGGGAAGTTCACATTCATCCAGATTGGAGCGCCCAGCCGCAGCCATATCCAACGGTACTCCGACCTGCAGGTGGAGATTGAGGCCGAGGCCAACAGGATCAACGCCCGCTTCCAGCATGGCCGGTGGAGACCGGTCCTTCTACTGAAACAACAGCATGACCACGACGACCTGCAGCGGTTCTATCGCGCTGCGCACGTCTGCATGGTCACATCGCTGCACGACGGAATGAACCTGGTCGCCAAGGAGTACGTTGCGGCCCGGCGCGATGAGCAGGGTGTGCTCATCCTGAGCCGTTTTACCGGTGCCGCGCGTGAATTGCTCGATGCCCTTATCGTCAACCCATACGACATCCAGTCAATGTCCGCTTCCATTGCCCGCGCACTCGCCATGGACAAGGATGAAATTACGGACCGTATGCGGCGGATGCGCGCGTGGGTGAAGGAGCACAACATCTACTGGTGGGCCGGCAGTCTCATCGGTGAGTTGTGTGACCTGCGCATGAAGGGGCCTGAAGCCAAGACCGCTTCATCTCCCGAGGACCACCCTTTAGAGGTGGAGTTTTAAGGTGCATGCCATGAAAGAGGAAACCGTGCTCTCGGACTTCTTCGACGCACTCAGGCGTGGGCCGTCGTCTCTGCTGGCCCTTGACTACGACGGGACCCTGGCCGCCTTTCAAACAGACCGCCTCCGCGCCCATCCCTATCCGGGGGTAGTGCCTCTTCTGGCGTCGATCCAGTCCTGCGCAAAGACACGGACGGTCATCGTTTCCGGGCGGCCTGTCGCGGAGGTCAAGGCCTTGCTCTACCCGATTGAGAATGTCGAAATGTGGGGTTCGCACGG
Organism: Acidobacteriaceae bacterium; assembly: GCA_049977205.1. Classification (GTDB taxonomy): domain Bacteria; phylum Acidobacteriota; class Terriglobia; order Terriglobales; family Acidobacteriaceae; genus JBMFGT01. The sequence goes on along the minus strand of JBMFGT010000006.1, from coordinate 150,192 downwards.
TATGGAGAAATTGTCCGCAGATGGGACTTATCATCCGTGGAAGATGTGCGCTGCGAATGTTCAGGCGCTTCAGGAAGCGGGAGAAAAGGTCCACCATGCTGGACTGGGGCCGCGAACAGAAATTAAACCAGGCAGCGTTGCGGTCCACTGGCGTGACGTATCGCCGACTGAGGCGCAAGAGATGGAGTCGATGGTACTTGCGATTTGGGGCCCTCTTCTTTCCCACTCCGGCCTCATGCTGATGTACTTTGACGGTGGACTGGAGTTGCGTGTTGCACATCCCAATAAGGGCGACGTGATGGCCCAGTTGCTGGCAACGGTGGGTCCTGGTGCGCAGGTCGCCTACCTTGGCGACGACCTTACCGATGAGGACGCCTTTCGGGCACTGAAAGGCCGCGGCCTCCCGGTCCTTGTTCGCCCCGAATACAGGCAGACTGGGGCCGAGGTTTGGCTCAGGCCCCCCCAGGAAATGCTGGACTTTCTCAAACGATGGTTAAATTGTGTTTCCGTTTGATATTGCGGTCGCGGTAGGGACCGCTCTCACGAACGGCCCCCCGCGCAGATCCGTACGGGCAGGATTACTGCATACGGCTCTTACCTTGGATAAAAGCGGCGAGCCGCTGTTCGGGCCAAGGATGGAGGATGCGGGCCGGGGGTAGCCAGGCATCGATGATGTTCGTCATGCGCTCCCAAGTGAGCCGGGATTTCTGGCTGCGACGGCGGAGGGTCCGATACCATAGCCGTGCGCATTGAGTACGGAAAGTACCCAGTGCCTTCCAGTTGCCCGGAACGGCATGATACGCAAAGTAACCCATGACGACCGACTGAAGCCAGCGTCCTTGCTCAGTTACAGGCTGATGCATCCGCTTCTGGAGCTCTGCTTTCACCTCATGGAGCTTGGCGGTCAGCCGCTTCCTCATGGTGGTGCGACGAACCAGAAACTTCCCTGCTTGGTTTACTCCGCATGCGCGGGTCAAGCCAAGGAAGTTGAACATTCCGAATCCCAGCGAATGCGAATCCGGCCGCCAGACGTCTCGACCGAAAACGACCCCAACTCCGCACCCTCAACGGAAAGCTCTGCTCCTGACGACTCACCCATCGGGTTACACCCCCTGTGACGTTCAACCCCACTTCCAGTCTACAAATTCTTCGTTTTCAACAGTTCAACTGCAGAAAAGGGGATGAATTTTTAGGGCATCTTTTTCTTTACGCCTTGCCTGGGCCATGCCTGCTCCCTGTCTGCTTTATTGCCCTCCTATTTTTTCATGCCCTCTTGGGACTGTGAATGAGAAAGAGGACACTGGCAGTGGCCAGAATTGGAAGAGTGGCCGCCATAAAGAATGCCGGAAGGTAGGAGAAGTGGTCCACCAAGGTGCCTACCAGCAGGGTGAATAAGGCCCCGGCCAGTCCAGCCCCCAGGCCGCTCAGGCCTGTGACCGATCCCACCACGTCCTCTGGAAAAAGGTCTGAGGGGAAAGTCAGGCCCATGGTGGCCCAAGCAGCGTACCCCCACACGGCAATGCCAATCAGGGCAATGGCCAAGTATGCGTTGTTGGTTGTGGCGGCGGGGACCCCGGCAAGAACCGGCAAGCAACTGATGACGCACACCCACTTTCGTGCACGCACTGCGGCCATGCCTCGCTTGATGAGGAAGGCGGAGGCAAATCCTCCCGTGAAGTTCCCAATGTCTGCCGCCACAAATGGTATCCAGGCAAACGCAGCGATTTCTTTCAGGCTGAATCCCCGCGCATCACTTAGGTACTGCGGCAGCCAGAAGATATAGAACCACCAAATCGGGTCTGTCAGGGAGCGCCCTATCACGACACCCCATGTGTTCCGCTGCCTGGCAAGGTCTAACCAACGACGCACACCGGTCACAGACGGCCTTTGAGGCCTGTCCCGGTCGGTTTCAATGAGCGCCCGCTCCTCTTGGGTCAATCGTGGGTGCTGGGTAAGCGGGCGGTAAACGCGGAGCCACAGGCCCAGCCACGCAAAACCAAGAAGACCAGAGACCGCAAATGCATAACGCCATCCCAGGAGCAGCGCCACCCAGGGCACCATGACTGCGGCGATGGCCCCACCCACGCTAGACCCGCTGTCAAATAACGCCACCGCCACCCCGCGCTCTTTGGCCGGGAACCATTCTGCCACCACTTTGCTTGCCCCTGGCCAGTTGACGCCCTCACCGATGCCTAGCAGAAAACGGAAGACCTCAAATTGCAAAATTGAGTTGGCAAAGCCCGTCAAAATGCCCATGACAGACCACCAGATAACGGCCAACGCCAGACACAACCGCGCTCCGATAATGTCCAGCAGCACCCCGCCCACCAGCCCCATTCCTGCATACGACAGCAGAAATGCCGACAAAATGCGCGACAGTCCTGCGTGGTCTAGATGGAACTCCCGCGTGATGACGGGAGCAAGTACGGAGAAAGTCTGGCGGCTAATGTAGTTGATGACGGTCGAAAGGAACAGCGTACCGGCAATCCACCAGCGGAGATGTTTCGTAGGCCTCAACGCATGTCCCTCTTCTAAAAACGTTGTACTGCCAATATCTTCGGCGGCACATGGGCCCCCTTTGCGCTGCCATCTTTATAGGCCATGCGGGCCATGTCCACCTGGGCAGCATTCGGGTTGGAATTAAACTTATTTTGTGTTTTGCGATAAGCCATACATCGTATTTTCCAGTACCCGTGCTTTTGTGATTGCGATTAGACTGTCTATGTCAAAGTCTTTATAAAGATCAAGGCAAAACATATCTGGAGCGTCGTTATACATAACGGGCCCCTGAAGTAGATGGCCAAGGTCCTTCATTCCCTGATGGATATTTATCGCTGCGAGCAACCCGGGCTCGATGGCCGCTGAGATGAGTGCTGCCATTTGGGTGCGTATGCCTGTAGTTTCCAAATATACAGGTCCAGGATTGTAGGTGCGCTGGGCCCAATGGGCCACCGCAACAAGTTGGGCCGACTCTAGGCCTCGTGGACGATCGCCGATTGCCGCCACTGCGCTTGCGAAATAGGCCGGTAACGGAGATGAAGAGATGTCTGCCGGGGAGTCGTCACCAAAAAATAACAAATTTACAAGAATTACCTGGTCGCCCCGGTCCAGCAGATTGGCAACTTCCGGCGTTCTGTCCCAGACCTCGTTTGCAGCGCCTCTCTTCCCTTTATCGTCCAATACGATGTCGACCGGAGAGTTGGTTGGGTTGTCTGTTGCTTTCAACCAAACCCCCGTGGCGCTGAGACCGTTGTCGAACTCAAATCGGTAGGAAATCGATTCAAGACCCAGGTGCGATGTGTTATCAACCGCCCAAACATGCTTCATTGAAACAGGCTTGTAACGCACGACCTGCTTGAGCTTTGCCCTCTGTGCTGCGGCCCACACTGTCCTGTTGGCTTCATCTGGTATTGGGCCCCGCTGAATGTTGCCAGCCAACTTCCTTGCCAGTCCCAAGATAGTAAGATTATCAGCAGGCAGTCCAACCACAAGCTGTTGATAAGTCATGATCTGTGTATCTACTGGGATTTCCTTGTCGCTAGCTGGAAGAAGGAAGTATTTATCAAAAAAACGGTAAGACTGCTCTCGATTATCGCGCCCATAATTGTGATGGCCAGGACCGAAGTTCTCATGAAATTGAAACGCACTTTCCGCACCGTACAGAGAAAAAAACGGTTTCACTTGGTCATAGATATATGGCTTGACCAGAGGGGCACGGAAGCAACAACTGTCCTCTGCATTATTGATCAGCAATGTGGGTCGCGGGGCACGCATCGCGGTCAGGGTAACATAGTCCTGTCCATCAAAATAATCGGTGGCGTCCTGCTCGTTGTCGCCCATATCTTCCTCGCGGGCCAGTTGGTTCGCAAAGGCGCCATGGCCCGCAACAGGGACGGCCACACGAACGCGCTCGTCAAGTGTACCGAGCACTATGCTTTGCCATCCACCGCCCGATAGCCCGGTCATTCCAATGCTTTCCTGGTCAACATGGGGGTCCTGGTAAAGGTAGTCCAATGCCCTCCGCATGGCCAGATAGAACAGGCCCACGCCGTTTACACCTACTAAGTCAAGATGTCCAAGATGGCCATGGTCATTGCCCTGCTGGAAAAGCTCTCCCATATTGATGTATTCAATATTGAGGGCGATCATGCCTCGGAGCGCATAGTTGATGCAGCGTTTCTGCTTCCAGTCTACGGCCTTTCCTTCGGGCCCGACATGTCCGTTTACGTTCAGTATCGCAGGGACTTTACCATGCAGGTCATCTGGTTCGTAAAGTAGCGCCACTGACCAAAACCCTGGAACAATCTCATACCGCAGCTTGCGGATTCGGTAGCCCTTGCCTGTTTCAATCGTGCCTACTTCTTCAAATTTCGGAGGCGACTCTATCCAGGCTTTTGGCCAGCCATGGAATATCACATCTCTAAGAAGATGTTCCCGTATTTGTTTAGCTTGTGTCGTCCATGCCTCAGCGCTGACTTGTTTTGGAAGCCTGGGCGCGCGACCCATTAGATATTCGCGCAGTTGGTAGATCACGTCTTCATGGGACTGGACCGGCCTGCTGACAACTTCGTTGATATGTTCGTCCATGTCCTGTCCACTGGCCATCAATGCGGCCATAAACATACACAACAGAATAAGATGGGTTTTACGCATGGCGCCTTCCTGTGTCCCGGCAATAAGCATGCCTGGCATTCTCGTAATATGCCATTTTCTTCGTTAATGTTGGACAATAAATAATTACATACCATTATAGAATCCGCCTATAGACTTTCTACCGGTAATGCCTACTACGCGCGCCACAGAATCATTCTCGGGCAAAATAATCTCTAACTGGATATTACTTGTGCCAGTGTCCATCAACATTTTCAGGACGTGCCATTTCCTCCCTTTGGCGCTGCAAAATCTTCCACATTGTCCCACTAAAAATCATGTTTTGTGCGTGCTGCGGGACGGCACAGTCGTCGAGCATTTTATGATAACGGGCAAGCTCAAGATCAAATTCTGCAATGTCGCCGTTAAACACATCCGAGCCGAAAACAAGTTTTTCAAAGGCACTGGTGTTGCTGGCCGGGGTGTGGAGACTTTCTACCCCGGTCCACCAGAAAATTGATTTGAAGAAAGCATAATCATCCTTTTTCTTGATGAGTGTTGACCCGGTAATATCAAAATATAAATTAGGGTTCCATCGTGCAATCTCCGCAGCTTCTGCATAGTCGGGATTTCCTAGATGGGCGCCTATAATGATCAGTCCTGGGAACCTTCTGGCAATCAAATCAAGGCGACTGGCCCGCATCCGGTCAAAACTGACGTCCTGTGCTTGTTTTGGGTCCTCACGCAGAACAATGCCTGTATGAAAGTGCAGAATCATATGGTATTTCTGCGCACGTTCATAAATAGGCCAGTAGGCGCGATCGTCGTAGTTTCGTTTTGTCGAGCTTATCTCCCCCAATCCTAAGAAACCGTCCTTATGAAGACGGTCTACTTGTTGTAAAATACTCGGATCGTCTAAATTTACCTCCCCAAATCCTATAAAGCGGTCTTGGTGGTCATGGATAAAATTACGTGCCTGCGATAGTCCCTTTGGAGTGACACACAAGAAGGCCAGGCCGTCCACCTGGTCCATTTTATCCAGCATCTTCGGGAGGACACCGGGTTCTCCATTATAGTGCATAAGAGTATCTATCAATTTAGGTTCATGCTCTTGCGCGGACACCCATCCCACTGTTGCGCTTATCAGGACAAAGGCCACCAAGCTTTTATAGGATTTCATTTGTGTACCCATGCTTCCCCTCCCCTATGTCTGGTGCTGTTCATCCGGGCTTGATTTAATAACATCCCAATTTCTACGGATTACGTACTATAGCGACAATTGGAACTAAAATTCACCATTGGACAGCAACCAACGCATACGCCCTCATTTCCGGTATGGTAAATCCAGTGCCGGAAGTGTCACTGGTGAAGTCAAGCGGACACGCTTCGCTTGCGTCGATGGTGTAAAGCGCCACCGTCCGTGCCTTTTTATTATTCGGCAACGATACCCATACCTTCAAGTTAGTGAGGGACGGCGTCTTCACCACATCGTAGTTCACCAAATGCACAAGGAACCGTTTTTCCCGGGTCTGGTGCGTGCAGTTAGCAACCAAGAATTCAGGGCCGTCGAGAACAAGAGGGAGTTGGCCCCCTGCCGCCCATTGGACGGAGTCAACAATCTCTCTCCAATTTTTAGGGCGCTTCCAGAAAATATTTGAGATCCAGAAGTATGGTTCAGGTTGGGGAAGGGCACCGTCAAATTGGACAGAAGGAAGATACACCACCCTTCCGGGGCCGACCTGGCGTCGGACCGGTAGACCTACATTATCAGCACGGGAGCTCACGTCCTCCTGGTAGTCAACCCCAGTGGTCTGTACTTCCACCAACCCACTAAGTCCAGGTTTCACGCGCGTCCGTCTCCAGTTATCGTAGAGTCCGGCCTGCTCCGTAACAACCAATCCGCCACCACTCTCCACATAACGACGGATAGACGTTATCTGTTCATCCGATAAACATTCTGTGTTAGGGAGGACGAGGACTTTGTAGCCAGAAAGATCGCGAAGGTGCTCATCAAAAATAAGTGCAAAAGGGACCCTAGACTGGATCAGGGATTGTTCGACCAGGATCGCACTGAGTTGTGCACGGGCATTGTGATATGTCAACGATGCATAGGAGCGAAGTACAGCTACCGAAGTTACATCTTTGCTATACAGATACATGTCCCTGTTCTTACGATAAAAGTCGATATAGCGTAATGTCTCTGGAGGGAGCGGGTTGCTCCCAACATCGCCCAGTGTTTGGTTGAAAGCGAGGGCCTCGGCCATTGCCATTGGGTCATTTTCACTATATGTAATCAAGACATTATCATAGGTGCGTGCGAGTTTATAGCTGCGTATCTTTGAGACTAGACGGCCATCCTGGTGGTATACCGGAGCGTCCCTTTCTTCGCTACAATAGGCACCTGTAAATTTCAGGAGCCTGGCATGGTCTACGCCAGATGTCCATGGGCGGTTTTCCCCGTTGATGCCCCCAGGGTTGATCTCTGTGGCCACTTCCGGATTGAGGGACTTGGCGTATTCGGAAATCTGTTGTAACGCGTCAGCCATCAACTGACAACGGAAATCAACCCACTCCTGGATTGCAGGATCGTAAATAATTTCCATTTTGTCCGGTGGGTTGTCACTGTTCCATTGCGGCGGGTTGACAAACGAGACATTTTCAAAACCGAACCTTTCTCGCAACAGTTTGGGGCTGTACTTTGTCCTGAGATATTTTCGGAAACCATTGACACACAACTGGCAGTGGCAGGAATCCGGCTCATAGTTAAGGTCAAAATTATCAAAATGTATAAAATCAGTTTTCACTTCTTCTATTGCATAACGCACGATCTTTTTCAGGTAATCAAGATACTCCTGATTGGAGAAACATGGCCGATAGCGGAAAGATTGCTGATATCCGTATGTCAGGAGAATGGGTAGTCCTGATATGTCTCGTTGTATCCAATTCGTGGCGCGTGGCTCCTCCGCAAAAAAGGTCTCATACATCATTGTGTTCCATTGGACGTACGTGTCGACTTTCATGCCATATCGGTGTGCAATGTCGGCTGCCCTGCGCGTCTCCTCCATTTCTGTCTTTTCTGCAGCCATTCCAAAGCCCTTATATAGGTGCGTGTGAAATACCTCGACCCCTTGGCCATGGAGTTGTTGAATGAGTCCTTCGCTTTGCTCGTATTCGCTGATCTGGAGTGCGTCCAGGCGTTGTCCGCCGCGTCGCACGACAAAAATATAGGGCTCATGTGTCCCTCCTGCATCAATCAGACCACCCCGCAACCATCCCCCCTGCCTACCCTCCTGTTCAACAGCGGGGGACATCAAGGCCGATGCAGCCGGGACACCTAGTTTCGTCATTGAGGCGGAGGCCACTATGCCTCCTATGAAGTCCCTACGATTGAGTGTCATTGCCCATGCTCCTTGAGTTGCATATTGATTCCATCTATTTACTATTTATTTGCAATTATAATGGAAAGATGGTAGGGACTGTCGTATGACCCTTATGTTCCATCCATATTTCTATGTATCTGCAAGTTAATACACCACAGTAAGCCTGCGCATATGTACGACAAGTAGTATTCACAGCGCACATTAGCGCGCATTTCCCCATAGGAATTTATCGCTTTAATCAATTAAATTAGATTGATTGTTTAATTCATACTGGGCCAGCCAGAGTGAGGGATTTTTTTCAAGGGCCGTCTTAAAATATGCACTTGCTTGTTGTCTGTGTGATCTATGTATCTCGACCAGGCCGGCCACATAGTAATCCTCTGCACTGCTCTTCGTTTTGTCTAAATGTTCGGACAATAATACCATCATATCGTCCGCCTTTTTTTGCTCCCCAAGGCTTTCCATTGAAAGTGCTGAATAATACTTTGACAGTATGTTCCCATTTGCTTGATTTATTGCTTGTTTCCAATGAAGCTCCGCACCGCCGACGTCGCCTTGCGCCTTGAGTACCCTCCCTAGCCAGTACTGCGCAGCAGCATCATTCGGACTGCTAGGCTTTCCAAATCCAAGATTGATAGGATAATCAAGGGCCTGTTCAAAATAATGCAGTGCCAAAACGGGTTTCCCTTCCGCCAGCTCTTTTCGGCCCTCTTCTATATTTGCAAAAACAAATATGTTGTGTACGTTTTCGCCCTTCTCCCATGGATTGAAGTGATGTTCTCTTAGTAGACCGAGTGCTTTTTCAAATCGCCTTTCGTATATAAGGAGTAAAATATAACGTATACGGGCCGTGTCGTGGTCTAGTGTCCCTGATGGCGCCTTAGAAAATAAGTCAATTCGTGCCTGGGTGGCCCCTTCTTGGGCATATATCTCATCCAAGTCTGCATAGTATCGGTATTCTTGCGGTGCTAATTGAATTGCGTTCTTGTAAAAGAATGAAGCCCTTTCCAGGTCCCCCTTGACCTTCCATGCATAAACACCAAGATTACGATAGAGCACAGGAGACTGAAGACCGGATGCTTCTGCCGTTGACCACAATTTGTAAGCTTCAGAATACCGCCCATGTTGGAACAGAAAATCTCCCAGTAAGTATTGCGCATGGGTGTCCTTAGGGTAATATCGCAATGCTTCTTGCAAGACCTCTGCATCGGTAACTCGATTGGGGAAGACCTTCTCATATATTGCTGCACGTGCCCTGGACTCATATTCCTCAGCGGACTGCTTCATCCCTTCTCGCCGTGCATTTGAGGCAAGATAGTAATAGATCATTGGTGATGTTTCTTGTCCACGAAGTCCATCCAATGCTTTTTTCAGGATAAAGTCAGAGGAATGCCAGTCATTGATATCCCAATACCACGAACCTGCTTCCAAATAATTCTGTGTCCTGTCTCCAACTGATTTCTCCCACATTGTCTTGGCATTTTGGACTGTACCTGGGCCAGAGTCCCTATACTGTTCTGCAAGGGCAACAGGGTATAGTGGCATTGCGTTCGCTGCACCAATTGCCACCTTTTCAGCTTCCGGAAAATTTTTGCTGAGCCTCAATGCTGCCGCTAGATCGTCCTGTACCAAGACATCATAAGGGTCATAGCTTTGGGCGCGACGCAGGAGTGCTATCGCACGCGTATATTTTTTCGTTGTCAACGATATTTCCCCTAGCTGCATAAGTGCTTGAGGCAGATGGCCACCGAGTCTGACCGCCTTCCAGAAGGCAGCTTGTGACAAAGCGGTCTTTCCAGCAGCCCTGTAAATGACGCCCGCCATATACTGTACCTCGATGTCTGAAGGGTCTTGCCGGACAGCATGTCCAATGTATTCCGCAGCTAAATTAAAATTGGCCGCAAGATATTGCTGCATGGCCAGTTTTTTAAGGACTGGAATATAATTGGGGTGTTGTTTATGTGACTTTATGAAGAGCCGCTGCGCGTCCTCAAGATTCCCTTCCTTTTCTTCCATCGTTGCTTGTAAAAATAGTCCCTGTGCCGTGCTTTCTTTATAGGGGCCTTCCTGTGTCGGCTGTACCCCGACTTTTGAAACAAAATCCTGGTTTCCATCAATTGGAGAAGCTGCGCTCCAATGAAGAAGGGTCTGTCCCGTGGCACTTACTATGTCCACAATTGCCGTTTTTTTAGCTGTTGTAATGTCCTCGACAGGAATGGAAAACGACCTTGTGGCCATTGGTCTAAAAGACAAGCCACTTATCGTCAATACCTTTTTCCCATCAGACAAAACAACAAGCATTGCGCCGTCTATATGCTCGGTTGGGGACACCGAAACCAAGACATTTCCTGTTCGTGTGGATGCAGTAAGGAAACCCACATTGATGGCAAATTGTTTGGTCGCTTGAACAAACCCGTCCCCTAGATGCTGGACGGGATACCAATATTCTGTCCACGATTCAACGTCCTGTGGGGGCATGTACTCCTGGTTGAGTTGTGTTTCAAAGCGTCCGGCCTGTATTTCACAATATGGACCGTCCTTGTCTGTCAGCAGGTCTGTCCAGATTGTGCCATTGCCAGCCACTCCCCATGTGAATATTTTTTTCCCTGTGACATCGCGATGGTCAGCAAAATGCACTATGCCATAATCGGATTTTTCGTAGTACACACCAAAATAATTTCTATATACCTGCTCTCCAAATAACTCTGTTGGCTGTCGAATGTTCTTGTAACGGCTGTAGTCCGTCCCTTCCCATATTGGGTATGACCAAAACACTGAGCGCGAGTCTGGGTTGACTTCCCGCATGGGATAGATGAAATGCAGGTCGTCAGTCGCCGGGACTGCGGCATTGTTCCAGTACCAATACAGATGGTTTGCGACGCCCGGATTGAAAAGCACAACACGCTGCTCCAATCTGCTTGTGCCAGGCCGTAGAGTAAGTTCCACCTGCCAGTACATCTCAGATACCTGGTCTACGTCCCCTACAAACAAGGACGCGCTGCCATCAGGGTCTTTATGATACCAAGAAGACACCGGGGAAACAGTGTCTGTAGTGTGGCCATTGGGAAAATTGAATTCAATCCCTCCAGATGTCCAGGCGCCACGCAGGGCAATCAAAGCATATTTGATGCTCTCATTGCGATAAAATACTTCACGCTTATTTACTTTGTCATAGAGTGAATATAACCTTCCACCTAATTCTGGAAATATGGTGGCCCGCAGGTATTGGTTTTCCAAGACAATTGCCTTGTATGGCCTTATCTCCCTGTCTGTTGTAAGATCGTCCAACATGGTATATGGATAGACCCTACGGGAATTTATTATTTGGAACGGGGGATCTATATCTTCATGTCCAAGCAGGTAAGTAGGTAGATTCATCGTCTTCTCTTCCACTTGGACAGGGACGGTTTGCGCGAATGCGGGACAGATGCAGGCCACCAATGTGACCAATAGAAGAGTGTAATTTCTTACGTTATAATAATTCACCATGATTGGAATTCCTTTTCTTTACCTACCTTATAAACCTTAATATGCCAAAGGACGCAGGTTGGTGAAATGAATTACTACCTAAGGGGAGCGGTCCCCAACTGAGCAGTCGTCTCTCCGTGTTGTCTCCCGGCCCGTCCGCCCGATAGAAATTTACTTTCCACTCCGTGTTTGGACTTATGCAGTGGACGCCCATAGACAGTAATGGGACCCGCATCTCTACAGTCCAAATGTGCTCCGCTGGGTCGATTATTGTGGCGTGCTCAAACCCAGAGTCCCATAGACTGTAGTGGGCCCCAGCACCGCTTAAATCAATCTCTAGGTCAAGCCACTGGTTGTTTGGGGCCACCTCAAATTCGTAGTAATGCATTGCTTGGCCCGGCCTTGGATTGATGAATGCTTCAACTACATCACGTTCCCACAGCTCCCAACGCTCCGGTAGCGGGTCTTCGCCGATATGTATATTCAGGTTTTCATATCTGCACCAATAGGCAAGATATAAATACCTTCCAGTCCATCTGCTGGCGACCATGGTTTCCAATGTCGGGTATTGCTTCCTGTCGAAAGCGCCCTGATCAAACCGGATTTTACTTGCTGTTTCCCATGCATCTTTGTGTAGGTCGCCATCGGGAACAAAGTCCGTGTTGGTAAATTGCGAATCCAGTGTCATCCCTAAAAGCGCCCCCATCCTTTGCAAACAGGACAACCACATAGGCCAGGCCGACAAGTGTGAACCATCTGGCTCTTTTGTTCCCTGTCCCTCCCCACACTAGGGAAACCCTGATCAAGTCGTACCGCTGTCCCTCAGGGGCTGAAGCCCATATTATTCCAGGAACTTATAGCAGGACTAAAGTCCCGCCCCTTCAAAACGCTGACTTGTTCAAGGGCCCCCTAGAAAGAAACCAGAAGTTATTAATCAGTCCATAAGATAGTAGTCACATGCAAGGGTAAGGCATGAAGTATCTCAATGGCTGCAGCTCCGCCTGTGTCTACCTACTTATGAACTGGTCAATATAACAGTGGTGCTTTATACGGGGCTGTCTACGATCGCCTCATTCTTATGGTCCCAGTAGAGCTTTTTCCCGCTCCAGTAGGACTGGGTTGCCATGATGCAGACAATGGAGTGCGAGAAACCATGGTCTACGGTCGCGATTGGTCTTTTGCGGTCCCGCATAGCATAGAGCCAGTCCAGCATGTGGCCCACATCATCGTCCCCTGGGCCAATGGAATTCGGGGGCGGGGCGCCGGGCACGCGCACCATTTCTTCTGTATCCGATGGCAGTGACGCCAAGGGTGCGCGGTAGTATATTGGCCCGGTGGCGCTCGGGTCGTATTCTTTTCTCCCGCCCTCGTTGGTGACAGTGAAGAGGGACGCACCTTCGCCACCATAGTTTACGATCGTGCCGTCACGACCCTGTATCCTGGAAAAGCTCCTATAACTGTTTCCAAAGGTTGTCTTATAGGTATAAAGAAAACCCTTGGGATAGGTGATGGCCGTTACACAGGTGTCGGGATTTTCCCGTCCGTCCTTCCAAACATAGGTCCCTCCATTCGCCACCACGCTCTCCGGGTATGTCTCATCCATCCAGAGGTGCACCATGTCGCAACCATGACTGAGCCACTGGTCAAATATTCCGGATGAATAATCTTTATAAAGACGGAACTCAAGATACACATGTGGGTCGAACGGTCGATATGGTTTACCCAGCAGCCATCGCTTCCAGTCCGTGTCCTCTTCCCTTAACTGGGACCTGCTATCATAGAGCCACTTCTTCCACTCCATGTTTTTGTCCATCAGCATTTCGGGGGAAATGCCCGTGTCTACATCCACAAACCGCCAGCGCTCCTCATTGACGTTCCACTCCTGCTCAATATGTATGACCTGGCCAATGCGTCCAGAACGGACAATGTCCCGTACTTTCCTAAAATACGGCTGGCTGCGGTGCTGCGTCCCCATCTGTACGATTTGCTTGGACGCCTTGACGACATCGCGTGCCTTTTTTGCTTCCTCTAATACATTGGCGAAGGGTTTCTCCACATAGCAGTCCTTGCCTGCCTGTACCACATCCATGCAGAGCTTGGCATGTTGGAAGTCGCCGGTGGCGATCATTACGCCATCAATGTCTTTGCGGGCCAGCATCTCCTCAGAATATTTATAAGTCTGTGGCGCTTGATGGAAGGCCTTTTCCACTTGGGCAGCGCGCCGTTCACGGGCCAGGGACCAGATGTCGCACACCGCGACAGTCTCTACGGGGAATTTTTTGGAGGCCAGTTGCGCCATGTGTACATGGCCCTCACTGCGCGACCCACAGCCGAGTTGCCCAAGCCGGATGCGGTCATTGGCCCCTAGAATGCGTGCATACGAGCGCGCGTCCATGCCTGCAACCAGCGCAGTTGCGCCGGCCTGCTTGACGAACGCCCTTCGGTCGATCCCAGCACTTTCTTTGTCTGTCATATTGCTCTCTCCATGGGACAACGGGAGGGCCACTTCCCTCCCATTGGGGCAGTTGGCCCTACTGCGTGGGTAGGCCCTCCAGTCCCGCGGCTGATTCCTGGTCGAGATAGACGGTGGCATCCGGGTGTGTACGCAGGACGGAGGCGGGGCAGTTTGTGGTGATGGGGCCTTCCAGCATCTTCCTGACAATTTGCGCCTTGCGCTTGCCGGGGACAGAAACGACCAGTTTAGGCACCTGCATGATTGTCGGAATGGTGAGCGTAAGGGCGTGCTTCGGGACCTCTTCCAGGCCCTGGAACCATCCCTCTGCCAATTGTTGCTGTCGACAGATTTTGTCTAACTGGACGGTCCTCATGGCCTGCGGGTCTTCAAAGTCCGCCTCGTCTGGGTCATTAAAAGCCAAGTGGCCATTTTCACCAATCCCAAGTAAACACAATTGTGGTGCGCAGGAATGCAGCTTCGCAGTGTATTCCTTGCACACCCAGTCCAGGTCTGCTGCGGTCCCATCAATTTCGTGGAACTCTCGTATTGGTACGAGCTGCGTCAGGTGTTCGCGCAAATAGCGGCGAAAAGAGGCAGGATGGTCCGCAGGCAGGCCCACGTATTCATCCAAGTGGAAGCCGCACACGCGGTCCCAGGGGAAACCTGGTATGGACGTGAGCGATTGCAACATAAATAGCTGTGAGGTCCCTGTGGCAAAAATCACGCCCATGCTTGCGTCCTGCGGTCTGGAGCGCTGCAGAAACCCTGCTACGGCCCTCGCTGCCGCCATTCCCGCTGCTGTCCCGCTGGGGTGGACCTCCAATTTCAACGTCCCTACTTTTAGATGTCTGACCTGAACCCCTTGTATCATCATGTTCCCTTTCTAGTCCCAATCTCTGGTCCCCTTTTCAGGTGGCATAGTCATACACACACAACCCAATGGACGACCTGCCGATATACGCTCCATTACACCCTACGTATGCCCAGCTTGCTGGCGCCCAATCCATGCCTGGACACAACGCTTCCCCTTACCGGGCCGTGACTTCTTGCGTGGCCGTTTCTGGGGCCGCGCTTCTCGACGCAGTGAAGGGGCGGCACGAGTCCCGTTTGATGAACTCCGTCGGGATGGTCACACGCTGTGGGGGCAGGCCCGGATTGGCGATGCGCTGGAGGGCCAATTCCACCATTTTTTTCCCCAACTGCTCAGGGAATTCCCGTGTTGTGGTCAGACCTGGATACAGCCAGGGGCCAATGGTATCGTCGCAGCCCGCCACGCTCATGTCGTCGGGCACTTTCAAACCGCTGTGCCGCAGTCCCCGGTATACGCCATGTGCCGTCTGGTCGTTTCCAGCCAGGATGGCGGTGGCCAGGCCATTTTGCGACAAGAGGGACTTGACGCCAAGATATCCGGCCTCTGTATCGTCTTCGGAGTCAATGCTGCTGCAGTGCGGTGCCAGGTCGGCCTCTTCCATAGCGCGCCGGTATCCCTCATAGCACCGCGCAAACCAAGGCAGGCCGATGTTCCCTACGAACCAGATGTCGCGATGTCCCAGGCCAATCAGATGGCGGGCCATGTCTTGGCTGCCCTGGATGTCATCGGAAAAGACCACATCGTTTTTCAGCCCCTCTGGTTCGCCGATGACGTTATTGCCGAGGACCACATACGCTATGCCCTTGTGGTCCAACAACTCCAGAAGATTGGTAGAGGTGGTGCCGGCCAGGATCACTGCGCGGACCACATCATGACGTTGCACCACTTTCGGCAGGTGCAGCTCCTTCCAGGGGACCTGGGGGGAATAATTGTAGGACAAAAAAACCATGTCCCACCCGTGCGCCGCACACGACTCCTCCGCCCCCAGCAAAATCCGGGAATGGAAGGAGTGCAACATGGCGCGATTGCTCAGCAAAAATGCAAGGGCCTTGGTCTTGTTTCGGCGGGAAAGATCAATGTCCAAACGGGCCGCCGCACCCAGGACGGCCTTTTGTATGGCGGGGTCGACACGGCTGTTCCCATTCAGGACGCGGGAGACAGTCGCGATGCTCACATTGGCGGCGGCAGCAATCTCCTTGAGGCCCAACTTGCTTTTTTCTCTGGGGGTGGTTTTCATGCGCATGGATGTTCCTTTCTCCATATACATTTCTACCCCGCTGGACGCGACCCCATTGAAGGGGCGCAGCGCAGGAGGGGCAGGCCCTTCCTATGCAAGTACGGATACTACAGGAAAATTATCCCATAATGCAAGAAAATAATTCGCAGATCATTTTTCCCAGCAATTCTTCCCATTTCGCATTGAAACACGTTGCAGTGGCTGGAGACCTGTTTTCCCAGCAATTTATCGCGTGCATCCTGGGCCTGTTCATGCTTTTGTTTCTGCTGCCAAGGCCTGCCTTCCGGCTGGGGCGGGATGAATTGGAATATTTTCTGGCAATAATTTCAAATTATAATGAAAAAATATCTTGACAGTGTGAAATTTCAAGACTACTCTTGCTTCCATATTAAGGAGTGCCCCGTATATTTACGGAAATGGAGGATCCGATGAAAAAGTATTTTTGGATGGTGGGCGCCTGTTGCGCCGTTCTGTTCTTGAGTGGACTGGCAGCCATGGCCCAGACGATCACAGGGTCGGTCCGCGGTACGGTGACGGACCCAAGCGGCGCCGTTGTGTCCGGCGCAAAGGTCACAGCCACCAACGTGGCCACCGGCATCGCCACCAGCACCACCACGGACAAGAGTGGCCTTTACAATGTCCAGTTTTTGCCGATTGGACAGTACACAATCACAGCGACTGCACCCGGTTTTGACACCACATCGATTGGTCCGTTCCGCTTGCAGATTGACCAGATAGCCAAGGTCGATGCGAAGCTGCAGGTCGGAAAGGCCGCCACTACGGTCAAGGTCACAGCCAGCTCGTCCCCAATCCTGAACGCCGAAAATTCCACGTTGGGGACGACCATCAGCTCCAACACCCTGCAAAACATGCCGATGAACGGCCAGAACGTAAATTTTGCATCCATGTTTGTTCCGGGGGCGGTCGATCCTACGGCTGCGGCGATGGGCGGACAGATGGGCACGGAGCGCGATACGGGCATTGTTGGCGGCCAGGGCGCGGAGGCGACACCGTCGTTCAGCGGCAACCGCCAACAAGCGAACAATTATGTCTTGGATGGCGTCGAAATCAACGAGACCCTGAACAACCTGATTGGCTATAACCCGTCCCCTTTTTCCATACAGGAAATGCGCGTGATTACGGGCAATGCTGACGCCGAGTACGGCAACGTGGCCGGGGGCGAAATTGTCATGGTCACCAAGAGCGGGACCAATCAGTTCCACGGCAACGCCTGGGAGTACTTTGAAAATGACGGCCTGACGGCCAACACCTGGGCGCAAAACCATGCCCATGCGAAAAAGCAGTCGTTTACACAGAACCAATATGGTGGTGCGGTGGGGGGGCCGCTATTCAGGAACAAGCTCTTCTTCTTCGGGGACTATTCGGGGACATACCACAGCATCCCACCCAGCCAGCAGGTTGATAGTGTCCCGGACGCGAAGATGCGCGCAGGCGATTTTTCTGAGGTGCTGGCCGTCGAAGGTGTCCAGCTTTATAACAACTCCAATGGGACTGCGAACGCCACGCCTTACGCAAACAACCAAAATGTACCCATCAACAATCCGGTGGCCAAGTATTTGTTCAACACCAGCAACCCCGGCTCCTTGCCTATGCCCAACAATACCGCCAACGTTTATCCCGGTACTGTTACCTCCGGCAACTACATTGGCACCACAAGTTCCCACCAGGCCAACAATCAAGGCGACATCCGTGTGGATTACACCATCAATTCCAGGGACTCTTTGATGGGCAAATACACCATGGGCGACGCATACGATGCGACCACGCAGAACGCCCTGCCAACAAATTTCCCACTGGGGGACGACTATCCCTTCAAGAGCGCCATGCTCAACTGGGTGCATACCTTTTCGTCGGCGTTGGTCAATGAGGCGCGTGGTGGATATTCGCGTGTCATCTGGCGCCAATCCATACCGTCCGACCCATCGGGCGCCTACGGAAACAAGGGGGACAAGGTAGTCGGGGTCGGGTTCCCGTTCCAGTCACAACCGGTTGCCGGGTTCACCTACATGGCCATCGGCGGCATTGCGAACTGCAGCAACACGGATGATTGGAGCTGCAACCTGGGCACCACCACCAACGCAGACAACTACCTGAACGACCTCAACTTCGACTTCGGGGACAACCTGACCTGGGTGCATGGAAATCAAATCATCAAATTCGGCGCCCAGTTTGTGCAATATCAACAGGATTTCTTGACGCTCAGCAACCTCGGCGGGCCCCTGGGCGCATTTGGATATAACGGCAATTACACGGCTGGCCCAAGCGGTAGCTGGCCTTTTGCTGATTTTGTGACGGACCAGTCCAACCAGGGCCAGATTGCGGGTGTAACCAGTCCGTTTGCCCAACGGCAGTGGCGCGATGCCTACTATGTCCAAGACGACTGGAAGGTGTTCCCTAACCTGACTTTCAATCTGGGCCTGCGCTACGCCTATGACCAGCCCATCTATGAAGTCAATAACCGGATGTCCAGCATCAATCTGCCGAAGGCCGCTTTTGCGCCATTTTCAGATTGGGCCATCAACACGCCTCCGGGTGCATATCCATCCTGGTTTGAGTTGGCCGGGAAAAATGGCAATAGCCGCGCCTTGTACAACGCTGTCTACAACGAGTTCATGCCACGTTTTGGCTTTGCTTGGCAACTCAACCCACGCACAGTGCTCCGCGGTGGATATGGCATCACCGACGAGTTGGAGGGCACAGGGACCGGTCTGCGCATGACGCAAAACCCACCCTTCCAGGTCGCCTTCAACCAGACGGCCCAGGCGCCCAGCGCGACATCCGGCGGTGTGCCTTTCAATGTTGCAACCGGCTTCGCCTCTGTCGCCGGTGGAGGCAACCAGAATGCAGCGATCAAACAGGGGTCCCAGTTTGATGTTTGGGCGCCAAACTTCCGTCCGGCGCTGATCCAGCAATTCAACTTGACGACCCAGTTCATGATCAATAATCAGACCTCTGTTTCGGTCGGATATGTGGGAGAGGTCGGTCAGCACTTGGCCGTGCCCATGGGCGTCAACCAGTACACAAATCTGCCACCAGCTCCTGTCAATGGTGGCACAGCCTGCCCCAACGGCGCCCCCTTGGGCCCCAACGGGGGCTGTAATTATCTCGTCGACCCTTACGACAGCGTGGTGGGGCCATACGGCTTCATCATCGATACAGAATCCAACGGCATAGAGAACTACAACGGGATGCAGGTGGTCCTCCAGCGCCAGCAGACGAATGGCCTGGAGTACCAGCTCAACTACACTTGGGCAAAGTCCATGACAGACAACGCAGGATTTTTTGGGGTGGATGGGAGCGACCAGCCTGACCCATTGCCGCAAAATGCGTACGACCTGATGGGCGACTACGGCCCCTCCGGGACCGATGTCCGGCAGAACCTGACTGGGACTTTGGTGTATCAACTGCCCTTTGGGCGCCAGAAACAATTTGGCGCAAACTGGGGCCGGCTGACAGATATAGTGCTGGGCGGTTGGGAGCTATCAGGGGACGCCATGCTTTATACAGGTCTCCCAGTAACTATGATAACGTTCAGTCCCACGGGCCTGACCAATAGCGCACAGGAGAACGATGACGGTGTGGAGCGTGCCAACCAGTACACCCACATGAAGATCGTGCACCGGTCAACAACGAACTGGTTTGGTACCGACCCATCCGCGGTGCCATGCCGGAACCAGGGCACCGAGACCAACTCCTTGGGCGCTACCTGCGCGTATGGCTTGCCAGGCGGTCCAACTTTGGCGGACCAGTTTGGCAACGCCCGCGTTGGCACACAGCGCGCTCCTGGGTTCCGACAAGTGGACCTGTCGGTCTTCAAGGCATTCCAGATACACGGGGAACAGAACGTCAAGTTCCGTATGGATGCATTTAATGTGTTCAACCTGGCGAGCTATGGCCCTCCAAAAAACAATATAAGCAGCTCGTCCTTTGGTTCCATTAAGAACACCCTGTCCCCACCACGGCAGGTCCAACTTTCAGCGGTATACCAGTTCTAGTGGTATGCCGAATGTCGCTGCATTGGCCCGTGGACCAATTTTGGGCCAAAGGCCCACGTAAGGACATAACGTACGTGGGCCTTTGGCCCAAACAATAAGGGCCTGCTGCCAACGGGCCCCTGTTTACTAAAGGACCATTTTTAGTGATGGACAAATCAATGGGCACAGAGCTACTACTGTACTGCACGACCCATCCAGCCATGGGCACGGAGTGGTCCCTCTATCTATATGCCCGTGCGCGCGAAGAGGCAGACCAAATTGCCAGACCGGTCTTCCAGGAAGTTGACCGCGTGGATGCTTTGCTGAGCAATTATAAGCAGAACAGTGAGCTTTCACGCATCAACCAAAAAGCCTTCCAGCAGGAGGTGACCACGGACCCGGAGACCTTCAGCTTCCTTGAAACATGCCTGGACTGGAGCGCCAGATCGAAGGGCGCTTTTGATATTTCGGTGGGCAAACTGATGAAGGCCTGGAATTTTTTTGGCGCTTCGGGTGCGCTCCCTTCGCCAGAGGAGTTGGACCGCGCGCGTGATGCAGTGGGATGGCAAAAAATCAGATTAGACAGAGAGCGGCGGACGGTACGGTTCCTTTCGCCAGGAATCGAACTTGACCCAGGCGGCATCGGCAAAGGACACGCGGTAGACCGGGCAGTCAGGGTGCTGCGGGCCAAACAGGTCCCAGCGGCGTTGCTCTCCGCGGGCAGCAGCACCATTTACGCACTGGGCGCACCGCCAGGGAAAGCAGGCTGGAAGGTCCGTGTCCCCTCCGTGGCCCCGGAAACAGGCGCCATTTCTACGGTGGTGCTGCGAGACACTTCCCTGTCGACGGCCAATCTTTCTGAAAAAAACTTCGTCCACGATGGGCGCTTCTATGGCGCCATCATGGACCCACGTTCCTTGCGGCCCGTAGAAGGAATGCTGCAGGTGACAGTGGTTTCGCCGTCAGCAACCGATAGTGACGCGATGTCCAATGCATTGTTTGTATCTGGACCAGAGGACAGGGCGTTGTTGCTGGACGGACGGCAGCAAGACTGCGCACTGGTCATTCGAGGCAATCAACTTGCGGCACAGTATGAGGCCACACGCTGGCCTGCCGAAGTTGTAAACAGGCGCCCCACTCAGCTGGCGGTCGCCAAGGAGAGATGAAAAACATGGACCGCAGAAGTCTACTACAGGGCCTTTCATTCAGTGTGTTGGCCGCCAAATTGTCGGGAGCTTCGTCGTTGTACGGCCAGGAGGAGGGGCCGCAGCCAATGCCCACGCGCCCCATCGCGGCCAATGATCGCGTCAACGTTGGCCTCATAGGGCCTGGAAGCCGGGGAAAAGAGCTGGCCCGGCAACTACTGCGCACCCCAGGCGTTGAAATCGTTGCACAGTGCGACGTGTATGCACCACGCTTTGAGGAAATGGATGAGCTGGTTGGGAAAAAAGTGTCGGCCTACAAGGACCATCGCGAGATGCTGCAGAGGAAGGACCTGGACGCGGTCTTTATCGCAACACCACCGTTGTTCCATGCCCCCTACGCCATCGCCGCCATGAAAAGTGGGCGGCCCGTGTACGTGGAAAAAACCATGGGGTTCACTCCAGAAGAATGCGCCAACCTTGTGGACACGGTGGCCCGGACGGGACAGGTCTTCCAGGTCGGACACCAGATGCGATATGCGTCGTGGATACAGGATGCGGTCCAGCGCGTGCGGAAGGGTTACATTGGCGAGCCTACACAGGTATATGGGTACTGGCACCGCAACGACAACTGGCGGCGTGAAGTACCGGCCCCAGGCCTGGAACACCTGATGAACTGGCGGCTCTACCGGGAATCCAGCGGCGGCCTGCTGGAAGAACTTGGCTCCCATCACATTGACATTGCCAACTGGGTCTTTGGGGAGCAGCCGCAGAGCGTTCTGGGCACAACGAGCATCGCGGTCTATCACGATGGGCGCACGGTGGGCGACAACGTGCAAGCGGTCTTTGGCTATTCCAAGGGCAGGCGCATGTTTTTTAGCTCCATCACAGACAATGGCCTGATGGCCGACCAGCTTTGGGTCTATGGCACGGAGGGCAGTCTGCAAATCACTTCAGAAGACGCCACATTTTACAAGTTGCCGTCAAAGACGATCACGGAGGCCTCGCATTCCGACGTGGTCGAGCAAGGAGTGAAGACCGGGGCCTCCTACAATGCGGACTCTGAGATGCCTTATCGCGGACCAGGAGAACGCATCCACATGAAACCAGGCGAGGACGCGACGCTGACGGCCTGCGGGGCATTTATCCAGTGCGTGCGGAACAGGCAGCAGCCGCTTGCCAACGTTGACGTTGGGTACGGGTCTGGGACCGCCTGCTCCATTGGCAAACAGGCCGTCGTGGAGGGCCGGACCATGGCGCTCCCGCCACGGAAACGGCTGGGTTGAGGCCCGCAGTTTCCACGCTGGATGGAAAAAGGAGATACACCTATGGGACTTACAAGAAGGGACGTCTGCATACTATTGCCCGCTTTGATGGCGGCTGCTACCGGCCATGCCGCTGAAGGTCGCGAGGGCGGCGACCAAACGCTACGGTCCGCAATTTATGATTACAAGGACCTGGAGGTGGAGAAGAAGGGCAAGGACCGTGAATATGTTCCCGTGTTTGAGGGGACCACATCGGACGGACAGCACATGACGCTGCATGAATCCGGCGTGGGCCCGGGAGGTGTTGTCCACGAGGCGTACCGTCATTCAGGGGATGAGTTGTTTCTGGTGCGTGAGGGCACGCTGGAAGTGGAGATTGAAGGCAAACGTTCCGAACTGGGACCGGGTTCCGTGGCCTACGTTGCTTCCAACACCGAATATGCAGTCCGCAACACCAGTAAGGAATGGACGCGGTATTTCGTGTTTTTCTTTGGGCCGTCCCAGCCGCATATCGAACGCGGTTAGGGCCACGCGCGAACGCATATCGGGGCGGCCTGTCAACCATTGTGGCCGCAGGGCCATGTTCTAGACAACTGCGCCCACTGGCCCTATGGGGCTAGCGGAATTTTGGCCCATAGTGTGAAAAACATTTCACTCTTTTGACAATCCAGCGTGCTGTCCATTCGATTTCCAGCTATAGGCGCTTCTTCCAATCTTCGCTTACTGTCCGTCTTGAACGCGGGAGACATGGCTGGAAAATAGAGTGCGATGCGTCTTCTCTCCCCTAAATCCCTATAGGACGCAATGGATTGGCTGGAAAGATGACAGGACCAACATTTCCACGGTAACCGTCCATCTGTTACTTCGGGGCGGCATGATGGGGGCATCCGTAATCATTTCCCGGTACGGATCCCCATCCAGGATTGGCACACTGCTTGCAGTGTAGTCGGTGTCGCCATGCCGCTTACGAACACACAGCCACGGAACACACAGTCACGCGTCCCCATACTTCTGGGAAACTCTCGCGCCATGCGGGAGCTACAGCAGCAGATTGGACAGGTCGCGTCCGCCCTGACCCCCATATTGATACAGGGGGAAAGCGGCACGGGCAAAGAGGTCGTTGCCCGACTGTTGCATCAGCGTTCCCCGCGTTCCCACCGCCCGTTCGTCAAGCTGTGCTGTCCAGCGGTCCCGCATGGGTTGCTGGAAAGTGAACTCTTTGGCCATGAGCGGGGCGCCTTTACGGGTGCGCAGCAGGCCCGACCAGGCAAGCTGGAACTGGCGCACCAGGGGACCTTGTTTCTGGACGAGATCGGCGACCTCGATATGGCCGTCCAAAGCAAGCTGCTCCAGGCCATGCAGGATTATACCTTCGTGAGGCTCGGTGGCCTGGAAGAACGGGCCGTTGACATCTGGCCCATATGCGCCACCAACCAGGACGTAAAACAGCAAGTCCACGATGGAAAATTCCGCGAAGACCTCTTCTATCGATTGAATGTCGTTTCACTCCACATCCCTGCCCTGCGGGAACGTCCTGAGGACATCCCCGTGCTGCTGGACCACTTTTTAATGCGCTATGCAGAGGAACATGGACGGACGCTTCCACGCATCTCCACAAGTGTCCGCGCCATTCTGGAGGACTACCATTGGCCGGGAAATGTCCGCGAACTGGAAAACATTGTGCGCCGCTTCGTGGTCTTCGGCTCAGAGGAAACAATCCTTGAGGCGTTGCGTCCACAGAATGGTGTCCACCTGTCCAGTGCCCCAGCAGGAGACCCGACGCGCCCATTAAAAGACCAGGTGCGTGAAGCCGTAGACAATTTGGAACGTAGCATTATCCTGCGTTGCTTGCAGGCCAATCGCTGGAACCGCAGAAAAACTGCGTCTGTCCTTGATATAAGCTACCGCGCCCTGCTCTACAAGATAAAGGACGCAGGGTTGCCCCCCTTGTATGCCGCAAGACAAAAATCATCCATCGATACCGGAGGCGGCTCCTTATGATGCGTTGGCCATCCATATCATTTGTATTCGTTGCGGCGGGCCGGCCCCCCATTGTGCCTGGCCAAACCACTCAATGCGTGTTCCCTGCTTGTAGGAACAGCGTATCGTCCCCAGCCGCGGCCCTTACAAATTACAGTACTGGCCTTGGCGATATGCACAAGGTAAAAGCCCCGGAAGTACCTGGGTGTCCAGTCCTGCCTCCTGTTCGGACAGACAGGCCCATTCCGCGGCCCCTGACTGGCGGTGCCTACATAGATGGCAGAAGGCCCAATCGGGCCATCGATCCAGGGGCCTATAGATATGGGAAATCTTTTGATTGTAAACAACATCTACAGACTGACGATACGGTAGTGGCCCAATGAAAATGCTTGCCTTGTTCCCTGTACCAAACGGTGTACTTCAGTTGTCCCTTCTGGCCGTGGCCGCATGGGTGCTATGCGCACCCAACGCCAATGCGCAGCAGGACACGCAACAGGATGCACAACCCACAACACAACAACAAGACAACGGACAAAGCAGCGACCAAAATCCCGACCAGGGTGCCCAGAAATCGGCCAGTGACCTACAGGCCCTACTCGACCAAAATCAACCTCCGTCTGTCCAGGTCCTGGATTACTCGACCACGGGCGGAGATAACATGCCTCAACTTGGGGAACAGCCAGGCATGGGCCGCGTTTCAACAAACATACCGCTGCCCTACTCGCTCTCACGTGGCACAGGTTTCGCCCTGTCTGCACAGACACTGGCAGGATATGACAGCAATTTTTTTCTGCTCCCAGTGGATGCCCAGGGGAACAACTTTGATGGCATGCAGTTTTTATTGCACTACGACGTTGCGTCTGACCGCCTTGGCTTCCAAATGAATTACACGCCAGGGTTCACAATCTATCCAGGATACCCCGCGCTGACCACCAATTCACAGGGGTACTCGCAGACCCTGGATTACCGATGGAGCAACAATACAGTTTTATATTGGGCCGCAGCGGGGTCCAGGGTGCCAAGTTATGACGGCATATTTTTACCGGAAACATTGAATGTTGGCGCCATCTCGGTGGTCCTGTCGAACCTGGTAAGCTCCATTGCAAACAACACTGAGATAATTGATACGGCCTACTCAACATTCGGCGTGGCCCACGCCCTCAGCCAGCACGATCTGGTCAATTTCAGCGGGACTGCTTCGTGGATGGAGTTAAAGCAGGAGGAAGTTTCCCCAGGCACGGTCCCATTTGGCCTGCGCGACCAGACCTTAAGCGCAGACATCCAGTACCAGCACCTTTTGGACCTGCAACGTTCCGTTGGCCTGGAGTTTACAGAACTTTATATCCGCGGAATGGAACCAGTCGGGCAGCAGACAACCGAGGTCTTGATGGCAACATATAAGACACCTGTCTTTGGCAAGACCATCGCATCCATTGGGGCCGGCCCACTCTATAACCATGCCTCAACCCACCCCTCCATTCTATTGAAGGGGACAAGTTATGCGGCCACCGCAGGGTTGTCGCGGCAGATCAAAGGGTCCCAATTCAATGTGCTATATCAACGCGGGTATGAATTAGGGTTTGTAGGAGGGGCCTACATATCGCATTCGATCGGCGGTGGTTTTACCACCCCTTTGACACACCATTTAGTGGCCAACGGCAGCATGGGATTTGTTTTTTCCTCCGAACCAAGCACTCTCCCTGGGACCCCTTCCGGTTCTTTTTATGAGCAGGGGTACACGGGGAGGATGGACTACAAGTTGAACAAACAGAATGCACTCTATTTCCTATACGCCCGCTCCCAATTCAGCACGGGCGCTTCAACTTTTGGTTATGCTTCCTACATTCGCAACCAGTATTCTTTTGGATACACATACACGCTTTCCCATAGTAATCGAGAGGGGCAATAAACATGGAGCGTCAATTTCCTTCTTCCCTGGAAGACTTTCTATCTATGATGCACCGTCGATGGGTGCTCTTCACCATACCGATGCTGCTTGTTCCCATTACGGTGTTTTTTGTTGGGGAAAAAATACCCAAGCTCTACCGTTCGGAAACACTGATTATGATCGAACCGCAAAAGGTCCCGTCAGACTATGTCAAGGCAACCGTTACATCGGACATCACGGACCGCCTGCAAACAATAAGACAGCAGGTCATGAGCCGGACGAGATTGGAGACCGTCATCCATGAGCTCAACCTGGAAGGCCCCACGCATACGCCACAACAGGAAAATGCCCTGATTGCCCAGATGCGCAAGAACATCACGGTCGAGATTGTTGCTGAACCAGAAGGAAACAAAGGTGGGGCAGGGGCGTTTCGGATTGCGTATCTGGCCCCCAATCCACAGGATGCACAGGCCGTGACCCAGCGCGTTGCACAATTGTTCATCGATGAAAACCTTAAACAGAGGGACCAACAGGCACAGGGGACCGACCAATTTATGACGGCGCAACTGGAGAAGGCCCAACAGGCCATGGCAGACCAGGACGCGCGCATACAGGCATTCAAATCGGCCCACATGGGCAGTCTGCCGGAGCAAGAGGGGGCCAACTTACAACTCATCAGCCAACAACAGGCACTGCTGGAGTCCAACGATGAGGCCCTTGCCCGCGCCACACAGCAAAAGACATATCTGGAGTCCTTGTTAGATATCGGCCAGGATGGTAAGTCGTCGGTGTTACTGCCGCAGCAGTCCTTGTTACAAAAACAGCTACAGGACGCGAAAGACCAACTAGCGGTTGCACAACGCATGTATACGGACCAGCACCCTGATGTGATACGTCTCAAGCGTGTGGTTGCCACCTTGTCAGCCCAGGTGGCCCATGAGCACACGCAACCCACGGTGGCCCCACGTCCCAGTGGGCCAACTGCAACGGACCAGGCGCGTGGCCAACTGGCCTCCATCAACCAGGAGATACAGGAGAGGACGGCGCGTCAGAAAAAAATTGTCTCCCAGATACAGCAACTCCAGGGACGTGTGGAGTCCCTGCCTGCAGTGGAACAGCAGTTCCAGGTGTTGAACCAGGTCTATCAAACATTAAAGGACAACTACGACACACTGGCCAAAAAGCAGCAGTCCGCGGCCATGGCCAACGAACTTGAAAAGCACAACGACAGTGAGCAGTTTCTTTTTCTAGATCCGCCGAACCTGCCCAGCCAGCCCTATTGGCCCAACATGTTGCTGCTCAACTTGGGTGGACTGTGCGGTGGGCTGGTGATAGGTCTGGCCGCAGTGTTTCTTGCGGAGCTGAAGGACCAGACCTTTTATACGCGTGAGGATGTCACGCGTTACCTTGAATTGCCGTGCCTGGCCACAGTCCCAATAATCAGGAGCCCCAAAGGGGCAGTCAATCGCCCCTGAACAAGTAGGCCCCGCACCCCGTGCGCCTTTATGCGCTTTGTCTTCCTCTTTCCCCCTTCCGGTGCTGGTGCTGCGCACAGGCCCGCCCCGGTGCTAGACTCGACCCTTATGGGCCTGCAACCCAAGTCGAAAAGCGAACCGGCGCGCCCGCAGATGGGCCTTCTGTTTCCAGAGGGACAGGGCGACGCGTCCGCAGGGGACATGGTCCGCGCGCCATGGAAGGTCCACGAGCTGGTGGCTGAGGTACGCCTCCATGTGGAACGCGAATACCGCGATGTGCGCGTGGAAGGGGAAATCTCCAATCTGCGCCAGGCCGCGTCGGGCCATCTTTATTTCACGCTGAAGGACGCGGAGGGCCAGCTCCCCGTGGTGCTTTTCCGCGCCGCTGCGCGGGCCTTGCGCTTCCATCCCAGGGACGGGCTGCAAGTGATGGTCCGCGGCAAGGTCTCCGTGTATGAGGACCGCGGCCAATTGCAGTTGGTGGCGGAAACCATGCAACCACGCGGCGCCGGGTCCCTGCAGGTGGCCTTTGAACAGCTTTATGCGCGCCTGCAAGAAGAAGGCCTCTTTGCCAACGAAATCAAGCGTCCCCTGCCGATGTTTCCGCGCGTGATTGGCGTGCTCACATCGCCCGCCGGGGCCGTCATCCACGACATGCTGAACATCCTGGCCCGCCGCCATGCACAGGTGCAGGTGTTGCTGTATCCGGTGGCCGTGCAGGGCGAGGGCGCAGCCGAGGAGATCGCGCAAGGGTTGGCCTGGTTCCAGCAGCAGCACGCCGCGCACCCGGCAGCCGACGTGCTGGTCCTCGCGCGCGGCGGCGGGTCGCTGGAAGACCTGGCCGCGTTCAACAGCGAGAGCGTGGCCCGCGCCATTCGCGCCTCCAGCATCCCCGTGGTCTCCGCCGTGGGCCATGAGACGGACTTCACCATTGCAGACTTTGCCGCGGACCTGCGCGCGCCCACGCCCTCCGCCGCCGCGGAACTGATCACCGATGCGCAGTATCGCATTGGGGAGGGCCTGCAATTACTGGCCACGCGACTGGAGCGGGCCATGCGCTACCATCTTTTGCTGGCGCGGGAGCCATATACCCGCTTGGGCGCAACGACGGTCTTCGCACGGATGCGCGACGGCATCGCCCGCCGTCAGCAGCGCGTGGACGAGCTGCGTTTTCGCCTGGAAGCGGCCTGGGAGCGGACGCGCATTTCCGCCTTGCAACGTTGCGCAAGACTGGAAGACCGCTTGCTGCGGCAGGACGTGGGACGCCAGCTCACGCTGCAACGGGAACGCCTGCGCACACTGCATTTGCGCTTGCAGCAAAGCACGGCAACGCACCTCGAACGCCAACGCAGCCGCATCCTGCGCGCACAGGGCCGTTTGCAGGCGCTCTCTCCGCTGGCTGTGTTGGAGCGGGGCTACGCGCTGGTCTACAACAACCAGGACACGCTAGTAAAGGACGCCGCGCCGTTGCGGCCAGAGGACAATCTGCGCATCCGCTTTGCACACGGCAGCGCGCAGGCCCGTGTCCTGGCAGCCACGTCAGACGACGCAGTAAAAAATCTGAAACACGAAAGTACGCAGCCATGAGAAAACTTTTTGGGACGGACGGCATCCGCGCCGTTGCCGGGCAATCGCCCTTGGACCAGAAGACCATTTACGCCATTGGACTGGCGCTTGCGCACTCCCTGCGCAAGCAGACGCCCGCACCGCGCGTGGTGCTGGGCATGGACACGCGCGAATCCAGCGATTGGATCGCGGCCACGCTCACCCACGGACTGCATGACGGTGGCGCAAGGGCCGCGAATGCAGGCGTCCTTCCCACCCCCGGCGTTGCCTTCCTCACCCACACGCATGGCTTTGCGGCGGGCATTGTGGTCTCCGCCTCGCACAATCCCTGGCAGGACAACGGCATCAAAATTTTCGGCGCGGACGGGTACAAACTGCCCGACGCGGTGGAACTGGAGATTGAAAAGGAAATCTTTCAGCGGCTGGCCAAAGCGGAGGTCCCATCCGACAGCACAGACCATCTGCCCGCGGCGGACCCGGCCTTTCGCGATGACTACATAAAGTATCTGCGGGGCAACGTCCCCGGTCTGCGCCTGGATGGAATGACCATTGTGGTGGATTGTGCCAACGGCGCGGCCAGCGTCCTTGCGCCGCTGCTCTTTGCCCCCATGGGCGGCAAGCTGGTGCTGACGCACCACGACCCGGATGGACGCAACATCAATCAACATTGTGGCGCGCTGCACGCAGATGTCGTCGCACGGGAGGTCGTGCGAAACAAAGCGGACCTGGGCATGACCTTCGATGGCGACGCGGACCGCGCCCTCTTTGCCGATGCGCAGGGGAACGTGGTCAACGGCGACGCAGTCCTGCTGATTGCGGCGCGCGATTTGCAGGCCCGTGGGCGGCTGCGCTCTGGTCTGGTTGTGGCCACCACCATGTCCAACATGGGCCTGGAGGCAGCATTGGGGCGCAGCGGCATCCGCATGGCGCGCGCCCCAGTGGGCGACAAATACGTGCTGGAAGAGATGCGGCGGAGTGGGGCCGTGCTGGGCGGCGAACAGTCTGGCCATATTATCTTTGCCGAGCGCAGCACCACTGGCGACGGTCTGCTGACGGCGCTGGTGGCGCTCGATATTCTGCACCGCTCACAGCAACCCCTGGCCGCACTCAAACAAGACCTGAAGGTCTTTCCGCAAGTGATTTTGAATGTGCGCGTGCGTGAGAAAAGGCCACTGGAAAGCATCGCCGCTGTCGCCACCACCATGCGCGAAGCGGAGGCGGAACTGGCCGGCAACGGGCGTATTGTGGTGCGCTACTCCGGCACGGAAGCGCTGGCGCGCGTGATGATCGAGGCCGAATCGGAAGAGGTGATGCAGCGCCACGCTGCGCGCATCGCCGACGCCATCCGCAGCGAATTGGGCGCGTAAACGCTACTTCAAATCGCGCCAGTTGGGGCCAGAGGCAAGGTCGGCCACCAGCGGGACCTTCAGCTCGACTATGTGCTCCATCGCTTCGCGCACCAGCGGTCCCAGTGTGGCGAGTTCTTCCGGCACAACGTCAAAGACCAGCTCATCATGCACCTGCAAGACCATTTGGGAGCGCATTTGCTGCCCACGCATTTCGCGGTCAATGCGCACCATGGCCAGCTTGAGGATGTCCGCCGCCGTGCCTTGCAGCGGCGTGTTGATGGCGGTGCGCTCGGCAAAGCCGCGCTGGTTGGCATTGCGGCTGGTGATGTCTGGGATGGGACGGACGCGCCCGAACAGCGTGCGCACGCATTGGTCCCGGCGCACTTCTTCCAGCGTGCGATCAATGAAGGCGCGCACGCCGTGGTAGCGTTCAAAATATCTTTGGATGTACCGCTGCGCATCGCCCTGCGTAATGCCCAACTGCTGCGCCAAACCGAATGGCGAGATGCCGTACACAATGCCAAAGTTCACCGCCTTGGCGCGATTGCGCGTCTCCTTGTCCATCATGACCGCAGGGACGCCAAAGACCTCCGAGGCCGTCAGCGTGTGGATGTCCTCATTTTCGCGGTATGCCTTCAGCAGCAGCGGGTCGTCGGAAAAATGCGCCATCAGCCGCAGCTCAATTTGCGAGTAGTCCGCTGACAACAAAATGTTCCCCGGCGCGGGCACAAACGCGGCGCGGATTTCCCGGCCCAGCTCCGTGCGCACGGGAATGTTTTGCACGTTGGGGTTATTGGAAGACAAGCGCCCAGTGGCCGTGCCCGTCTGGTTGAAAGTGGTATGTACGCGGCCCTGCGCATCGGCCTGCAAGGGCAACGAGTCCGTGTATGTGGACTTGAGCTTGGCAAGCTGGCGGTATTCCAACACCAGCCGGGGGACCGCGTGGTGCTCTGACAGTTCCTCCAAAACATCCTGCGCCGTGGATGTTACCTTGCCCCGGCCATATTTCATGGGCTTGGGAAGGCCCATTTTGTTGAAGAGAATGTCGCCCAGTTGTTTGGGGGAATTGATGTTGAACCGCTGGCCGGTCTCCATAAAAATTTTTTCGCCCAGCGCGTGCATGGAAGCATTCAGCCGCGAGGACATGCTCTCCAAAAATCTGCGATCAATGCGAATGCCTGCCTGCTCCATACGCAGCAGCACCGGGACCAGCGGCAGGTCCATGCTTTCGTAAATGTTGAGCGTCTGCGCCGTCTCCAGGTCCTTGCGCAGGACGGGCGCCAGCCGCGCGATGGCCGCTGCGGCCTCGGGCAAACGTTCTTCCAGCCCCGTGGAAAGCGGCTGGTTGCCAAAACGCGCCACCACGTCTTCCAGCCGATGGCTGCCGTGCGTCGGGTTCACCAGATAGGAGTAGAGCATCAGGTCGTCGCGCACCCCGGCGAGTGCAATGTCCTGTTGCTCCAATCTGCGCAGCAGCGTCTTCAGGTCATGCACTGACTTCGGCAACTCGGCATCTTCCAGCGCCGCGCGCACGCGCTGGTCCGCCAGAGAGGTGCGCAGCGCCTTGGTAGGTCCCGCCGTGGCCAGACCAAGTATCATCGGCACGCCCTGCACTGGTTTTTCCTCCCGCCCAGCAACATCCAGCAGGGACATTGTGTGCGGCACATTGTCGCCTTCCTCCTGCCCCGCGTCTTCTTCTGCCGCGTTTTCTGTGGCGTATGCAAGGGCAAGCCCCTGCGTCCGCGCCGCCGTCAGCAGCGCTTCGATCTCCGTGTCCGATGGATCGAGCAGGTACTGCGTCGGTGGCGCAGACCCAGTTGTCTGCGTGGACCCTGAGCTTTGCGCGCTCTCCGATGCCTGCGCGCCCAGTGCTTTCAGGAAGGAAGTGAACTCCAGCTCGGAAAATAATTCGCGGCAGGCCGTCACATCTGGCGGCTGCGTGCGCATCTGTTGCAGGTCCAGCGGGACGGGGACACTGGTATGGATGGTCACCAGTTCCTTGCTGAGCAGGATGGTGTCGCGGTTGTTTTCCAGCGATTCCCGATAGCTCTTGCGCTTCACTTCGCTGGCGTGCTCCAGCACGGCCTCCACGCTGCCGAATTGCTGGACCAGTTCCACGGAGCCTTTGTCGCCGATGCCTGGCGCGCCAGGGACATTGTCAATGGCGTCGCCGCGCAACGCCATCACGTCCACCACCTGCTCCGGCTGCACGCCCAGCGTGGCCACCACCCCGGCGCGGTCCAGCACCAGGTTGTCTTTGGCCGGGTTCAGCACGCGCACCTGCTCGTCCACCAACTGCATCATGTCCTTGTCGCTGGAGACGATGTAGACCGGATGGCCTGCCGCCGCCGCCTGTCGCGCCAGCGTGCCGATCACGTCGTCCGCCTCGTACCCCTCGTATTGCACGATGGGGATGCGCAGCGCATCCAGGGCGCGGCGTATGTATGGCAATTGCTGCACCAGGTCGGCGGGCGTGGCCTCGCGGTTGGCCTTGTAGCCGGCGTATTCCACCTCCTCAAATTGCTGCGTTTTGCTGTTGTATTTGCGCAGGGTGAGCGCCTTGGCCTGCTCTTCGCGCAACAGCGGCGCGCTGACGTCAAAGACGGCGGCCAGATACTGCGGGGAAAACTCCTTGCGCAGGCGGTCCAGCATGTTCACAAACACGTAAACAGCAGACGTAGGAATGCCCGTGCGCGTGGACATGGGGCGCTGCCGCTGCATGGCGTGGTAGGCCCGGAAGATGAAGGACATCGTGTCCAGGAGGAAAACAGCGGGTTTGGCGGTCCCATCGGCAGGCATCTTCGATGAGTCTACCAATGCGGGGCCTTTCTTGCGCCGGGAAGTTTTCAGGCCAGGAACATGCAATCGCCATAAGAAAAAAAGCGATAGCCCTGGCGGACCGCGTGGTTGTATGCCTTTAGCACCGCTGCGTGGCCGCCAAAGGCGCAGACCAGCATCAGCAGCGTGGATTGCGGCAGATGGAAATTTGTCAGCAGGCCGCCCACCAGGCGAAAGGGAAACCCCGGCGCGATAAAAATCTGCGTCTCCCCGGAGTGGGGCTGGAGTTCCTGGCCATTGGCCGCGAGCGCGCAATGTTCCAGCGTGCGCACGGTGGTGGTGCCAGCGGCAATCACACGGCGGCTTTCCCGCTGCGCGCGGTTGAGCGCCGCTGCGGTCTCCGGCGGCAGCGTGTAGCGCTCTGCGTGTAATACGATTTCCTCTACGCGCGCGACGCGCACCGGTTGAAAGGTCCCCAGGCCAACGTGCAAGGTTATGTACGCAATCTCCACGCCACGCGCGCGGATGGCCGCCAGCACCTCCGGCGTAAAGTGCAGCCCCGCCGTGGGCGCGGCCACGGAGCCGCGTTCCTCTGCATAGACGGTCTGGTAGCGTTCGCGGTCCGCGGCCACATCGCTGCGATGGATGTACGGCGGCAGCGGCACATGCCCCAGGCGGTCCAGCAGGGCATAAAAATCCTCGACCGGGGCGAAGCGCAGACGGCGCTCGCCAAACGCGCCCCGCCCGATGATCTCCGCTTCCAACAGCGGCGGGTCGTGCGCCTCGGCATTTGTCTCCGCATAAAACAGCAGCCTTTCGCCCACGGGCAGCTTGCGTCCGGGACGCACCAGGGCGCTCCACTCCAACGGCGCGTGCTGCATGGTCAACAGCACCTCCACACGCCCGTGGAGGTGCTGCCGGAATGCAGGGTTCCTGGCGCTGACCGGCTGCGCGTGCAGACCGGCCCGGCGGGCGAAGAGCCGCGCCGGGACCACGCGGCTGTTGTTCAGCACCAGCAGGTCGCCCGCCCGCAATTGCTGCGGAAAATCGCGAAAGTTGCTGTCCGCATACGCGCCTGTCGCGCGGTCCAGGAGCAACATGCGCGAGGCCGCGCGGTCAACCAACGGCTGTTGCGCAATCAACTCTGGCGGCAAGGGATAATCGAAATCTGTAACGAGCGCAGGCACGTCCTTGATTTTACCGGCTGTGGCGTTTTTCCCGTTGCCACGCGGACACCTGCTGCTCAGCGGCGTGGCGCGCCCGCTCCAACGCCTGTTCCACGGCCACGCGCGCGGCCTCCAGTTCCACGGCGTCAGCGTCGGCGGCGACGGGCACCGGCTGTTCCCAGGCGACCACCACGCGCGAAAACGGTTTGGGGATGAGGAAGCGGTCCCACGAACGCAATTGCCAGGCGCGTTCCGGCAGAGCATAAAAGATGCCCACCCCTCCCCCAACCATCTGCGCCAACTTCGCCGCGCCGGGCTTGGCCACATAGATCGGCCCACGCGGGCCATCGGCAGTAAACGCAGCAATACGGGCCTGCCCCAGCGCGCGTTGCATGCCAAGCAGCCCAGCGACCCCTCCCCGCGAACTGGACCCACGCACCAGCGTGTAGCCCAGGAGCCGTTCCGTACGCGCGATCAACTCCCCGTCAAAACTTGGACTGATGAGAACGGCGATATTGAGCTTGCGGAAACGATACGCGCAGGCCAACATGCCGCGGTGCCACATGCTGTAGACGCGTGTGGCCCTGTTGTTGCTGACATAAAACTCCGGCGCCCCGACATCTACAAAGCGCAGCGTGCAACCAAGCAGGCGGACCAGCATGGCGGCGATGGGCGGCAACAGCGCCAGCGCAAGACGTTGCCTCCAATTGTGACGGGCAGACATAGGATGAGTGTAACTGCTCCGGGCAGGGTGCAGGGACAGGCCTTAATTTTTCATGGCGTCCTTCAGCCGGACCGGTTCAAAAATCAGTCGGCGCCGCGAAGGATCGAAGATCACATTGGAGTTTTCCAGTACCCGGTCCCCCAGGTCCCCATCCAGACGGCTCTTGGCGGAGACACCGGCATTCATCCTCGCCAACCCCACATAGGGCCTGTCGATCACCAGACTGTCGCCTGCCAGATCATTGCCCAACTGCACTTTGATCAACCGGACAACATCACAGGTATATCGGCCACCCAGTCCAACATACGTCGTTTGCTGGAGATTGGCGCCCGTCAATGAGCGTGTGTATCTGTCAATGAAGTGACGGTAAAAAAGGAAGACGGAATCGCTGCCTGTGTCCACCAGCAACTGCGACGGCGCTTCTTTCCCGTCTGGCAGCACCACCCTCGCATGGACCACCGGACGGTCCTTGTCCATGGGGAGTTGGAAGCCATGCCCTCGGTACCGATAATGGCCTTTTGCGTAGAGCACAAGCGTGTGGTCTGCATAGTTGATTTCCGCCACATGGTCCCGTAGAAATGCGTACCCAATGATGCCATCGAGCGGGTGGTGGAGCGCCGTTTGCAATGGGGACAGGTCCAGTACCTCGGCGGCGCTGTGTACAACCATGTTTTCCGTCAACCAGACATTGACGTCATGGGCCTTTTTGCCATGCAGGGTGTCCCTTCCAAGCACCTCAATGTCCAGCGGCGCGCCATGACGGTCACGAAGGCCGTCCGCAGCGGACGGGGAGATCAGCACCATCCGTTCTTCCGTGATGAAACCTGTGTCCAGCAGGAACGTCCTGGGACCGGCCCCCTCCAGATTGGGCCGCAGATAGATGTGCCCACGAAAATACTCAAACGGGACCACGGCCTCTGGAACAGGGGCCTGCGTAGAGGAAGAAAAAGGGCCTTCCGCACTTGCGTGCCCCCAGCAGGACCACGTCGCTCCACCCGCAAGCAGCAGGCACACCCAGGTTGTCAAGGGTGGTCCACCGGTTTTGCGCATGGCGGTCATGGGCGCGGACGCCTGGTCCGTTTGGCACAGAGGATACTCGTTTGGCCAGCCACTTACAAAGTGCAGATTCAGCGCATCAAAACGGCCCGTCTCACGGCCTGTCCGGGGACACGCACCAGCCTGCCTCTGCCGGTAAGGGACACAGATGCCAAAGATTGCGGCGCTGCTGGTAGCATCCAAGGTGTGCTCGCACTCGACACTCCCGTGCAGTTCGTGAAAGGCATTGGCCCGCAGTTGGCCGCCATGCTGGCGGAGAAACACATTGCCATTGTTGAAGACCTGCTCTATCACCTGCCTTTTCGCTATGAGGACCGCGCCCATCCCCGCGCCCTGAACGAACTGACGCC
This sequence comes from Acidobacteriaceae bacterium, assembly GCA_049977205.1. Classification (GTDB taxonomy): domain Bacteria; phylum Acidobacteriota; class Terriglobia; order Terriglobales; family Acidobacteriaceae; genus JBMFGT01. The sequence continues at coordinate 113,457 of JBMFGT010000006.1, read as the reverse complement.
GGGAGAGACGGTCAGCGTCATTGGCGAGGTGCGTGGCTCAACGCTGCTGCGCACCCGCCGTATGCCCATCTTTGAAATGACCGTAGGGCAGGGACCGACGACGCTGAAATGCATGTGGTTCCACGGGACGTATTTGCAGGACAAATTTCACGCGGGCCAGATGCTGGCGCTTTACGGCAAGGTGGAGGCATCGCGCAGCCGCAGCGGCAGCTTCAAAATGATCCAGCCGCAGATTGAAGTGCTGCCCGGCCCGGAGGACGCAGAGACCGCGCTGCTGGAAGTGGGCCGCATTGTCCCGGTGTATGAATCGCTGGGAGGGGCGCGGCTCAGTTCGCGTTGGCTGCGCCGCGTGATCTACCGCATCCTGGAGGACCTGGGTCCGCGCATTCCAGAGACGCTGCCCGAAGCATTGAGCGCGCGGCTCCAGTTGCCGGACCGCGCCACGGCCCTGCGCGAGGCGCATTTTCCGCCGATGGAAACAAAGATGGCGCAGTTGCAGGCGGCCTCCACTCCGGCCCACCGGCGGCTGATCTTTGAGGAGCTTTTTTACCTGGAGCTGGGCCTGGAGTTGAAGCGTCGCCGGATGCGCGAGCGTCCCGGCTTCGCCTTTGCCACCGGGGAACGCGTGCGCGCGGCGCTGAAAAGCGTCCTGCCCTTCCATCCCACGGCGGCACAAAAGCGCGTGCTGGCCGAGATTGTGGGCGACCTGCGCCAGCCCACGCCGATGCGTCGTCTGTTGCAGGGCGATGTCGGCTCTGGCAAGACCATTGTCGCGTTGCAAGCGGCCCTGGTGGCCATTGAAAACGGTCATCAGGCCGCGTTGATGGCGCCCACGGAGATATTGGCCACGCAGCATTATCTGGCCGCGCGCAAGCTGCTGGAGCGCGCGGACCGCCAGCCGCCCTATCGCGTGGTCCTGCTGACAGGCTCGCTCGAAGAGGACCGCAAGCGCGCCAATCGCGGACGCATCCTGCGCGGCGAGGCGGACCTGGTGATTGGCACCCACGCGCTGATTGAAGAAAAGGTCGAGTTCGCCAACCTGGGCCTGGTCATCGTGGACGAGCAGCACCGTTTCGGCGTGATGCAGCGTTTCCGCCTGATGAAAAAACCCAATGCCGCTGAGCCGCATGTGCTGATTATGACGGCCACGCCCATCCCGCGCACCTTGGCGCTCACGCTCTATGGCGACCTGGACGTGAGCGTGCTCGACGAGCTGCCGCCGGGACGCACGCCCATCGTCACGCGCCGCACCTCTGACGAGCACGCCGCCGAGGTGTGGGAATTTGTGCGCAAACAGGTGAAGGCCGGACACCAGGCGTACATCGTTTATCCGGTGATTGAAGGGCCGAGCGACGACCAACCGGAACTGGACTTTCCCCACGACGCGGAAGCGCCTGTTGACGAAGACGGGAAAAAATCCAAGGGCAAGCCACGCGGGGCCGCGGCGAAACCATCGTCCTCTCTTTTTACAGGGAAGGACGGCAAGCCGACCCTGAAGTCTGCCGTCGCCATGTATGAGGAGTTGCGCTCGACGCACCTGGCGGGCCTGCGCATCGGCCTGCTGCACGGGCGCATGGACGCCAACGATAAAGAAAGCAACATGCGGCGCTTCCAGCGCGGCGAACTGGATGTGCTGGTGGCCACCACGGTGATTGAAGTGGGCGTGGACGTGCCCAATGCCTCGGTAATGGTGATCGAGCACGCGGAACGCTTTGGCCTGGCGCAGATGCACCAGTTGCGCGGACGCGTGGGACGCGGCGCGGCGCGCTCGTATTGCATCTTGATGACGGGAGGCAATGTCACTCCGCAGGCCGAGGAGCGTTTGGACGCGATGGTGCGCACCCAGGACGGTTTTGAGCTGGCGGAACTGGACCTTGCCCTGCGCGGGCCGGGGGAGTTTTTTGGCACGCGGCAGGCCGGATTGCCAGACTTTCGCGTGGCCAACCTGCTGCGCGACCGCAAATTGCTGGAGTTGGCCCGGCAGGAGGCGCAACGCTTTGTGAAGGCAGGAGAAACAGAGATGCCGCGCGAGGCGGTCACCTCTGTTTGGGCGCACCTGAAGGCCCATTGGCAGCGGCACTATGGGCTGGTGGAGGCGGGATAGGACGGGCCGTTGACGCACCCCCATTACACCGGACGGGCGCGCAGAAAACAGCGGAAGCGGACGTTTTCCTCCTGCAACAGGCCCACGCGCAGGGTGAGGGTGACAATCTGGAGCTGCTTTGCCGCCGGAAGATATTTCTGGCACAGGCACAACTCCGTCATGGCGCGGTGCGCCGTGCGCGTAAGATGGACGCCCGTGCGTTGCAACGCCCCGTAGATGTCCACGATGTTTTTAAGTTCCAGCTCAAAACGTATCTGATAGGAAAGCGGGGAAAGTTGCTTTTCTTCCAGGACCCATCCGCAGCAATCCAGTATCTGGTCCACCAGCCGGATTTGTAACTGTGATGGTTCCAATGGGCTGTGACCGTGGATCAGGAGGTTGGGCATGTCTGGTCGTTTCCTTGGACGGGTTGCCGCACCCAGCGCGGGCCAGCATACGATTGCCGCCCGCGCAGGAAGCGGTCCCCACTCCAAGTAGCTTTATCGGTCCTCCTGTGCCCAGCCATCAGGGGACGGCTGGGTACGAAGGTCATGCCCCGGCGGCAGGTCCCCTTGCCACTCCCATGCCCTGGGTGTATGGCACGCCCGGTCTTCCCCCTACGGCAAACAGCCGGATGTGATACTGTGCGAACCATGATTGTAGGCACAGGCATTGATCTGGTGGAGACGGCCCGCATTGCACAGGCCATAGACCGTTACCATGCCCGTTTTCTGGGGCGCATTTATCTTCCGGGCGAGATCGCGTATTGCCAGCGCAAGCGCAACAGCGCGGAGAGTTTTGCCGCGCGCTTTGCGGCCAAGGAGGCAGCCGCCAAGGCGTTGGGCACTGGCATCCAGCACGGGGTCGGCTGGATGGACATTGAGGTGGTCCGCGCACCCGGAGGACGGCCCGGCCTGCTGCTGCATGGGCGCGCAGCGCAGATCGCGGCAGGGATGCAGGTCCGCGCCATGGCCCTTTCCATCACCCATACCGCGCTCTATGCGCTGGCGCAGGTGGTCTTTGAGGGCTGAACGGTGTGCCCCTGTCCGCAACAGGACGCCGCGTCTTCGCCTTGCGATCGTTGACGGGGCGATCTCTGCTATCCTCTATACAATTCCTGCATTTGGGGCCAGACCTGGCGGAACTGGCCGGGGATGGAATTATAGGGTCCAGGGGAAAAGAACGTGCCCAATCAGCGTGAAGTGCGTTGGTCACAACTGAAGGTAGGCATGCTGGTGATCGCCGCAGTGGTGGCGTTGACGCTGCTGATTACCCTGATGTCTGGCTCCATGGGTGGACTGCTGCATCCGCGCATCACGGTATATTGCCACTTGGAAAACTCCGCCGGTCTCCAGGCCGGTGCGCCGGTAGGACTGCAAGGCGTCACTATCGGCACGGTCAAATCGGTGCGCATTGACCCCACGCACAAGGACGCGCCTGTGGAAGTGGTCATGCGTCTCAGCACGCGGTATATTCGGGCGCTGCACAAGGACTCCAAAATCACCTTGAATACCGTTGGCGTCCTTGGGGACACCGTGGTGGACATTGACAGCTCCAATGCGGTTGGCCCGCCGCTGGCCAATGGCGACGAACTCTCCGTCGCCCAGACGGCGAACATCCAGAACGTCATCCGCTCCAGCCAGAGCACGATCCTACAGGTCAATATGCTCTTGTCCAAACTGAATGACATGACGGAGTCCCTGAGCGCGCAAAGCGGGACGCTGGGCAAGCTGCTCAACAACCCCCAGCTTTATGACCAGGCCGTGGCGACGCTCCACGATCTGCAGCGGGTGACCGACCAGATCGACAGTGGCCAGGGGTCCCTGGGGAAACTCATCAACGACGACACTTTTTACAACAATGCGAACGAGACGGTGGCCCGGCTGCAACACATTGCCGACGAGTTAGATGCGGGCAAGGGGACTGCGGGCAAGCTGCTCAAGGACGAAGCGCTGTATGACAACCTGAATCAGACGGCGGCCAAGGCCAACCAGTTGATGACGCAGATCAATGATGGTCGCGGCGCCATGGGAATGCTGGCCAAAGACCCGAAATTTGCCCGCAATCTGAAGGACACCGTCACCCAAATGGACGCCCTGCTGGCCCAACTGAACGCCGGACAAGGCTCGGCTGGCAAGCTGCTGAAAGACCCCGCGCTGTACAACAGCAGCCAGCAGACCATGCTGGACGCCCATGATCTGCTGCTGGCCATCCGCCAACACCCCAAGCAATATCTCACCTTCCACGTCAAGATTTTCTGACGCAGGGAACGCCCCGCCGCCACAGCCCACACAGCACAGGTCTGCCCCCGTTCCACCGTGCAGTGGGCCACTGCAACTCTTTCCCTTGTGGTATCGTCTGCACGTATGCGGAGGGCCATCTTTCCCCGCAGCAAAATTTCCGCCACCATCCAAGGCCCCATCGGGTATGCTGGCGTGTACTGTCCATTGAGGTGACCATGAGAAAACTGCTTCTACCCACAATCCTGCTGTTATGTGTCCCGGTCGTCTTGGCGCAGGGCACAAACACAGCCAGTCGGAATGCGGTCCAGTCCGCCAATTCCACTTCCGCCAGCGCTCCCGCCGAGCCACCAGCGCCCAAGAGCTTTGACCTGGGCGCAATCGACAAAAGCGCCAGTCCCTGCGTGGATTTCTACCAGTTTGCCTGCGGCAACTGGATCAAGGACCATCCCATCCCCGCAGACCAGACCCGATGGGGCCGCTTCAATGAGCTGACCGAGCGCAACCGCTGGCTGCTCTATCAGGACCTGCAAGCAGCCGCGAAAGACCCCAAAACGCCACTGCAAAAGAAATATGGCGAATTCTATGCGGCCTGTATGGACAAGACCGCGGCCAATCAAAAAGGGGACCGGCCCATCCGGCCCTTGTTGCAACAGATCAACGCCCTCACCAGCCCCACGCAGCTCCCAGCGATGATTGCGCAATTGCAGTCCAAGGACGCCACGCCGGTCCTCTTCCGCTTCAACTCCCAGCAGGACGAGAAAGATTCTTCCAAGGAAATCGCCTCGGCCTTTCAAGGCGGGCTGGGCCTGCCGGACCGGGACTATTACCTGGAAGACAATCCGCGCACCGTCAAGGTCCGCCAGGAATATGTGGCCCACATCGCCAAAATGCTGGAGCTGACCGGTGAGCCTGCCGGGCGCGCCAAGACAGAGGCCGACCAGGTGATGTCCATTGAGACCGCCCTGGCGCGCGCCTCCGCATCGCGCACGGACCTGCGCGTGCCGGAAAACCGCTATCATCTGCTGACCGTGGGGCAGCTCCAGGCGCTTACCCCGGACTTCGACTGGAGCGCCTATTTCCATGGCATCGGCTTGCAGGACCTGAAGACGCTCAATGTGGGCACGCCCGTCTTCTTCCTCACCATGAACACGCTGCTACAGGAGCAGCCAATGGACGCCTGGAAGAGTTACCTGCGCTGGCATGTGGTCCATGCTGCTGCACCCTATCTTTCCGACGCTTTTGTTGACGCCAACTTTGCCTTTTACGGCGCCACGCTGATGGGGCAAAAAGAGGACCAGGCACGCTGGAAGCGCTGCACCATCCTGACCGACCACGCCATGGGCGAGGCCGTGGGGCAGGACTGGGTGGCGCAGAACTTTCCTCCCTCCGCCAAGGCCAACATGGAAAAACTGGTGGCGGCGCTGGAAAACGCCCTGAAGCAGGACATCCAGTCCCTCCCCTGGATGACGCCCCAGACCAAACAGCAGGCGGAAGAGAAGCTGGCCCAGTTCCGCAACAAGATCGGCTACCCGGAAAAGTGGCGGGACTACGGCCCTCTGGTTGTGGAAGCGAATGACCTGGTTGGCAACGTACAGCGCGCCGCGGCCTTCAATCTGCGCCACGAACTGGACAAAATCGGCAAGCCAGTCAACGAGAAGGAGTGGGAGATGACGCCGCCCACCGTCAATGCCTACTATGACCCCAGCATGAACGACATCAACTTCCCGGCGGGCATCTTGCAGCCGCCGTTCTTTGACAACTCCAAGGACCCGGCAGTCAATTTTGGTGGCATTGGTGTGGTCATCGGCCATGAGATGACACATGGCTTTGACGACGAAGGCAGCCGCTACGATGGCCACGGCAATCTGCGCATGTGGTGGACGCCGACGGACCGCAAGGCCTTTGACCAGCGCACAGAGTGCGAGGTGAAGGAGTACGGCAACTTTGAGACCGCACCCGGCACGCACCTGAACGGCAAGCTGACGCTGGGCGAAAACACCGCTGACAATGGCGGTCTGCGCATCGCCTACCAGGCCCTGATGGACACACTGCAAGCGGAAGGCAAAGACGCCGTCAACCAGAAAATTGACGGCTACACGCCCGCCCAACGCTACTTTATTTCCTTTGGACAAATCTGGTGCTCCAACCAGACCGAGGAGTCGCTGCGCGTCTCGGCCAAGGTGGACCCGCACTCCACCGGCCACTGGCGCGTGGATGGGGCGGTGCAAAATTCAGAGGCATTCGGCAAGGCCTTTGGTTGCACCAGGGGCCAGCCCATGATGCCCGTAAACGCCTGCCGCGTCTGGTGACAGGACAGACACAGGCGCCCGGACGGAAGGAAGTCCCCTTCTGTCCGGCGCCTTTTTTACCTGTTTTGCCCTGTTTTCAGTGCTCCCCCTCAGGCACTCCTGGGGATGCGCTGGCACAAACACTCCCCGGCTTTTACAATTGGAGCAGGAAGCAATCCCATTGTTGAAATGCTGCCGGTGGCAGCCCTCACGCGTCGAACGCGCCAGAGGACCTAAGGATGCACATGAAGTTTTGGAAATATGGCCGGACAGTCCTGGCCTTAGTCGTGTCTCTCGGAATGGGCCTCAGCTTTATTGCCTGCGGCACATACACCATTGGCTACCTGTACACCACCGCAAATGGAGTGGCCACGTCCATACCCGGCCAGCAACTCAACCAGATTGGCGGCTACAAGATCGACCATGATTTCGGTTATCTCACGCCGATCACCGGTTCGCCCTTCCCGGCCAACGGCAACCTGCCAGTGCAGGCCGTGATCTTCCCCGGAGGCCAGTTGATGGCGGTCGTCAACAAGGGGTCCAATGACGTCTCCATCTACAATATCGGCGGCTCCGGCGTCCTCACCTTCCAAGGCAACTACTACACATCGGGCAGCAATCCGGTCTCGCTGGCCATCGATTCCAGCGGCCAGTACCTGTATGTTGCGGACCAGATCGCGCCCGACGGATCGGGACGCGGGGACATCACCGCCTTCCAAATAAACCCCAGCACGGGCAAATTGACGCTGCTGACCAACCAGAACACCTTTAGCACCAACGGCACGCAATTGCCTTATTTTGAGGTGAACTACAAGCCGACGCAGCTTGTTGTCGCGGGCGGCTTCCTGTTCACACTCGACCAGGGATATCCGATGGGGACAACGGGCATTCCCGGCATCAGCTCTGGCCAGCAATATACGCCGGATGTCTTTCCCTACCAGATCACCCCCAGCAATGGCCAACTGGTGCTGACGCAGAACCAGCCCCTGCAGACCGGTTCGGCCCCTGGCGCACTGACCACCATGTATGCCGCTGGCAAGTACCTCTACCTGGCAGACAAGAACGCCAACCAAATCCTGCCCTACACCATTGGCGCTGGGGGCGTCTTGCAGATATTGGTCGGTGGCCCGGTGGCGAACAACGCCACGGCCGTCAATCCGGATGCCATCGTGGCCAACAACAATGATAAGTTCCTTTACGTGGCCAACTATGGTCCGGCATCGGTGACCCAACCGACCAGCACCATTACCGCATACACCATTGATCCGACCAATGGCCAGTTGCAATTCACATCCGGCGCCACATCCAGCAATAATGGCTCCTACCCGACAGGCGCAGGCCCCATCTGGATGGTGGAAGACCCCTCCAACCAGTATTTGTATGTGGCCAACTTCGAGGCCAGCACCATTACGGGCAACATTATTGACGCCAACACGGGACAGCTTGCACCTCTCTTCAAGGGGCCGGTGACCACCAATGTGCCGCACCAGCCCAATTATCTGGTGGTCACGGGAAGGGTGTTCTAGTTTGTCTCCAGCCGTCCCATACGCCAGAAAAGGGCCTGCTTCGGCGGCCCTTTTCTGGCCCGATCCAGACCACCTGTCCATTCCCCATTTGCAGGCCCCCACCCAGCAAGGCTTGTTTTCCTCGCTGGCACTGGCACAAGGCAGCGGGGGCTTTTACAATGGGAATGGGAACCAACCCAAAACAGCAAACTGCGAAGCGCAGCCCTAGGGTCTTATTTGCCCGGGGACAAAGGAAACGCATGAAGTGGAGTCAATATGGCAGGCCCGTCCTGGCCTTGGTTGCGTCCCTGGCCCTGGGACTCAGCATCACCGCCTGCAATCCCAGCTTTACCCTTGGCTTTGTGTACGCACTGGCGGCCAAGAACAATGTCATCAACGCATACACGATTGACAGCGTGACAGGCGCCCTGACGCAGGCCGTCAACTCACCGTTTGCTTCCGGGGGGGTGACACCCATCGCTGCTGTTGCAGACAACAGGAGCAAGTGGCTGTACGTTGTCCATGAGGGGGACGCCAGCATCGTCCAGTTCACGATTGCCCTTGGCGGCGGCCTGCAATCTGTGAACACGTATAAGACCCCTGGCCTGTATCCGGTCGGCGTCGTCCTTGGCCCCAAGCAACAACCCAACGCTGTCCAGCCGAACAGCCAATATCTCTTTGTGCTGGATGCTTACGCACCACCGTACGCCAAGGACTCGTTTACAGCCCTCGGGACCAGTCCCATCACCCCGCCACAGGACACAACCAGCACGCAGACCCAGGGGTGCGTGGCCGTTTATCCCATTTCCTACACGGACGGCAGCCTGGGGACGCCTGTCAAAGACCCCGTTTCCGGGATGAGTTGCTTCCCGGTAGGCGCTGCGCCTGCCGCCGGATCGCTGCCGATTGGCCTCACGGTCACGGCCTTTGTGAATTACCTGTATGTGGCAGACCAAGGGACGCATTCGGTCTACGGCTACTCTGTGGACTACGCCACGGGCATCCTGACTGCACTGCCAGCGGCCAACAACAGCTTCCAGGCAGGGGTGAAACCCAGCGCCATCGTCAGCGACCCCAGTGGCCGTTTTGTTTACGTCACGGATGAATATCTGAACCAGATCGAGGCCTACAACATCCTCGGCAACGGGACACTGCAGGACCAGGTGAATGGCCCGTTTACCACGGACCTCTTCCCCACCAGCATCGTCGCTGACCCACGCGGCTTTTTCCTGTATGTGACCAATTACAACTCCAACGACGTGCGCGCCTATACCATCAACCAGGCCACCGGAAACCCGACCAGCACCGCTGGCGGGACCTACGGTGCTGGCACTGCACCCACTTGCGTGGTGATTGAACCGGCCTATGGACGCTATGTATACACATCGAACTACCTGGACAACACGGTCAGCGGTTATGAACTGAACCCGCACACAGGGGCCTTGACCCAGGCATTGAACACTCCCTTTGCAACCTCCGAAGGGCCGGCCTGCGTGGCCACGGTGGCCAACGGCGCCCACCCGCTGCAAACCATCATCCCATGACCAGACAGCGCCCGGCATGAGACCAACCAGGCCCTGCAATTGCAGGGCCTGTCTTTTCGGCGGCGTGCTTTCCTGGCGCTGGAATTGTTTTCCTCGCTGACACTGGCACAAGGCAGCGGGGGCTTTTACAATGGGAATGGGAACCAACCCAAAACAGCAAACTGCGAAGCGCAGCCCTAGGGCCACTTTTTTTGCCCGGGGACAAAGGAAATGCATGAAGTGGAGTCAATATGGCCGGACCACCCTGGCCTTGGTTGCGTCCCTGGCCCTGGGACTCAGCATCACCGCCTGCAATCCAACTTTCACCTTGGGTTACGTCTATGTGCTTACCACCGCGACCAATCCAGGACTCATCAACGCATACACCATTGACAGCGCCTCTGGCGCCATTACGCAGGTGGCCAATTCGCCGTTCCCCTCCGGCGGTCAATACCCCATCGCCGGGGTCGTAGACAACCAGAACAAGTGGCTGTATGTCATCCATGAGATTGACAACACCGTGGTCGAGTTCGCCATCGGTATTGACGGCAAGCTCTATCAACAGCACACATATAACTCGCCGGGCACCTATCCCATTGCGGAGGCCATCGACCCCAGCAGCAAATATCTTTTTGTTGTGGACTCCTATGCACCAGGGTTCAATGGTGTGGCCCCTCCGAACATCAATCCCATCGCCAGCAACACCGGCCCCACCCAAGGCTGCGTTGTGGTGTATCCCATTACGCCTGCGGACGGCAGCCTGGGGTCCCCGGTGCCTGATCCCACTACAGGCCAGAGCTGCTTCCCCATCGGGGCAGCGCCAGCCTTGGGGTCCCAGCCCATCAGCATCACGGCCACAGCGTCCGTGGACTATCTCTACGTGGCAGACCAAGGCACGCACACGGTCTTCGCTTATTCTGTCAACTATGGCAATGGCGTGCTGTCCCCGCTGCCAGCGGCCAACAACAGCTTCCAGGCCGGCGTGAAACCCAGCTCCATCCTGAGCAGTCCCAACGGACACTTCGTCTATGTCACGGACCAGTCCGCCAACGACATGCTGGGCTACACGGTGCAAAGCAATGGGGCCTTGCTCTCCATGGGGCAACCCATTCCAACGGACCTTTTCCCCAACAGCATGACGATGGACCCCACGGGACAGTTCCTCTATGAGACGAACTTCAACTCCAACGATGTGGGGGTGTATTCCGTCAATGCCACCACTGGCGTACCAACGGCCATCCCCAGCGGGTCCAACTACGGGACCGGCACGGGGCCTACCTGCATTGTGGTGGAACCAGCGTATGGGCGGTTCCTTTACGTTTCCAACTTCCTCAGCAGTTCGGCCAGCGGCTTCCAGTTGGACCCGCAAAATGGCTCCCTGGTCCAGGTGTTGAACACTCCCAAACCAACCAACGGGGAACCGAGTTGCGTGGCGGCGGCCTCCAACCGCACCCATCCGGTATCAAGCACCGCCACTCCCTGATCCTTTCACAGGCAAGCAACAAGGCCCGCACTGTGCGGGCCTTGTCTTTTTGCTGACGTCGTTTTCTTGCGCTCGACCCGCGCGAGACCCGTCTAACGGGAGGCAAGGGATGGCACCAGTCGCTGCATCCAGCCACGCCCCGGCTGTTCCACCCAACGATAGGCCGCCAGCGCCGCCAGTTCCAGCAACAGATAGGAAATCCACGGGTCCCATCGCTCCAGATGCAGCGCCGTCAACAGGCCTGAGGTGTGTATCCACTGCCACAGATTGAAATGCAGTATGTAGAGGCAGAAGCTGGCCTCACCCAGCGCGACAAGGGGCCGGAAAGACAACACTCCGGCCAGCGGGTGCGGGCCGGCCAGGCCCAGAATCAACCCTCCGAACAGGGGCGCCAGCAGGCCATCGTGCGTCAACAGAAAAGGCAGTTTTTCCCCTTGCATCAAAAGGAACACGATACCCCCCAGCGACACTGTGGCAAGGACAAAGCGTACCTGGTCCGGGATGCGCACACGGTCATTCCAATACGAGAGCACAATGCCAAACACAAAGGCCGGCAAATGCGGCAGCGGGGTGAACTTGACGGCGCGCAGCCAGTATCCGCTGGAGTAGCGATTGAGGGGGGCCACCCCATCCGGGTGCAGGCCCATATAGGTGAGCGGCAGGGCCAGCGCGACCAGCCACAACAGGACCAGCAGCAGCGCCAGCTTGCCCCGGCTGCGCGGCCACGCCAACGTCAACAGCCAGGGAAACAACAGGTAAAACAGGGCCTCGCAGGAGAGCGTCCAGGCAGGCGTGTTCCAGAAGGTCGCCAACCGCGGGCTCCATCCCTGCTGCATCGCGGAGGTCAAAAAAAAGCCCTGGAAAAATTCCGCCGTGCTTCGATACTGCCATTCCAATTTGAGCACCGGTATGGAGACCAGCAGCCCCAGCAGATACACCGGATAGAGACGCACCAGGCGCGCCCGCCAGAATTCACGCCGCTGGAAGCGGCCCTGGGCCTGTTTGTCCGTGTAGTTATAGGCCAGGATAAAACCGGAAAGGATGAAAAAGAAATCCACGCTGGCGTAGCCGTTGTCCATCATCGGGGCCAGCGGCCCAAACCAGGCCGGGTCCCAGAAATGGAAGCATACAATATTGGCCGCAGCCAGGGCACGCACTCCGGTCAGTGCCGGTAGCGCTGGACGACGCGCCAGTGTGGTGGTCAAGGCCATACGGTCACAATCCGGGGCCGCTAAGTGGTCACCAGCGACCCGACTTTTTCCCCGGCGATGACGCGGCAGATGTTCCCCGGCTGGTTCATGCTGAAGACAATCATGGGCAGGCTGTTGTCCTTGCACAGGCTGACGGCGGTCAGGTCCATCACCCGCAGATTGCGTTGCAGGATTTCCATGTAGCTGATCTCGTCAAACTTTACCGCGGTCTTGTCCAGCACCGGGTCAGCGTTGTAGACGCCGTCCACCTTGGTGGCCTTCAGCAGCACATCGGCCTTGATCTCCATGGCGCGCAGGCTGGCGGCGGTGTCCGTGGAGAAAAACGGATTGCCCGTACCGGCGGCAAAGATGACCACGCGGCCCTTTTCCAGGTGCCGGATGGCGCGGCGGCGGATGTATGGCTCGGCCACCTGGTGCATGGCAATGGCGCTCATCACGCGGCAAAACACGTTGCGCTTTTCCAGCGCGTCCTGGATGGCCAACGCATTGATGACCGTGCCCAACATGCCCATGTGGTCGGCGGAGACGCGGTCCATCTCCTGGGCCTGCTCGGCCACGCCACGGAAAAAATTCCCACCGCCAACAACAATGGCCATCTCCACGCCCATGGCCCGGACATCGGCGATTTCGCCGGCGATCTCATGCACCCGCGCAACATCTACGCCAAAGCCCTGTCCGGCCGCCAGCGCTTCCCCCGACAATTTCAGCAATACCCTTTTGTACATGCGTCTTTTAGTCTATCGCACATCGAAAGGCCCGTGGAAAAAGTCAGGCGGAATTGTCCCTTCCCAGGTTTCCATCCCCAATATCAGGGCACTGGCGCTCACCGCGTACCAAGTGTGTGATGTATGGTATTTTTATCGGCATTTGTATTTTGAGCAAGGGGGACGGCCCAATGGAGGGCAACTTGGCAATGCGGAAGCAGTTTGTATCTCTATGCAAGGCCTTTTCTCTGGTATTTCTGTGTTTTCATTTCTGCTTGCCATCGGCATTCGGCTCTCCTCGGCGCATCCCGGTCTCGCCCGGCCCCGACGAGGTGCTCCCGACGGGGAACCAGTGGATCGCCTTGCCGGAAATACGCGCCAGGGACGGTGCGCTACTCACCTTCAACGTGCTGTCGATGCGCGATCGCGGTCTGCTGCAAGTGGTCGGCACACAGGGGACGCCTGTGCTGCAACCGTATTTCCTGGTGGACGGCAAGCCGCTCGCATTCCTGGACCCTTCCTGGGAAATGATTGAGTACTGGGTTCCGACGGCGCACCTGACTGTCAATGGCATGGATGCCACGCTGACCTATTGTGCCCCGATCGACGCGCGCGGGGCGTTCCTGCGTTTGACGCTTACCAACCGGCGGGCGACCGCCGTGCCGGTGGCGCTTGGAGTCAAGGCCTCCTGGGGCGGGTTGGAGCGGGTCACCTACACCCCCGTCAAGCTGACAGGAAAGACCACCCTCGCGCCTGCCCCATGGGTGGCCGACGCGGAAGTCTTCAGCTATGTCACCAACGATACACGCTTTGCGTGGTCCCTCATCCATCCCGGATCACAGGTGCAGCAGCTTGGCCCGCCCGTTTCCCTTTCTCCCACAGAAATGGCCCAGCACCTTGCGACGATCGCCCCTGGAGAAACGGCGGAAGCGGTTTTTGTTCTGGGGGTAGGACTGGAGGAATTCAGCGCCGCCCATTCCGCCAAAGCGCTGCGTGAGATGCTGGACCGTCATGGCGCAGACGCGATGGTGGACCGGACGGCATCGTGGTGCCACTCCCACACCCGGACCACAGGGCGCCCGGACCTGGACACGCTGATGAACAGGAACTTCCTTTTTACCGCGTTTTACGCCTGGGGCCGGACGCTGGACACAGAGGAGTTTGTCGGCGTAACATCGCGCAGCCCGCGCTATTATGTCTCCGCCGCATACTGGGACCGCGACGCAATGCTCTGGAGCTTTCCCGGCCTGTTGGACATTGGCCCCGATCTGGCGCGGGAGGCGCTCACCTACGCCCTGACCACACAATTGCGCAATACCGGCACGCACAGCCGGTTTATTGATGGAACCGTCTTGGAAGATGGGTTCGAGCTGGATGAAGCGGTCGCGCCCTTGATTGCAACATCCGAGTATGTAAACAAGACGGGCGATGATGCATTTCTACGGGCGCACCGCGACGCGCTCAAGACGATCCGGGACAGGGTCTTCTCGCGCTATGACCCAGGCACAGGCCTCTACTCCTCCTTGCAGGACGCCCAGGATGAATACCAGAAATTGCCTTTCATAACCTACGACAACGTGCTTGTGTGGAAAGGGATGCTCGATCTGTCCTCCCTTTTTGACCGCCTAGGGGAGACGGCAAACGCCACGGACCTGAAGCACCGTGCTGCGGCGCTCCAGAAAGCGATCATGACCCATTGCGTCTCCAGCAAAGCTACGGGGGCCGAGGGGCCGATTTTTGCAAGTGCGACGGACGGGAAGACCTCAATTTTTACTGAAATCCCACCTGGTTCGTTGATGCGGTTGCCTGCCCTGGGGTTTATCTCGGAGGACGCCCCTGTCTTCAAGGACACCTATCGCTGGCTGCATTCCAGCAACTACAAGTATTCTTACTTTGACCAGCCGTATGGACTGCCGGGGAGTTATCGGCTCCCCATTACTACATCCTGGGCAGTGGCCGACCATCTATTGCTGAAGGAAGGGAATGCCCGCGCCATGAAGGTCCTTCTCGCCAGCCACTGGGACGCGGGAATTATCTCTGAGGGACTGGACCCCGCAACGGCGCAGGTGGACCCTCCGGGGCGGGCCTTTGCCACGGCCGCAGGATATATGGCCCACACGATCTGTCAGGCCGCATGTGTGGACGCTCCCGCTAAATAGGGCCGCACAGTTCTGGGTGTATCTACCCTGGCGCGCCAAGGACGCAAGGAAACACTGCCAATCCATGGGCTGTGCGCAGGGCCTTGGAGCTACTCCGGCTGCTGCCTGGCCCATTCGCAGAAATGGGAGACCGCGTCCGCATCCAGGTGCGACTCCGGGTGTGCAGGCGTGTAATACCAGGGTGGCATCTTGCCCTGCTGCATCATGGTGCAGGAATCCATCAGGCGTATCTTTGACATTTCCGGGCCAAGGCGGTCCCATTCTGAAAAGTTGAGCCGCGCCATGCCGCGCATTTGGTCGTTGCGGACAAAGTACGAGGAGGGCCACAGATGTCCATACCAAGGGACCTTGGGCTGGTCGGAGTGGCAGTTGTAGCAGGCACGGTGCACCGTGTCTGCAATTTGTTGGTCTGGATGCAGGCGCGCTTCCATGCTGGAGCCGGGAGGATTGGCGACGCTGGGCAACGGCGGGTCAGCATACTTTGCTGCGGCCCACGATCCCACTCCTAGCGCGGCAAGAACAACAACAGCGGAGAACACAATGGTGGTCTTCATTTCTGGGAAGCCTCCTTCCGTGCGCTGCTCTTTGTCCCAGAGTCAGGGGAGTTGGAAGCAGCCATCGGCGGCAATACCGGTTTCGCAATGTACTCCTGCGGCAATTCGCCGGTCAGCGAACCCAGGAAGTCCACAATCAGGGCGACTTTCCGCTGGTCCAGCTTTACGCCACACTCATATTTCGCCATCAAACGGACAGCCTGGTCGAGAGACGAAATGCTGCCATCGTGGAAATATGGCCCTGTCTTTGCAATGTTCCGCAGCGTGGGGACCTTGAAATACATGCGGTCCCGGTCGGCGCCTGTCACCTGATAGCGCCCCAGGTCATGCGTGTCCTTCCACTTGCATACATAGCCCAGGCGTTCATACGAGTTGCCGCCCATGTCCCGTCCGGCGTGGCAGGCCGCGCATCCTGTTTTAAGAAATATCCGCAGCCCGTGCTTTTGGTCCGCGGTCAGGGCCGCCGTGTCGCCTTCCAGGTACTTGTCCCATGGGGCAGGCGTCATCAGCCCATCCTCAAATGCCGCGATGGCTGTGGCGACATTGTCAAAGGTGACCGGGTCCTTGCTGGATGGAAAGGCCGCCTTGAATTCTTTTTGATATTCCGGGACGCCCTTTAGCCTGCTTACAACAAGATCGCCATTGGGCATTCCCATCTCCACAGGGTTCTGGATTGGCCCCTTTGCCTGTGCCGCAAGGTCTGCGGCGCGTCCATCCCAAAACTGCGCAAATTCCAGCGCGGAATTATAGACGGTAGGCGCATTGCGCCCGCCCTTCTGGCCTTTGTAGCCATCGGAAAATGCGCTGTCGTCCGCGCCATACAACGCCGTGAGTCCGTGGCAGGAGTTACATGAAATGCTGTTGTTGACGGACAACCGCGGGTCGTAATAAAGCTGGCGGCCAAGATTGACCTGGGCGGCATTCTGCGCGACCGGCACTGCAATGGGGGAAAACCGCAAGCGAAGGGCAGTGGGAGAGATGTCTGTTGACGGGTCGCTGTTCAATGCCTTGGTGGAACAGCCGGAAACCCCCAGAAGCAGGGCAAAGATGGTGGCGGCAAGACATTTCATGTGTCTTCTCCGGCAGGCCCATGCACGGCACGTCTGTGAAGACGTGCGCCATGAACAATCTGTTGGAGACATTATAGACAAAAAATGGATGCAAGCATCCCTTCAGTTCCAATCGCCAATCGGGGACACTCTGTTCTGGGTGTGGTCCCCTGTCCTTGGGCGGCAAACCGTAGGGCACATACCCAGGCCGCCCCACGGCATATCACAAGGGAATGCTTAGGAGGCGGGGCCTTCGGGGGCGGTCTTGGTCTGGGCAACGGTCCAATTGGCGTCGCCGACCTTGAAGCGGGCAAAGCGACGCACCAGGATGTTTTCCCCCAGCTTGCCGACCTTCTGCGCAATCAATTGGCCGATGGTCACCGTCTGCTCCTTGATGAAGGGCTGCTCCAGCAGGCAGACCTCCTCATAAAACTTGGCCATCTTGCCTTCCACGATCTTCTCAATCACGGGGGCCGGCTTGCCGGTCTGGACCGCCTGCGCACGATAGATTTCCTTCTCGCGCTCCAGGTCTTCCGCGGTCACGTCCTCCTTGCGGACGTAACGCGGGTCGCTGGCCGCGATGTGCATGGCGATGTCCTTCAGCAGTTCCTTGAAGTCCTGGGTGCGGGCCACAAAATCGCTCTCGCAATTCACTTCCACCAGTACGCCAATCTTGCCTCCGGCATGGATGTAGTGGCCGACGGCCCCTTCCGCAGCGGTGCGGCCCGCTTTCTTGGCGGCGGACGCCATGCCCTTTTTGCGCAGCACCACCACCGCATCTTCCATATTGCCTTTGGCTTCCACCAGCGCAGAGCGGCAATCCATCATGGGAGCGCCGGTCTTTTCGCGCAACTCTTTTACCGTTGCAGCAGAGATATTTTCCGTCACAATCGACATCCTTTGGGGTCTAATTTTTTTTTGAGGTCCAAATCCTGGCGATGGCCTGTCCGCCCTTCGCCAGCCACAGGGCCGTAGCGTGTGCATGGACCGTCCCATGCGGGCAGGCCCATGCTATAGACGAAGCGGCCCGTCCCAACGCTACAGGCTGTTCTCGGCCACTTCCGGCACATCTTCTGCGGCGGTCACGGCTGCGGGCGCCTTGCGAATGCCGCCGCCCAGGACCTGCTCCAGGTCCACATCTTCTTCGGCCAGGTCTGGGTCGAAGGCGCTGGCGCTGATGCTGCTGGGCAGCTCTGTCGGCGTTTCGCCAGCCAGGGCCTCGTCCTGCAACGTCTCGCCTGCAATGCTGGACACCTCCGCCACCTGCTTGTCGCCCGCCGCCTGTACGCCTTCCACAATGGAATCGGCGATCTTCGAGGTAAACAGCCGGATGGCGCGTAGCGCGTCATCATTGCCCGGGATAATGTAATCGACCAGCGTGGGGTCGCAGTTGGTGTCCACCACGGCCACCACGGGAATGCCCAGTTTGCGCGCTTCCTTGACGGCGATCTGCTCGTTGTTGGAATCGACGACAAAGACCGCGTCCGGCAGGCGGCGCATGTTCTTGATGCCGGCCAGATTGGCCTGCAGGTGCTTGCGCTCGCGCTCCAGACGGATGACTTCCTTCTTGGTCAGCAGGTCATAGCGTCCGTCCGTGGCCATCTCATCAATTTCCTGAAGGCGCTTGACGGACTTCTGCACGGTGGCCCAATTGGTAAGCAGGCCGCCCAGCCAGCGCTGGTTGATGTAGTACATGCCACAGCGCGCGGCCTCTTCGGCAATGGCGTCCTGCGCCTGCCGCTTGGTGCCCACAAACAGGATGACCTTGCCTTCCATCGCCAGCTCGGTGACAAACTTGCTGGCTTCCTTGAACATCTTCAAGGTCTTCTGCAGGTCAATGATGTAAATCCCATTGCGTTCGCCAAAGATATATTCCTTCATCTTTGGGTTCCAGCGCTTTGTCTGGTGCCCGAAGTGTACGCCTGCTTCGAGCAGTTCCTTCATCGTGATAGCGGCCAAACGACCTCCTTGTGATTTGCATTCCGGCAACGTCCTTGCGGGCGTCTGGCCGGAATTTGTCCCGCTTGCGCGGGAGATTGGACACCGAAACCTGATGGGGCCCCCTTGCAGCGCGCAGCCAGAAAAGCTGCACCCCACAAGGCCCCGGTATTATGTTGTGCGCCATGCGCGTTCCAGCCAGGCCATTAACGCTTGGAGAACTGGAAGCGCTTGCGGGCGCCTTTCTGCCCGTACTTCTTACGTTCCTTCATGCGGGAATCGCGGGTCATCAGCCCCTGCGCCTTCAGCGTGGGGCGTAACTCGGCGTTGAATTCCACCAGGGCGCGTGCCGTGCCCATTTTCACCGCGTCCGCCTGCGCGCAAACACCGCCGCCCTTCACCGTGGCCAACACGTCAAAGGTGGCCCCGGTCTCCGTCAGCACCAGGACGCGCCGCGCGGAAACGCGCTGTTGCTCGGTGACGAAATACTCCTCAAAGGCCCGTCCGTTGATGGTGAACTTGCCGCTGCCGGGACGCAAAAACACGCGGGCCACGCTCGACTTGCGCCGTCCGGTCCCATAATACTGGATGATCTCTGCCATGCTTTTCTTTGTCTCTTTCAAGGCCCCTTAAAAGGCCCACTAAAAATTCGTTGTTGCCTCTGGTGCTGGCGACCGTGCGTCTACAGCACAATCGTCATTGGTTCCGGCTTCTGCGCCTCGTGCGGGTGCTTGTCGCCCCGGTAGACCTTCAGCTTGGTGGCCATCTGCCGCCCCATCTTGGTCTTGGGCAACATGCCTTTTACGGCCCGCTCAATCACCTGCTCTGGCCGCCGCTCGATCAGGCGCAAAAAGGACTCCTCGCGCAGACCACCGGGGAAGCCGGTATAGCGGCGATAGAGCTTTTTCTGGTCTTTCAGTCCGGTCAGCCGTACCTTTTCTGCGTTCAACACGATGACATGGTCGCCGGTATCAATATAGGGGGTGTACTTGGGGTTGTTTTTCCCGCTCAAAACGCGGGCGGCCTGCGTGCTCAGGCGTCCCAGCGTTTGTCCGCTGGCGTCCAGCACGAACCACTTCCGCGTGATCTCGTGCAACTTGGGTACATACGTCGACATGGTTCCCATTCTCCCGAAAAATCTTCTCAAAACCTGAATGGCACGCAGCAGGGGCACTCCGGCCACCTTTTGCCGGGTGGTGTCCGCTCCCATCGCGTGACGGAGCACAGAGGGCGGGGCCGTTTCAGCACCTGGCAGGCAAGCTGGGGCCGGTGCAGACCACGATTGCCAGCATACTCACAAACGCCGCAACCCTGGGGCCTGCAAAGGGGACAAGCACATGGACGTGAGGTCGTGGTGCCGGGTCCGCAGTGGCCTGCGCGAACTGAAAATCGAGCAACGCTAGCGTGCTGCCCAGGCACCGCAGTGCAGGCAGACGAACGCACTCTGCGCAAGGCCTTCAGAATAACGGATTTCCCCTGTCCAAGTCAACGCCAAGTGACATTTTCGCAGCGCTTTTGGCCATATTTCGCTGACGCAGGCCGCTTCTGCACCAAGACCGGTTCAAAACAATGGATGGTCTTGGACAACGGTTCAAATTTAGGTACGGAATGGGGCCGATGACGGACCCAAACGATACTTGCCGAGCAAGTATTCTCTGGTCTTCACTCCACTGCGCTTCGTCCAGAATGGCCCTTCGCTGGGAAGGCCGCGCAGGGCAAAAAAAGGGCCCCTCTTGCGAGGGGCCAATCTGCCTTGGTTCTCTCTTGTGTGAGAGCTTTTTGGTCGCCTTTTTTATGGTTGTACTGGCTGCGACGCAACCCCATTCGAGGAGGACTGCGCAGGGGTGGGTTGCGTCGCACCAATCGGAGAGCTGCCCGTTGGGGGCGCGCTCAAGGCTGACAAACTGTTGTGCATCACATTCACTTCCACGATGGTGCCGTGGTATTGCGTTTCTGCATCCTGGGCGCCGATGGGCGTGTTGCCCAGGCCGATCTGGCGGATGCGATAGAGCGGCACCTGGTGCTCCAAGACCAGGTAGCGAGTGACGGCCGCCGCCATGCGGCGGGAGGCGTCCAGTCCGGCCTGGCCACGCAGCGAGGAGTGGCCCTGTACTTCAATCAGGTATCCGTGCTGGCCATTCAACTGGCTGGCAATCTGGTCCAGCGCTGACTTGGCATTGTCGCCGAGGACCGTTTGCCCGCTGCGGAAGCGTATCTCCACCTGGTTGGTCGCCTGGTACTGGTCCATATTGGAGACGGCGGAGTTGATCTGGCCTGTGCGCGCGCTGGCCTGCTGCGCCAGTTGCTGCGCCTGTGTGGCCGTGTTTCCGGCCACGGTCGCGTGCGTATCGGCCAACTGCGCCGCCGCGTTTGCCTGCTGGATGCCGGCCCGCGTGCGCGCGTCCAGGTCCTGGATTTGCTGCGCATTGTTCGCGGTCAACTGGTCCAGTTCATTCAGGCGGTCTTTTACCGGCCCCACCTGCCGGTTGACCCACTTCTTGCGTGCAAAGGGGTTCAAGTGGCCCCAGAAACCTTCATGCGATTGCGTCTGCAAAGGTTGGCCGGTGGCGTACTGGGGATTGTACTTGCCTAGTTCTGCGCCGGTCGTTTGCGCGGTAGATGTGCCGGTCTGCACCTGGGCCGCGTTGGCGGCATACGGATTCGACTGGCTGCCATCCTGCGCGGTGCTCTGGGCGGCAAGGGGAAGGGCCATCACCATGGCCGTCGCCGCTGCGAGCTGGAGGAGGGCACGGCCAATTCTTGCTTCGTGCTTGCTTACGGATTGGAAAGTGGCATTGGACATGGCTGACTCTGGGAGTGGAGCATCGCGGTCTGCTTTTCTGTGCGATCTCAACGTCCGACGCGAATGTAGAAAGCAATCTGGACGCCAAACCCAACGCCATAGGTCCCGAAAAATATAATGAGCTGATATAAAAGGACTTGGCCTTTTTCTGTGGGCAATGGACGACGCCAAGAAAACCGGCCCATGCTGACCCTGCGTGTAAATCATTCTCGATGGCCGGACAAGAACAGGAAAAATTTGCCACCTGCGTCCTTTCTGCCGAGCAGCAGGCCCCCTCACGTTTCTCCCATCTTGCTCTGTAAGGATGGGCGGAAACGCTGCTGTCGAAGGCCCTCGTTGGTCGCAGGATGAAGGCAAGGCATGGCCGAGGCAGACATCCATTGCCGCTTGGCTGCCGCATTGTGGAAATCTGTCCTTACTCGACAGGTCCGGCAGGATGGCGCGGCGAGGCCGCCGGAGTGCGGACCGTTTGCAGAATGCCGCGCAGGATGGCCGTTGGGGTGGGTGGGCAGCCGGTCACCGTGTAATTGACCGGGAGAATGTTGGCCACACCGCCACGGCTGGCGTAGCTGGCGCCAAAGATGCCGCCGCAGGCCCCGCAATCGCCCACGGCAACCACAAATTTAGGTTCGGGAATGGCGTCGTAGGTGCGCCGCAATGCCTCTTCCATGTTCGCCGAGACCGGGCCGGTCACCAGCAGCATGTCGGCATGGCGTGGGCTGGCCACAAAGTGGACGCCTGCGCCTTCCAGGTTGTAATAAGGATTGTGCAGGGCCTGGATTTCCAGCTCGCAGCCATTACATGAACCGGCATCCACCTGGCGGATGCAAAGGGCGCGTCCGAGCACAGCTTGCAGCTCCGACTGCAAGGCCGTCAGCTCTGGGGAAGGGCCATCCAGGGCCGGTAATGGCCCGGTGAGCAGGCCGGTGCGCGCCATACGTGCAAGTGTGTTCCACATAGTTCCCTCAGCCGTCTTGTCCGCTATAGGACAGGTTGAATGATTTGTTAATGAGCGGGAAGTCCGGCACGATGTCGCCAATGACCGCGTATTCGATCAGCGGCCAATTTTGCCAGGAGGGATCGTGCGCATGGCAACGCCGGATGGCGCCCTCTGGGCCGCTCTCCAAGGCAACCAGCACCGGGCCGCGCCAGGATTCGATGGCCCCCAGCCCCAGGCGATAGGGCGCTGCGGCGGGAACAGGCGTCTGGATTGGCCCTGCGGGCAGGTCCCGCAGGAAGGCACGGCAAAGGCGGAGGGACCCAAAGACTTCGTCAAAGCGTACCTGCACCCGCGCGGCGACATCGCCGGTGGATTGCACCATTGATTTTGGAGCAAAGCGGTCATAGGGCGGCCAGGGATGGTCCACCCGCAGGTCGTATGGGAGGCCCGAAGCGCGCGCCACCAGACCCAGCGCGCCCAGCTTCTCGGCAAGCGACTGTTCCAGCTTCCCGGTCCCCCGGAAGCGGTCTTGCAGCCCCGCGTGTTCGTCATAGATGGCGCGCAGATTGGTGACAGACCGCTCCAGCTCCGAATACAGGTCCAACAACAACGGGGCAGTTTCCGTGGGCAGGTCCACAGCCACGCCTCCGGGGACAATATAGTCGAGCAGGTACCGCGCCCCAAAGGCGACAAGGTTTACGCGCAACAGGTCTTCCTTGAGGCGCGTGAAATGCGTGAGTCCGAAGGCGAAGCCAGCGTCGTTGCCCAACGCGCCCAGGTCCCCCAGATGGTTGGCCAGTCGCTCGTGTTCCAGCGCCAGGGCGCGCAGGACCGTGGCCCGGGCCGGGCAGGCGGTCCCGGTGATGGCCTCCAGTGCCGTGCAATAGGCCCAGGAGAAGGCAACGGCGGTATCGCCAGAGAGGCGTGCCGCCAGCCGGTGGCCTTCGGACTGTGGCGTTTTCTCAAAGAGCTTCGCCACGCCCTTGTGGGTGTAGCCAAGCCGCGCCTCCAGACGCAGCATTTTTTCGCCCACAGCAGAAAAGCGGAAATGTGCTGGCTCAATGGTGCCCGCGTGGACCGGGCCGACGGCAATCTCATGCACGCCCCCACCCTCCACCGTCACAAACGGATAGGGTGTGGGGGCGTTGGGGTATTGCTGGTCGCCATCGACGTCCCGGCGCAGTGGAAAGACCGCCTCTGGCCAGCCACCATGACGCAGCCAGCCGCGCCTGTCGGCTGCGACGCCATCGGCCTCCTCCGCAGAGATGCCCAGCAGATCGTAGATGGCGCGCTGCATCCGCTGTGCGGCAGGGAAGAACGCCGTAAGACTGGGAAAGACGGGGGCCCCCGTTTTTTCCGTCGCTTCCATTGCATGTCCGACCAGCAGCACGCTCTCTGGCAGGAGGTAGACCGCAAAGATGCGGAAGCAGCCGTCGCGGTCGCGATCATCCGCCCCCCACAGAGCAAGCAGGCGCGCCCCGGCCTCGTGCGAGGACGCGGCGATTTGCAGCCATTGCTGGCGGTCCACACTCACCCGGCTGCCGGAGAGATTGGCGGGCAAGGGGGTGCGTTGCTGTTCCATACAATCAGGGAACATCATCGGTATTTTCGGCGTCATTGTCATCATCGGTCACCCTATCAGCCGCGCAGCGGCGTGATACCACTCTGCCAGCGCAGGCGGTATGTACACTCCCAGGACCAGCACCATCGCCAGATGGACAAAGGCCGGGACCATGGCCGGGGAATGCGGCAACCGGGGCGCATCGCCATTACCAAAGACCATGGGTTGCACCCGGCTGAAGATGGCGGCAAAGGCCACCCCCAGCGCCACCAAAAGGAAGGGCGCAGTCCATGGGTGCTCCCGTATCGCCGTGGTAATGATGAGGAACTCGCTGGTAAAGACCCCAAATGGGGGCATACCAAGAATGGCGAGCGACCCCAGCATCAGCCCCCAGCCAATGGTCGGGCTGGTGTCCGCCAGACCACGGATGTCTTCCATCTGCTGGGTGCCTGCGCTCTGCGAAGCATGTCCGGCGGTAAAGAAGATGGAAGACTTGGTCAGGGAGTGGACGGTCATGTGCAACAGCGCGGCAAAATTTGCGATGGGGCCGCCAATCCCAAAGGCAAAGGTGATGAGGCCCATGTGTTCAATGGAGGAGTAGGCGAAGAGCCGTTTGATGTCGCGCTGCCGCCAGAGGAAAAAGGCCCCCACCAGCACGGAGAGCAGTCCAAACCCCATCAACATGTGGCTGGGCAGAGAGGGGCCGATGGACCCTTCCACCAGCACCTTGCAGCGAACCACCGCATACAGGGCCACATTCAGCAGCAGGCCGGAGAGCACGGCGGAGACCGGCGAAGGGCCTTCCCCGTGGGCATCGGGGAGCCAGTTGTGCAGCGGCGCCAGGCCGGCCTTGGTGCCATATCCCACCAGGAAAAAGACGAAGGCCAGGCCCATCACCCTGGGTTCCAGGTGCGTCTTGACGGCATTCAGATGGGTCCACAACAAGGCGGTCATGCCTTCGCGTCCCAAGGTCTGCTCAGCGGCAAAGTACAGCAGGATGGTGCCAAAAAGGGCCTGCGCAATGCCGACGCCGCAAAGGATGAAATATTTCCAGGCCGCTTCCAGCCCGGCGCGGGTGCGGAACAGTGATACCAGCATCACCGTGGAGAGCGTGGCCGCCTCCATGGCCACCCAGAGCAGGCCCATGTTGTTGGTCAGCAGGGCCAGCAACATGGCCGCCATAAAGAGCTGATACATACTGTGGTAAAGTCGCATGCGCCGTGCGCCCAGACGTCCATGGACCTGCTCCACACGCATGTAGGGCCGGGAAAACAAGGTGGTGGTAAGGCCCACAAAGGCCGTCAACGCCACTAGAAACACATTGAAGGGGTCCACAAAGAACTGCTCCCGCCCGGCCAGCATGGGGCCGTGCCGGACGACGCGCAGCACCAGCAATGCGGCGGCGACCAGCGTGGCCAGTCCCACGCCAGCATTGAGTTCTGCGGCATAGCGTCGCCCACCGAAGATGGCCAGCAAAATCGCCCCCAGCAGCGGCATGCCCAGGACCAGAAGTATTTCCAATTCAGTCCTCCTTGAGTGTTTCCAGATGGCGCAGATCGAGACTGTCGAACTGCTCCCGGATCTGGAAGAAAAACAACCCCAGAATAAAGACGCCCACTAAAAGGTCCAGCGCGATCCCCAGCTCAATGACCATTGGCATGCCATAGGTCGCGCAGGTGGCGGCAAAAAACAGGCCGTTCTCCATGGCCAGAAATCCAATCACCTGGGTCACGGCCTTGCGGCGGGTAATCATCATCAGGAACGAAAGCAAAATGACGGCCAGCGCGATGCCCAGCGTGTTGCGCGTGATGGTGCTGGCCATCATGCTGATCGGCTGCGCCAGCCCGAAGGCGAAAATCACCAGCACCAGTCCCACCAACATGGTGGTGGGAATGTTGACCAGCGGTTCATTGTCCCATTGCGCCCCTAAGTCACGGACCAACCGAAAGAAAATCCACGGCAGCACAATCACCTTCAGTATCAGGGTGAGTGCCGCGGAGTAGTAGAGTTCCCTCTGCCCAGAGCCATACGCCACCAGGCAGGTGGAGGTAAACAGGACCACCCCCTGCCAGGCGAAGAGCGTAATCAGCCGCTGCGTGCGCCTCCGCGAGAGCATGGCGAAGGAGATCAGCAACAGAAAGCTGGCCAGAAGGTTGAGCAACGGGACGATCCAGTGGGACGAATGCAACATGGTCAGGCCCCCAGCAAAAGGTGGACGAGCAGGCCCAGCACGGCAAGCAGAAATGCCGTTGCCAGATATTCCGGGGCGCGAAAGATGCGCAGCTTGGCGGACAAAGATTCAATCAGCGCCAGTACCGCACCGGAGACGATGAGTTTTACAAGCAGTGCGGCGACGGCCAGCAGCAGCGCCAGCCCGCCATCCGCCCCATGCGTGGCAATCCCCCAGGGCAGGAACAGGGCGAAACCAATGCAGGCATAGTTGAAAAGTTTCAGGCTGGAGGCCCATTCCACCAGGGCCAGGTGCCGCGCTGAGTATTCCAGCAGCATGGCCTCGTGAATCATGGTAAGTTCCAGGTGCGTCGAGGGGTTGTCAATGGGGATGCGGGCATTTTCCGCCAGCAGCACCATGACAAACGCGACCCCTGCAAATGTAAGGCTGGGGTTGATTAAGGAGGAACGCGCGGAATAGGCCTCCACCAAACTGGGCAAGGCAGTGCTGCCAGAGAGCAGAAAAGCATTGAACAGGACCATCAGCAGGGCCGGTTCGGCCAGGAAGCCCACCATCATCTCCCGGCGCGCCCCCATGGCGCCGAAGGCCGTGCCAATGTCCATGGCGGCCAGCGACTGGAAGACGCGAGCCGTGGCAAAAAGGCCAATCAATGCAATGGCGTCCGCCACCCGCGCAAAGGGCAGGTCCGTGGCGATGGAGGGTATGATGGCCGCCGCCAGCACCATGCTTCCAAACAGGACATACGGCGTCATGCGAAAGAGCGGTGTGGCGTCCGCGGCCATCGCCACATCTTTGTGGAAGAGCTTGCGCAGCATCCGGTATGGCTGCACCAGCGGTGGGGCCGTGCGACTTTGCAGCCAGGCCCGGCATTGCGCAATCCAGCCCACAAAGAGCGGCGCCACCGCGATGGCCAGCAGCACTTCCCCGAATTGACGCACCATTGTGATCGCGCTCATAGGACACCTGCCAGCAAGCCAAGCAGCGTGAGAAAGCTATACAGCAGATAGATGGCCAGCCGCCCTCCCTGCAAGACGCCAATGGCGTCCGACATCCGTTGTACGGCGCGGGCCGTGGGCAGATAAACGGCCAGCCACAGGCGGTCTTCAATGTGGATGCGATAGCGCGGGGCAATGTCGGCGGGTGATGGCAGCTCCCGTTCCATCTGGAAGATGGGACCGAAGATGTGCCGGATTGGCTGGCCAAAGCCCTCGGCAGTGTCCTGCATCCGCGAAGTCTGCCAAGGGTAACCGCAGTCCCAAGGGACGGTGCGGCGGATGCGCCCGTGGGCCAGCACGCGTACCAGCACAAAGGTGACGCCCACCACGCAGATGGTCCCAGCCAGCAGCAGCAGACCGCTATAGGACGCTTGTTTAGGGGCAATCGGGGCGATCCACCAGATGCGAGAGCTAAGGTCCACCGTCTGGCCAAGCAGCAGGCCCGTGACCGCGCCCGCCGCCCGCAGGGCAATCTGCGGCAACACGCCAATCAGGATACAGCCCAGGGCAAGCCAGGCCAGGCCAATGCGCTCCAGCCAGTTGGCGTCATGGGCGTCCGCCAGCGCAGGCTCCCGCGGCTGGCCAAGAAAGATCACCCCATAAAATTTCACCATTACGTAGGCCGCCAATGCAGCCGTCAGCGCCAGCACCGCCGTGCCCAGCGGCACCAGCATATTGATAAAGGGATGGGGCAACTGCGGGGTGAACAGGAAAGACTGCAACAACAGCCACTCGGAAACGAAGCCATTCAGCGGCGGCAGGCCGGCAATCGCCAACGTGCCCACCAGGGCCAGGGCGCCTACCCAAGGCATGGTGCGCGCCAGTCCGCCTAGCGCCCCCAGGCTCCTGCGTTTGGTGGCATGTAGTACGTTACCGGTCGAAAGAAACAACAGGCCCTTAAAGAGCGCATGGTTCAAGGAGTGGACCAGGGCCGCAGTCAGCGCAAGGGCCGCAAACAGAGGCAGATGGCTTGCCTCAAACAGAATGGCAAGGCCAATGCCGGTAAAGATCAGGCCGATGTTTTCAATGGAGGAATAGGCCAGCAGGCGCTTCATGTCTGTCTTTACCCCGGCAAAGATCGCCCCAAACAGGGCGGAGGTAAGGCCCATCGCCAACACCAGCACCCCCCACCACCAGAGGCGGATGTGCAGCAGATCAAAGGTGACGCGCAACATGCCATAAACGGCCGTCTTCAACATCAGGCCGCTCATCATCGCCGATACCGGCGAGGGGGCCGCAGGGTGCGCCTCCGGCAACCACACATGCAACGGGACCAGTCCCGCTTTGGCGCCGAAGCCCAACAGCGCCAGCAGAAATGCCGTGGTCGCCCAGATGGGCGTATGGCCTGCGCTCCGCATGGCGTCAAAGGTGAACTGCCAGTTCCCGCCCTGCAACACGCCAAAGCTGAGCAAAAGACATGCGGCCCCCAGGTGCGCCATTAAAAGATACAAAAACCCGGCACGCCGGATTTCAGGGAGCCGGTGCTGGGAGACCACCAGAAAATATGAGCTGAGCGCCATCACCTCCCATGCCACCATGAAGAAGTAGGCGTCGTCGGCAAGGACAACCAGGGCCATGCTGGCAAGGAAAACATGATAGTGCAGGCCCAGCATCCCGGGCGCGGTGCCTTCGCCGGAGCGGAAATATCCAGCGGCGAAAATCGAGATACCGGCCCCCGCCACGCCCATCAGCAACAGAAAGAAGCCAGACAATGCATCCAGGCGCAGATGGAAAGGCAGGCCTGGCAGACCGAGCGGAAGCACCATCATCTGCGGCGCCTGGCCCGCCATCAGGGCAATGCCCCCCAGCAGGGCAACGCCCAGGCCCAACACTGCCCCTACGGGGAACAGCCCACGCGCTATAAACCGCAAGCTGTGCGGTCGCAACAGGCCCACGGCCCCCAGAAGCAACCAGCCAAGCACCAGCGCCAGCAGCCAGTGCAGGTCATGCTCCTGCAACAGCAAAATGCCGTTGGAAATCCAGGCGGCGTGGCCCACTAGAGCACCTCCGGCGGGGCCATTTGCTGCAAGCTATTCTTGATATATTCAAAGATAATCATATTTAGACCGCACAAGGCCCATTGGACGGACCGCCCGCACCTTACAACTGGCGGAGCATGTTGCGCACCCCCACCAATTGCCGATTGAACACCTTCTTGGCCGCGTCCAACAGGCGGAAAATCTCCGGGTCGCTGACCGAATAAAAAACATTCAACCCCTCTTTCCGCGTGGTCACCAGGTTCCGTCCACGCAGGATGGCAAGCTGCTGCGAGAGGGTGCTTTGCTCGGCGTCCAGACGGGAACTGAGCGCATTCACGCCCACCTCGCCATGGCGCAGTTCGTCCAGGATGCGGATGCGCAAGGGGTGGGCGAGCGCCTTGAAGAACTCCGCCTTGAACTGGGCCAGCTCTGACATGGTTATATGATAATAAAACGATTTAGCAATGTAAAGCGCGGCCAGATGGAAATGCCCCCTGTCGCCTGTAAACTGGAGCAGCATGGCAAATAAAACTTTCCCACGCGTCCTTGGCGTCATACCGGCACGGCTGGCCTCCACGCGGCTGCCCCGCAAAGTCCTGCGGGAGATAGCTGGCAGGCCGATGCTGGCCTGGGTCCATGAAGCGGCCATCGGCGCAGGCGTCTTTGACGCGGTGATTGTCGCCACGGACTCTGAGGAAGTGGCCGCTTTTGGCCGCGCGCGTGGCTGGGACGTGCGCCTGACCAGCCCGGAGCTGCCCAGCGGGACGGACCGCGTCCATGCCATTGCGCAGCAGGAAGCGGCGGGGATTTACGTCAATATCCAAGGCGATGAACCGTTGCTGCGGCGCCAGCACTTTGAGGCGCTGCTGCGCCCCTTTGACCGGCCCAACGTGGAGGTCTCGACGGTGATGACGCCCTGCACGCCAGAAAATATCGCCAATCCTAATGCCGTCAAGGTGGTGGTGGCGCACGATGGCCGCGCGCTGTACTTTTCCCGTGCACCCATCCCCTGGGACCGCGATGGGCGCGGCGATGTGGCCCATTGGAAGCACCTGGGCCTTTACGCCTACCGCAAGACCGCGTTGGACCGCTTCCCCACACTGCCGCCCAGCCGCCTGGAGGCCGCAGAAAAGCTGGAGCAGTTGCGCTTCCTGGAGAATGGCACAGATATTTACGTGGGACCGGTCCCCTATGACACCGTCGGCGTAGACACGGAAGAGGACCTGGCCGCCGTGGCCAAACTGCTCCAGCAACGCCGTTGATTTTGCGCGCTGCGGCCTGCCGCCGCAGACGAAAGCCCGCGTATCCGATACACTGGTCTTTATTGAAACTTGGAGATAAGAATGGATTTGGTTTGCTTGCTCCCTAGGGCGATGTCCCGCCTGGTGCTAGGAGCGTTCTTTTGCGTCGCGGCCCTGGCCTGCGTAACAACGTCCGTTGCCCAGACAAGCAGCAGCGACAACAACGCCGCCACCAGCGTACCAGACAACAGCCCGCAAACGGTGCCCCCCATCAACAATCCCAAGACCGGCAGCGTCAGCTCGGGCAACTACATCCCGCCCGCGCCGCCCACCGGCCCGGACGTGTACTATGACCGCCCCTGGGACGTATATGCCGGTTTTGCGTACACCAATTTCCTGGCCGGACCGGCCCTGCTCCAGCGCTCCAACATGGGCGGTTGGGAGGCCCAGGGCAGTTATTGGCGCAACTGGCACTGGGGCCTGATGGGCGATGCACGCATGTATATTGGCACATCGGGTGTTTTCCCGAACATCGCCCCGCCACCTGTCAATAGCATCACCGGCCCACGCATCATGCAGTATTACTTCATGGCCGGGCCGGAGTATCGCATGTTCCGGCGTAGCAAGGGCTCGATGACCATCCACGCCATTGCAGGCAATGCCTACGGCATCTTTGACGCCGCCCACCTGTTCGGCCTGGACGTGCAGACCATCGGCCTGTTCGCCACACAGTGGACCTTCGCCAGCGCCTTTGGGGGGACCTACGATTATAACTACACGCCGCGCATCGCCTTCCGCATCCAGCCGGAGCTGTTGATGACCCACTACGGCGGCACCATGCAGCAGAACTTCGGCTTCTCGGTCGGACCGCTCATTCGCCTGGGCAAGGTCAACAAGCGCAGATACGGAAAATAGCAGATACGGGAAATAGATGTCCCCTCGGCAGGGCCGGGGCTTTCCCGTTTGCAATCGATGGTCGGGGAGAGAGGATTTGAACCTCCGACCCCCTGGTCCCGAACCAGGTGCTCTACCAGGCTGAGCCACTCCCCGAACTTTGTTGGCGGGATGTTGCTTGGAAAAGGCGCGAAAGGGATGCATCCTGGCTGTCGCGCGCTCTTGTAAGTGTACCAGAAAGTGGGACCGCCGGGCCGTCCATCGCCAACCTGCGATGTGGCGGACGGCCCCTCCTCTCGACACGGCCCCGCCGCGCGTCCCCAGGCGGCCTGCCAACGTGCAACAATAAAGTTTCCCGGCTTGGAAGTTCCCCAACATGGAGACAGAATTGTCCACTACAACGCCCACTACGCCCCCCGCACCAACGGCCATTTCACCAGAGCTGCTGCGGCAGCACGGCATCACCGACGAGGAGTACCAGCGCATCTTGCAGGCGTTGGGCCGCGTGCCCAGCCTGACCGAACTTGGCATCTACAGCGTGATGTGGAGCGAGCACTGCTCCTATAAATCTTCGCGCGTCCATCTGAAGCGGCTGCCCACGCAGGGGCCGCGCGTGGTGCAGGGGCCGGGGGAAAACGCTGGCATCATCGACGTGGGCGATGGCTGGGCCTGCGCCTTCAAGATCGAATCGCACAACCATCCCTCCTACATTGAGCCCTTCCAGGGCGCGGCCACCGGCGTGGGCGGCATCCTGCGCGACATCTTCACCATGGGCGCGCGACCGCTGGCAGTGATGGACTCCCTGCGCTTTGGGCCAATCACCGCGCCGGAAAATGCAGCCCCGGCGACGGCGGCCATGGCCCGCAAAAACCAAAGCATTCTAGAGGGCGTGGTCAGCGGCATCGCCAGCTATGGCAATTGTTTTGGGGTGCCGAACCTGGGCGGCGAAACGTGTTTTGCGTCCTGCTATTCCGGCAACCCGCTGGTAAATGCCTTTGCCCTGGGGCTGGTGCGCAAGGACGAAATTTTCTACGGCAAGGCCACAGGCATTGGCAATCCGGTGATCTACGTAGGCGCCAAGACCGGGCGCGATGGCATCCACGGCGCGACCATGGCCAGCGAGGAGTTCCACGAAGGCTCCGAGCAGAAGCGGCCCAACGTGCAGGTTGGCGACCCGTTCATGGAAAAGCTGCTGCTGGAGGCCTGTCTGGAGGCGATGCGCACCGGCGCAATTGTCGGCATCCAGGACATGGGAGCTGCCGGGCTGACCTCGTCGAGCTGCGAGATGGGTGCGCGCGGCGGGGTTGGCATTGAAATGGAGCTGGACCACATTCCGCAGCGTGCGGCGCAGATGACGGCCTATGAGATGATGCTCTCCGAATCGCAGGAGCGCATGTTGCTGGTGGCCGAGCGGGAGCGCGCCGAGGAGGTGCTGCGCGTCTTCGCCAAGTGGGGGCTGGATGCGGTCATCGTGGGCAGCGTGATTGCCGGGCCGCGCCTGCGCATTTTGCACCACGGCGTGCTGGTTGCCGACATTCCCAACACCTCGCTGACCGATGACGCGCCGCGCTATCACCGACCCGTGGGGACGTGGAAAGCACCTGTTGCTGCAAGGCCGTCGGCGGAGGTTTTGCAGCAGCTCAAGGCCCCGCGCGACCCTGCCGCGGACCTGAAAAAGCTGCTGGCCTCTTCCAATGTTTGCAGCAAGCGCTGGGTCTATGAGCAATACGACAGCATGGTGCAGACCAACACGGTGCAAGGCCCCGGCGGCGAGGCCGGGGTGATGCGCATCAAGGACACACCGCGCGCATTGGCCATGGCCCTGGACGGCAAGGAGCGCTGGAGCTATCTGGACCCCAGGCTGGGCGCGGCACACGCCGTGGCCGAGGCCGCGCGCAAGGTCGCCTGCACGGGCGCGGTCCCCGTGGCCGCCACCAACTGCCTGAACTTTGGCAATCCAGAGAAGCCGGAAATCATGGCACAGCTTTCCAGCGCGATTGATGGCCTTGCGGAGGCCTGCACGGCGCTGGGCACGCCCATCACCGGCGGCAATGTCTCGTTGTATAACGAAACGCGCGGCGAAGGCATTGACCCTACGCCAGTGGTGGGCATTGTCGGCATTTTGGAGGACGTGACCAAGGCCGTCCCCGCGGATTTCCAACGGGCCGGGGACATTGTGCTGGTGCTTGCCGCCATGCCACCTGCAAGCGGCAACGCGGCCTTGGAATGCTTTGGTCCCAGCGAATATGCGCAGGCCCTTCTGCATGACTTCTGGGGCCATCCTCCGGCGCTGGACCTGGCCGCGGAGGCCCATCTGCATC
This sequence comes from Acidobacteriaceae bacterium, assembly GCA_049977205.1. Classification (GTDB taxonomy): domain Bacteria; phylum Acidobacteriota; class Terriglobia; order Terriglobales; family Acidobacteriaceae; genus JBMFGT01. The sequence continues at coordinate 79,792 of JBMFGT010000006.1, read as the reverse complement.
AAGCGCTGGCCGCGCTGGCCACGGCGGGCCTGTTGCACTCGGCCCGCGACATTTCCACCGGCGGCCTGGCCGTTGCCTTGGCAGAAGGCGGCTTCCAACGTCAACTGGGAGTACAAATGGTGCTGATCGCACAGGACAAGCAGGTCGGGCAGAATGGGCAGAATGAGGCAGACCTGCTGGCGCTCTTTGGAGAAGAGGCCAGCCGGGTGGTTGTCACCTGTGCGCCGGGGTCCGCTTCCCTGGTGGAAGCGATGGCCGCGCAGCATGGACTGGCCATTGCAGGACGCGGCACGACGGTCCACGATACCCTAGAGGTGCAGGCAGACGGGCGCACGCTGCTCACCGCCAGCCTTGCCGACCTGTACCCCGGTTGGTCGCAGGCCTTGGAATCCACGCTCCGATAGGAAACGCAATCGATATGAACCCCATGCCCGACGAGAACGCGGTCCCCTTTGACAAGCTGCATGAAGAGTGTGGCGTGGTTGCCGTCTTCAACTGCCCGGATGCGGCGCGGCAGGTCTATCTGGGGCTGTATGCGCTGCAACATCGTGGGCAGGAGTCTGCCGGCATCGCCTCTGCTGACTATGAGGACCTGTGGAACATCAAGGGCATGGGCCTGGTCTCGGAGATTTTTACAGACGATGTGCTGGAAAAGCTGCCTGGGACGCTGGCCATTGGACACACCCGTTACTCCACCACGGGCGACTCCGCTTTGATCAACGCCCAGCCGATCCGGGTGGAATCCACCAAAGGGCTGATCGCCATTGCGCACAATGGCAATCTGGTAAATATAGGCAATATACGCACGCGGCTGGAACGGGAAGGCGCCATCTTCCAGACCACCAGCGATTCTGAGATCATTGTGCAACTGATCGCGCACTCTACCGGGGCCACGTTGATCGACGCCATCGCTGACTCGCTGCGCCAGGTGGAGGGGGCATTTTCCATCGTAATGATGACCCGCGACCGCATCTTTGCCGCGCGCGATCCCCGTGGCTTCCGGCCCCTGTCGATGGGGCGTATCCGCAACGCCGATGGCACGGAGACGGTGGTCTTTGCCTCAGAGACCTGCGCCTTTGACCTGCTGCGCGCCACCTATGAGCGCGACGTGCAGCCGGGCGAGGTCGTCATGGTCTCGCGCGAGGGTGTCACCTCCCGCATTTATGCCAGCGGCGTGCCGCAGGCCAGTTGCATCTTTGAGCATGTTTATTTTGCCCGGCCCGACAGCCGCATCTTTGGCCGTTGGGTGCAGGAGAGCCGGGAGCGGATGGGCCGCCAGTTGGCGCGCGAGTCTGCCGTGGACGCCGACCTGGTGGTCCCGGTCCCCGATTCCGGCGTGACGGCGGCCATTGGCTACGCGGCGGAGAGCGGCCTTCCCTTCCGCTTTGGCCTGATCCGCAACCACTATGTGGGCCGCACCTTCATTGAGCCGGAGCAGCGGGTGCGCGATTTTGGCGTCAAGCTGAAGCTGAACCCGGTGCGCAATCTGCTGGAGGGCAAGCGCGTCATCCTGATTGACGACTCCATCATTCGCGGCACCACCAGCCGCAAGATCGTCCGCATGGTGCGCGGGGCCGGGGCCAGGGAGGTGCACCTGCGCATCAGTTGCCCGCCGACCATTTCGCCTTGCTACTATGGCGTGGACACGCCGAGCAAACGCGAGTTGATCGCGGCCAACCAATCTGTGGAGGAGATATGCCAGTACATTGAGGCGGATTCTTTGTCCTATTTGTCTCTGGATGGCCTGTTGCGCTGCTGCGGCGAAGGGGACATCCACTATTGCACGGCCTGTTATACCGGCAGCTATCCTACGCAATGGGTCGACGTAGAAGAGATACTGCCAGCAGGCGCCACGCGCTAGGCACGATTTGTGGCGCGTTTGGTTTAAGATGGATTGCTTGGACTGCGCGGGCCAGGCGGCCTGGGGCCCAAGATGTGGTCTTTACAATTCCCATTGGCAAGAAAGGTGGAAGAGCATGGCAGTTTCCGCAATGGCAGGCATCCCGGCATTAAAAGATGTGTACCAACAACTGAAGACCCGCATGAACAAGGCGGTTGAGGACTTCCGCACCAGCATGACCAGCATCCGCACCGGGCGCGCTACGGTGCACATGCTGGACCAGGTAAAAGTGATGGCCTACGGCACAGAAATGCCCCTGAACCAGGTGGCGCAGGTGAGCGCGCCGGAGCCGCAATTGCTGCTGTTGCAGCCCTATGACGCCAGCTTGATTGTGGAAATTGAAAAGGCCCTGCGCACCGCGCAAAACGCCTTCAATCCGCAAAATGACGGTAAGGTCGTCCGCGTGCCCGTCCCGCCCATGACGGAAGAGCGCCGCCGCGAAGCGGTCAAGCACCTGAACAAAGTGCTGGAAGACCACCGCACGGGCATCCGCAACCTGCGTCGCGACGGCAATGAGATGATCAAAAAGGCCATGAAAGACAAAAAAATCTCTGAGGACGAGGAAAAGCGTTCGCTGGAGGAAATCCAGAAGCTGACCGACGAAGAGATCAAGCGCATGGAAGAGCTGTGCAAGGCCAAGGAAAAGGAAGTCATGCAGCTCTGAGCAGGCGCACCCTTTCCCAAAACAGACGAGAAATGCAGGACGCCCCTGTCTGGGAGAAGCGCGCGGCGGGCAAACGGAATAAAATCATGGCATGTCTTCCCAGGATGGTTTTTCCGGCAGCCGGGTGACGTTTGTTTTGCGTTCGTACGACTGCCCGGGCCCCTGCCGGATGTGCTGCATCCTGGACGCTGGGGCGCGCGGTAGTTGAAGGGGAAGACCAGGTATGGGCACGGATTTTGCCCTGTTTTTGCAGGAAAGACCCAGGGTGTTGCAATGCGGCGGCCTGGCAACCGAAGGAAAAACTTGAGCAAAAGATGGTGGGTATTGGGAAGCAGCGCCTCTCTCCCGTATAATCGTCTTTTCCTCTGGAAACGATTTTCTGTAGTGAGGGTGTGCTTATTTTTCCCGTCAGCGTAGGGGGCATTTGCGTCCCAACCCAATCGTCCACGACTGTGCGCCCATGGGCCCGCAGGGCGGCCAGGTCACTGGCGCTGCTGCTGGTCATTGTAGGCGTTGCCTCTGTCCTTTGGGCACAGTCGAATGTCGTCAGTGAAATCCGCGTCATTGGCAACCGCCGCATCCCCAAAGAGACCATCCTTGCGCGCATGTTTACCAAGGCGGGCGACACCTATGACCCCCAGACGGTGGAGCGCGACTTCAATTCGCTGTGGAACACCGGCTATTTTGAGAACGTGCAGATAGACAAGGAGGACACGCCCAATGGCATCATCCTGACCGTCATTGTGCGCGAACGGCCCACCATCCGCGAAATCAATTACAAGGGACTCAACGCTGTCTCCCAGTCGGACGTGCTGGACCGCTTCAAAAAAGAGAAGGTCGCCCTCAGCGTGGAGGGCCAATATGACCCGACCAAGATCAAGCGGGCGGAGACGGTACTGAAAGAACTGCTGGCCGAACATGGGCACCAGTTTGCCACCATCCGCACGGAGGTCAAGACCATCCCGCCGGCCTCGGTCGCTGTCAATTTCCTGATTAAAGAAGGGCCAACGGTCAAGGTGGGGCACATACGGTTTGAGGGGAACAAGCACGTCTCCAGCCGCGTATTGCGCTATTCCATGAAGAACCTGCGACCGATTGGCATCCCGCACTCGTATCTGCTGGAAGACCTTTTTGCCCGCACCTACGATGAGAGCAAGCTGGAGGAGGACACGGAGCGCGTCCACCAGGCGTTCCGCGACCGGGGCTATTTCAAGGCGGTGGTAGACCAGCCGCTGACGCACATCCGCAACCAGGGCGGCATTTCCATCTTCACCTTGCGTCCCCGCAAGGGCAAAGTCATTGACATTACGATGCCGGTGGAAGAGGGCGAGAAGTACCGGCTGGGCGGCATCACCTTTACCGGGAACAAGGCCGTCAGCAACGTCAAAGCATTGCGTGCTCTTTTTAAGTTGAAGGATGGGGACATCTTTGACGCCACGCTGATTGGCAAGGGCCTGGAAAACATGCGCAAGGCCTACGGGGAATTGGGCTACATCAACTTTACCGCCGTGCCAACGCCGCGCGTGGATGAGGCCAAGAAGCTGATTTATTTGAACGTCGACATTGACGAAGGCAAGCCGTACTACGTTTCGCGCATTGAGTTCCGCGGGAACACCGTGACGCGCGACCGGGTGATCCGCCGCGAACTGCTCATTGAAGAGGGCCAGGTCTATAACAGCCGCCTTTGGGACATGAGCATCTTGCGCCTGAACCAGCTCAATTATTTTGACCCACTCAAGGCCGACCAAGACTCGGAGACGCACCAGGACGCCGACAATGGCACCGTAGACCTGTTGCTGAAGGTGAAGGAAAAGGGCAAGAACAGCATTGGGTTGAACGGCGGCGTCAGCGGCCTCTCCGGGGCCTTCCTCGGCGCGAACTACCAGACCAACAACTTCCTCGGACTGGGCGAGACGCTCAGCCTGCAGGCCGCCCTGGGTGACCTGCAACGCAACCTGACCTTTGGCTTCACGGTCCCTTACGTGCAAAACCGCCCGGTCAGTCTGGGCTTCCAGGTCACCACCTCCAAGACGGACTATAACCAGACCAAGAGCTACCATGTGCTGGGGGGCGGCAACCAGAACTTTGACACGGCGCAGCAGGGGAACCAGCAAAACTTCGACCAGTCAACGACAGGCATTACCCTGTCCGCCAGCTACCCAATCCGACGCACCTTCAAGCGCATTGGCGCCACCTATTCGTTGAACCGTTCCGCCATTCAGGCCTATAGCCCGGCAACCACGAACCTCTTCCAGTTCCTCAACTTCCGCCACGGGACCACGGGACAGACCGCGCTGAACGGGATCATCACCAGCCAGTTGTCGCTCAGCTACATGTACAGCACCATTGGCGACCCCTACCGGCCACGCACGGGCAAAAGCCTCACTCTTGTCCTGCAAGGGTCTGGCATGGGCGGCAATGTCAGCTTCATCAATCCGCTGGTGGAATACAAGTTCTTCAAGCCGATCCACGGTCTGCGCTTTAACCCGGAGGGGCGCAATATCTTCGGCTACCGGATACAAGGGACCTATGTCCAAGGCATTGCAGGACTGGTGGCGCCGCCCTTCAACCGCACCTTTGCTGGCGGCGAAAACGACCTGCGCGGCTTTGATGTCCGTTCCGCCACGCCTTACTCGTTTATGCCCACCAAGGTCATGTACAACCTGACCAATCCGGACGGGTCGCTGGTCCCCAAGGACCCCACCAACCCGACCCTGGGGGCCGTGCAGATACCGTTGCCGATTTACTCAATTACCCCCATCGGCGGCGACACACAGATCACCAGCAACATGGAGTACCGCATTCCCATTGCCGGCCCGGTCACCTTCGCTTTCTTCAATGACACAGGCCTGAACATGGCGCTGAACCACAGCCAGTTGCAATTGAACCCGCAGGCCTCCTCCACGCTGAACAGCGGACTGTACGGCTGTCCAGAGTACATCAACGGCGCTTGTCAAGGCGGGGTGCCCTTCACCTTTCCCAATCGCCTGGGGGCCGTACCTGGCACCAACATTCTGCCTCGTACGTCGGTCGGGGCGTATCTCTCCGTGCTGGCCCCCATCATCAATGCGCCAATCCAGATTTATTTTGCAATGAACCCGGCGCGTTTGCACCAAATCCAGAACAGGCAGGTGATCTTCGATCGGAGCATGTTCCCGCAGGGTGGGGCCGGGGACTTTACCTACCGGCAGGCACTGGCCTATTATGGCTCGGATTATTTCCTGTGGGAACCACGCAAGACCTTCCGCGTGACGGTGAGTACGTCCTTCTAAATGCGACTGCAAGGCGTCAATGCGGGCAGACAGGAAGTCCCTGGTGGAAGCAGGGAGCACGGGGCCTGTCCCATGGTCCGGTTTGACGTGATGAAGACGCAAACTTATAATTCGAACAGTTTCTGGCAAGCCCCGTATGTCGTGGTTCCTTCCCGCAGAACAATCGCACAGGAACGGCTGTTTGCCCTTGGCAATACGCCCTAGGCAGCGACGATGTGGAATGGCCGTTCCCCGCCCTGTGCGGAGTTTGGCAAGAAAATCAAAGGAGTCTTTGGATCAACATGAAACTTTCGTTCCGAATTGTGACCGCGCTGGCAGCCATGCTGGCAACTGGCGCTTTGGCGCAAACCAGTCCATCTGCCTCTTCCCCAACCGTCTCTGTTCCGGCAGCACCGATGCCAGCGGGCACGGCCAAAATTGCCATCATCGCCTTCCAGCCTGCGGTTGCCCAGACCAATGAGGGGCAACGGGACTTTGGCCAGATCCAGCAAAAATTCGCCCCGCGCCAGGCGCAATTGAAGGCCCTGAGCGACGAGGTGGATTCCCTGAAAAAGCAGTTGCAGGCCGCTGGCCCAAACCTCAGCCAGGACGAACGTTCCACCCGCCTGAAGGTCATCAGCGACAAGGAAAAGACCCTGCAACGGGACGCCGAAGACGCCCAGGCCGATTTCCAGCAGCAAATGAGTGAGGCGTACCAAGGCATTGCACAGAAGTTTTACACGGTGCTCCAAGACTATTGCGTGAAGAACGGCTTTACCCTGGTGCTGGACATCAGCTCCCAGCAAAGCCCGGTGGTCTACGTCAATCAAGGCCTGGACATCACGCCTGCCGTGGTCCAGGCATATAACCTCCAGTCGGGCGTGCCTGCACCAACCAAGACGGCACCAGCCAGCACCACGGGCACGACAACGACCCATCCCAGCACCACCGGGACCCATCCCAAGTCCACCTCTGGCAGCGCGCACTAGGACCAATCATCCGTTCCTTGGATGAGTGAAGGCGGAAGAGCGACCACTCTTCCGCCTTTTTACGCGGTGTATCAGCGAAAGACCCGTGGCCCAACCCCTCCTGTGGAAAAAATTGTGGGAAAACTCCCGTCTCCGGGCGTTTTCGGATATCTGGTCCTTGCCGTTTTCCTGGCGTTGCCGCACTGTAAGCATGGAAGCCTTTCCCCTGCAATCTATTGGCGGACCACCCCCTTCTTGTCCTTTCTTCTACGCCAAAAATTTGCTTCGCGCGAGGGACCGTAGGGGATTTCCACAAATCCGTGTGAATTTGCGATGAACCCACCGCGCGCCACGCCAGCCATAACAGGATTTTTACGCTTGACTAAGCCTTCGTCCTCTTCGAGGACCGCCCTGCCGGGAATGGCCCCGGCGACCGTAGAAATCCGACTCTCAACTCTCATTCCATCTGGTTCAAACTCGATGACACGTTCCGGGTTTTCCACGATTTTTTCCCCGCTACGCAGACTTGCCGCAAAGACACCAAGATTTATATGACACCAGCCGGAAAATGCTGCCGCTCCCGCTCCCCTCCAGCGGTCCAGCCCTAACAACATCCCAAAAGCAGCGGTCCCCGCTGCCCTTTTTCTTTTCCCTCTGCTATATTGACGCCAACTCCTCTATGCCGATTTCCTCGCTCACACGCTTCCGGCTGCATCTTTTTGAACGCGGCCTCCATGCGCTGGACCGCCTCAGTCAGCGCTCCCACAGCGCGAAAGGTGCCGCGCCCCATCTTACGACGGGCATTCGCGGAGAGGAAGCGGCCTATTTCCATCTGCGCAGGCTGGGATACGTCATCGTGGCGCGACGCTGGCGCAGCCCCAAACAACGTGGGGAGATTGACCTGATTGGATGGGACGGCGAGTGGCTCTGCTTCATTGAGGTGAAGACGCGCTCCTCGCGCGCCGTGGCGCCAGCCGAGGCCGCCGTGGACCAGGACAAACGCACCAGCCTGCGCCGCGTGGCGCGGGAACATCTCCGGCTGCTGGAAAACGCGGCCACCCTACCGACGCGTTTCGACGTGGTCTCCGTCTACTTCGATGCGGACGGCACACCGGAAATCGTACTCTTCCGCAACGCCTTCGGCTGGCGCTGAGGGAAAACCCCGCCTTTACCCCAGGGCCTTGAGGATGGCCGCGTCGAGCTTTTTCAGGCCCGCTTCCACGTCCTTGCCCAGATGCACGCGGAGGGCGCGGCGGCCACGCTGGTCCAGCACGGCCAGGTCGCCCGCGGCCTGCGCCGCAATCACCACGCCAAAGGTGTATTTCTGTCCCGGCACCGCCAGGTCCTGCGCGTGGTCCGCCGTCACCTGCACAAAGACGCCCGTGTTGGGGCCACCTTTGTAGTCCTGTCCGGTGGAGTGCTGGAAGCGCGGGCCAAAGCCCAGGCAGGTGGCCACGCGCTTCTTGTCCCGCACCGCGTGGCGGAAGTGTTGCAGCACCTCCTCGTGCTGCGCGTTCATAGGGACATAGGCCAGAGTGGCAAAGTAGTCGCCCGCCTTGATCTGCGAAAAGTGCGCCCGTAGATAGGCGGCCAGGTCGGCCTTGCCCGCCGCCAACGCGCCTTGCAGCGTGGCCGCGTATAGCTTCCCGGCGTAAAGGCGGATGCCTGCGTCCTCAAAGATCGGGGCGTTCTCTGGCAACTTGCCGCTTGCTTCATACTCGGAGGTGAGGCGCTTGGTTTCGATCTTGCTGGCCTCCACGTCTGGCTGGTTGAAGGCGTTGATGCCGATGACGGACCCGGCCACGGCGGTGGCAATCTCCCAAAGGAAGAATTGCTGGCCTATGTCATATTTCTGCTGCATCTCCAGACGCACCACCGGGTGACCGGCCTGCGCCAGCTTTTCCGTGGCCGCATCCATGGCCGCATTGTCTCCACACTCCAGTCGAAGATAGGCGAAAACGCGGTCCGCGCCGTAGTGCTCCGGTGGCGCAATCTGTTCCCGGTCCACCGGCGTGATGCCTTTGCCTTGCTTGCCGGTCGATTCGGCCAGCAACTGTTCCAACCACGCGCCCAGGTCGTAAATCTCCGGCGAGGTGAAAATGGTCAGTTTGTCGCGGCCCGCGTTGGCCGCCGCGCCCATAATCAGGCCCAGTTGCACGCCCGGATTTTCCGCGACTGTGGTGTTTTTGCAGGCGTCCACGGCCACTTTGGCCTGCGCCAGCAACTTCTCTACGTCCAGGCCCATCACGGCGGCGGGAACCATGCCGAAATTCGAGAGTGCCGAATAGCGCCCGCCAATCGACGCATCGCCGTAGAAAATTTTGCGGAAGTGGTCCGCCTTGGCAACCTGCTCCATCTTGGAGCCAGGGTCAGTGACGGCGAGGAAGTGACTGCCCGCATTTTCCGCGCCCACGGCCTGCTGCATCCGCGCAAAGAAATACTGCTTCAGGATGTTCGGCTCCAGCGTGGAACCAGACTTGCTGGAGACAATGACGATGGTCTTTTTGAGGTCCAGGGTCTGCTCAATGGCGCTGATCTGCGCCGGGTCTGTGGAATCGACAATCTGCAAATGGGGAAACCCCTTCTGCCTGCCAAAAGTGAGCGCGAGCACCTCCGGGCACAGGCTGGAACCGCCCATGCCGAGCAGCAGTGCATGCTGGAACCCCTCCAGCCGCGTGTCTTCCGCCAGGGCGCGGAAGTGTACGAGGTCCTTTTGCTGGCGCTCGACAATGTCCAGCCAGCCCAGCCATTGGGCCTCATCGCTGTTGGTCCAAAGGGCGGCATCGTGCGCCCAGAAGCGGGCCACTTTGTTGTTGCTCTGCCAATCGACGGCGGCGGCAGCGGTCTCCGCCTGAAGTCTTGCGGGAAGCATGGAATGGATTTTCATAGCGTGCAATGCTCTCATTTCCTGGATAAAATTTGCCAGCCATTGGCCAGCGGCGCAGCGAAATTCCTTTTTTAGTAGGATGCACTCTGGCGCACTCTGGTCCATGGGGCCATTTGCAGACGGCCTTTGCTCATTGTATTCGCGGCCCCATTTATGATTGAAGACAAATGCGGAGGGCCGACGCCTTCCCCAAGGGAGTGGCACATACTATGGACATCCAAACCATTGACCAGCAGTACAACCAGTTGCAGGGCGCTTCCCAACAAGTATTTCAGGAACTCAAGGACCTGGCCGCCAAGCTGCAAACCGAGCAGAACAACGGCAACCAGAATGCGCGCGAGTGGCTGCTGGACCTGAAAGAGGTCGCGCTGGCCATCCAGCAACAGCAGCAACAGACCCTGGGCCTGTTGCAGGCCATCCACGGCTTTGTGGCCAACCAGAACCAGGCGTATGCGCAACCGGGGTACGGCCAGCCCAGCTTTGCCCAACCAGCTTTTGCCCAGCCAGGGATGGGCTCTCCCATGCAGCCGCAGGCAGGATTGGGCGGCGCGCTGGGCGGATTTTTGAACTCCGGATTTGGCCGCGCCATTGAAATGGGCCTCGGCTTTGGCCTGGGCGACGACCTCATCAACAAGATTTTTTAACTGGCGCGGGTTTTAGAATCCCAGGTCTCAAAATCGAGACCTGGGGCACCCCGGTTTGATCAGTGCGCGGCTGTTGGCATCGCAACGGGTGTGGCTGCTGTGGGTGTGTGGGATTGCATCTCGGACAGCGTGGTGAAGTAGCTGTGGTCTTCCAGATTGCGATAGAAGACACCAGCCAGTTCGGCAGCCTTGGGGCCGAAGGTGGGGCGACCTCCCTCCAGGAAAAAGACCGCGACCACGCGCCCGGAAGGTGTGTCCGCATAGGAGGCAAACCAGCCAAATCGGGTGCCATTGTTGGAGCAGGTGCCCGTCTTGCCCAGCACGGGAAATTCCGTGAAATTGGTACGTAGCGAGCGCGCCGTACCATAGCGCACGGCTGCGGCCATGCCGTCGGTCATCTGCGGGAGCAATGGGCCAATGTCCAATTGGCGCTTGATGCGCGGCGTAAAGTTGCTTGCTTCTTCTGGCGTTTGCGGGTGCTGCAAATAGTAAAGCGTGCCGCCATTGGCAATGGCGGAGACCAGCGCGCCCAGTTGCAGCGGGGTCATGGAAACACTCTCGCCAAAGGAGCACATGCGTCCCACCCCGCCCAGTTTCTCCGGCAACTCCTGGTCCGGATAGACGCCGAGTTGCTCGCCGGGAATGTCATAGCCGGCCAGTTCGCCCAGGCCGAACATATTGGCGTAGTGCTTGACGCGCTCAAAGCCAAGGCGGCGTCCCACGGTCTCAAAGTACAGGTTGTTGGAGTGGGCCAGCGCTTCGGTCAGCGTCAAGTGGTAATGTCCGCCCAGATCGACCGGCGTGTCCTTGGTGATGATGCCTTCTTCCAACGCAGCCAGCCCGACGGAGAGTTTGATCGTGGAACAAGGCTCCGCCCCACTGGAAAGCGCCAGCTTCTGGTCCACCATGGCCAGGATGCGTCCGTTGTACGGATTGATGACCACCACCGTGCCATGCATATTGCCCAGGGCGTCTATGGCCGCCTGCCGCACCACCGGGTCTTCGCCAGCCGTTACGTCGTCCGCCGTTTGATTGTCCGCAAAGGAGCTGGCCGTGAACCGCTCGTAATAACGATGGTGACGGCGCGAATAGACGCGGCGATAATGCACGCGGGTGACCGAATGATGGTGCCGCCGGGCCACCATGCGATGGTGCACGCGGGCATTTTCATGCAGCGCGGAAGCGCGCGTCCGGGCCTTCTTTGCAGAAGGCGTCGCCGTGGTGGACGTGGTTGTGGCGCCTGCCAGGGCCACAACGCTGGGCGTGGCCATCATCAAAAATGCAGCCGCCAGTACCAGAAAAAACAAAAATGTGGCGTGCCGCTCCGTGTTGGGGGAAATAGGCTTCATAGGGGTTGTATGGGCACACGCGTTCCGTCCCTGTCTCTAACTGTATCGGCCAGAGTGCCCGGAGCACAACCAAAAAATTGCAATTTCCTGGCCGGTTGTATCGGCTGGCCCGATTGGCGCTGTTCTATCAGTCCGCCTGCCTGCTGCACCATGGAGCATGCCATCCTGTAGCGCGTGGCCCGCCCATGCCTCTTCCACCCAATACAGTTTTCCTACGATGGCCTACTGACCTTTTTGTCGCAGGTATGCGGGCACGTCCAGTTGGGTCTCCGCATAAAGGTCCACCTCAGCGGGGTCATGGAAGATGCCCCTTTGCTGTTCCGCCGCGCGGGCCGGTACTTCCTCTGGCGCAGGAGTAAAGAGAGTTCCGGCAGCGTCCGCTGTTGGATGGGGACGCTGGCCCGACGGTAATTCCTGTTGCGCAGGGACCGCCTGCAAGGTTGCCGGGGCCGCGTCCGCATCTGGCCCCGGAACGTCTGGCCCCGGAGCAGCAGCGGACAGCGCGTCCGCCTCCTGCTGCCAGTGGCCATGCGCCGATTGCTGCTCCATCTCTTCCAGCACTTCACTGGCAAACCGCGGCGCAGATGGTGCGACCGGGCCCCGCGTGGAACGCGCTTCCGTGGCCGAGGACTGCAACGTCCGCTCCCTGCGCGCGACCGTATCTGGACGGAAGCCCGTGGCAATCACCGTGATCTTCACATCGTCGCCGAGGGACTCATCCAGCACCGCGCCAAAGATGATGTTGGCGTCCTCATGCGCGGCGCTCTGGATGATGGTAGAGGCCTCGTTGACCTCACTCAGCTTGAGCGTACTAGAGCCGCTGATGTTAATCAGGATGCCGCGCGCGCCGTCAATCGCGCCCTCTTCCAGCAGTGGCGAGGCCATCGCCGCATTGGCCGCTTCCATGGCCCGGTTGGCCCCGCTGCGCGTGGCCGTGCCCATCACCGCGTAGCCCATGCCCGCCATGGTCGTCTTCACATCAGCAAAATCGCGGTTGATGATGCCGGGGATGGTGATGATGTCAGAAATCCCCTGCACGCCCTGGCGCAGCACGTCGTCGGCAATGCGGAAGGACTCAAAAAAACCGGCGTCCCTGGCCACATTGAGCAGCCGCTCGTTGGGGATCACGATCATGGTGTCCACGCTCTCCAACAGCTCTTCCAGGCCGCGCTCAGCCTGCTGCTTGCGCCGCTTGCCCTCAAAGCCAAAGGGCCGCGTGACCACGGCCACCGTCAACGCGCCCATTTCGCTGGCGAGAGAGGCAATCACCGGCGCAGCGCCGGTCCCCGTCCCGCCCCCCAGACCGGCGGTGACAAAGACCATGTCCGCACCTTCCAGCGCCTCGATGATTTTTTCCGAGTCCTCCAACGCGGCCTGGCGTCCAATGTCCGGGTTTGCGCCCGCGCCCAGGCCACAGGTGCGTTTGACGCCCAATTGCAGCTTCACCGGGGCCTTGGAGAGGCGCAGCGCCTGCACGTCTGTGTTGGCGGCGATGAAGTCCACACCCTCCACATGCGCCTCAATCATGCGGTTGACCGCATTGCCGCCGCCGCCACCCACACCGATCACTTTGATCTTTGCGCCCCGCATCATCTCCTCGTGGTACTGGATGCGAAGGTTGTCCTCACCTGTATTGTCCACGGGTTGCGCCTGCCCCAGCCCACCGTTTGCACCTTCGCCATTGAGACCTTCCATGATTGACCCCTCTCATTCCTGCGTTGTATTTCACCCTGTCCAGCCATGCCGGACATTTGCTTTGACGCCCACCTTACACTTTGCCGCCAACGATGGCCCGCAACTTGGCGCGCAGTCCGGCGTCCTGCTCTCCCCGATATTGCTGCACACGATGGCTGTATAGCAACAGGCCCACCAGCGTGGCGAACTCCGGGTCCATCAATGCATCCGGCATCCGTGAAAACCGCACCGGAAGGCCCACGCGCGACGGCACGCGCAAGATGCCCTCCGCATGGTCCGGCAGTCCGGCCAGCTTGGCCCCGCCCCCGACCAAAACAGAACCAGTCCCCAGGGCCTCCAGCACACCCCCCTGGCGCAGGTTGTCGCGCACCATCTGGAAGAGTTCGCGCGCCCGCGGCTCCAGGATTTCACTCAAGTAGCGCAACGGCACGCGCCGCGCCGTACTGGCGTCCTTCCCCTGCACGTCCACTTCATGCACCTGTGAAACAGCGGTGACGACGGAATGGCCAAATTGACATTTCAGGTGCTCGGCCTCCGCCAAGCTGGTCCGCAACACCACCGCCAGGTCGTTGGTAAAGTGGTCCCCGCCAATCGGCAAAGAGGCAGCGTGTACGACCGCGCCCTGGAATAAAACGACCAGCTCAGTCGAGGCGGCGCCAATGTCAAGGACGCAGGCGCCGAGTTCGCGCTCATCGGCGGAAAGCACTGCTTCCGCAGCGGCCAGCGCCTCAAAGACCGTATCTATGGCCTCTACACCAGTGCGGTTCATGCAGGTGACGAAGCTCTGCATGGCGCCCGTCAAACAGGTCACCATCAGCAGGTTGACTTCCAAGCTATTGCCCACCATGCCCACCGGGTCATGGACGCCGCCCTGTTCATCAATGAAAAACTCCTGCGGCAACAGGTGCAGGGTGCTGCGGTCCACCGGCAATTCGACCGACCGCGCACGGTCCACGGCCGCACGGATGTCCTCCCGCGTGATCTCGCGCATGCGATTGCCCAGCAAAATGCCGCCGCGACTGGAAAATCCATGCACATGCGGTCCGCCCATGCCTACAACGGCACTGGAGATCATGCATCCAGATGCGGCCTCGGCTGCTTTGAATGCCTCATTCAGTGCATTGGCCGCAGGCCCTAGGTCGGCAACCACTCCGCGCCGCATCCCACGCGCCTCCACCTCAGCGTGCGCCTTGTAGCGCACCGCCCCCTCCTGCATCTCGGCCACCAGGACGCGTATCTTCGAGTTCCCTGCGTCCAGTGCGACCAAAATTGGGCCTTGCCGCTGCGCCATCAATGTTTGTCCTTTCTGTTCCCGTTTGCCAGGGCACGCTTCCCTGCGCTGGGCTTTGCATCCTCGCCCATAGGGCCGTTGCGTGCCTTCAACAACGCTGCATCTCCACCCGCTTCCGGGGCGTTGGCCGTTGCCGCAGAAGCGCCCGGCCCGCATGTGCCCCCCTGCCCCGCACTCAACACCACCTGGCGACCGCCACGCATGTCCACCGACGCCAACTGCGGGCAGAGCCGCATCCATTCCGCGCGATGGGCGGCAAAGCTCTGGTAGCGCGCCAGAAAATCGCTGTCGCCAAAATGCACCAGTATCTCACTGGGGCCATCGGCAATCACGGCGCGTGTGTCCTCCGGGTCAGAGATGTCCACCTCGCTGACCGTCTGCGTGACCTGCGGCCCGCCGGCCTCCAACGCCGCCATGAATTGCAGATAGCTTTGCATCCCTGCCTTTCGCGTGGAGGCTGGGCCACCGGAGACGGCCCCTGTCACCACAGGAAACGATGCGTGCTGCATGGCCCCTTGCGGCATATCAAACAGGACGCCCTCTGCGTCCACCATGCGGACCTGGTTGCCGTCGCGCAGATACGCCACCGGGACCCGTTCCTGGAGGACAACGCGCAGGCGGTCCGGCCACAACCGCATCACCGTGGCATGGCGCACCCAGGGAAGGGCCTCCAACTCCGCGCGCCGCACCTGCAACGGCACCGCAAACACGCTGTGTCCCAGGTCCCCTGCAAAGATGCGCACCACAGCAGACCGCGGCGCCATTTGGTCCCCCTGCAACTGGATGGCGGACGGGGAAGCCAACAAAAAGCGGCGTCCGTGGAGCAAATAATTCCACATCTCCCATCCCAGCGCACCCAGAAACACCAGCACAACGACCACGGTCCCGTATGCCAGCCAACGACGCGGCTTGCCCCTCTGCGCCAAGCGCCTCCGTATGGAAGGGTCGTTCCTGCCGCGCAAGGGCCGCGCTTCTTCCTCCCTGGCAGCGGCCCCTTCTGGCTGGCCGTCTGGGGAAGGCAGTCCGTCCTCCGGCCAAAACGAGGGCCTAGGCCGCCCGTCGCCAGGCAGCGCGTCCGTCGGGCCGTCCGGTTTTTTGTTTGTACGCACGCCCATTACCACCAGGCCGTGAAGGTCGCCATTCCGAATGTTACCCGGTTTTTGCGGGTTTTCACCAGCTTTTTCAGGAAACCCTCTTCCCGGCGGACCGTCCCAGGGCTAAAGCGCACGCTGGCCGAGCGCCTGCAACACCATGGGCGCAGCCTGATGGATGCTGCCCGCGCCCAGCGTCAGCACCAGATCGCCGGGAACTGCCATCGCCACAGCCTGTTCGACCGCCTGCTGAAAAGACGCGGCATAGCGCACATTATCGCGTCCAATGGCGGCCACCAGCGCCGGAGCGTCCACGCCGGGAACCGGCGCCTCGCTGGCCGCGTAGATGTCCAGCACCCAGACCTGGTCCGCGTCCTGGAAGCAATCGCGAAAAGTTCCGAGCAGGTCGCGCGTGCGGCTGTAACGGTGCGGCTGGAAAAGCACCAAAATGCGGCGGAAACCGCATTCCCGCGCCGCCGCCAGCGTGGCACGTATCTCCGTAGGGTGGTGGCCATAGTCATCGACCACCGTCACGCCGTCCACCACGCCCCGCTGCTGGAAGCGCCGGTCAACGCCGCGAAAGGCCGCCAATCCAGCGGCGATCTTTTCCGCAGGGACGCCCAATTGCAGGCCGATGGCGACCGCAGCCGTGGCGTTGCGCAGATTGTGCAACCCAGGGACATGCAGCGTGAAAGGCCCCAGCGTTTGACCAGCATGGGCCACATGGAAATGGGCCAGGCCCTCCGGCCCCTGGAGGGCCTCCACCGCGCCTGTTTGCGGCGTAGGGCGCGGCAAGGGCAGCAAACGGAACTCGGCCTGAGGGCCCATGCCATAGGTGTGGATGCGGCGGCGGACGCGCGGCAGAATGGCCGCCAACATTGGGTCATCGATGCAGGCAGTGGAGGCCCCGTAAAATGGCACCTTGTCCATAAACTCCACAAAGGCATTCTCCACGTCCTGCATGTCGTGGTAGCAATCCATGTGTTCGCGGTCCAGGTTGGTGACCACGGCCAGGATGGGCGAGAGCTTCAGGAAAGAGCGGTCGCTCTCATCGGCCTCGGCCACCAGATACTCGGAGCTACCCAGCCGGGCATTGGACCCCATGGCGTCCACCCGCCCGCCGACGACCACGGTGGGGTCCAGCCCTCCTGCGGCCAAAACAGCGGCCACCATCGAAGTGGTGGTGGTCTTGCCATGCATTCCGGCCACGGCCACACCGTATTTCAGCCGCATCAACTCGGCCAGCATCTCCGCGCGCTGGATGATGGGAATGCCCTGCCCACGGGCCGCGACCACCTCCGGGTTCTGGCTGCTCAGGGCGGAAGTGGTGACCACGACCTCAGCGCCAGCGATATTGGCCGCCGCATGGCCTTCGTAAATGGTTGCGCCCAGGGCCGTTAGCCGGTCAGTTATGGGAGACTTCTTCAGGTCTGAGCCGGAGACCGGAAATCCCATATTGAGTAAAATTTCTGCGATACCGCTCATGCCGATACCGCCAATGCCAATAAAGTGTATGTGTTGAGAACGAACAAACATCATGCTTTCCTGGCCTTACTGTATCAGCCAGGGAGGGGACAAATGTCCTGCCGCCGGTGGAAAACACCGAAAAAACACCTCTGCCTGAAAAACAAGTCTTCTTCTTTCACGCAATGGGCACAACTCTTTTGTAAAATAAGCGTCTATGGATGTGAGGGATGGGGGTCCCGGCAGGGTCCAGGGCCGCAACCCCACAACCCTTCGGGGTCCCGCACCAAAGCCACAGAAGGTGGTGGCTACCAGGGAGCGGGACAATGGGAGGTACGATATGCGTACCCTTCGGCTCTTGATTTTGGCTGTGACCGTTCTTTTCGTGCCGGTTTTCGCCCATGCCGGTGTATTTCTTTCCGTGGCCGTAGCGCCCCCGGTAATGCCGATGGACGCCTACTATCAACCTCCCTGTCCGGGTGATGGCTACATGTGGACGCCCGGTTATTATGACTACGATGATGGTGGATATGTGTGGGTCCCAGGCGCATGGGTGATGCCGCCTTACATAGGGGCCATGTGGACACCCGGATATTGGGGCTTCGGCGGTGGTTTTTATAACTGGTATCCTGGCTACTGGGGCGCTTCCGTTGGCTTCTACGGCGGGATGAATTATGGCTTTGGGTATTATGGCAACGGCTTCATGGGCGGCTATTGGAACCACGGCGCCTACTACAACAACGCCAGCATCAATAACATTAACAACACCAACATCCACAACGTATACAACGGCGCGCGCGGGCCGGACGGCATCAGCCCGATGGGCGGACGGAACGGCAATATGGCGCGCAACGGCGCGGCCAATGGACGCTTTGGCAACTCCACACGCAGTGGGTTGCAAGGCACCGCACGCGGCACGGCACAGGGCATGGGCAACCGCTCTGGAATGGGTGCGGGCAGCGGCAACTCCTTCCGTGGCGGAATGGGCAACACGTCCCGCTCGTTAATTACGGCCAATCACAGCGCCAACGGTTTCCAGGGCAGCCGGTCTGGTGGCCAGTCGATGGTGGCCTCCAACCGCATGCCGGGCGGCTTTGGCGGAAGCTCCCGTTCCTTGATTACCGCCAATCATAGCTTTGCCAACAATGGCGCGGCGCGTGGTTATAGCGGCAACAGTTACCGTTCCAGCAATGGATACAGCAGGTACGGAAACAACCAGATGCGCAGTTATAACCAGCCCCGTGGCTATGCCTCCGCTGGCAACGGCGGCTATGGTGGGTATGGACAGCGTGGCTTTGGCGGCAGCGCAGCGCCACGCAGCTACGGCTATAGCGGTGGACGTACCTCCTCTGGCTTTGGTGGGGGTGGCAGCAGCTTCCACGGTGGCGGCTTTAGCGGCGGAGGTTTCCACGGTGGTGGGGGTGGCTTTGGTGGTGGTGGCTTCCATGGTGGTGGCGGCTTCCACGGAGGCGGCGGTGGTGGACACCGCTAAAGCCAGGGTTGACCTCTCCAAGTGTCTTCCCCAGAACGTCTACAGCCTGCTTTCCAGCAGGCTGTAGTTTTTTGTGCCTCTTCCCTACCTTTGTCCCTTATCCCTGTAGTTGTTCGATTGCCTGGGCCACGCGCAACACGGTGGCCTCGTCGAAGTGCCTGCCCAGGACCTGCGCGCCAATCGGCAGCCCCTCACTGGATGCGCCACAGGGCACGGAGATGCCGCAGATGCCTGCCAGACTTGCGGTGACGGTGTAGATGTCCGCCAGGTACATGGACAGCGGGTCGTCTGTTTTTTCCCCTAAACGGAAGGCGGGCGTCGGGGCCGTTGGCGTCAACAGCACATCCACCTGGCCGAAGGCCTGCAGGAAGTCCCGCGTCAACAGGGTGCGCACCTGCTGCGCCTTGCGGTAGTAGGCGTCATAATACCCCGCGCTCAGTACATACGTGCCCAGCAGGATGCGACGCTTCACCTCCGCACCAAAGCCGCCATCGCGCGTGCGCCGGTACATCGCGCCCAGCGTCTCCGCCTGGGGCGTGCGATACCCGTAGCGGACCCCATCAAAACGCGCCAGGTTGGAGCTGGCCTCCGCAGTTGCCAGAACGTAGTACGTGGGGATGGCATATTGGGTGTGCGGCAACGATACGTTGTGCAGCGTGCATCCCGCGGCGCGGAGCTGGTCCATCGTCTTCTCAATGGCCGTGCGCACCTCTGCATCCAGGCCCTCGCTGAAATACTCCCTGGGCACGCCCACGCGCAGGCCCGTCACTGGCTTGTCGAGGTCCGCCGTGTAGTCCGGCACTGGTTGATGGGAGGAGGTGGCATCCAGCGGATCGTGCCCCGCCATCACGCCCAGCAGGATGGCCGCATCGCGCACCGTGCTGGTAAACGGGCCTACGCGGTCCAGGGAAGAAGCAAAGGCAATCAGGCCATAGCGCGAGATGCGCCCGTAGGTCGGCAACACTCCCACCACGCCGCAAAAGGAGGCCGGCTGGCGGATGGAACCGCCAGTGTCTGTGCCCAGCGTGGCCACAGCCATGCCCGCAGCCACGGCGGCAGCGGAACCTCCACTGGACCCTCCTGGCACCCGGTCCAGGGCACGCGGATTGTGCACCGGGCCGTAAGCGGAGTTTTCATTCGAGGACCCCATGGCGAACTCGTCGCAATTCAATTTCCCCAGCAGGACCGCGCCTGCGGCCTCCAGGCGCGCCACCGCCGTGGCGTCATACGGCGGCATGTATCCGGCCAGGATTTTGGAGCCAGCCGTTGCCGGAGCGCCCTGCATGGAGAGCACGTCCTTGATGCCGACGGGGACACCGGCCAGCGCAGGCAGGTCGTCCCCGCGCGCGGCCATTGCATCCATGCGCGCGGCCTGTTGCAGGGCGCGTTCCCGGCTGAAAGAGAGCCATGCGTGGACCTTCGCATCTTCCACCTGGACCGTCTGGTAAAAACCTTCCGTCTGCTGGGTCGCCGTAGTGCTGCCATTGGCAATGGCCTGCCGGGCCGCTGCAATCGTCATGGGGCCTTTCGTGCTCTGTGTCGTCATGGCCTTCTTTCTGTGGCTTTGATTGTTACGTTTATGCAGGTCGGCCCTAGCGTTCAATCACTTTGGGGACCTTGAAGTAAATCCCATCTGTTTCCGGCGCATTGGCAAGCACTACGGCGCGGTCCAGGGAGGGCCGCAGACCATCGGCCCGGAGCGCGCCTGTGTCCTCCCCCTCACGCACACCGAGGACCTCGCCCACCTGCGCCATGGCCGGGACGTCTGTAGTGTCCAACTGGTTGAGCTGGGCCACATGGCCCAGGATGGACCCCAGGTCGCGCACCATGCGCCCTTCTTCCTCGGCAGTCAGTTCCAGACTTGCCAGCTCGGCCACGCGGCGCACGTCTTCCAGGGTGATGGTCTTGGATACATTCATTTTTGTCGTCCTCAGTCTCCCGTGGTCCCCGTGGGGGCGGGCCAGTCCCTCTCCGGTCAAGGCCGTTTGCTCTCCACAAAGAACAGTATATCGGCCACGGGGACGCCTGTGAGTCGCAAAAGGTGTGCCCGCAACTGGGGCCGCAGCAGGTCCAGTTGCTCCTGCCATGCTTTGTCAGAAACTGCGACCGTGAGATTTCCAGCGGCAAACGATGCGGCCCGCGTGTGCCGAGCAATGGCAGCACCAGCGGCCAGCGGCCATGCGGAGCAGACGCGCTCCGGCCCATCGAGTCCCTGCAGGAGTTGGCTGGCCAGCCCCATGACCTCGCTGCGAATGTGTTCCATGCCACCCATGATATAGCGGGCAGCAAGGCCGTCTTTCCCCCCACGCAATCCAAAAGCAAACTTGAATGGGGCATCGCGCAAACATTTTTATTGGTGCGCGTCCATCGAACAACATGAGGACCACGTTGGGCGCAGCCCGGTACAAAGAGAATGCAGCCGGTAAGAAAGAAGCGCAGCCATCCTAGGCGAAATAATAACGAAACTGGCCTGTATATGGTAAACTATGGTTGTCTGGGGACGTGCGCCTAGGCACGGTAAGGAGACATCCTTCCTTGGCCAGCCGTCGCGGCTTTGACCGCACACAACGTCCAGCCCACGGACAAAAAATCCATCTATCGCACCGCGATATACGAGGCGCACTTGGCAATCGAAGACAAATTCGAAGAAGAAATCCAGGGCCTGATTGATGCTGGCAAGGAAAAGGGATACCTGACCTACGGCGAGGTGAACGACCTGCTTCCGGGAGACGTGCATTCCCCGGACGAGCTGGACGACCTGATGACCACCATCGGCACCCAGGGGATTGACCTGCTGGAAGAAGGGCCGAAGTTTGGCGCCGACAAGCTGGACGCCGAGGCCGGCGAAGAAAGCGATGACGTTGAGCTGGACCTGACGCCGGGCGCCATGGAAAACACCAAGGACCCGGTGCGCATGTATCTGCGCGAAATGGGCACAGTGCCGCTGCTGACGCGCGAAGGCGAAGTGGAGATCGCCAAACGCATTGAGCGCGGCCAGATGCGCGTGATGAAGGCCATCTCGCGCTCCTCCATCGTGGTCCGGGAGATCATGGCGCTGGGCGAGGACCTGAAGCGCGGCGTGCGCAACATCAAGGAAGTGGTGGTCTTCGATGAAGAAGAACTCACCGAAGAGATTGTGCAGGCGCGTGTCAAACAGACCGTCAGCCGCATTGATGCGCTGGTCAAGCACCAGAAAAAAGCGCAGCACCTGATGGAAAAACTGGCCGCCATCAGTCCCAAGGACAAGGCCCCCAAGGAAAAGGGCAAGCTGACGCGGGAACACCGCAAGGTCCGCTGGCAATTGGGCCGGGAACGGGTGCTGGTCTCGCGCATTGTGCGGGAACTAAAGTACACCAACGGCGAGCGTAAGCGCCTGCTGGACAAGGTGAACAAGACCGTCGACGCCATGCGCATGTTGGAGCGCCAGATAAAGACGCTGGACCAAAAACATGAGCAATCTAAAAGCGAGGAGATGCGCAAGGAATACCGTCGCCAGCAGAAAAACTGCAAGACGGACATTGAGAAGCTGGAAGCGGACGCCGGGGTCTCCCTTGCGGAACTAAAGCGCACCCAGCGCGAGATGATCCAGGGCGACATGGACGCCGAACACGCCAAGCGGGAGTTGATTGAGGCCAACCTGCGCCTGGTCGTCTCCATCGCCAAAAAGTACACCAACCGCGGCCTGCAATTTCTGGACCTGATCCAGGAGGGCAACATCGGACTGATGAAGGCCGTGGACAAGTTCGAGTACCGGCGCGGTTACAAATTTTCCACCTACGCGACCTGGTGGATCCGGCAGGCGATCACCCGCGCCATTGCGGACCAGGCGCGCACCATCCGCATCCCGGTACACATGATCGAGACCATCAACAAGCTGATCCGCACTTCGCGCCAACTGGTGCAGGAACTGGGCCACGAGCCGACCACGGAAGAGATCGCCAAGCGCATGGACATCCCCGTCTCCAAAGTGCGTAAAGTGCTCAAGATTGCGCAGGAACCAATCTCGCTGGAGACCCCGATTGGCGAGGAGGAAGATTCCCACCTGGGCGACTTCATCGAGGACCACGGGGCGGTCTCTCCCTCCGATGCGGTCATCAGCGTGAACCTGAAAGATTACACTTCGCAGGTGCTACGCACGCTGACCCCGCGCGAGGAGCGCGTCATCAAGATGCGTTTCGGCCTGGGCGACGGCTCCGAGCACACGCTGGAGGAGGTCGGGCAGAGTTTCCAGGTGACACGCGAGCGCATCCGCCAGATTGAGGCCAAGGCCCTGCGTAAGCTGCGGCACCCGTCGCGTTCCCGCAAACTGCGCGCCTTTGTTGAGGGCGTCCACGAACAATAGGCCACAGGCGGTCCCTTCAGTGGAAAGGCCACCTAATGCACGTCGCTGACCTTGGGTGGAGGCAGCACCACGAAGCGGCCGGCCATCTCCCGCTTCTGATATAGCAGGTTTTCCGCGTCCGCATAGTTCAATCTTCCCTGATGGCATTCCGCACAGCGGGCGATGTCGGGCTTGTTTTCCTTGAGCGCCACCTTGGCATGGCAGCCAATGCACAGTACGTGCATGGAATCCACGTAGGACGGCGCATTGTACTGCTTGATCTCGATCGTTGCCCCAGGAGGCACCAAGTGTTTGTGGCATTCACTGCATGCCACGGTATTGGCGGCTGTCCGGGGCAGGCCTGGCTTATGGCACTGGATGCAGGCCAGATTTGCGCCCTGCGGCGATGCATGCCAGTCATGTCGGAAAGAATCCACAGGAAGATACATGTCGCTGTGGCACTGGTAGCAACCGGAGTCCTCAGCGTGCGGCATGTTCATGTGGTGGCAAATCACGCAGGACTGTTTGCCGCCATTGCGGTCGATCTCCTTCTGATGGTAGAAGGTGACCGCGTAGCCACTCACGTCCGCGTCCAGAATCATCTTGTCGTAACTGCCACGGGGGCTGTGGACTGGCGTGGGGGCAAAACCATGTGCGGCAACTTTGGGGTTGGACGTCATGGCAAACCCGACTGCGGCGGCCAGAATAAAGGCCATCGAATACTTGATGCGCCCCGCAATGCGCGGCGTCCCTAGCCAGGTCTCATCTATTTTATTCAGTTCGGGCAGCCGACGCGGGTCGGCGTTCGGGTCTGCGGGCCGTTCCTCCCACACATGGAAATGCTCGATGAAAAAGAGGAAGACCAAGGTTGCACCGGCCACAATGCCCAGACTGACGGCCACCTCGTCCCAGGAGGGCCAATAAAATGTCCCACCCCGACCCAGGTCAACGAACCCACCCACGTCAATCCGATCCATCACCACGCCGAAAACGCCAATGCCTGCGATGGCCCATTGCCATGCCGCGTCCTGACGCAGCCGTCGAATGGAAAACAGGATGACAGGGAGGAAGACCATCAGGGTCAACTCCACCCAAAAGGCCCGCACCTGCCATCCGCCGCTGATCAAATAATGGAGCTGTCTGCGCACCGCCAGGTCCCCAATCCGCAGCAGCAGGTAGAGGACCAGGACCCAACGCGCCGCAGAGGCAAGCGGCTCCATCAAGGCAGCTTCTGTTTTCCTCCGATACACGAATGCTGTAAAGTTGCTCTCCGTGATCGCCACCATCAGGCCCAGCGCCACAGCAGAGACGAAGAAAAGCACCGGAAGAATGGGCGAGTACCAGAGCGGATGCAGGCGATACGGGATGATGAGGAACAAGGACCCCAAAGAGGACTGGTGCAGTGTCGAAAGGGCGATCCCGGTAATGACCAACGGCAGGCGGAACTTCAACAGAAAACGGCGCACGCTCGCCAGCGCGGATATGTCCTCCGCTGGGACCGGGAAGAACTCCATCGCCAGCACGGTCAGGTAGAGCATGACGCACCAGCCCACCTCAAAGAGCGGCGAATGGGGGTTCCAATAAATGATCATGTGCCAGATGTTCAATGGCAGGCCAAGATCAAAGAGCAGGCCCACGACCACAGCGGCATAGCCGAGAAAGGCCGTCAGCACAGCGGGGCGCACAATGGGATGGAACTCCTCCAGCTTGAAGACGTAGACACTGGCGGTCAGGATGAAACCGCCGGCGGCCAAGGCGACCCCGCTCATCACGTCGAAGCCGATCCAAAGCCCCCAAGGCGTGGCGTCGGAGAGGTGGGTGGTGGCCCCCAGTCCAAAGATGAACCTCGCCATGGCCACGGCAAAGGCCACCCCAAGGAAGGACCACAGTATCAGTTTCAGTCGCGCTGCCCTGTCCATTTATTCCTCCGGCCCTTCTGGTGGCTGCTTCCCTTGCAATTTCATGCGGCGGCGGATGAGCCAACTGATGCCCGCCATCGCCATGCCCATGCCCGCAAAGGTATACGGGACCGCCTCCATAGCCGGGCGCGTGCGGTTCGGCAGTGGCTGGTCGCTGAAGTGCGAGCCGTAGGTGAGAAAGTCCAGGTTGATGTCAGAGATGTAGAGCACGGAGGTCCCGCCCACCTCATGCTCACCCCAGACCTTGTTGATGTACTTTCCTGGCGATTCGCGTATCCGCTTGTGGGCCTCGGCCAGCAGATCATCGCGGTCGCCATAGATAGTGGCATGGGTCGGACAGACCTCCGTGCATCCGGGCTGTTGCCCCTGCGTGATGCGTTCGTAGCAGAGCTGGCATTTGCGGACATGGGGCACGTCGCTGTTCCAGTCATAGCGTGGGATGCCGAAGGGGCAGGCCACCATGCAATAGCGGCATCCGATACAGCGCTTGCTGTCATAAATCACCGCGCCAATTGCGGTCTTCTGCAATGCGCCCACGGGGCAGGCGGAAACGCAGGCCGGTTCCAGGCAATGTCGGCATTGCTTGCGCACGTACTTGTCGTCCGGTTCGCCCAGCACGCTGGTCCAGTTCCGGGCAGAAAGTCCGTCGTCCAGGTCCCACACTCTGGGGACATCATTTTCCAGGTGGTTGACCTTTTTGCAGGCCTCCACACACTCCATACAGCCAATGCACTTGGTGACGTCGGTAAGAATTGCGGCCTTCATTTGCGTACCCCCTCCGAAGGGCCACTGGGTGGCGTGGCCACGGTCAGACGCGATTTGGCCACCCAGGAGGGCCTGTCTCCGTAGCCGAGCGTCTCGGCCACTCTGTCCCCTGCGCCCGGGGAAAACTTCCATGCCACCTGTGACACCAACTGCGACAAGGGCGTCAAGACGCAGTGCGCGATCTTCGTAAATGGGACCATCATTAAAATGAGGTCCCCTGCGTAAATATGCAACAGCATCATGGATTCATAGTGGCTGGGGCTGATGCGCATATTGGAGGCCACATAGCCGGTGGCGAATGGGACGGCCAGCAGCAAGGGCCACAGGTAGTCCTGGAAGCTGCTGATCTGGCGCGCGCCCGAATGCAGCAAACGGCCCAGGAAAATCCCCAATGCCGTCGCAATCACCATCAGGGTGAGCCAATTGGCCAGACGCTGCGGAATGGTGGGCCAGGGAATGCCCGTGTTCTCCCTCCACAAAAGGATGTGCGCGGCCAGAAAGATGGGGACCACGATCAGACCAACGTGAAACAGGAATGAAAGAGAGCTATAGACCGGACGCCGTCTCCACAAGCGTCCAATCGGGAACATCCAAGCGACCGTCTGGCGCAGGATTTCCTTCTTCGGCAGGCTGCCGTCCTGCGCTTCCCGCAATACCTCCCAAATACTGACGAAGGTCAGCCACAAAATACGCAGAAGACCAAGGACCATCAGGACCAGGCCCAAGCGGAACAGCGGCCCCCGTCCGAACTGGATCCATCCTTCCATGTTGTTACCTCACTCCCAATCCATCATTCATTGTTTTATTCCCGCGCCGAGTTGCCCTGCGGTGGCCGTAGTAGCGTCCGTTCCTTCCGGCCCCGCCGCGTCCTCGTCCTTGGGAAGCAGGATCGCCTTATAAATCAAGTCATGCAGCCCGACGATCTCGCATTCAATGTGGTTGTCTTCCACCAGTTCGCGGAGTTGTTTTTTGCAGTTGGCGCAAGGGGCGACGCAAATCTGCGCGCCAGATTCCCGGATTTGCTCCGCCTTGGAGCGCCCACCGACCGTCGTGCGATACGGACGTATCTCGTCAATGGAGACCAGCCCGCTGCCGCCGCCGCAGCAGATGTTCTCGCGTCCGCTTGGCGTCATCTCCTCGTATCCAGCGCAAAACGCCTCCAATACGTCCCGTGGTTGCTGCACGATCCAACCGGACCGGGCCATATTGCACGGGTCGTGGTAAGTTATTTTCTGGTCCCCCATCACGCTGGGGTCCAGCTTGATGCGGCCTTCCTTCAGCGCCTGGTTGGTGTATTCAAGGACGCTGACCACAGGGACCGCGTCCTTGCCACCGCAGAACTGCGGATAAAAGACCTTGGCCGCGCGCGAAGCATGTCCGCACTCGCCAATCAGGATTTTTTTTGCTTTCAGCCGCGTGACCTCAGACTGCATCTTGTGCAGGACGTTTTCCAACACCTGGTCGTTATAGAACAGCCCGTAATTGATACCGTCAAAGTATTTGGTGCCAATGGTCCAACTATCGCCGGTCGCCTTGAATACAGCGGCGATCCCCTTCAGCGTGTCCGCCTCCATGATGTAGTCAGAAACGGCGGGATAGAAGATATACTCCGCTCCCTCTTGGTCCACGGGGAACTCGACATGGACGCCCTTTTCTTCCTGTATCTCATCGGTCAGGAACTCCAGTGTGTCCATCAAGGCAGGCACTGGCACGCCAGAGGTGTTCCCCGATATGCCCACAAGCTGCTCCCTTGTGCTGACCACCAAGGCCCGTGGAGCGATGCCGACTTCAGATAGCATGTAACGCGCCAAGTGGGTAATCAGGCCGTGGTCGATGCCCATTGGGCAGTCCATGGTGCAGCGGCGGCAGGCCGTGCAGTTGTAATAGGACTCGGCCATCTCCTGCAATTGTTCGTCGGTCAGTCCAGCGTCACCCAGCAGCCGCGCCTTCAGCATCCCCGACATAGTAAAGTGGCGGCGGTAGATGGAAAGCAGCAGCTCCGAGCGATAGCACGGGATGTCGTGGGGGTCATGGGTCGCATCGTAAATCTGGCAGGCCGCCGTGCAGCGCGCGCACTTGGCGGTGACCCGCATGAAATGGTTGAGCGCCAGGCGGTAATTTGCAGAGTGCTTCAGTACCGCGGCAAAGACCTTCAGGAACCTTTGCGGACGGTCCTTTACATCAAAATCTTCCACATGATAGCGGACAGGAAGTCCCTGGCGCTCGATGACCTCCAGCTTTTTCGGATTGGCAAAGGCCTTCTTCTGCTCCTCTGGGGTCAGGGGCGGGACGTGAGGTTCCAGTGGTTCAGACATGTTCATTTCCTCTCTTGCCAGGCGCTTTGCAGTATTACTTCCTTACCGGACCTTCCGGCTGCTTCCTGCTCATTTTCCATCTGTCGCAGCAAGCACGTGCAGAGCAGAGACGGTGTCCTGCTTGCCCTCCGGCGCATACGTGGACTGCATGTCCTCTGCCGCCTCCACCGAAAGCGCAACCTTGTAAAATACCGTGACCATCAGGGCGCCAATCGCATAGACGCCTGCGCTAATCATCACCTCTGGAAAGGTAGGGACATACCGGCTGGTCACTCCCAGCGGAGAGGGCATAAAGCCACCGACCACCAGACAGATGCCCTTGTCCATCCACAGCCCGGCAAAGGTGACCACGCAGGCCACGGCCAAAGTGACATGGTTTCTACGCAGACGCGGCGTCAACAACATCCCCAGAGACAGGGCCATCAGCACCACGGAGGTACGTCCCCAGGGCAACAGCGAGGAGTGCTGTCCCATGCCCAGATACAGGTTGTTAAAGTCCGTCATCAGGTCGGGTATCCGGCTGTAGAAGGCCGTGAATATCTCCAGCAACAGGAAGAAGACATTCATCGCCATGGCGTAGGTAATGATCACGGCCAGCGCGTCGAGGGCCTTACGGCCCACGTCGTGGCCTGTCAGCCGCCGGATGAGCATACAGAGCAAAATCAGCAGGGCCGGACCGGAAGCAAAGGCGGAGGCCAAAAAGCGCGGGGCCAGGACCGCTGTCAGCCAGGCGGACCGGCCAGGAAGGCCGGAGTACAGGAACGCCGTCACGGTATGGATGCTGATGGCCCACGGTATGGAAAGCAGGACCACATAGCGCACCCATCGCTCCGTGTGCATGCCCTTCTGTACGGCGTGCAGCGTCGCCAGCGTTATGGTGGCGTTCAACAACAGATACCCGCTGAGCGAGACCATGTCCCAGAACATCACGGAGTGCAACTGCGGGTACAAAAGCACGTTGAGGACGCGCAAGGGCTGGCCCAGGTCCACAAAGATGAAGAGCATACATACAGTCACTGAGGAGATGGCCAGTAACTCGCCCAGGATGGTCATGCGGTGGAATTCCTTGTGGTCATGGAGATAGTACGGCAGCACCACCATGACCGCCGAAGCGGCCACGCCCACCATGAAGGTGAACTGGCCAATGTACAGGCCCCAGGAGATGTTTCGGCCCATGCCGGTCACACCCAGGCCATACTCGAACTGGCGCATGTAGTAATAGAAGGCAACCAGTATCAGCAACAGCAGCGCGGAGACCCACGTCCAGTATCTCCGGCTTCCGGTCACGGCTTTTTCCAACATGAACATCGGAACCGCCTCAAAGGATGTAGTAGATGTTAGGCCCCGTGCCAAGCGATGGCTTGCGCCGCAGGGTAAGACCGGAACCGAGCACCTTCCGCACCTCGGACCCCGGATCGTTCAGGTCGCCAAAGACCAGCGCTTTGGCAGGACACGCCTCCACGCAGGCCGGCCCCTGGCCTTGGGCCAGCCGCTCGGAGCAGAAGGTGCATTTTTCCACCACGCCTTTGGTACGGGTCGGAAACTCTGGATTGAGCACCTTCAGGTATGTGCGTGGGTCCACCCAGTCGAAGCTGCGGGAACCATACGGACAGGCGGCCATGC
The DNA here is from genome assembly GCA_049977205.1 of Acidobacteriaceae bacterium. GTDB lineage: Bacteria > Acidobacteriota > Terriglobia > Terriglobales > Acidobacteriaceae > JBMFGT01. The sequence continues at coordinate 50,153 of JBMFGT010000006.1, read as the reverse complement.
AGTAACGGCAGCCGATGCAGCGGTGCCAATCCATCATCACGATCCCGTCTTCTTCGCGCTTCCAGGTGGCCCCGGTGGGGCAAACGCGGACGCAGGGCGGGTCATCGCAATGGTTGCACAGCACCACCGTCTTTTGCCCTTTCAGCGTCGTCTCCAGATATGGCATTTGCTGCGATTCAAAGACATTGGTGAGGTCTTCTTTCCATATCCACTTGATCTCATGGCCGACATCAGGAACAACTGGGATGTTGTGCGTGCTGTCGCAGGCCTCGGTACACTTGGTGCAATCGGGCAGTGTGCTGCACTTGCGGGTGTCCACGATCATGGCATACTGCTTGCGTGGCCCCGGTTTGGCGCCCTTCGTTGCGCCTTCCAACTCGGCCAGCACCTGCTTACCAGTGACGGCGACCAGCATGGACGCCCCCGTCAACCCCAGGAATTGTTTGCGTGTAATTTTCATGGCGTGACCCCACGGACCGAGGCCACCTGCCCTATATGGCAGTTCCAGCAATAAGGTGTTTGCACGCCCATGTAGGTGTGACAACGGTCGCAAAATTGTGCCTTGTTATGGCAACCCAGACAGGTCCCCGTCAAGCTCATGTTGTAGCTTTTGCCATCAAAGGCGTGAAAGGTATGCTGGTCGTGGCGCACCACCAGGTCCCGCCAGTTCATCAGGAGAAGCATGTGGGAAGACCGCATATACTCCACGGGCATGACGCAGTCTTTTTGGCCCACGGGCAAGACCAACTTGGGCGGCTGCATGGAACTCCGCCCACCCAGACTGTGCCACAAAGGAAAAGTCACCAATCCAAGGAACGCCACCAGGATGGCAAGGATGCCAAGTTTCTCACGCATGGACAGGCGCCTCCTTTTCCAACGGTTCGCCGCGCAGGTCGGTGGTCCGCTCTTTTTCGCCTTTCATTACCAGGGCGTTGCCAAGCAGTTCATGTACGCCGCCCACTTCGACCCCCGGCACCCAGTAGTTCATCGCCGTGGGCAAGGTCGCTTTGTCAATGGCGCAGATGCAGGCCAGCATATTGACGTCGTGCCGGTCGTGGACATATTTGACGGCATTGGCACGGGGCAGCGCGCCACGCATCCGCATCTCCATGTTCTCGTCCGTGCCCAGGCCGGCGCCGCTGCCGCAGCAGAAGGTCTGCTCGCGGATGGTGTTCTCCGGCATCTCATAAAACTGCTTGCAGGTGCTGCGGATGATGGCGCGCGGCTCCTCCAGCAGCCCCATGGCCCGCGCCGGATTGCAGGAGTCATGGAAGGTCACCCGCCAGTGGTCATTGCGGCTGGGGTCCAGCTTCAGCTTGCCATGATGGACCAGGTCCGCAGTAAATTCGCAGATGTGCACCATCTTGGTGGAACGCGCGTTCTCAAAGCGCGTGCCCGTAACGGGGGAAACGGGGACCTGCAGAAAATCGGCGGGGCCATTCATGGTGTCCATGTACTGGTTGAGCACGCGCCACATGTGCCCACACTCGCCGCCCAGCAGCCACTTCACGCCCAGGCGCTTGGCCTCGGCGTATATCTTGTAGTTCAGCCGCTTCATCAACTCGTGCGAAGCAAACAGGCCGAAGTTGCCACCTTCCGCAGCATAGGCGCTGATGGTGTAATCCAGCCCGATCTCATGGAAAAGCATCAGGTAGCCAAGCAGGGTGTAGTAATGCGGCGTGGCATAGTAGTCTGCCGAGGGCATCACAAACAGGACCTCAGCGCCCTTGCGGTTGATGGGGACCTCCACGCGGATGCCGGTCAGGTCCTCAATGTCATCCACGGCCATCTCGATACTGTTCACAAAGCTGTGCGGCTGGATGCCCAGATGGTTGCCCACCCGGTAGCAATCCGCCACTGGCCCCATTACCCAGTTAGTGTTCACCCCCACCAGGTTGAGCAGCTCGCGGGCAATCATGGTGATTTCCGCCGTATCAATGCCGTAAGGGCAAAAGACCGAGCAGCGGCGGCATTCCGTGCATTGATAGAAGTAGTAGTACCACTCCTTGAGCACATCTTCAGTCAGGTCGCGCGCACCTGCCAACTCGCCAAACATGCGCCCCGCCGTGGTAAAGTACCGCCGGTAAACGGAGCGCATCAATTCCGCGCGCATCACCGGCATGTTTTTCGGATCGCCGGAGCCAAGGTAGAAATGGCATTTATCGGCGCAGGCCCCGCAGCGTACGCAAATGTCCATGAAGAGCCGGAAAGAACGGTACTTCTCGATCCGCTCCTGCATCCCCTTTAGGATGGTCTGCTGCCAGTCCGGCGGCAACTTCCAGTCTTGATCATAGGGCTGCCACTCGCGTGGGTTGGGCAGGTCCAAGGTATTCAGGTTCTTGGGCAGTCCGCTGTAACAATACGTCCCTTTAGGCATCTCGGTGACTGGTTCCAGCCAGTCCTTGTTGCCGGAAGGATGATAGGTGATCTGGACCAGTTCCTGCGGGGATGGAGTATGTTCCGCCATGATTTATTCCTTCTCCAGTGGCAGGCCAGCCGCCTTGATTTTTTCCCGGAACTCGTCTTCCCACTCCGCATAGGTGTGGACCTTCACCGGGTAGTTCCATGGATTGATGTGCCGCTTGATGCGGTTGTTATTGGCCAAATTGCGCGTTGGGCTAAGAAAGACGCCCCCAAGGTGCATCAATTTACTGAAGGGAATGTAGGCCAGCAGCGCGCCCATCAAGGTAAGATGGACAAAGAACAAAGGCCCCACCGTGGCCGGTATGTGAGGGGAAAATGTGGCCAGACCAAGGGTGTATTCCTTGACACCCTCCAGATCCACCTTGGTGAAATAGCGCATTTGCATGCCGGTCATCACCAGACCCAGCAGCAGAAAGAGCGCAAGATAGTCCGCCAACAGGGAAATATATCGTATCTGCGGGTCCCAAAAGCGCCTTCCCAACAGATAAAGCAGGGAGACCAAAATCGCGACGTCCGTCAGATACAGGACCGGTGCGCCGACCTGGAAAAACCCATCCAGCGTGTCCAGCCAGCCCAACCAATGTGGAACTGGTAATAGAAAAAAGCGCAGGTGGCGCAAAAGGATGATGAGCAACGTCCAGTGAAAGGCCAATGCCGCCAGCCAGAGGAATTTGTTTTCCGTATAGGCCAACTGGGGGCCAGTGCGCAGTTCCGCCCGCGTATTGCGAAACAGGGAACGAAAACACAACACCTCCAGCGCCATGCGACCTATGGCGCCTGCCTTGGTGGAGGGGTTGTCCAGACGATTGGGCGTGATCCAGGGGAGGGACTTTTGTTGCCCGCAGGTGGTGGGGATGCGGAAAGGGACGGGCGTCCATGCCCAGTGAATGATTTTATAGCTGAAGCCGACCAGAAATACCAGCAACGCCGCATACGGGAGCCAGTCCGCCAGAAGGGGCCGCACAGAGGCTGTTTGCGCCCCAAAGTAGGCCAGGGCGGACACCAACACCACCAACAGAAACGAAATGCCTGCCTTCATGGTGCTCACCTTGGCCCTCCATCCGCTTGCATGTATACCCTTTCCAGTTGCGCCACGCGTCGCCGTGTCTCGTCCGCCCGGACAGCGTAGATTTTTTCCCGGCATGCCATATATAAGTCAAAAGCCATGAGCGCAGCATTTTGGGTGCGCCGCACGGTCTCGTCCCAGTCTTCCTGCTCGCCCTTCCATCGTCCGCGCAGGGCCGTTTGGAGCCCAAAGAGGAACTCCACAGACTGACTGGGTGGAAAGTCTTGCACGGCGCAGATGCGCACAATGTCCTCCAAGGCGGAGGTGAGACGCGCCCTGTCCATGTCGCCCAAAATCTCATCCAGCAGTATCGGGACATTTTCCCGGAGGGCGTGCCCCATTGGATTGCGGAATGGGTCTTTCTCCAACTGCAAGAAATGCCGCCCCTCTGGCGGAAAGGACTGGATGAGCAGGGCCAACCACTCTTCAGCAATGGCGTCCTTTTCCGTTTTGGTTGTCGTTCGCATCTCTGCTTCCCCTTGCACTAACACCCCATGCTGGGACCACTGCGGGGCCATTTGTCCTTGGCCCCGGCCATAACAGGGGTGGCCGCACACACCTGCTACACGCACCCAGTAGGTTTGGGCAGGCCAGCCAGCTTGCAGGCGCCCTTCGCCGGCCCGGACGGGAACAACTCGTAGATTTCTCCCAGCTTGAAACCCGTGTCCTTGCAGACCTTGCGGACCATCGGCGCAATGCCGAATTGCAGGTAGTAGTCCCGCAACATCTTGATCACCTTCCAATGCTTCTCCGTCAGTTCGGTAATGCCCTCAGTGGACATAAAGTCCTTGGCCGTTTCTTCACTCCATACACTGGGATCTTCAAGAAAGCCATCTTCATCCACATCGTAGACATGGCCGTTCGCTTCATACTTTGGCATGTTAGTAACTCCTTTTTTTTGGGTTCATTGCATTTCGATATAGCCGCACGGGCATTCCTGTGCGCACTTCTGACATCCGTTACAAAGTTCCAGGTTGATCTTGAAATGTCCCCCCTTGGGCTGTTTTACAAAGCAGCCATTGGTGCAGAACATCCAGCAGGTCTCGCAATCCATACACAAGCCACAGGACATGCACCGCTTTGACTCTTCATAGGCCTCGGCCTCAGACAAGCCCAATTCAATCTCGGTGTCTTTCCCGCGATCGGCCACGGGGACCTGCGCACGCTCATGGCGGGCCATTTCCTTGTACCAGCCGGGCTTCATTTTTTCTGGTTTGATGGCCGGTAAGCTAAATGGCTTTTCCAATGTCTTGCCACGCAGCCGGGCGTCAATGGCCTTGGCCGCAAATTGTCCCTGGGAAATGGCCGTGGTCACCAGCGCCAGGCCCGTGTCGTCGCCGCCTGCATAGACCCCGTCCACGCCGGTCTCGCCCCACGGACCGGTCTTGAACCAGTTTTTGTCCTGTTGGATGCCCACCAATCCGTTGGACTCTGGTTCCTGGCTGATGGCCGTAATGATGGCCGTGGCGTCCAGTTCAAACTCTGACCCGGCAATGGGGACTGGCCGCCGCCGCCCCGATGCATCTGGCTCGCCCAGCTCCATGCGGATGCACTTCATGCCGACGGCCTTGCCGTCCTTGACCAGTACCTCCACCGGTGCGACCAGGAACTCAATCTGAATGCCTTCTTCCAGCGCCCCTTCGACCTCCGGCTTGATGGCTGGCATCTCCTGGCGCGTGCGGCGATAGACCAAGGTGACGGACGCTCCCAATCGCTTACTCATGCGCGCGGCGTCAATCGCCGTGTCGCCCCCGCCCACCACAATCACTTTTTCGCCCAGATCAACGGCCTCGCCGCTATTGGCGTGGTTCAGGAACTCCGTGCCTGTATACACATTGGGGGCGTCCTCGCCCGGCACGCCCAGCCGCAGGCCCTTGTGTGCGCCGATACCAACGAAGACCGCCGCATAGTCTTTGCGGACCTGCTCCACGGAAATGTCACGACCAACCTGCGTGTTGCAGCGCAGTTCGACCCCTAAATCCAGGATGTTTTGTATTTCCGCATCCAGCACCTCGCGGGGCAGGCGATAACAGGGGATGCCATAGCGCAACATGCCGCCGGGATGACTGAAGGCCTCAAAAACAGTGACGCCATAGCCAAGCCGCGCCAGTTGGTATGCACAGGAAAGCCCTGCTGGCCCCGCGCCAATGACCGCAATTTTTTCTGGGTGGACCTCGTCCGTCAATTTCGCCAGCTTCAACGCCTTGGAAAGTCCAAAGTCTCCCACGTACCGTTCCAATGCATTGATGGCCACGCCGCCTTCCTTGACGTTGCGGTTGCAGCCGTCCTCACAAGGGTGTGGGCAGACCCGCCCGCAGACCGCCGGAAAGGGGTTGTGGTCCGTGATCTTATACCAGGCCATTTCATAAGACTGGTCATGGGTGCGGCCATACTCTTCCGACTGGGCAATCGTCGTCAGCCAACCGCGGATGTCCGTACCGCAGGGGCAGGTGCTGACGCAGGGAGGTGTCTTCTCCACATTGTGTGGCCTTTGTGCGGAGATGTCCGCACCGCCCCCTCCACTTTTAATGACTGGTTTTTTGACTGCCTTAAAAAGCGCCATGGCTGCCCCTCCTTCCTGCCAATTTACCCATTGGAGTACATCTTGCGTTTGAATTCCTCAAGCTGACTGAGCAAACGGTCGTGTAGGTGCTCGTCCTCTATGAGGTAGGTCAAAAGCTGGTTCGGTACAAAGAGGCGGCATTGCTTCTGGGCCTTTTCCGCCAGACCAATGGTCTCCTTCTCCATCGCCGCGTGCCGTTCAATGCTCTCCCATATCTCCCCCACGTCCTCCGGGGTCAGCGTGACGGACTTCTTCTCCAGGCTGTCGATGATGAATTGCTGCACCTTCTTGTGCATCACCGAGTCTTGCCGGATGATCTCCATCAGCAGCTTGATGAACGGGTTCTTTGTCTGCTGGATGATGTGCGTAGTGGATTCCACGCTGTGGTCTTCAATGTCCTGCCATTTGCGCAGCAGGCTGGTGAGCTCTACTTGCCCATCCGCAGTTTTGTTCTTGCCCAGCGGTGTTGTCTTCATTGCAGTCCTCTCCTTGTATGCGTCGTGGTCCAGGCGTTCTGTCCCGGCGCAATTACTCCGGTGCAGCGCCCTCTTTGTGCGGAAGGGTAATGAAACTCCCACCGAAGTAGCTATAAACACAGCGCCCGGAATCCATCAGTTGCCGGATGGCGTGCTTACAGTCGTCTTTGCTGCATTCCGCCTCGCCATACTTGGCGATCATGGCCTTGGTCAGGTCCAGGGCCTTCAGGTTTTTCTTGCCCTGGTACTCCGTGACCATTTTGAACATCTCTTCCGCAATTGTTTCGACTGGGACAGACATGGTTCCCTCCTAGTACCGTATGTGCGCCGAACGGGCGTATGTCAAGCCGGCGTTTTTGAAGTCATCAATGTGATAACGGGTGAATTCAATGCCCGTCAATTCAAAGAAGCGCGGCCATCCGATGCGGTCAATCCACTCGCCCATGCGCTCATACTTACGGGCGTTGTTGACATAGACGTTCACGATGTTCACCACCGCGTCCACCACCTCTGGCCAGCGCGGCGGATTGTTGGGAATGAAGGGGATGGCCAGCTTGGAGAAGCGCGGCTCCGTGCGGGCATTGCTCACCTTGCCCCCCACCCAGATGGAAATCCCATCATTGGCCGGGTCGTTCAGCGGCATCGCCGGACAGACCGTATAGCAGTTGCCGCAGTACATGCACTGCTCCTCCACCACCTCCACCGACGGCCTGCCGTCGACCGTGGCGGAACGGATGGCGCCGGTCGGGCAGGAAGCGATCACCGTGGGGATTTCGCAGACCTTGTTCAGCAGGTCGTTCTTGATTTGTGGCGGCTGGCGATGGATGCCCAGGATGGCAATGTCAGAGCAATGCACCGCGCCGCACATGTTCAAGCAGCAGGCCAGCGCGATGCGCATCTTGGCCGGCAGTTTCTCTTCGGTGAAGTGCTCGTACAGCGCGTCCATGACGCACTTGACGATGCCGGAAGCGTCTGTGGCCGAGGAGTGGCAATGCACCCATCCCTGCGTGTGCACAATGTTGCTGATTGCATTGTTGGTGCCCCCCACAGGGAAGCCCGCGGCGTGCAGGTCCTGCTTCAATGGTTCGATGTTTTCTTTTTTGTCGAGCAGGAACTCCACGTTGTTGCGGCTGGTAAAGCGCAGGAAGCCATCGCAATACTTGTCCGCCAAAGCCGCGAACATGCGGATGGTGTGCGTGCTCAGCAGCCGGGGCGAACCGGCCCGCACCGTATAAATGCGGTCGCCGGTCTCTGAAACGTGACACAGGACGCCGGGGGCCAGGTTCTCGTGGTACTTCCACAGGCCATAGTTCTTCTTGATGACCGGATGCAGGAACTTCTCGTAACTCGGTGGACCAATGTCCGTAATGCGCTTGACTGGGGCTGTTGCCATGATCGTATCTCCATTCCTCTGGTGGCCGATGGGCCGTGCCCATCAGCCACCGGGTTATATTTTGTCTTCTGCCTTGAAGTAAACATACGGATTGTCGCGGGGCGCAGAGACCATCTGCGGCGCCGGGTCCAGCCCGATGGCATCCAGGAAGTTCGCCATGCCCACGCGCTGGATCAGTTCCCCAATCCGCTCGCGGTTCTTGCCGTACTCATTCCAGAAGTCCCAGACGCGGGAGGTCAGTTCCTTGATCGTGTCCAGCAACTCGTCTGCGGGCACAAAGGGGACCAGCACCGAGGCCAGCAGCGCGCCCTGCACGATCGGCGCTTTGGCCCCGATCAGGATCGCCGCGCCTTTTTCCTTGCCCGGACGCAGCGCCTTTGGCATGACGTTGATGCAGTGCATGCAATGCACGCATTCCCGATTGCTGATGGTCAGCTTCTTGCCGTCCCACTCCATACACTTGGTGGGACAGTGGCCGCAAACGTCCTTCTGGATGTCCAGCCCTGCCGCGGCATATTCCGCCACTGCCGCATCGTCCTGCTGGATGTCGTCCTTCCAGGTGCCGATAATGGCCAGGTCAGAACGGGCAATGGAAGCGACGCAATCATTGGGACAGCCACTGAACTTGAACTTGAATTTATAGGGAAAGCCGGGCCGGTGCATCTCGTCCTGATAGGTGCGCGTGATATCGTCACAGGCCGCCAACGTGTCATAGCAGGCCCATTCACAGCGCGCCTTCCCTACGCAGGCCGAAGGGGTACGCACGCACGATCCAGAACCGCCCAGATCATATCCGGCTGCCGTCAGTTCTTTGAATGTCGGCTCCAGTTCATCGGTCGTGGTGCCCAGAAAAATAATGTCCCCGGTGGACCCATGCATGTTGGTCAACCCGGAACCGTGACGGTCCCAAATGTCGCACAACGTGCGTAGGGCATCGCTGGTGTAAAACCAACCTGATGGCTGGTTGACGCGTATGGTGTGGAAATGGGCGATGTTGGGGAACTGTTCCGGCATGTCTGTATAGCGGCCAATGACCCCGCCGCCGTAGCCCATTACGCCAACAATCCCACCATGCTTCCAGTGGTTTTTCCTTTCGTGGTAAGAGACCTCCAGCAGGCCCAAAAGGTCCTGTCCGGTGGGACTGATGTCCGTGGCCTTTTTGATCTCCTTGACGAAACTTGGCCAAGGCCCTTTTTCTAATTCATCGATCATCGGGGTCTCATATTTCTTGTCTGCCATGTTCTTTCCCTTCCTTTGTCTTCTGGCCTGCCATCCCAGGCCCGCATACGTTCGTTAATGTGCGCCACTAATGTTTCCAAATCCTCGTGGTCCTTTTTGGTTCCCACCCACGAATCCACTATGCTTCATTGCTCGATGGTTGATCTGTGATGCACATCACACATGTTATAAGTCGAGGGGCCATCCACTTACAAAAAACTATAGTGTTACCCAATAAAATCCCCTTGTCCAAGCAGGAACGCTCATGGGCAATAAGTTTAACTTAACGGCCCCGGATGTCCCGCCCCCACAGTTGCGGGCCTGCTTCATGCAAGCGCCCAATCCAGCAGAAAGCGGCCAAGATGAAACCCATTCCCAATTGCCCCATTTCCACCTACACGTGGCGCCCCATAGGGCGATGGACCGTCCTAAGTATGCGCCCAGCGTGTACTGGTTTAAGTAACGACCACTTATGCAAACTTAAAGTCCACCCCAATAAACTGTCCCTGTCCAAGCAGGAATTCTAATGTGCGATAAATGGCATTCGTGCGTGTCCAGGGCCACGGCCTTTGCGGCCATGCCGGATGGCCGCAAAGGGCCTAGCAGTCTGTGGTGAAAGTCGGGTTTTGAAGGGGCACGGCTTCAGCCGTGCCGTAAGGGCCGCAAAATCAACGCGGCATTGGCCGCAGAGGGACGCTTTTGTGGCATCTCGACTTTAACCACGGGCTGCAGGTACTTCTTTCTACGTTAGAAAATATGCAACGATAGTGGCCGAGGGCCGACCGGGCCCTGCGTCCGTACCTATGTTGCTGCCTGGCCTTACGCTGCCATTTTTGCAGCGGACAGTTCCAGCGCCTTGCTCCTTACCTCGGCAAGGTAGATGGCCAGCGGGCGATAGAGGAGGTGCGCCCATTTCCCAAACGGCACTTCCACCACCAGCATGGGCACTACGATGGCCCAATGGGCCGTGTATGCAACATAGGTCGGCATCGGCTGGTCCATCAGACGGAGCACGTTGAGAAGGATGCCGCTGAGCGCAGACAAGAAGAGCAGTATGGGAAACAGCCAGTCCGAGATGTGGCTGAATCTATGCATCTCATCCTGCTTCCTGGCGCGGTCCACCAGTACCCATGCCGTCGTCACCAGAAGGACCACGGTCGCGTAATAGCCGAGGTAACTGGTCCAATGCAAGCTACTGTTTGGGACCTGGAACCATGGCAGAAATATCACCACCAGGATGAACATGGTCGCGTAGCCAGAGACCAAAAAGAGGTGGCGCAACCAGTTCTTGATCGTCCCGCTTCCGTTGCAGGACTTCCACCGCACCTGGGTCAGCCCGTGCAAAACAAAGACCGGGAGACTGGTAAAGTAAAGGCCCACGGGGATGTTCCTGCCGCGTGTCAGAGCAAGGAACATGCGCGCTGCATTCGAGAGCAGAAAGACCGCCAAAAACAGGGCCAGTAGCTGGTCGGCCCGGTGCGCGGTTTCAATGGGCGCAAAGCTGTTCAACATCACATGCGCCAGCGGCGCCGGGCCGGAACGGGCCAGCAGGCCGAAGCCGAAACCATGCGGCAGCGTGAACAACGCAACAACCACCGCCGCAATCAGCAACAGGACGCCAATCTCCCAGGCCCCGGAGCGGTACATCCGGCGGGAAAGTCCCGTCCAGTCATATTGGGAGGTAAGATAACGGCGCATCGCCATCATGGTCTCAGCGGGACCGGCCTGGCGCGGACAGACCTTGGTGCAATCGCCACAGTAGTAGCAGAGCCACGGCCCAGGGTCTTGCATCAATTCGTCCTTCATCCCCCACTGCGCCAGCAACATCTGTTTACGCGGAAAGCCATATTGCTCCGTGGAAAGGGAGCAGACGGAAGTGCAGGCGGCGCATTGGTAACATTTCTTCAGGTCCCCTCCACCCTCGCCGAGCACGGCGTGGATGAAATCATTGTCGGGTGCGACGGTCATTATCTTGGTGGCCATGACTAAAACCCCTTATAAGGATTGGGGCTGAGCGCCCGGATGCGTCCCGCAAAATCGTTGATCAGTTTGGGCAGCCGCTGGTAATCGTCAAAGGCGACCTCCACCATTTCAATGCGCTCAGACTCCAACTGTAGCCGTTGCAGGGTCTCCTTTACGTTGTCCAAACGGCGCTCGGCCAGTTCGCTGCCACGCACAAAGTGGCACTGGTAGTCGTCCCCGTGCTTGCAACCCGCCAGCATCACGCCGTCAAAACCACTGGAGAGCGCATCGGCAATCCAGACCACGTTCATCGACCCCAGACAGCGCAGCGGGACCACGCGCACGCTGGCGTCCAATTGCGTCCGCTCCATGCCCGCCATGTCCAGGGACGGAACAGCGTCATTTTCGCAGGCAAAGAGCAATATCCGCGGCTTGTCTTCGTCGTCTTCGGGGACCTCGACCGCCTTGATCATGGTGGCAATCATGTCCACCGAATAATTTTTGAAGGAGATGATCCGCTCTGGACAGGCCCCCATGCAGACGCCACAGCGGCGGCAGCGATAGGGATTGAATCTTGGCGTCCCCTTTTCGTCTTCGTCAATCGCGCCGAAGGGACACTCGACCGTGCAGCGCTTGCATTGCGTGCAACGCTGCAGCAGGAAGGACGGAAAGGACAGGTCCCCGGCGCGGGGATGCACGGCAGCGCCCAGGCTGGCCAGCTCCACGCTCTGGATGGCCTTCATCGCCGCACCCGCTGCGTCTTCTTCCGCGCCCGCCCAATCCATTGGCGAACGCACGGCCCCGGCGGCATAGATGCCGGTGCGCTGCGTCTCGTACGGGAAGCAGATGAAATTGGAATCCGGGAAGCCGTGCCGGCGCACTGGCAGGTCCGGCCCCTGGCGGTAGGCCAGGTGCAGGACCTCCGTGTTCTCATGCTGGCGCAGGCTGGCCACGACCGCCTCTGCTTCCGTGCGCTGCTTCTCCGATTCATTCCGCAGCACCTTTGCCTGTGCGTCGTGCAAGGTGCGGATGGCCTCGCTGTCGGCTGCATTGGGGACCATGCCCGTGGCCAGCACCACCATGTCCACATCCATCTGGAATGGTCCCCCAAACAACGTATTTTCCACCTTCACCCGCACCCGGCCTTCCGGCTGCGGCACAACGCTGCCCACCTCGCCCTTCATAAAGAAGGACTTCGGGTGCTCCTGCACCTTTTGATACAACTTCTCGTACGGTCCTGGCGTCATCATGTCCTGATAGATGACGTAAACTTCCGCTTCCGGGTCCGCTTCGTGGATGTATTCCGCTTGTTGGAGCGTGGCCATGCAGCAGACCGAGGAACAATACGGCAAGTGGTCGTGGTGGCGCGAACCGGCGCATTGAATGAAGAGCGTGCGCTGGGGGGGCTTTTTGTCCGATGGCCGACGGATGCGGCCTTCCGCCGCCATCTTTTCCATCTCCAGATTGGTCACCACGTTGGGACTGGCGCCGTATCCCAGTCCACTGAGCCGCGTTGGATCATACGGCTTCCAGCCCGTCGCCAACACGATGGCGCCCACGCGGAAGGCGACCGGCTGCCCAGAGGCCGTCAGCGTCACATCAAATTGGCCCGGCTGGCCTTCCGTGCGCGTGATGGTCGCCCCGGTATGGACCTTGATCCTGGGGTGCGCCATCACCAGACGCGCGCGTTCCTGCGCATCATTGTCTGGCGATACAGTATAGGGCTCTTTGGCGGGGATGGGGCGTTTTACCTCGGCCAAGCTGCCACCCAGCCGGTCGCTTTTTTCCACCAGGACCACTTGGTAGCCAGCATTCGCGGCCTCCAGCGCTGCCGTCAGGCCCGCGATACCGCCGCCCACCACCAGAATGGCCTTGGACACCTCGCCGGTCATTGGCTCCAGCGCCTCCATTTTGCTGGCCTTGGCAATGCCCATGCGCAGATAATCTTCCGCCAGCGCCTGCGTTTCTTCCTCGCCCGCAGGATGGCTCCACGCCACCTGCTCGCGCAGATTGACCCGCTCCATCACCATGCACGGGTCAAAAGAAAACGCTTCGGTCTTGGCGCGCGGGGAACAGGCGGCAATCACCAGCGTATTGACCGCGCCACTTTCCCGGTCCTGACGAATGAGCGCCGTGCCTTCCGCGCTGCAAAGAAAAGGGTGCGTGCGACAAACAGTGGCCTTGCATTCCTTCTCCGCCACGCGGACAAGCGCGTCCACACCCAGCTTTTCGCCAATTTCACAGCCGCTGCAAATGTATACACCGATTTTTTTGTCCACTTTATTGTCCACGGGGAAGGCCCTCCACCACGCATTGCAAGGCCTGCAGCGCCGTGCCCGTGGCGTCGCGAATACTGGCCGCCACTTCATGGGGGCGGCTTGCGCACCCGGCGCCGTACAGTCCCTTGCTTTCGTTCGTTACAAAACCAAATTCATCCAGGCGGAAGCCAGCGGGCAGTCCCTGCGTATTGGGCACAATGCCGGTCGCCAGCACCACCATGCTGTACCGCGTGGAGCTCTTCTTTCCGGTCAGGACGTCCTCCGCTGTCACCACCAGGTCGCCCGTGGCGGCGTCTTCCTCGATCTTCCCCACCTTGCCTTTGACCAGTCGGATGCAGCCGTCCTCCATCACTTTGTCGCGGAAATCCTGCAACAGACCGGGCGTGCGCAGATCAATGTAGAAGATGGTGATTTCGCATTCGGGCCACTGGCTGCGCAGATAGGTGGCCTGCTTCAAAGAGGCCGAGCAGCAGACCGCCGAGCAGTAAGGCAAATGGTTGGCGTCGCGCGAACCGGCGCATTGCACAAAGGCCACCGTGCGCGGCGCTTGATTGTCCGATGGGCGAAGGATTTTCCCCTGCGTGGGCCCGGAAAGCGACGCCAGCCGCTCCAAAATCACGTTGGTCACCACATTGCGGCAGCGGCCAAAACCCAAGTTGGTGATTTTCGTTGCGTCGTACGAGGTCCATCCCGTGGCCGCAATGACCGCCGCCACATGCAAGGTCTTTTCTTCCGGCTTCTGGTCTAAATCAATGGCGGCATACTGGCAGGCGTCCACGCACGCATGGCAGCCCTCGGCGCAGGCCTGCCGGTCAATCGCGTAACGGGAGGGGAAGGCCATCAGCGACGGCAGATACGCGGCCCGGGTGCGGGAAAGTCCGTAATTGACCTCGTCCGTCCGCTCCGACGGACAGGCCTGGACGCAGGCCCCGCACAGCGTACAGTTGGCATTCACGTAGCGCGGCGCGATCTTCACCGTGGCCTGAAAATCGCCGGGACCGCCCTCCAGCTGCTCCAATTCCGCCTGTGTGATTACATGGATGCGCGGGTTCTTCTTGATGCGCTGGAAATTGATTTCCAGGCCGCAGGTGGGAGGGCAGAGCTTGGGAAAATAAAGGTGGCTGCGTATGGCCCGCCCGCCCAGAAAAGGTGTTTTTTCGATCAAGGTGACGTTGCAGCCAGCTTCGGCTGCTTCGATGGCTGCGGAGATGCCAGCCACGCCACCTCCCAGCACCAAAATGTCCAGGCCTGCGCTCTGCGTGGTCCGTATGTCCGCCATGGTCTTTTATTCCCCCTTTGCCGAGGCGCTGACGACCGCTCTTTCTGCTCTTTCGCGGGCCTCCGGGCGTAGTTTCATGGTGCGGGCGCCAAAGAGCACGTATTGCAACCATTCCATGGCAAAATCCAGCAGCTCTTCATCGTCTACGCGAAGCGCCTCCACGCGCGCCTCGTCCACATCAAACAGCTTCAGGAAACGCGACTCGAAGACAAAACGCCGGAAGCGGTCCAGGTCGTAAAAGGCCATGTAGGTCATGGCCGCCTTGTCTGGCGACAGGGCCTCGCCCTTCTGCCAAAATTCATGCAGCATCAATCTTTTGAAAGGGGCCTCATTGGCCTCAAACTGTTCCAGGCCCTGCCCATCCAGCCACTGGCGCACGGTCTGGGTGTTGCCGCATCCATGCCCGTGGCACAAATCTTCTTGTATTAGGAAGTGGAACGGCTGCTCCTGCGGTGTTGCGTGGTGTGGCTCCGCCAGACCGAGCGGGTACATCCGGCAGGCCCAAGGGCGGTCGTGATAGATGGCGCAACCCGCCTCGCTGACCAAAGGACAACGCAGTGTTTCCGGGTCCATCCGCAGCAGAAGCAAGGGGAGTTTCTGGTCTTTGGTAAGGGCAGGCAGCGTATATTTTTCCAGGAATTCCGTCGAATCCATGCCCAGCGCCTTGCGCATGCGCAACACATCATAGGGCGTCAGGATGATGGAAACATTCTGGCAGCAGGTGGTAAAGCAATCCAGGTCGCGGCGACATTGGAAAGGAAATACATCGTCCAGTCCAATGGGAGGCAGGTCCCGTGGCCGTTCTGGTTGGATGAGCTTCGGTTCAGGCATTGCTTTCCTCCTGGGGTACGTCCATTGGTGCGACAATATGGCACTTCAATGCATCGCGCGACCAGACCGGCAAAGGCCCGATCTCTCCATTCGTCGGGTCCAGTCGGCACCGGTAAGAAGAGTGCACGTTGAAATGCTCCTCCATCCATGCCCAGCCGCGGACAAAATATGGGCATGCATCGTTGAAACAAACATATTGGAATTCCCCGCTCCAGCAGGCGAGTTCGGGGTTTGCCCATTGCGTCATTGGGGCATTGCAATGTGGGCAGCGAATTGGACCATCAGGACCCATGGTTTGCTCTTTTGAAAAAGACCCCTGAAAAATCGGGGGGCCTTTGCAGCCCCCCTAAAATCAAATACAACCGTTAGCCGCCCAATAGCTCATGTTCCTTGGCCTGTGGGTAGATGTGATGGATTGGACGGGCCATCATCTGCCATTCCTTGGTGGCGGGGTCAAAGCGGCAGTTGGCGAAAACATGCCATTTTTCCTCGTCCATTTTTGGCGTGTCGGCACGGAAGTAGTAACCCGGCCAACGTGTCTCTTCGCGGAACAAGACCGTCCGCACATGGGCCTCTGCCTGCCACATGCGATGGACATTCTCCCAGGCACGCATCAACTCGTGCAGGTTGGATGCCCCCAGGGCCGCAGCGTCCTCGCGCAGGAAGTCCAACAGTTCCAACGCCTGCTCCAGTTGCGCCTTGTTGGTCTTGAACTGGGCGCTGACGCCGCCCGCATATTCGTCCATGATCTTTTGCAACCGGAACATGAACATGCGCGGTTTGATGTAATGCGGGTTCACCTCTGGGTCCGTGGTGGCGTTCTTGTGCTGCTCAAACGTCTCCAGCGGCCTGAGGACCTCCGCGACCGTGGCGTCAATGGTGCTCTGCGGCACCTTGGGCATCGTATTGTTTTCCACGATGAATTTGATGGCGGACTTGGCGGCGATGCGCCCTTCCGCGTGGGAGCCAGAGGAGAACTTGTGGCTCGACGCGCCGGAGGCGTCTCCCGCACAGAACAGCCCCTTCACCGTGGACATATTGGTATAGCCCCAGAAGTAACTGTCGCGGGTCTCGTCCGTTTGCAGGTCTGGCGGACCGCTGACCCAAGCCCCGGAGGCGCCAGAGTGCGAGCCAATGAAGTACGGCTCGGCTGCCGCGATCTCCGAACTCTTTTCTTCGGGTTGTACATTGCTTCCCGCCCACAGGATGGCCTGCGAGATTGTCATGTCCAGGAAGTCTTCCCAGGCCTCGTTCTCCAGGTCCTTCATCTTCTTCTTGTATGCCTTGGGATCGTCCTTAAAAGCGTCCGCAATCTTCCCGATCGCTTCTTCGGTGCGCATGAAGATGGGGCCTTTCCCGTCCATCACGTCCAACATGCCAAGGTAGTTGCGCAGGTTGGCCGGGATCGGCTTGACGCGCCCATAGGGCAGCCAGTTCTCCAGTTCCGGCCTGCGCGTCACCATGTACTCCTCGCCCATGGCGTTGGTCGCCCGCGACTTGAAGAGCAGGAACCATGCACCAACCGGGCCATACGCGTCCTTGAACCGGATGGGAATGAAGCGCACTTCCTGGCAGGTCATCTCCGCCCCGGCCTTCAGGGTAAAGTAGGCCGAAGAGCCGGCGTTCCACGGTGGATACCAGGCGCGTCCCATGCCTTCGCCCGAACTCCGGGGCTTGAAGACATGCACGGCGCCGCCCATCGCGTCCAGCGTGGCCTTGGCCTTGAACACGTACACCTTGTTCTCCCGCACGGAGAAGCCAACAGCACCCGCGCAGCGGTCCCCATCCATGAGCGGTCCAACAATGAAGATGCGCTCAAAAATCTGGCCCACGCCATCTTGATTGAGCGCGTTTTTGGCCGCTTCGGCCACGATCACCTTGTACGACTCGCCATTCAGCATGAGTTGCCAGCGGCCCTCATGCACGTAGTTCCCGCCCTCGTCTTTCCAGATTGGCAGGCCCCACTTCTCAAAGAGATGTACTGAGGAATCCACATGCCGGGCGATGTTTGCCACCAGGTCTTCCCTGGTGACACCCATCAGGTCATTGCGCACATAGTCCACGTAGTCCTTGATCGTGTTCTTCCCGTCTTTCAGTCCCACATATTGGTTGATGGCAGACAGTCCCATGGCAACGGCCCCAGACCTGTCAACGGCCGCCTTGTCCACCAAGGCCACCTTGAGGCCCTTCTTCCGCGCCCAATGGGCAGCTTCCACGGCGGCGCCACAGGCAGCCATGCCCCCGCCCAAGATGAGCAGGTCGGTTTCTACGACTTGTGTCTCGAATTTTTCCATGATCTACTCCTTCCTAAGCGTTTTTGCTGATGGTGTAAAGTTCCTTCAGGCCCAAAGAGGCCGGCTCCGTAAAGAGGACCGGACTGTCCAGGTCACTGTCATCCTCAAACCCACCATTCGGGACTGCTGCACCTTCCGGGGTGCTACGAATGGGAAATTTGAAGCGCTTGAGGGTGCCGTTGCGGAACTTCACCGTCCACATAATAGAGTCCGTGGAGCGTAGCGGGGTGACCGCGCCGCCCATAGGGACAAAATCCGCATAACCACGGATTTCAATGGCCTGCGTAGGACAAATCTTGACGCAACTGTAGCACTCCCAGCACATCGAGACGTCCTGGTTAAAGGCCTTCATCGTGCTCTTGTTCAGCACCATCAGGTCATTGGGACAGATGTACTGACAGGCCGTCCTGTCCAGCGCTTTGCACCCGTCGCATTTATCAGGGTTGACGTAACTTGGCATGACTTCTCCTTCCGCAATTAACTATGGATGCAACCCATTGGGCTGTCCGTGACACTTATCACACGCCATGGTGCGTTTCATCATGTTTCGCTCTCCACTGGTGCGTTGCAACACTCATACAGAAAGAAGAAAGATGAAGCACCCTTGCATGGGGCCTACTTCAATTCCATCCAATGCCATTCCCTGTCCACCAGCCTTACTGATTGCAGACCCTGCTGGACATTGCATGGCCTTTGCCCCCACACCTCCAACTATCGATGCACACTCTCCGTTTGTCCGTGACGGCCATCACGCACCAGCATGGACTTGGGTGTCCTCCTCCTGCATGATGGTAGGCCCATGTAAATCCCATGCCCTGCATACTTATCTGCGCACTTACGCAAATATAAGAACAAAAAAGCACTTTGCTGTCAGACCACTCTTCTGGGCCTTGCGAGGAACAACCCAGCGGTAGGGGCGTGCATCCCACTCTTCTTAGGTAGATGCAAAAATTGGCATCTACGGCAATATTTATGGGTAAAGGGGCATTCAATAATGAAGCGAACATAAATCTCAACAGCTATATATATTTTTTCAATTCGTTACATGGAATCATTCTTTGGTAAAGAGTGGGATTTACTGCGCTGGCAACCAGTCATCACTCGCTCATATCACGGGGCCCTTTCTATCTTCACCAACGCACAGAGCATAAAACACGAAAATACCCATCGTTTTTTCTTCATGCGCAGACCCACCACAACGGGAAAACCTTTCAATAATCCCGAAATCCATAAGTAACAGCCAAAATAACCTTCGCCGACAGGGCTGAGGGGACATTAAAATCCAGGGTCTACTGCTGGATTTTTAAGCACCAGAGGAAAATTCCCGCTGGCGCCTTCCCTCAGTGCATCTTTTCCATCAGCTCTTTTTACCCCAAACACTGCCACAGGGCGGAAAATAGAGACCAATCATCACATGCGCCCGTGACACTCATCACTGTATGGAAAGGAAATGGGACCAATACTACAGTGTTCTATAGGCCCTTATCGCTTATTAGAACTTCTTATCGTCACCAAGGGACCGCCGTTAGACCGGCATAGAGGAGATAAAACAATGAGCAGATTAGTACCGCCGCATGGTAGCCGTGAACTAAGACCACTACTTCTTGAGTCAGCAGCCAAGACTGAGGAAGTCAAACGCGCACTCAAAATGAAGAAGGTACCCATAACCAGCCGCGAAACAGGCGACCTGATCATGATGGGCATTGGCGCATTCACGCCCCTGGATGGCTTTATGGGGCATGACGACTGGAAGGGCTGCTGCGACACCATGTCCATGCCCTCTAAAAATGGCCTTTTCTGGCCCATCCCGATCACGCTTTCCACAACGGAAGAAATTGCAGGGTCCATTGCGAAGGGCGAGGAAGTGGCCCTTTGGGACACCGAGGACAACGAGTTGATCGGCACCATGAAGGTCGAGGAAAAATACACCATTGACAAGGAGCATGAGTGCAAGCAGGTCTTCCGCACCGCGGACAAGGCCCATCCTGGCGTACAAAAAGTGATGGAGCAAGGCGCGGTGAACCTGGCAGGCCCGGTGAAGGTGCTTTCGGAGTCTTTCTTCCCGGAGGCATTCAAGGGCATCTATCAACGCCCCTCCGAGGCGCGCAAGATGTTCGAGGAGCGCAACTGGAGCACGGTGGCGGCGTTGCAGTTACGCAACCCCATGCACAATTCCCACGCCTACCTGGCCTGGATCGCCATTGAGGTCTGCGATGGCTGCTATGTACACCAACTACTCGGCAAGCTGAAGCCCGGTGACATACCGGCGGACGTGCGCGTACGCGCCATTGATGCGCTGGTGCACA
This sequence comes from Acidobacteriaceae bacterium, assembly GCA_049977205.1. Taxonomy (GTDB): domain Bacteria; phylum Acidobacteriota; class Terriglobia; order Terriglobales; family Acidobacteriaceae; genus JBMFGT01. Next base: position 30,062 of record JBMFGT010000006.1, on the reverse strand, counting down.
AGTATTTCCGCAAGGAGCGGGTGATCCAGGGCGGTTATCCCATGGAGATGCGCTACGCCGGGCCACGCGAAGCGCTGCTGCACGCACTCTTCCGCCAGAACTACGGATGTTCGCACCTGATCGTGGGCCGCGACCATGCCGGGGTGGGCGATTACTACGGGCCATTCGACGCCCAGAAAATCTTCAATGAGGTGCCTGCCGGGGCGCTGGCCATCCAGCCGCTCAGCATGGACTGGACCTTCTATTGCTATGAGTGCGGCAGCATGGCCTCCATGAAGACCTGCCCGCATGAAAGCAAGGCCGTCATTGACGAAAACGGCAATTACAAAGGTGGCGCGCGGCTGTTGCTTTCCGGGACACTCCTGCGCAAATTGATGAGCGAAGGCAAGCCAGTACCAGCAGAGTTCTCCAAGCCGGAAGTCATCGCCATCCTGAAAGAGTATTACGACCATCTGGAAAACAAGGTCGAAGTCAAGCTGCATTCGGCTGCCACTGGCGAAGTAAAGAAGTAACTGGCTGTTTTTGTGGCCACGGGAGGCCGTGTCGCACAGTAAGACAGGGGCCGTGCGGAAGAATGGCCGCAGACCATTCTTCCACCCTGTCTCGCCCTGCACGCGTACTTACATAGGAGTAGGTCATGGGCGCAACTGAATTTACCATGTTATTGTTCGCGGGGGCATTTACCGCAGGCATCTTCGGCGCCCTTACCGGAATGGGCGGGGGCGTCGTTCTGGTGCCCATGCTGGTCCTGCTATACCACGTAAACGTGCGCTATGCTGTTGGCGCCTCGCTCATCTCCGTGATTGCGACCTCCTCCGGCGCAGCCGCCGCTTATGTCCGCGAGGGATACACCAACATACGCATCGGCATGTTTCTGCTGATGGCCGCCTGTAGTGGCGCATTGATGGGCGCAGTCATCGCCCAGTATTTTTCCACCGGCCTTATCGCCATCATCTTTGGCCTGGTGCTTCTCTTCTCTTCCTACCTCTCTTTTCGACGCAAAGAAGGGGAGGAACCTGACACGCCTGCTGACCCGCTAGCGGTGAAGTTGCGCATGTGCAGCAGTTATCCTTCCATGGATGGATGGAAGCCCTACCGCGTTTACCATGTGATAGCAGGGTTTGCCGTGATGCTGGTGGCCGGAGTGCTCTCCGGCCTACTGGGCATCGGCTCCGGCTCCCTGAATGTGCTCTCCATGGACCAGGCCATGCGGCTGCCTTACAAGGTCTCCACCACCACCAGTAACTTTATGATTGGCATCACTGCCGCGACCAGCGCGGGGATTTACCTGGGACATGGACTGATCGTCCCAGGAATCACCATGCCCGTCATGCTGGGGGTATTTTTCGGTGCTGTCCTGGGTGCCAAGTTACTCATGTTTTTCAAGACCAAATACCTGCGCATGTTTTTCTCAGCAGTCATCCTCCTTGTGGCCCTGGAGATGATCTACAACGGACTCAGGGGGAGGATTTGATCATGACGCCGCACACGAACAAGTTATTCAGTGCCGCACGCATCGAAAACTCGCTTGGACTTGTCATGCTGTTTGGCGCGCTGCTTTCCGCTGCAATTGTGCTCCTGGGCGGCGTCCTCTATCTATGGCAGGAGGGGAAGGCCCCCATAAATTACAGTGTCTTCCACGGCGCCCCTGCGGAACTTTGCAGCATACACGGCATCCTGCGGGTCGCCCGCCATCTTTCCGGGCCGGGTATCATCCAACTGGGACTGATGTTGCTGGTGGCGGTGCAGTTGCTTCGCCTTGTCCTGACGGGCCTGCTTTTCCTGCTTGGCCGTGACCGCGCCTTTGTACTTATTACATTCTGCGTGCTGGGCATGTTGCTTTACGGCCTGTTTCTTCGATAGCGTGAATACGGGACAGTGGGCCGGGCACGCGTACCGTGTAAATTGCACCTTGCATAGGAGAACAAAGTATGGCCATCATAACGATCTCTCGGGGCACCATGAGCGGCGGCAGTGAACTGGCCATGTGTTTGGCCGGCTCCTTGGGATATCCTTCCCTGGCGCGCGAGGTATTGGTGGAGGCGGCGGCCAAGCTGGGCGTTTCCGAAGAGACCCTGCGTGGAAAGATACTCAAGGAAGTGGGCTTTTGGGAGCGCTTTTCTGACGACCGGCGCCTTTACGTGATTGCCCTGCAATCGGCGCTGGCGGAGCAGTGCCTCTCCGGCGACCTGGTCTATCATGGCCACGCTGGACATCTGCTGTTGAAGGGCCTGCCCAACGTCCTGCGGGTCCGCCTGATCGCGCCGATGGAGGTCCGCATCCAGAGGGTGATGCAGCGCGACAACCTCAGCCATGAGGCCGCCTTGAACTTTATCAACACGCAGGACAAAATTCGCGTGCAATGGTGCCGGTACGTCTATGACGTGGACTGGGGCGACCCGCTCATCTACGACATGGTGCTGAACCTGGAGCACATTACGCCCCCGGTGGCATGTGGCATGATTGCCGCAGCGGTCAAGCTACCAGAGATGGTGACCACAGACCAAGTGCGCAGAAAACTGGCAAACTTCGCGTTGTCCTGCCGGGTGAAACTGGCCCTGGCCGTCAACCATTCCACTCGCAACATCGTCTTCCGGGTGCGCGCGGAAGACGGGCGCGTGGAGGTCTTCAGCGAGGAGGCATCGGGCGGCGTCCTTGTCCGTCCATCCGGACCAAGCAGAGAAGACATCGCCCAGATGGTCCGCGCCGTGGACGGAGTGAAGGAAGCGAGCATCAGCCTGCACCGCTTCCCGGAATGCCCGGAGTTCTGACCTCCCGTCGAGGGACACCGTCCCTGGCCTTATAGTAGACACATGAAAGACCCGGCCAGCGTGTCCAAAAGCGCAGGGTGCCCCGATGGGCCATCCGTACCTGGTGGTCCCGAATTTGCGCGCGAGATATACCCAATTTTTCTGCGCTTGCGCGACCGCCGCGTCCTCATTGTGGGGGGCGGCGAGGTCGCCTTGCAACGTGTGCTGCACCTACTTGCCACCGGGGCCAAGATCACTTTGATTGCTCCGCAAGTAAGGCCGGAACTGGAACGATTCGCTGCGACGGGACAACTCCAACTCCTACGCCGGGAGTTCGAGCGCGCAGACGTGAAGGACGGGTATTTTCTTGTCATCGGCGCCACCAACCATCCGCCCACCCAGGCCGCACTGTGGGAGGAAGCAGAAAAACTGGGCCTGCTCTGCAACGTGGTGGACGACCCGCAGCACTGCAACTATTTCACACCTGCAGTGGTGACACGGGGCGACCTGAAAATCGCCATTGGCAGTGCGGGCCAAAGCCCGGTCCTTGCCGGACGCCTGCGTCAAGCGATGGAGGAAGCGTTACCGCAGGAGACGGACAAATGGGTGGAGGTCCTGGGCGACCTGCGGCGGGAACTAAAAAAAATCTTTCCCCATGACATGCAGAAGCGCAAGCAGATGCTGGACGAGTTTATCGCCAAGGCAAGCCAGCCGGAAGAATGACGCGGCACCCCCAACGGGCCTGGCGTGGGAACGTCCCGGTTTTCAAGTTGCGCGCCGCTGTTCGCGCCAGGCTGCGGCTGCGCGCAGCACGCCTGCGGCCCATTCCGGCGTGGCCAGAGCGTGCAGATGGGTATAGGCCGCCCACACGTTGCCAACGATCACGCCATCCCGGCCAGGAAAAGTGCCTGTGCCGCGCTGCACGGCGCAAGCGGTGCGCGGTGCTTCCGTCCCCGGCAGGACGCGCGAGTAGTGGAACTCGTGCCCCCGCAACTCCGTGCCCAGCGCAAAAAATGGGTTGGGCTGGTCCACAGTGAGGCGCGTGTACCCGTGCCCCTGGGGGGCCGCGCACACCTCCACGTCAAAGGGCAGTACCCCAGACATGGGATAGCAATGGGAATTCCAATGGATGGCACGCGCCAGCAGCATCAGGCCACCACATTCCGCATAGATGGGCAGACCTTTCTCCGCCGCCTCCCGCAGGGAGACCAAAAACGATGGGTTGGCAGACAATGCAGCTCCCTGGACCTCAGGAAAGCCGCCGCCTATATAAAGCGCGTCCAAATCATCCGGCAGACGACTGTCTGCAATGGATGAGATGGTTTCGATCACCGCGCCGGAGCGCCCAACGGCCTCCATGTTTTCCGGGTAATAAAAGGTAAATGCGGTGTCACGGATAAAACCAATCTTCAACCCTTGTCCGTTTGGCAGCGCCTGCTGCGCTTCCTCGGGAGGCCGCTGCATGGGCGGGGCCATGCGGGCGATCTCCAATATCTTGCCCAAGTCGAGGCTGGGTCCCGCCAAGGAAAGGATGTTCTCTTCCAAGGCGCCGATTTCAGGATGTTCCTCTGGCATCACCAGACCGAGATGGCGTCCGGGCAGGAGCATTTCCTGGCGGGCGCGCGGAATTGCGCCCAGCACAGGGACCGCGCACGCGCTCTCGATGGCCCCACGCAGCACGCTTTCATGGCGGCGGTTGGCTACCTGGTCCAAAATGACCCCGGCAATGCGCACCTCCGGGTCAAGCCGCTGGCACCCCAGCACCAGCGCCGCCGCCGTGCGCGTCATTTTGGTGACGTTCATCACCAGCAACACGGGAGCGTCCAGCAACTTGGCCAACTCCGCTGTGCTGTGGGAACCGCGGGCATCGAAACCGTCATACAGACCACGGTTTCCCTCAACCACATTCAGGCCATCGCCCTCGGCGCGGGCGCAGAATGATTCGATAACGGCCCCCGGCCCCATCATCCATGTGTCCAGATGGCGGGCAGGACGGCCAGAGGCCCAGGTGAGCCAGGCAGCATCAATATAGTCCGGGCCTTTTTTAAAGGCGGCCACGCGGAGGCCCGCTTTCCTGGCCAACAGCAGCAGGCTGAGCGAGATGAGTGTTTTCCCTGAATCGCCGCCCAGCCCGGCCACAACCACACGCGGGAGTGGGCGCGACGCCGTGATGTCCATTGTCCCCATATATTTATGCCGCGTGGCGTGTCCAGGTAGCGTGTCCAGGTATTGCGGGCCAATCCTCCAGGCAAGCAACAAGGCCAGCCGACAGGGACCTATCCCTTTTTCGCCAACGAGCTGATCTTTGGCTCCGGCCAGGTATCGTACAAATCGTGGAGCAACGGGGCAAACCCCTCAAATTCTGCGGCCCCCTGGCCCATCTGCTCCTTCGCAAGGCGGGCGCTTCGGACCACTTCGCCAGCAATCAGGACCTTGGGCGCAGGAAGCTCCGGCGCATTGGCCAGGTCCCCCACGACCGTCGAATGGAATTGACACGCTGGGGTGCTTGCGCCAGAGACCAGCAAACATGGCGTGGACGGAAGCATTCCGGCAGCCAGCAGGCGGTCGCGCAAAATGGAAGGGTCAGAACCCGGCATGTAAACAACCACGGTGGCGTCTGGCGAGGCAGGCCCTTGGGGGGCCAGATCAGGCCATTCGTTTTCAGAAGATTTCCCGGCGCCTCCGTGCCCTGTCAGAAAAACCAGCGAAGAGGCCCCCTTGCGGTAGGTCAGGGACATCCCTGCGGAGGCCGCCGCACAGGAGGCCGTCGTTACGCCCGGGACAATCTCATATTCAATCCCGGCCGCCCGCAATGCCGCAATCTCTTCCGCCGCGCGGCCAAAAATGAGCGGGTCGCCCCCTTTCAGCCGCACCACCGCCCCTCCGCGCAGGCCAAATTCCACAAGCATCTCGTTGATCTGTTCCTGGGTCACCATCTTATTGTTGCCGCAGCGCTTCCCGGCGTTGATGACCTGCGCACGCACAGCCAGCTTCACAATGGCCCCGGAAACCAGGCCATCATGCAGGACCACATCGGCCCCGGCCAGGATGCGGGTGGCCCGCACCGTCAACAACTCCGGGTCCCCCGGCCCCGCTCCTACCAGATAGACCTTGCCACTCATTGCTTCTTCCCCTCCCCATGCCCTGCCTGCTTCATTATAGGGGGAACAGGACTTTGCAGGGCACGCGGGGACGCCCCCCACAAGAAGCATGAAAATATTTATCGTCTTTTTGCAAAAAATGCGCTATTCTCTATCTGTTTCTGTAAAAAATCTGGCCTGGCTGCTTGCTGACCCCTTGGCTTTGCAGGGAAATGCGGCACAGGGCCTTGCCGCCGGTCCAGTTGCCTGGCATCGCACCCTATATGGACCTGCCAGTGGACATACGGTCGCAGTCCCGTATACCTGACTGTTTTTCTTGTGGTAGAAGTGCAAATTCCTAGGTTGAGGTCACACGTCATGTTTCTAAACCGGTCCCACTATCACAGCAGCACGCGCAGTATCGTGTCGTCTACCGGCAACATCGTGTCGTCTACTGCCTGCATTCTCGGCCTTGCCTTTGCTGCCGCTGTGGCCCACGGACAAGCGGTCTTCCAGCCGGTCACAGCAAGCTCCACAGCCACAGTTGGCAGCGGCCCGCAGGGCGTGGCGGTGGCCGACCTGGACCGCGACGGCAAGCCGGACGGCATTGTGGCCAACAGCAAGGGCAATTCGTTGAGCGTGCTGCTCAGTAGCAAAAATTACGCGGCAACGACCGTGCATACAGGCGGTAGAAGCACCCCGGTCGCCGTGGCCGTGCTACCAGATTTTGCTTACTCTGGCCTGCCAGCGGTTGCGGTGGTCGAACAGGGCAGCAGCCAGGTCGCCATCTATACCGACTCGACGGCAGGCACCCTCACCTTGGACACGCAATACTCCGTGGGCAGCAATCCGACGGCGATTGCCGTGGGGGACTTCAACAATGATGGCATCCCGGACTTGGCCGTGGCCTATCCAGGGGGCGTGACCGTCCTGCTGGGCAGCGCGAATGGGGCCTTCAATCCTGGGACCGGGGTCTCGGTCGGCACCAATCTGGTGGCGATTGCCGTGGGACACTTCACCGGCGTGAAGAATGCCGACCTGGCCGTGGTGGACCAGGGGGCAAACAAGGTCTACGTCCTTACTGGTAGCGGGAACGGCAGCTTTGCCGTGGGCAATTCCTATGCAGTGGGGACCAAGCCCACCTCCGTGGCCGTGGCGGACTTTAACCATGACGGCAACATGGACCTGGCCGTAGGCAATTACACCAGCGGTTCGGTCAGTGTGCTGCTGGGCAATGGGAGCGGCGTGTTTACAGCAGCATCCGGCAGCCCCTTTGCCGCGGGGAGCAATGTCCAGTCCCTGATTGTCAGTGACATCAACAGCGACGGCAACCCAGACATCGTGGTCACCAATGCCGCCAATGGCACAACCGGCAACACCGTCGGCGTGCTGTTGGGCGTGGGCAATGGGACCTTCCAAGGCGTGTTGTCGCCTGCGCTTTCCGGCAGTCCCTATGGCATCGCATCCATTGACTTCAACCGGGACGGCAAGCCGGACATCTTGGTCACGCAAAACACCGCCAACACGGTCAGCGTGATGCTGAACAACACCCTGCTCAATGCCCTGCCGGGCGGACGCAACTTCCAGGCCGCCACGCAGATTGGCGCAGGCAACATGGCGGACGCGGTGGTAACAGCGGACTTGAATGGGGACGGCATCCCGGACGTGGCCGTGGCCTATCTGGAAGACGGCACGGTGGGCGTAATGCTGGGCAAGGGGGACGGGACCTTCCAGGCGCAAACGCTCTACACCGTCGGCTATCATCCCTATGCCATTGCTGCTGCGGACCTAAACCATGATGGCAGCCCGGACCTGGTCGTGGTCAACGAGAGCAATACCTCAAAGACCGGCACGGTCAGCGTCCTGCTCAACAATGGAAACGGGACCTTTGCCAGCGCCGCCAACTACAATGTGGGATGGCTGCCTACGGGGGTGGCCATTGGCGACCTGAACAACGATGGCATTCCCGACCTGGCCGTCACCAATTACGGCTCGAACAATGTCTCCATTTTGCTGGGCAAAGGGGACGGGACCTTCACGCCCGGACCCACGCCCACGCTGGCCGGGCAGACCAATCCCTACGGCGTGGTGATTGCCGACTTCAACAGCGACGGGAAGCAGGACGTGGCCTTCACCAACTTCAAATCGGCCACGCTGGAAGTCTACCTGGGCAACGGCGACGGCTCCTTCCAGTCCCCGTCGACATACGCCACCAACAACACCCCCACAGGCATTGTGACGGCGGACTTTAACCGGGACGGCAAACTGGACATCGCAGTTGGCGACGCCTACGCGAACAACATCAGCATTTTCCTCGGTAACGGCAGCGGCGGCTTCACTGCAAGCACCGTAACATCGCTCAACTTCCCGGTCTCCCTTGCCGTGGGCGACGTGAACGGCGACGGCATCCCAGACATCGTGAACTCGGACCCCAACTTCAACAAAGTGACGGTGCTGCTGGGCAACGGCGATGGCACCTTTACCGCGCGCTGGCAGTTTCCCACGGCCAGCGGCACCTCGCCCAGCACGCCGGGAGCACAGCCCTGGGGCGTGGCCCTGGCGGACTTCAACCTCGACGGCAAGCTGGACATCGTCACGGCCAACACCTATGCCCGCATCAATCTGACCATCCCGGCCTATCAGCCGGCCTCCGGCGCCACGCTGGGCAGCCCGGCCAGCACCAGTGTGTTGCTGAATAATTCCGGCGTCAACGTCAGCCTGAGCACCAACCCCAGCGGCTCCAACATCTCGGACACGGCCCCGGTCACGCTTACCGCGCAGGTGGTTCCTGCCTTGAGCGGCGTCAGCCCGACCGGCTCGGTGGTCTTCGAGGACACCAATGGGACGCCCATGAGCAATGCGCCGGTGCCACTCACTGGCGGATCGGCCTCGGTGACCCTCCAGAACATTGGCAGCGGTACCCACATCCTTAGCGCCCTGTATTCCGGCGATGTCAACTATCAGCCGAACACGGTGGTCAATGGCAATGCGCCGCTGGGCGTAGCTGGGACGCGGGTCACTTTGAGTCTTAACCCAAGCACCATGCCCTTCGGAGGGACCTTCACCGCGACCATCACGGTCTATGGGACCAACCCAAGCCAAACGCCGACGGGCAACGTCTCTCTCTACGTATTTACACCACAGGGCTTTGAGGCAGGCACCAGCCCATCGACCTTCAACTTTACTTCTTGCAGTGGGGACGTATGTTATTGGACGGGGCAGATCAGCGACCCCAATGGCGTCCTCAGCGTCGGGACGTATAACCTCTATGCCACCTACAATCCGGGCAATTACCCGGCTGGCACCTCGCAGAACGAGCAGTTGACGATCGTCCAGGCCATTCCGTCAATGACATTGGATTGCGCACAACAATACATTTTATGGATTTTCCCGACGGGCGATGAAATGTGCTATGCGCAGGTCTTCGTTTCCGGAAATACCCTACAAACTGGCACGGTGGACTTTTCTCTCAATGGTGGGCCAGCGCAGGCGGAACAGATACAATACACATTTTATTTTGGACAACCCTTTCTAGCTGACTACTACGCCACAGACACTTTCCCGGTCCCTGCGGGTAACTTCACGATGGTCGCGACCTTCCCAGCGGGCCAGTATGGTGGCAACCTGGGTGGGGCCACCGCAACCTACAATTCCGCCGGAGGTGGCCCTGCGGCGGCGCAGAGCAATGCGCTCAACCCACTGGGCAGCGGCAATGCCTTCCCAGGGGCCGCAGGTCCGGCGCGTCAGTTTGGAAACCAGCCAAATGCGCTCTCCGACCGCTTCCAACAGGGCAATGCGTTTGGGTCTGGCTTTGGCTTCCATCCGAACCAGCCCCACGCGGATGGAGTGATCCAGTACCTGCATGGCGGCAGCGGCCAGTCCAATCCACCGGCAGCGCCGGTGGGAGGTCCTGGCTTGGGCAACATGCCAATCCCAACGCCCAATCCTCCGGGAATACCGGGCCCCATCCAGCACCCGCAGCAGGGCCCGGGCCCCAACCAGCCGGTGCATCCAACCGCGCCCATCCCGCAACAGGACGGACTGGACCGGATGCAACGTTAAGGACATAAAAGACAAGGCAGCACAAAAGGGGGCCGCGTAGATACTGCGCGGCCTTCCTTTTTGATGGGTTGGACGCCCCTTCCGTGCCCCATGCCAGGCCACGAAGTGGAAACAGGGGGGGCAAAAAGGCAGGCAAGCGTGCATAATGAAATTGCTGATACATGTGTGATGCGCATCACAGCCAAGGCTGTATTGGAAGTAGCAAGGTGTTTCCACTGTTCTTTAACCAGGGAGAGCAACTCCCTGTCTAAAGGGCAGCGTGTTATGCTGTGCGGTCCGACGCCGCGCCGGTTTCCGCAAAGCGCCCAGTGGAGTTTGAACGCATCTAAAAAAATGTCCGCCATGGCGGGCAAACAAAGAGGAGCATTCCGTGGACAATACATTAACCATCATCGACAACCGGACCGATAAAAAATATACCATTCCTATTACAGGTGAAAACATTCGCGCCAAGGACCTCCGCCAGATCAAGGTCAATCCCGACGATTTCGGGATGATGACGTATGATCCGGCGCTGCTGAATACCGCGGCCTGCGAAAGCAAGATCACGTTTATTGACGGCGACAAAGGCATCCTGCGCTACCGTGGATATGACATTGCGGACCTGGCGGAACACTGCAACTATCCCCAGGTGGCCTATCTGCTCATCCATGGCGAACTGCCCACCCCTGAGCAGGAAAAGGAGTGGCTGTCGGCCCTTCGCATCCGCATGGGCATCTTTGAAAACATCAAGAAGTTCATCGGTGGCTTCCGTTACGATGCACACCCGATGGGCATTTTGGTCAGCACCGTGGCGGCGCTTTCCACCTTTTATCCTGATTCCAGAGATGTGCGCAACGCAGAAGCGCGCATGCAGGCCATTTACCGGCTGATTGGCAAGATACCGATCATTGCTGCGTATGCCTATCGTCACGGCGAGGGCCTCCCGTATATTTATCCGGAACCCCAGATGGGCTATACCGAAAACTTCATGAACATGCTGTGGGACCGCAGCGAATTGCAACACCTGCGGCACCCGGTGCTGGCCCGTGCCTTGGACGTGCTGTTCATCCTCCACGCTGACCACGAGCAGAACTGCTCGGCCAATGCCATGCGGGCCATTGGCAGCTCTGAGGCCGACCCCTTCCTGGCGACAGCAGGCGCGGCGGCGGCCCTGGCCGGCCCACTGCACGGCGGCGCCAATGAAGAAGTGCTCAAGATGCTGCACAAGATCGGCAGCAAGGAAAACATCCCCGCATACATCCAGCAGGTGAAGGAAGGCAAGTTCAAGCTGATGGGCTTTGGCCATCGCGTTTACAAGAACTACGATCCCCGCGCCCGCATCATCAAGAAGGTCGCGGAAGAGGTGTTTGACGTGACAGGCCGCAACCCCAAGATCGACATCGCGATGGAGCTGGAACATATTGCACTCCATGATGAGTACTTCATCACCCACAAACTCTACCCCAATGTCGATTTCTATTCCGGCATTATTTACGAAGCCATGGGGTTTGATCCCAAGATGTTCACCGTCCTGTTTGCCATTCCGCGCACGGCCGGCTGGCTGGCGCAGTGGCAGGAGATGATCACCGATCCGGAGCAGAAAATCTGCCGTCCGCGGCAGGTCTACACCGGCCACGAACTGCGCAAACTGCCCGCTTCCTACACTGGAAAGGTACAGCCAGAGATGGCCATGGCCTCCCGGTAACCGTAACTTACACGGCTTGTGGAGCGCGATGCCCCACAAGCCACCTTTCCAGCCCAAGCAGAGGGCCTGCTGTGTCCATGTGAAGACAGCAGGCCCCCTTCTGTTGCAACACACCACTGCACAAACGCAGGGACACACAAGGGAACCAGCGTCAACAGTAGGAGGGATTTTCATGGTCTCTGGTCCATCCACAGGCACGCGGGTCTTGGCCCCGGCCCTGGCGCAGCGCGTCATGAGCGGGGAAGAGGCCGCCGCGCTGATCCAGCCAGGATCGCAAATCGGAATGAGCGGGTTTACGGGTTCGGGATACCCAAAGGCCGTGCCGATTGCCTTGGCGCGACGCATCAACGATGCCAACCTGCGCGGCCAGCGCTTCCAGGTAAGCATCTTTACCGGGGCATCCACCGGCCCGGAACTGGATGGCGCACTGGCCATGGTCGGAGGGATCCAACTGCGGCTGCCATACCAGTCTGACCCTGAGACCCGCAAGCGCATCAACGCCGGTGAGATGGACTACATGGACATCCATCTTAGCCACGTTGCGCAATATGTGGAATATGGTTTCCTGGGCAAGATGGACCTGGCCCTGATTGAAGTGACGGCCATCCTGGAAGATGGCCGCGTCGTACCCAGTTCCTCAATCGGCAATAACAAAACGTGGATTGAGTGCGCGGAAAAGGTCATCCTGGAGGTCAACGCATGGCAGCCTGCGGAACTGGAGGGGATGCATGATATTTATTACGGGCTCGGACGCCCGCCGGGCCGGCAGCCAATTCCACTGGTCAAACCGGACCAACGGATCGGCTCCCCATATCTAAAAATACCTCTGGACAAAGTTGTCGCCGTCGTCCATACGAACTCGCCGGACCGTTCCAGCCCCTTCAAAGCGCCGGATGACGCCTCCCGCCGCATTGCCAGTCACATCCTCAACTTCCTCGAATGGGAAGTGAAGAAGGGCCACGTTCCATCTTCTCTCTTGCCATTGCAATCCGGGGTGGGAAACATTGCCAACGCGGTGCTGTTTGGACTGGAGAAGGCCCCTTTTGAAGGGATGGCCGCCTACACGGAGGTCATCCAGGATGGCCTGGTCAGCCTGTTGCAGTCCGGCAAGCTGGCCAGCATTTCAGCCACGGCATTTTCGCTGAGCCCCGAAGGGACAGAACAGATCATGTCCCATATCGGGGAGTACCGGGACCGCATCGTGCTCCGTCCGCAGGAAATCTCGAACCACCCGGAGATCATCCGCCGCCTTGGCGTGATCGCCATGAATGGAATGATCGAAGCGGACATCTATGGCAATGTCAATTCGACCCATATCATGGGGTCGAGTATCCAAAACGGCATCGGCGGCTCCGGCGACTTTACGCGCAATGGCTTCCTGTCCATCTTCATGGCCCCATCGACGGCGCAAAATGGGGCCATCTCGACCATCGTCCCCATGGCCTCGCATGTGGACCATACCGAACACGATGTGTCGGTGGTGGTCACGGAACAGGGACTGGCGGACCTACGCGGGCTTTCGCCACGGCAGCGGGCCAAGCTCATCATCGAAAACTGCTCGCACCCCGATTACCGTCCGGCCCTGCGCGATTATCTCAGTCGTGCTGAAAAACTCTCCTACGGCAAACACACGCCCCACCTGCTCGCGGAAAGCCTGTCTTGGCACAACCGCTATTTGCGCTGCGGGCACATGCTGCAACGCGACCGGGAGTAGTAAGGCAACCAAAGACCATGGCCCCCTGTGACCGCTGTCTTAGGGCCGGGAGACGTGGTCCAGCAGGTGCAGATACGAGCGATAGACCTTGCCGGTCGCGCGTGTCATGCCAATCTCGCAGGTGCGGCTGCTGGAAAAATACCCTTCGTGTTCCTCGCTGGTCGCCTGCGCGGCCTCCATGCTGGTAGCGGAGGCCGTCAATTCCGGGAACAAAAACCCGCGGTCCCCGGCAAAGGCGCAGCAACCAGCGTCCCGCGGGACCAGTACGTTGTCACTGCACGCCTGGGCGATGCGCACCAGCTTGGGTGTGATCGCCATCTTGGTGACCGAGCAGACCGGATGCAGCGCGACCGAGTGGACCTTGCGATGGAGCGGCAGGTGGGGCAAAATCCGGTCGTGTGCGAACTCCACTGAATCCAGAATGGTGAGCTTGTCAAACTTTGCCCTGTTCTCTGGCTTGAGATGGGCGCGGGCCGTTTTGAGTCCATAGGTGCAGGGGCTGGTGTCAACCACGATGGGCAGCCTGCCGCCATCCGACCAGCGGTAGAAGTTCTCAATGGTGTGGTCCACCGCATGGTGGTGCGCCGCCTCAAATCCCTTGGAGGAAAACGGGACCCCGCAACAATTGCCTTCGATCTCCGCTGGAACGTACAGCTTGACGCCCGCACGGTCAGCGATGTTCAGCAATGCCTGCATACCGCTGGTCTCCTCTGCTTCGCCGGGCAGAGCGCCCATGATGCGCGAGATACACGCGGGGAAGTAGACCGCTTCCGCTTCCGCCTGCGGTCGCACCGGCAGCGCGCCTTTGCGTGGCCGGGGCATCTCTGCAGACCACTGCCAGAAGGCCTCGCCCAGGACCGCGCGCGAAAGATTGTCCAGCAGACGGGTGACGCCGCACAGGAATTGGAGGCCGAGCACCGCTTGCACAGCATGGCCGGTGCGCAGGGCAAAGCGCGCGCCAAACTCCGTCAGCGCCATGTTCTTTGCCACGGCGACGGCAATGCGGTTGGCCAGCGTCGTATGGCGTAACTGCCGAAAGCGTTTGGTGAGCGTGCCGGTGTCTATCTCGACCGGACAGGCGGTGGCGCAAAGGCCGTCCACGGCGCAGGTGTCCAGCGCCATGTATGGGAAATCGCGGTTGAGCGCATCGTAGACGGCGTGGTCCGCGGATTTGCCCGCACCGGCGTCTTTCAGGCGTTGCATCTCCCGGCGAACAACAATCCGCTGGCGTGGGGTAAGCGTCAAATCGCGGCTGGGACACTTCGGCTCGCAGTAGCCGCATTCGATGCACTTATCAATTTCCGCTTCCACTACCGGCATCTTTTTCAGGTTGGCCAGATGGACCACCGGGTCCGGGTTGAGGATGACGCCGGGGTTCAGCAAATTGTCTGGGTCGGCCAGCGCCTTGAGCTGCTGCATTACGGCGTATGCGTCCTTGCCCCACTCGGTCTCCACAAAGGGGGCCATGTTGCGCCCGGTGCCATGTTCGGCCTTGAGCGCGCCGTGGTACTTGTCCACCACCAGATGCACCACATCGTCAATGAAGTCGCGGTACTGGTCGATTTCCCGTTGCGTGTTGAATCCCTGCGTGATGACGAAGTGGAGATTGCCGTCCTTGGCGTGTCCAAAGATGATTGCGTTGGTGTAACCATGCTTCCCAAAGAGGCGCGTCAGGTCCACTGCGGCATCGGCCAGGCGCTCCACAGGAAAGGCCACGTCCTCAATGATGACGGTGGTCCCGCTGGCGCGCACCGCACCCACAGAAGGAAACAGCCCCTTGCGGATGTTCCACAAAAGGTCCTGCTTGACTGGATCATCGGTAAAGATGGGCGCGCGCAGCAGGTCGAGACCGGCGACGGCGGCCTGTGCCTTGGCCGCATTTTCCCTGGCTGCGGTCACGTCCGGGGTCTGGAACTCCACCAGCAGGCCCGCTGCCGCCTCTGGCAACTGCTGTATCTCCGGCGGTATTCCCGGCTTGTTCTCCACCGAACGCAAGGAGGCGCGGTCCATCAGCTCCAACGCTGCGGCCCCGGCATCGCGCAACGGGGCGATGGCCGCACAGGCCGCGTGGAGATTGGGAAACAACAGCAAACCGGTGTACTTGACCGGAAAGTCCGGCACGGTCTCCAGCACCGCCTCGGCAATAAATGCCAGGGTCCCCTCCGCCCCAATCAGCAGATGGCTGAAAATTTCCACCGGAGTGTCGAAATCCAGAAAGGCGTTCAGCGAATAGCCGGTGGTGTTCTTCATGCGGTACTTGGCGCGGATGCGTCCGGCCAATTCCGTGTTGGCCTCAAGCTGCCGTTTCAACTCCAGCAGGCCCGTGGCCAACTGCGGCTCGCGCTCCCGGAAGAGGGCGTCCGCATCGGGGGCGGCGGTGTCAATCTCCGTGCCGGAGGGAAGCATGAAGGTCAACGAGCGCAAGGTGTGATACGCATTCTGCACCACGCCGCAGCACATGCCGCTGGCGTTGTTGGAGAGGATGCCGCCCAATCGCGCAGCGCTGATCGATGCCGGGTCCGGCCCGATCTTGGCCGCAAATTCTTTGAGTATCTGGTTGGCCTGTTGCCCAATTAGACCGGGTTGCACGCGCAGCAAACGTCCATTGTCTTCCACCTTGGCCGAACGCCAGTAACGGCCCACATCCACCAGAATGCCATCGGTAATGGCCTGCCCGGAAAGGCTGGTCCCGCCGCTGCGAAAGGTCAGCGGTATCTTTTTCTCGCGGCTGTAACGAAAAAGTTGGCGGACCTCCTCAGATATAACAGGCTGCACCACGGCGCGGGGCACCAGACGGTACAGGCTGGCGTCGGAGGCAAAGGCAATCAAGTCAATCGGGCGCGTCAGGACGCGCGCCGGATCAATAAATGCCTGCAACTGCTGCTGGATATGGCTGGGTCCGAGCGCGTTGCCGGTTGCGGACGTTTGCGCTATCGGTGTGAGGGTCGCTGCCATCTTTACTCCATACTATGCGTCCATGCTATGCGAAAACGTGCGCCCCGGCCATTGCAGGCCCCCCCTTCCATGCAGGCCCACAGCTTTCATTCTTTTCCCTTGGCCCCTGCACCGGCCTGCCTACCTTCAGCGCGCTGGCCCCATGCGTGGGAGCGGAGCCAGTACACTCCCGCTCCGGTTGCGGCCAGGGCGACGGCCAGCAGCAATTGCCGTCCCGGGGCGTGCCGCGAGACCAGCATAAACACGCTCCCGGCGATCGCGGCCCAGACCGGCAAGGGATACAACCGCATCTTGAAGCTGTGAAATAACTCCGGCCTGCGGCGGCGCAGCAACAACAGGCCCACCTGCTGCAACAGGAATTGCAGCACCAGCCGGATGACCACCAGCGCGGCAATCACATCCATCAAGCGGAAGAAGCAGGCCAGCGAAGCCAGCACCCCCAGCCAGAGCAGGGCCACATGCGGGACGCGATACCGGGGATGCAACTGGGCAAAGCGCGGGAAAAAATTGCCATCGCAGGCCGCCGCATAAAAGACGCGCGAATAGCCAAGCAACAAGGAAAAGATGGAGGCAAAGGCCGTCCAGAGTATCAGCAGCGCCATGACGCGACCGGCCACAGACCCATAAACACGCGCAATAAGAACGGCAATCACAGAATTGGCCAGGTCCGTGCCCGTATGGGCGACCATCTGCTGCCAGGGGATGACGCCCAGCACGCTGATGTTCATTGCCAGGTAGAGCGCGGCCACGCTGACAATGGAGAGCAGAATGGCGCGGGGGATATTGCGCGCCGGATGGCGCACCTCCCCGCCCAGAAAACAGACGTTGTAATAGCCCCAGTAATCATAGGTGGCCAGCAAGGTGGCCGTGCCCAGGCCCAGAAAGAATTTTGGCGACAGATGAAAGGCCCCTGGCGGGAACGAAAACGCCAGCGCAGGATGGAAATGCGTGGCCCCGGCGAAGATGGTCCACGCCAACGTGGCCAGCACCCCGACCCAAAGAAACAGCGAGATGCGGCCAGCCTGGCGAATGCTGCGGTGCAGCAGCAGGACGGCCAGCCAGCAGGCGGCCATTGCCAGCAGCACGGCCCAGTCCAGTTGCAGCGGCAACCATGCTGGCAGATGCAGCCCTGGAAAAATGGCAGGCAAGAAGGGACGGTGCAGCGAAGGCCCCAGATAGGCCGCATACTGTGCCAGACCAATGCAGCCAGAAGCAATGGAGAGCGGCGCGCTGAAGGCCAGTTGCCAAACATACAGGAAGGCCACCCCGCGTCCGGCGCGTGGACCATAGATTTCCCGCAGGAAGGCATACGGGCCGCCGGCCCTGGGCATGGCCGCACCCAGTTCCGCCCAAACCAGGCCGTCGCAGATGGCCAGGAACGCGCCCAGCAGCCAGCCCAGCATGGCCTGCGGGCCACCCATCGCCATTACCACCAGCGGCAGCGTGATAAACGGCCCCACGCCGACCATGTCCAGCATGTTCAGCGCCACGGCCTCGCGCAGTCCAATGCCGCGCACCAGGTGCAGGGCCGCGTCTGCGCCCACACCAGCGGATTCATTTTGCCGCTGCACAGGTGGATTGTATCTGCATATATCTGAGAAAATCACAATTCATGCCCATACACCTGGCAGACCTCGCCATTTGGCCCATCACCATCGCCTCCATCGTGCTGGTGTTGCTGCGTCCGCGCCGCATACCGGAGTACATCTGGGCCTCGGCGGGCGCGCTGCTGCTGGTGCTGACGCGGCTGGTGCCCTGGCGACAGGCGCTCGGCTCCGTGCGCGAGGGGACCAATGTGTACCTGTTCCTGACCGGCATGATGGTGCTCTCCGAAGTGGCCCGGCTGCACGGCGTCTTTGACTGGCTGGCCGAACATGCCATGGAACAGGCCCACGGCTCGCGGCTGCGTCTGTTTGTCCTGATATACGGCGTTGGCATCGCCGTCACGGCGCTGCTTTCCAATGACGCCACCGCCGTGGTGCTGACGCCTGCCGTGCTGGCCGTGGTGCGACGGCGGGGCCGTAGCATGTCGCCCATGCCATATCTCTTTGCCTGCGCCTTTACGGCCAATGCGGCCAGCTTCGTCCTGCCCATCTCAAACCCGGCCAATCTGATTGTCTTTGACGGCAATCTGCCTTCGCTGGCCGTTTGGCTGAAAACCTTTTTGCTGCCCGCCGTGGTGGCCATCGCTGGCACCTTTGCCCTGCTTTACTGGCACAACCGCAAGGAGCTGGCCGGGACCATCGACGACGACTGCGTACCGGCGCAACTGAACGTCAAGGGACGGATTGCAGCCTTAGGAATACTCTTTTCCGCCCTATTGCTACTGCTTATCTCCGCAGCGGGCAGGCCACTGGGACCACCCACCTGCGCGGCGGCCTTGCTGGTGCTGCTGGCGGTCTCTGCCAAGGACTTTCGCAGCATCCTCACTGCCGTGCGCGAGATTTCCTGGGGCGTATTGCCGCTGGTGGCCAGCCTCTTCGTGCTGGTGGAGGCGATGAACCATGCCGGAGCGCAACCCCTGACGGTCGCCGCACTGCGCCACATGGAACAATGGTCCCCTGTGGCGGGGGCCACTGCGGCGGCCTTTGGGATCGGCCTGGCCGCCAACGTGATCAACAACCTGCCTATGGGCCTGATTGGGGCCGGGGCATTACGCGCGGTGGGGGCCACACCGTTGCTCCATGCCGCCGTTCTGCTGGGAATTGATTTTGGTCCCAATCTATCCGTGAGCGGCTCGCTGGCGACCATCCTATGGCTGATTGCCTTGCGGCGGGAGAAAATCGAAGTCAGCGCCGGAAGATTTCTGCGCGCGGGGCTGTTTATCATGCCGCCTGTTCTACTGCTGGCGGTCCTGGCCCTGGTGCTAACGACGCGTTGAAGCAGGGCATGTGTGTTTGAGCGGGAAAACGAGCGTGCAACCGGCACGCAACGCCGCCTAGCGATAGCGCTGCTGGTGCCACTGCCAGGCGCTGGCGATGATGGCGTCCAGCGAGGAAAATGCCGGCTTCCAGCCCAGTTCGCGCATGATTTTCTCTGAGCTGGCCACCAACACGGCTGGGTCCCCGGCGCGGCGCGGCTCCTCCTCCACCGGGATGGCATGGCCGGTCACGCGGCGGGCCGATTCGACCACTTCGCGCACAGTAAAACCGCGGCCATTGCCCAAGTTGTAGACCAATCGGTCCTGTTTCTCAAGTGCGTCCAGCGCCAGCAGGTGCGCGTCGGCCAGGTCCTGCACATGGATGTAGTCGCGGATGCAGGTGCCGTCTGGCGTGGGGTAGTCCGTGCCAAAGATTTTGATGCTTTTGCGGCGGCCCAACGCCACATCCAGCACCAGCGGGACCAGGTGGGTCTCCGGCTCATGCGCTTCGCCGCGCCCGGCAATGGCCCCGGCCACGTTGAAGTAGCGCAGGCTGGCGTAGCGCAGGCCGTGGATGCGGTGCAACCAGGTGAGCACCTGCTCCACCATCAACTTGGATTCGCCATAGGCATTGGTGGGCCGCAAGGCCGCATCTTCGCGGATGGGCGTCGATACCGGCTCACCGTAGACTGCGGCGGTGGAAGAAAAGACCAGCTTGCGGACGCCTGCGGCCAGCATGGCTTCCAGCAGTCCCAGCGTGGAGGCGGTGTTGTTGCGGAAATACAGCTCCGGCTTCTGCATACTCTCGCCGGCCTCAATCAGCGCGGCGAAATGCAGCACGGCCTCAATCTTCTCTCCCTGCAGCAGCCGCTCCAGCTTGCTGCGGTCGGCCACATCGCCAGGAACAAAGTTGGCCCCCGACGGCACGGCGGAGCGCTGCGCATGGCAAAGATTGTCGTACACAATGACCGTGTGCCCCTGATCGAGCAGCCGTTGCGCGACCGTGCCGCCAATATATCCGGCCCCACCCGTGACCAGTAGACGCAAAATTCCACCTCTTGTTGGCGCGAACCAATGGTATCTCCAGTTTGCCTGCATCGCCCCCGGCACGCAAGGACTGGCCTGGCCGCACCCTGGGACACGTCCTTTTTGCAGGCCCCATCACGTTGGCCCGCAAGGCCAGTGCCCCTTATCAATACATCAACTTGCGCCTGGACATGTATCCAATTCGTTACTGCCTGATGGATTTTTAACAGCATTGCCATGAAAATTGCCCCCAAATGCAAATTTTTATGGCATACTTTGGGACACATAGAAAATAACACCACCTGCGGGCCTGACAACAGTGCGGGCCGAGTGGGTGCCAACGCACAGGACAAAAGTTGAAATTTTGTTCGCGCAGTTCAAACTGGGCGTTGTATGCTTAAAGGAGAATATTTTGCAACTTTTTGTTTCCCACTTTTACATTCTGTCTGGTTTACTAGCATTATCCAGAAAGAATTATGTTTGGGAATTCTGCCTATAGGCTACCGAAGTATTTTCTATGGCTGTTCACACCGCGAACCCTCCCCCGTTCCGGGCCCAGAAGGCGTCTACCGGCGTGATGGATAGGACCAGGTGAATTCACGTTTTCTGAGGTTGGTTGCTTTATGGAGAAATTGACGTCCGCTGACTTGCAAAAGGCCCCTGCACCAGGCCAGCAAAAGGTCCCTACCTTTGGCTTGTTGCCGGAGCCAGAAAGAATGAATGGCGCATATATTGGCAGCGCCCTCATCAATGTTTGCCTGCTCGCTTTCTTTATTGTCCTGTCTTTGTTTGCCTGGCACCAGAAGATCGTGGCCAGACAGCATGAAGAACTCAGCCTGTTGGTCACAAAAAAACCTGTTGACAAGCCAAAACCACCTCCGCGCACGCCTATCAAGCCCCCACCAGCCGAACTGCTGCGTGAAATAGCACCCAAGATTGTCTACCAGCGCCAGGTCGTAGAGAACGCGCCGCACATGGTCCAGATAAAGGTAAACGTGCCGAACGCCCCCGTGCTGCCGCCGTATCGGCCTGTGGATGTGGCGCTGCCACCCCAGCCGAAGGTGGGCATGTTCCAGGCCAATGTGCCAACGGCCACAGCCAATAACCAGTCGAGGCCCACCACCCAGACAGGCGGGTTTGGCGACCCCACAGGCGCGCGGGTCAATCCCAACTCCAATAACAGCCAGGTGGCCGCATACGGCAGCTTCCAAAATTCCATCGGCTCTCAGAGTGGGGCGGGTTCGGCCCGCAGGGGGAGCGTCCACGGCGTCTCCTTTGGTTCCGGATACGCCAATGGCCAGCCCGGTGGCGGGGGACATGGCAAAGTCAGCACGGCAGGCTTTGGTATCCAACACGGGGTCGCGCACGGCCCACAGGGGACGGTCCAAACAAACGCCTTTCATAATAACGTCGTGGCCCAAAATGCAGCGCCCCAGGTGGCGAACACCAACCAGGAGTTCAAACAAGTACAAATTCTTTTCCATCCGCGTCCGGAATACACCTCGGAAGCGAAGCAAATGCACATCCAAGGCGAAGTGGTCTTGGAAGTGCGCTTCACTGCAGACGGGAGCGTCCAGGTGCTCCGCGTCGTACACGGACTCGGTCATGGCCTGGATGAACAGGCCATTCGCGCAGCAGAACAAACCAAATTCAAACCTGCCATGAAAGATGGCCGGCCCGTTGATATGACGACGTACTACCGGATCGATTTCCAGTTGGCATAACGCAACAAGGACCAAAATACATAAGGAAGTTACACTCAGGAACATCATCATGCGATTCCAAAAATCCCCCGCAAAGCGCCCCTCGTGGAACAGAGGATGGGCCCTCTGCCTCCTGCTTGTCTGCGCAGTTGTCCCAGCTTCCGCCCGCGGCAAAAAGAAAGTGGCCCTTTCCCCGTCGCAGCTCACACCGCAAATGGTCCGGATGATTGATGCGGCCTCCCTGCATGAAAAGGGCGTGATGAAGGCACTGGAACAGCGCACTCCTGTGGTGGAGACGTACATCCAGGACTTTAAGCCAGACCTGCAACTGAGCTCCGTGCCGATCTCCGACCGTTATTTTTTGGGGCGGGTCGATTTCGGAAGGGTCATTGAAGACAAGCGCTATGAGTCGCGGGAGAACAAGAAGCAGTTCCTCAAGGGGTCGACCATGTTCGTCAATGGCCTGACCAAGGCCTTCAAGATCGAATACGTGGCCCAGGGCTTTGTGCAGATGCTCCTGCTGGACGCGAACCATTTTGACCGCCAGCACTACGATTTCAAGTTTGTCCGCCGTGAATTTCTGGGGGACGTCCGCACCTATTTGTACGACGTCGCCCCCCGCAAAGGGGGCGGTACTGGACGGTTTATTGGACGGGTATGGATTGAGGACACCGGCGGCAACATCGTCCGTTTCAGCGGCACTTACACCACCAGCAGCGGACGCGATCTTTATTACCACTTTGATAGCTGGCGCACCAACATACAGCCCGGCCTATGGCTGCCCACCGCCGTATATGCAGAAGAGCATGGCCCCGGCACGGTCCCCGATGCGGCCAGCTTTTTCCGTGCCCAGACCTGGATATGGGGCTACTCTTTGAAGCAACCCGTCTCCACCAGCGACAATGAGTCCGTCAAAATTGATGCGGTCAAGGACCAGAGTGAAAGTGCCCAGGACGTCAGTCCCTTGCAGGCCTCGCGCATGTGGTCCGACCAGGCGGAACAGAACATCCTGGAACGTCTCTATCAGGCCGGCCTGCTGGCCGGGCCAAGCGATTTTGACAAGGTGATGGAAACGGTCACCAACAACCTGATCGTCACCAATAACATCATGCTTCCGGAGCCGGTCCGCTGCCGCGTCATGCTGACGACCCCCTTGGAGTCGC
Organism: Acidobacteriaceae bacterium; assembly: GCA_049977205.1. GTDB lineage: Bacteria > Acidobacteriota > Terriglobia > Terriglobales > Acidobacteriaceae > JBMFGT01. Next base: position 7,062 of record JBMFGT010000006.1, on the reverse strand, counting down.
TGACCATTGGCAACACCATTGTGCTCAGCAAGGGCCTGGTGGACACCCTGCCCACAGAAGAGGACCTGGCATCGGTGCTGGCCTTCCAGTTGGCGCACCTGGTGCTGGGACACAAGATCGACACGGAGTTTGCCTTCCCGGACAACCTGATGTTCCAGGACCAGGCAACCATCCGCCGCCTGCCGCTGCACCACAGTGATGCGGAAAACGAGGCCGCTGCGAAAAAGGCGATCGAACTGCTGAAAAACTCGCCGTACAAAGACAAACTCGGCAATGCCGGTCTGTATCTGGAGGCACTGGAGTCAAGGGCCAAATCTTTGACGTACCTGATGCAGCCCGAACTAGGGGATTCCCTCTTCCGTACCCCTGCAGACGACCAGGTCTGGCTGAGGGCCCTGACAGCGGGAGCGCCCAAGTTGGAGATGGGGAAACTGGACCAGATACCGGCCCTGCCCCTGGGGAGCCGCTTGCGTGTGCAGTCCTGGACGGACGCAGTCGAACAGCTCAATATAAGGCCCGTACCCGTACTTAGTCCAGGGGACAAAATGCCTTTCGAGCTGACGCCAATCTTCTTCCGCCTCCGCCCCTATGAACAAGGAGTGAAACTGCCCACAGCAACAGGGACACCCGATGCCACAGGCACTGCATCTCCTGCTTCTGGTTCTTCTGCCTCACAGTAGTAAAAAGGTAACGGCCCTCGTCTGGCAAATGCACAAGACACATGCCCGGCGTGGGCCGCCATACTTTTAGGGATTTGGAAGGTTTGGAAGGAGGGATTCTGCGGTGAGAAAAATACTTATAGCAGGTATATTTTTTATACTGTTTCCGGCATTGACACATTCCCAGGCCGTCTCGCCCGCAAAGCCGAAGACTGCATATCTCAGTGTCGGCGGCTTTTATTCGTATGCACAGATGGACTATGGACAGCACCACGCCATGGGCTGGGGGGGCTTCAGCGACCTGAATTATCGCGTCCTGGGGCCGATTGGCATCGGCCTGGAAGGGGAGGCGCGCCTGATTGACTTCCACCTCCACGCAGGCACAGCTTTCCAGAATTATCTGGGCGGGCCACGGGTCACCTATCAAATGCGCCACTTCGAACCCTATGCCAAGTTCCTGATTGGCGGCAGCCGCTTCCATTACCCGGATTTCATCTCCAATCAGACCTTCGATTACACCACCCGCGCCATGGGCGGCGGCGTAGACGTGAGGGTCACGGACCGCTGGTATTTCCGTGCTGTTGATTTTGAAGACCAACGCTTTACCAATTACCCACCTTCCGGCCTGACACCCTGGGTCCTCTCCACGGGCGTTTCCTATCGCCTCTTCTAGGTGCGACCGTTCTATGGCCCTCCCCCACCCAGCCCCGGCCATAAGGCTGGGGCATTTGGTACATCCCCACCTTTTCCTCTGGTCTCTTCCCTGCCATAAACCTTGGAAGCATTTAGCATAGAATTTCAAGCTAAAAAATATGACACCCGATAAAAAATCCCCGCGCGTCCGTTTTGCCCCCTCTCCCACCGGCTATCTGCACGTAGGAGGGGCGCGCACGGCCCTCTTCAACTGGCTCTTTGCCCGGCACACTGGCGGCACATTTGTCCTGCGCATTGAAGACACAGACTTCGAGCGCTCCACCACGGAGATGGTGACCGGTATCCTGGAGGGGATGCGCTGGCTGGGCATGGATTGGGACGAAGGTCCCTTCTATCAATCGCAGCGCCTGGGACTTTACCAGGCCACGGCGGAAAAATTGATGGCCAGCGGGCACGCGTATTATTGCTTCTGCACCAAGGAAGAGCTGGAGCAACGCCGCGCCGCCGCCACAGCCGCTGGACAGACGCCCCGCTACGATGGCCGCTGCCGCAAGCTGGACGCTGCCGAGGTGGCCCGCCGCAGGGCCGCAGGCGAAGCGGCCGCCATTCGTTTTGCCGTCCCAGAGACCGGTGTTACGCGCTACGAGGACGCTGTTTTTGGCCCCCTCGAATTTTCCAATGCCGAACTGGAAGATTTTGTCCTGCTCCGTTCCGATGGCATCCCCACCTATCACCTGAGCGTGGTCGCGGACGACCTGGACATGGGCATGACACACATCATTCGTGGCGCTGACCACATCTCCAACACCCCCAAGCAGGTGCTGCAATATCAGGCCCTGGGCGCGCCGCTGCCGGTCTTCGCCCACGTGCCGCTGATCCTCGGCCCAGACAAGACGCGCCTCTCCAAGCGCCACGGCGCCACCAGCGTGATGGCCTATCGGGAGATGGGGATTGTCCCCGAGGCCTTCCGCAATTTTCTTGCCCTACTGGGATGGGGGCCGGGCGCAGCCGGAAAGACCGCCGACGGCAAGGATCTGGAAATCTTTGCGTCAGAAGACCTGGCCCGCCTCTTTTCCCTGGAAGGCATATCGCACTCGAATGCGGTCTTTGACAACGACAAGCTGGCCTGGTTCAACACGGAATACATCCGCGCCTATCCCGCGGAACGGCTGCTTCCGTTGATTGAGCAGGAGTGGCAACAGGCCCATTTCACGCCGTCCCGGCCCGCGGAAGAGGTCCTTGCCGCCATTGCCCTGGTAAAGCAGCGGGCGCGCAGCCTGAAGGACTTTGCCACGACCTTCCTGGCCTACTTCGGCGATGACTTCCCGTTCGACCCTGCCGCCGTGGCCAAGTTCCTGGGCGATGCCGCCGTACGCCCCCTGCTGGTCGAACTGGGTGGGCGCTATGCCGCGCTGGAAAACTTTGAGGAGGCCACGGCAGAACAGGTCTTGCGCGGTTTCGCCGCAGAGAAGGGCATCAAGGCCGGTGTGCTCATCAACGGGGCGCGGGTCGCGCTCACGGGCCAGGGCGTAGCGCCCGGTCTGTTCGCGGTCATGGCCTGTCTGGGAAAGGCGCGCACGGCGCAGCGCTTGCAGGCAGCAGGGGCCATTATTTGAGATGCTGGCAACCGCGCTTACCGCGCCGTCACCTGAATGGTGAAGGGCAAGGTCCTGGGCGGATTGCACTCCTGGTTGTCGCACGACTGGTAATGCAGCTTGCCCCGCACGGCATAGGCGCCAGGGGCGGCCTGCACGCGGACGCTGACAGCCAACTCCCCTGTATAAACGCTCAGCGTTTCCCTGGGCGCAAAGTGGAAGTGGTAGTCCACCCCCTGGGGAAATTCCATTGCAGTAATGTGCATCCCGGCAGGTGCGTCCAGCGTCAGTGTGGTCGGCACCAGATAGGCCGAGCGCGGGGTGTGCGAGTTGATGTGCAGACCGCTGTTGATAAGGAACTTCAGCGTAAGCGGATGTGCCTGGCCAGCGGGCACCGTCATTTCTGTGGCAGAGACCAGATGCACCCATTCCTTCGCTTGCTGGGACGCGCCAGCCAGGTCCAGGCCCTTGTCCTTTGGCTGCCAACTGGATTGCAGCGCCAGCAATGGAAGCACGCAAAAGGACAGCACTGCACTCAAAATTAGTTTTTGACGCATTTCAGGTCATGCTCCTTAGCGGGCCAGTATCTTCTGGATGTTGGCCTCGATCTCGCCTTTGGAGACCAGACCGGCTGTTTCCACCACAACCTTGCCGTCCCGCCCAATGTAGTAGGAGGCCGGCAGATAATCAATGCCGCCAAATGCCTTGGAGGTGCTCTCGTCGGCAATCACAATCGGATAATTGACGCCAATCTGCCGCGTAAAGCTGTCCACCTGGGTAAAGGGCGGGTCATCTTCTGAGATGCCAATCACGGTGAAACCCTGGGCCGCGTATTTCTTCTGCAAATCAATCAGCCACGGCATTTCCATCTTGCAGGGCGGGCACCAAGTGGCCCAGAAGTTCACCATCACGGCCTTGCCCTTAAAGTCCGCCAGGGAGACCGTCTTGCCGTCCGGCGTCTTCAGGGTAAAGTTGGGGGCGGGCTTGCCGCGCAGGTCCATCAGGCCGTCCGCTGCCCCGGAACTGGCGTCTGCAGTGGCTGAATTGTCCGCAGCCCCGGCGCCGGGGGCCGCAGCGCTCGCCGCATCCGGTCCAGCGCTGTCTGCCGCGACCTGCTGCAAGGCGGCCTTGTGCGCACGTACCGCCATGACGCCAGACCATGCCATCAGCCCAACACCGATCAACAGGGCCAGAATTACCATTCCATTTCGTCTCACAGGGACCTCATTTTCCAGGGCGCGTTGGCACAGAGTGACCTGGCAGGCCATTCCGCGTAAAAGTAAAGTTTACTGCAACATTTACGGCGCGGTGAGGCGGTGCATTTTCAAAAACACCCCCTTATGCAGAGGCACCCCAGCGCCTACTAAAATAGATGCAGGAAAAGCGTTATCGTTGCAGCAAAGTACAATCTGGTACTATCAATAGGTTTTAGCGGACTTTTCAAGCAGCCAGGTCTATCGAGCGCACCCTTTCCCAAGGAGTCCCCCATGCAGAGCAATCCCGACCCAGCCGCAGGCCCGGCCCCCAGCCATCTGGTACGCATTGAGGCCGAGGCGCTGCTGGCGCTGGCCAAGCGGCTGGATGGCCCCATGGCCACGGACTTTGCCCGGGCCGTGGACGCCCTGCTGGCCTGTGGCGAGGCGCGGGGCCGCGTGGTGGTCACCGGCATGGGCAAAAGCGGCATCATCGCGCAAAAGATCGCCGCCACGCTCAGCTCCACCGGCAGCCCGGCCTTGTTTCTGCATCCGGCGGAGGCGCGCCACGGCGACCTGGGCATGTTGGCCAAGGGGGATGTTGTGCTGGCTCTCTCAGCCAGCGGCGAGACCGAGGAGATACTACTGCTGCTGGAGGTACTGAAGCGCATGGGCGATGCGCTCATCAGCTTTTGCTGCAATACGCGCTCGACCCTGGCCCAGGCCAGCGACATTGTGCTGGATTGTTCCGTAGCGCAGGAGGCCTGCAATCTGCATCTTGCGCCAACCGCATCCACCACCACCATGCTGGCGCTGGGCGATGCGTTGGCCATTGCCGTTTCCCAGCGCAAGGGCTTCCGCGCCGAGGACTTCGCCAATCTGCACCCCGGCGGCAGGCTGGGCAAGCGGTTGCTGCGCGTGGAAAGACTGATGCACAGCGGCGATGCCGTCCCCCGGGTGACGCCCGCCACTCCCATGAAGGACGTCATCTATGAAATGTCGCGCAAGGGACTCGGCATCACCACCGTGGTGGAGGATGGCCGACTGGTGGGCCTGCTGAGCGATGGCGACCTGCGCCGCCTGCTGGAACGGGAAGGCGCGCACGCACTGGCCCTGACCGCCGGAGAGGCCATGCATCGCAGCCCGCAGACCATCTCCGCTGCAATACTGGCCGCCGAAGCGCTGCACCGCATGGAGGAACGCAAGATCACCTCCCTGGTGGTGGTGGACGACGACAACCATGTGCTGGGGGTGGTCCATCTGCATGACCTGTGGGGTCCAGACCCTTTTTCCGTCGTCCCCAGGCCTTGAACCCACACTCGCCCCGGCGCCGGCCCCTGTTCCGCCCGCCTGTGGTCCACATTTCGCGGCAGTTTTCCATGCACTCCCTTCCACGAAGTTTGTTTTCCCCATGCGGATTTCCGTGCCTCTGCCAAGATAAAATTGGATCATCCCGTGGGTAGACATCCTACATTGCGAAGCCTTCGTCCCTTGATCTTTGCGGCCTTCCTGACTGGGGCGCTTGGTTGGGTCGCACAAGCCCAGTCTGTTCCAGCCCAGTCTTTTCCAATCCAGCCTGTCCAAGCACCTTTGCCGGTAGGGGCCACAGCCCCGGCAGTGACGCCAATACTACAGTCCGCCGAGGACCAGGCTGTCCGGGACAGCTTGCCGGACACGCACGGACAGCAGATGGCCGGGACCCAGTCTGGCGGACGCATTTATGGAACAGTGCTGGACCCCGCTGGGGCCGTCGTTACGGGCGCACAGGTCACGCTGGAAGCCATTGACGCAAAGGGACAACGTACGCTGCTCACGGACAACACCGGGGCCTTCAACTTCACCGACCTTGGGCCGGGGAAATACCAGGTGAAAATCACCTCTAATAAATTTGCGGAATGGGTGGGGCCAGAGATTGTCCTGTCTCCGGAGGAGCACCACGCACTGCCGGACATCTCGCTGCATATTGCGCCAGCCAACACCAGCATTGTGGTCCATCCCCCCACACAGTACGAACTGGCCGAGGAGCAAATGCACGTGGAAGAAAAGCAGCGTGTCCTCGGCGTCTTTCCCAATTTCTATACCAGCTACATTTGGAACGCGGCCCCGCTGACTTCCGGGCAGAAGTTCCGGCTTGCATGGAGGACAACCATTGATCCTGTGACGATTGTGACCACGGGCGCTGTCGCAGGGGTCGAGCAATGGCAGAACTACTTTAGCGGCTATGGCCAGGGGGCACAGGGCTACGCAAAACGCTTTGGCGCCTCCTATGCCAACGCCTTTATTGGGATCATGGCTGGCGGCTATGTTTTCCCATCGCTCCTCCACCAGGACCCGCGCTATTTCTACAAAGGCACAGGGAGCGTCCTCTCCAGGGCGCTTTACGCGATTTCTACTGTTGTAATCACCAAGGGCGACAATGGCCGCTGGCAGCCCAACTACTCCAACGTACTTGGAAATCTGGCCGCAGCGGGGGCATCCAACCTCTACTACCCCTCGTCTGACCGGCATGGGGCGCAACTGACCATCGACAATGCGCTCATCGGCACGGCCGCTGGCGCCATTGCCTCCCTGTTCCAGGAGTTCCTGGCGCGGAAAATATCCAGCGGGGTCCCTCCCTCCGTTGGCGCACAGCATTAGGACAACAAAACGGTGTGGGCAAGACGGCCTTCCCAGGCATCGGCCCTGCGGTCATCCCTGGCCTCCCACCCTCGCTTTGCACCTGCCTCTGCAATCTAGAGCATAACAGCCTGTGGTGAAAGTCGGGTTTTGAAGGGGCACGGCTTTAGCCGTGCCGTAAGGGCCGCAAAATCAACGCGGCTTTACAGGCTGCGGAAAAACTCGATTTCTCAGAAAGTGCAAAAAATGGATCGCGTCAGGATGCTCTAGGAACGATCCACAAGACCCAGGCGAAGGTTTTCTATCACCAATTCCGAAGGCTTTTTGACCCCTTACCGAGTTTTT
>JBMFGT010000005.1:0-201152 GCA_049977205.1 Acidobacteriaceae bacterium | reverse complement strand
TGCGTGATCACGCGATTCGAAGGCTCATCGGGTTCCAGATTTCCACGAGCATCCCGCCAAGGAGATTCCCTGTGTGTTCGCCGCTCTAAGAGCACCGCGTCGAATTTTCCATAGGCACGCATCACCTCATCCAAATGGTCCGTGATCTTTTTGGATGTAATGCCTCCAGAATTCCCTGTTTTGACCGGCTTCCAGCCAAATTTTCTATATTCTTGGAAGACGCTGCGCACCACTGGCCCATGCACCCAGGCTTCAATCTGATCGTCAAAGAGCGGTACGTCATAAAAAGCTAGGTGCCACGCCTGCGCATAGTACAGCAACTTTTGCAGTTTCAAGTTGCTGATTTCCTTGCCCTTTTTCTGAAAGGAAGCAATGAAATACTTGGCGACTTCCGATGCGGTTACGCGTTTCATACTTCCTCCTACATTCTAAAAATGCGTACATATGACTTTAGACGCAAAAACGTTACCGTTCAACTCTAAAATTCAAGAAAATCTTGTAATTTTTCCGTGCTCCCTTACCGGCGGCCAAAGCTGCGCGCCCGCGGGGCGACAGCGGCCACCGGCGGCCCGCTCCAGCTTTTAGGATAGACCACGACGCCACGTTCGCGGCCCAGACCGCTGCTTTCACTCTTCAGGTCTTCAAAGTTGCGCAGGGCCAAGTGCAGCAGGCGACGATCGCGCGAACTCATGGGAGAAAAGCTGTAGGGCTGTCCGGTGCTACGGACGCGCGCCGCTGCCGTCTCCGCCAACAGGCGCAGTTCCCGCGCACGCATGGCCTTGTATCCATTGCAGTCAAAGGAGATGCGGTCATGCTCGTCCATCTCCAGGTGCAGGGCCTTGGCGGCAATGTGTTCGATGGCGTACAGCAGCTCGGCATTCCGTTCCAGCAGCAGGTCGCGGTCCGGGCCGGCCAGCTCGACGTAAATTTCGCGCGCTTCCATCCCATCCGGATCGGCTGCGCCGGGGCCGGCCGTAATGCGGTACTTGAGCCGCAGGCCCCCGGACCCAATCAGGGTTTTCATCAAAGAATCTATGGTCTGCGCGGCTGCGCGATAATCTTCAATCGGCATTCTGTCCCCCAAGTTTTACATACTACTCTGTGTGGCCTGTTGGCCGGCCCGTGGCGCTTTTTCCCGTCACCTTCGGGCCGCCAACACTGGTCGTCCATGTTTTTTTTGGGCGCGTCTGGCCTGGATTTCCCGCATCTCCTGGCCCAGTTTGGTGCGGTTCATCCCCATCTGCATGCCAATGCCAATCAAGTTACTGCATGCCCAGTACAGCGCCAGTCCCGACGCATAATGCCAGGTAATAAACCCGCTGAAAAGCGGCATGGTGAAGGCCATCATCTTTTGCTGCGCCGGGTCCATGCCCGGCGAGGGAGTAAAGAGCTGGAAGAAGAACTGCGAGACGACCATCAGGATGGGCAGGATGTGGTACGGGTCGGGCGCGGAGAGATCGTGCAGCCAGAACCAATGCGCGTGGCGCAACTCAATGGCGTTCTGCAACATGCTGTAAAAGGCGAAGAAGAACGGGAACTGGATCAGCATGGGTAGGCAGCCGCCAAACATGTTGACGCCTTCCTTCTTGTACAACTCCTGCATCTCCCGGTTCATGTCTGCTTTGCGTGGGTCATCAAACTTGTATTTCTTGTACTTTTCCTTGATGAAGTTCAACTGCGGCTGGATGCGCTGCATTTTGATGGAGGACCGCATCATGGTGATGCGCGTGGGCAGCATGGCCAGCGTAATGATGACTGTAAACAGCAGGATCGCCCAGCCCCAGTTGCCCACAATATGGTCATGCATCCAACGCAGTGCGTAGAAGAGGGGCTTGGCCAGGAAGGACCACATGCCGTAATGGACAATCGGCTCCAGGCTGGGCCCTGTCAGCGCGCCATCCTGGCCCATGGCATGGATGGAACGTAGAAGGTCCAGCCGCTTGGGGCCAGCAAAGAGGCGCAGGTTGGTCGTGCCGCCCGTCGCGCCCATCGCAGCGCCCAGCACGGGGACACTCTCGTTCTGCCCCGCCACTGGCTTGGTCGGGTCCTTGGGTATCTCCAAGGGGTGGTCCAACGAGACCAGCGTGCTTGCAGCCGGGACGTCTGGCAGGAAAATCGCGGCAAAATACAGGTCGCTGACGCCGCCCCAATCAAACGGCCCTGGCAGCGTGCTGCCGTCAATTACCTTTTTAGAAGCCAGGCTGTCCGCCTTGCCATTGCGGGAAGTGTCCATCTGGCCAAGGGCATACTGCGTGCTGGTCTGCTGGTCGCCAAAGCCGGAAGGCCAGGCCAACATTGCCTGCACTGGCGCACCATTCATGGTGACGCTCACCTCGGCGTGGACCACATAGCTGTTGTCAAAGCGGAAGGACTTATGCACCACCAGACCGCCATCCGCATAATCAAAGCTCAACCCACCTGGCGACGCAAGGGCCCCTGTGGCGGAGGGAACAAACAGCGCCTGGTCCAGCTTGGCGCGCAGCGCAGGATCGTAGGTGTAGACCGAGAGCGGAAGGCCAAACTTTTTTGCAGCCTGCTGGTTTACCAGGTCCAGTTGCTTACCGTTGTCGTCGGTATATTTCTTCAATATCCAAGAGGTGACCTGCCCGCCCCGGTTGGTGAATTGGACGCGATAGAGTGCGTTCTCCACCGTTGTCGTGCTCTCGTTGGCCGCGGCCTTAACAGGCGTGGTCGCGTTGCTACCGGTCTTTGCCGCGGGTGCAGGCTGCGTCGCGGCTGTTGGTGTCGCGGCTGTTGGCGCGGTGGTGGTGGGCGCTGGCGTTTTCTTTGGGTAAAACATCTGCATACCCAGAAACACCAGGACAAAAATGATGGTAAAAATCAGCAGCGAATGCGTGTCCTGCCCGCCCTGCTGATTGGGATTTCGGTATTCGGCCAAGGGTCTTCCTACTGCCGTCCTGGACGGCGCAATCTACCCGGCATGGACCACTGGCCGGGATTGAATCTTTCGCGCTTCCGGCCTGCGCCACCGCAGAAGGACCGTGAAGCATGACTCTCTCTATCGTATCTGGTTTTGCCTGCCGATTGCACCGTCCCCGTTCAGGGGGACGGGATCGAAGCCGCCATGGGCAAACGGGTGACAGCGCAGCAAGCGCCGCAGCGCCATCCAGCCGCCCCGCAACCATCCGTGGCGGGCCACCGCGATGGCCGCATACTCAGAGCAGGTGGGCTGGAAGCGGCAACCCCCAGAAAAAGGGAACAGGGCATGGGTCATCCCATGCAGGAAAGGGGAAACCCAGTGTTTGTAACCTTCCTGCAATGCCTCCACCACGCCACGACGACGGCTGTTTTTGTCTGCCCCGTCCAGGGGACCGCGCTCTGGCCCGACCGGCATCACAGGCCCCCTTTGCTGGCCGCATTGAAAGGCCCGTCTGGGGAGCCATTGACGGCCCGCGCCCTCTCCGCTTGCACTGTGCGAAAGGCCCGCGCCACTTCGCGCAGGATGGCGGCAAAATCTGCCCCCAGTACGCTGCGCCGTGGATGCAGCACCACGTCCACCGGCCCGTCCAGCATGGCCAGATTGCGCCGCACGGCCTCCCGCATCCGGCGCTTGATGCGGTTGCGGTCCACGGCCTTGCCCAGCACGCGCCCCGTGGTCAGCCCCACGCGCGGCCCCAGGACGGGAGCAATGCCCTTCCCCTCTGCCGGGGCGTCCCCGCGGAGCGCAAAAAAATACGTCATCAATGGCAACGACTGCCTGCGCCCGGTGCGATAGACCCGCTGATAATCAGCGTGTTTGCGCAAACGCCACTCCGCAGCGTCCTGTTTTTGCAGGCCCCCCGGCGTAGCGCCCGGAATGGGTACCGCAGCGGATTTCGGCGAGGAAGTCATGGATGCTGCTCCATTCTTTCGCGGCCCCTGTTTCCACAATATGCACGCGTGCCATCGGCGTCCATCTCCCGGCGCGCGCAGCAATGGGCCAATGGCTGTCGCAGGGACAGTCCGTCTGCTACAACGGACCGTTCTGCCCTTTTTATGGGTGTTTTGGAAGAGGACGGGCAAACAGGAAGAAATACATTTGCCCCCAACACGCCTTCGGGAAAATCATCTTGGTGTGGTCTTCCTGCTGCTGGAAAGTGTGGATTTGCACCCGTGCGTCTGTCCCTTGGCGGAAGGTCTGCGCAGCGTGGGGGCCGTCCACTACTGGAGTGGGGCCGTCCTAATCGCGGTACCCAGCACTAACGGAAACACGCTTGCGTCCCCGGGCGCGGCGGCGCGACAAAACTGCGGCCCCGCTGTTGGTCTTCATACGGCTGCGGAAGCCATGCGTCTTGGCGCGGCTGCGGCGGTTGGGTTGGAATGTGCGCTTGGGCATCGGTCAGTGTTCCTCAATCTGTCAGATCATTTTCCGCATTCAAAGCAGAAATTTTAGTATAGCGGAGATGCCGCAAAGATAAAAGTTCCCACGGTCCGGCCCTTGCCATCCCCAGAGTTTCACCGAAGCTGGTGCATTTTCCTGGCGCATTCATTTTTCTGCATCAATTCCCTGCCCTCGCCGCTTGGAATGTGCTAGTATCGGTCTCGCTAACACATCGAACGAAACGTCCTGCAGTGTCCCGGCGTACAGACTTCTGCTGCCGGACACGGACGTCCCGAACGAGCTGTTCAACCTCCCGGCAGAGTGCCCCTCCACAGTCGCTTACAACGCGGAGTGTGGGTTGTATTTTGTTTTTTTACTATGCAGGCCATTGGGCCAGATTTTGGGTAATGAGAAACCAGTACGCCACGGACGGCGTCAACATGGAAATTGGAAACGGAATGTCTTCTTCTGCCACAGCACCGTCGACCGTAAACCCCTGGCTGCGCATCCTGGCGTCGCTGGAGAAAAAAATCAATCGCCAGTCCTTCGATACCTGGTTCAAGCCCACGCGCTTTGCTCGTATCGACGACAAGGTGCTCGTCATCGGTGTGCCGACGCGCGAATTTGAACATATTGGCGAACGCTACAACGACCTGATCCTGGAGGCCATTGACCAGTTGGGCATTCCGGTGGACGCGATCTCCTTTGAGGTCTTGGAAGAAGGGCCGCCCTCCACACCGGACTTGCGCACAGACGGGGGCCATGCGCCCCGGCCCGCCCACACGGCCGGTCCTCGGCGGGGCCGCGCCCCTGCAACGGCGCCGCTGCTCCCGCCCCAGCAGGCCCATTTCGATTGGGACACTGCGGCCCAACTCAACCCACGCTACACCTTTGACGCTTTCGTCATTGGCAGCGGCAACCAGTTCGCCCGCGCTGCCGCGGAGGCCGTTGCCGAGAACCCCTCCAAGGCCTACAACCCGCTCTTCCTCTACGGCGGCGTCGGCATGGGCAAGACCCATCTGATGCACGCCATTGGGCACGAGGTGAAGCGCCGCCTGCCGCAGGCCTCCATCTGCTACGTTTCCAGTGAGAAATTCACCAACGAAATGATCAATTCCCTGCGCTACGACCGCATGTCCAGCTTCCGCGACCGGTTCCGCAGCGTGGACGTCCTGTTGATTGATGACATCCAGTTCCTGGCCCAAAAGGAGCGCACACAGGAGGAGTTCTTCCACACCTTCAACGCCCTGCACGAGAGCATGAGGCAGATCGTCATCGCCAGCGACCGGCCCCCCAAGGAACTGGCCGAGATTGAAGACCGGCTGCGCAATCGCTTTGAGTGGGGGCTGATTGCCGACATCCAGCCGCCCGACCTGGAGACCAAGGTCGCCATCCTGCAAAAAAAGGCCGAGAGCGAGCGCGTCACCCTGCCCACGGACATTGCCCTTTTTGTCGCCTCCAACATCCGCACCAATGTGCGCGAGTTGGAAGGCGCCTTGGTGCGCCTGCTTGCGTGGTGCAGCCTGCACGGGGTGGAACTTACCCTGCCCGTGGCGCAGCAGTGCCTGAAACAATTCCTTGATACCCAAGTACACAAGGTGTCCATTGAGGCCATCCAACGCACCGTGGCCGAGCAGTTCGGGATGCGCGTGGCTGAGTTGAAACAGAAGAACAATTCCCGCGCCGTGGTGGTGCCGCGCCAGATCGCCATGTACCTGACCAAGCAGATGACCGAGGCCTCCCTGCCAGAGATTGGCCGTCAGTTCGGCGGCAAGCACCACACCACCGTCATGCACTCCATCGCCAAAATCGACGACCTGCGCCGCTCTGACAAAGACCTGAACCGGACGCTGAACACCCTGATGGAAAGACTCAATAGTTAGTAGGGACCACGGCCCAGACTACTTTTGCGTTTGCTGCATCTCCTGGAGCGCCGCCAGCACCTCCGCGCTGTGGTGGTCCGGGTCAACGCCAATCCATTCCTTTACGATCTTCCCATCCGGCCCGATCAGGAAGGTATTGCGTTTGGCGATCTTGAATCCCATGTAATTGCCCAGGGAGCCGTATTCTGCAACCACTTTTTTGCCGGGGTCGGCCAGCAACTTGAAGTGCAGCCCGTCCTTGGCGCAAAAGGCCTGATGGCTCTTCACCGTGTCCACGCTGACGCCCAGGATGACCGCGTTGGCCGCCTCATACTTGCCCAGGTCGCCCTGGAAGCGGCGCGCCTCCATGGTGCAACCCGGCGTCTGGTCCTTGGGATAAAAATAGAGCACGACCCACTTGCCACGGTATTGCTGGAGACTGACGTTGGCGCCTTCCTGCGTGGGCAAGGTGAACCCCGGGGCCATCTGGCCGACCGAAGGGATGGTGTTGGAAGCGGCCCTGGCGCGAAGAGAGAAGAAGCCTGCTGCCAATACCACCAAGGCAACGGCCATGGAAATGCGTGCAATGTACATGGATTGTTCCTCCTGTTTACTCATTTGCCGATTGTATGGCACCCCGGCGCACAGTCGTACACCTTGGTCACAGGCAGCTTTCATTCCGTCATAATGCCCCTGCCTGCGCCGTGTGCCAGCATTGGGCAGCATGGCCCGTATACGACCGCGCCATCTGTCTGTATTGCGCTGTCCTGCGCAGCGCACCCATGGAAATGGACGCTTCCAGCAAAAATGCCCAGCCAGAATGGCCGGGCATCTTTGCTTGCCTGTGGACGTACTATTTTTTGGTGGTTTTCTTGACTGCCTTTTTTGCAGCCTTCTTTGCAGGGGCCTTTGCTACGACCTTTTTGGCCACTACTTTCTTTACCGGGGCCTTTTTGGCCACCGCTTTCTTCGTTGCCACTGCCTTTTTCGTTGCCTTTTTTACCGCCAATTTGTTCTCCCTTTTGTTGGTTGGTTTCTTACTGCTTTTTGGGGCCACCTTGCGGGTGGCCTTCTTCACAGCCTTGCGGGCTGGGACCTTTGCGGCCACCTTGGCCGTCTTCTTGGGGGCGGCCTTTTTTGCCGCTTTTGCCGCTTTTCCGGGGGCCTGGACTGCCTTCTTGGCAACCGGCACGGGTGTCTTCTTCGCGGGCCTGGCCTTGGCCGATTTTTCTATGGGGGCCGGGACCATAGGGACGGGCGCGACCTCTGTATGCGTATGCGCCTCTTCCTCATCGTCCTCGTCCAAAAGATCGTGGTCGTCGTCCGAGGTCACGGAAATCGTCACCTCTTCCTCTTCCTCGTCTTCTTCGAAGTCGTCTTCCACGTCGTTGTGTAACTCGTCCTGTTCCATATCAAACTCGTCGTCTTCCCGGGCCATACGTTTGAACATGTCCTCGCTCATCGTTCCTCCAAGCCATTCCCTGCGCACCTACGGAGATGGTCTTCTCCGATCATTGCACACCTTGCACCCCTGCGCAGGGCCATTTTTATACCACCAGCAACAGAATGCTACGAGTTGCAGGGAAACACAAGCAAGAAGTCAGTGGAAAGATGGATTTTTTTAATTTCCGTCGGCCTTGGAAGTGGAAAGGTGCTTTTTACGCCTGGTGTGGGAGTGGGATGCGGCCTTCGCTGTGGCCTTGCTGGCCCTCTGGGAAGAAGTTCTGCGGGCCTGTTTCTTTTTGCCCTGCCCAGTACGGTGCTGGCTGACGGCCTTGCCAGCGTGCGTGCTGCTGGACGGGCGCCGTTTTGCCGCGTGGCGGCTGGCGCGGTGCGCGGGCGTGGGCTGGGAAATATAAAGGAGTTTTCCCGCTGGCAGGCGGTCCCCGCGCAGGTGGTTCCAACGGCGCAACTGGGCCGCCGTCACCCCGAAACGGTCGGCCACAGTGACCATCGTGTCCCCGCGGTGCGTCCGGTAACGCATGTGGAAGGTTGTTGCCGTAGGGGTTGGCGCCACAGGGACCACCAGTCCCATGCCCGGGTCAAGTGCGGCCCCGGATGACAACTGGTTCACGCTGGCAATCTGCGCTGCCTTCACATGGAAGCGCTGCGCTATGGCGTCCAGGCTGTCTCCCGCGCCCACTGTGTAATAGCGCCAGGAACCACGGTGCTCTTCCGGGACCAGTGCAATCCGCTGCTCAAAAAGCCCCTTGGTGCCCACTGGAAGGTGCAGATCATACGACTGGCCCACCGGCGTGCGCATGCGCAGCAGCCCAGGGTTCAGGCTGGCAATCTCCTCCGCAGTGGACCCCACCAGGTCTGCCACCAGACGCAGGTCAATGCTGCTGTCCACGGTGACGGTGTCCGTCACCAATGGGGGATCGGGCGTCATGTCGCCCAACCCATATTGCGCCGGGTCCTTGGCCATGATGGTCGCCGCCAGAATGATGGGGACGTAGTTCTTGGTCTCCTGCGGCAGCACGTTGCGCCGGTACATCTCCCAGAAATCGGCATAGCCGGTACGCTGCACGGCGCGCTGTACGTTGCCCGCGCCCCAGTCATAGGCGGCCATGGCCAGATACCAGTCCCCAAACTGCTCATGCAGCATCTTGATGTAACGGGCGTATGCATGGGTGGACTTCACCGGATCAAAGCGCTCATCCACCCATCCATTCCGCTCCAAACCATAATTCCCGTGGGGCATAAATTGCCACATGCCCCCGGCCCCGGAGTGGGGATTGACGGCGCGTGGCTGGAAGCCGGACTCCGCGACCGCCTGATAGATCAGGTCCTGTGGCACGCCCTCTTCCGCCAGCACCTTGGAGATCATGGCGTGATAGTGTCCTGCCCGCTCCAGTGCGTGCTTGATGGTGTTGTGGCCCTTGGTCGTGTTGGAAAAATAATTGATGTAGCTGGCGACGTAATCGTTGACCACCAGCGGCAGGTCCGATTGCGTCACCTTCAACTCGGCCTGGGCGCGGGCCATCAGATTGGGATCAACGGGAAAGGTGACGTCGTTGGCCACATCGACCGGCGCGGCCTCCTGCTGGCTGAATCCGTTGCCTTGCTGGAGGGCGTCCATTTCCAGGGCATTGACGGCGTCCACCAGCTTCTCAAAGGCGTCGTCCAACTGCGCATCCGTCTTCAGGTCACGTCCACTGGTCAGGTAGATGTCCACGGCGCGGTCGAATTCCGCACGCGCGGCAGCAAATTGGCCTGCCTGGTAATGCTGCACGCCACTGGCGTAGGCCTGCTGGGAGGCATTGATGAGGACCTGGTCCTGTTGCGCTGTCTCCGGCGGCCTTGCCGCGGGCTGCGCAGTTGCAACAGCGGCAGGCCCCTGTTTTACCGCAAGCGCAGGCGCGGTGGCCTGGGGACTGCGCGCCACCGGCGAAGTGGCCTGCTGCGGGGCGCAGCCCGCCAACAGCAACAGCGCTGCCAAGGCAAAAACCCGAAAAATGCCGGTGCTAAAAACGGTGCCAGACCTCATGCGGGAAAATCAGTCGTAATACCTCTATTGTATGGTCTGTTGGCGCCTGGGACCATGCGAAAATCCTCCTTGCGGCAAATGATAGACTTACCCATAGAGAACGTTCCCACCGCTGTACCTATGCAAGGCCATAGCGCCGGATGGGTCTGCGCGCGGGGCCTGTCTTGTCTGGCCCGCATTGACAAACCTGTATGGACCGTCTGCACATACGCAATTTCGCAATCATCGCCCACATCGACCATGGCAAATCGACGCTATCGGACCGTCTGCTGGAGCTGACCGGCTCCGTGACCGCGCGTGAGATGCATGCGCAGGTGCTGGACGCCATGGACCTGGAACGGGAGCGCGGCATCACCATCAAGGCCCATTCCGTGCGTATGGTCTATCAGGCACAGGACGGAGAGACCTACCAGCTCAACCTGATCGACACCCCCGGCCATGTGGACTTTTCTTACGAGGTCTCCCGCTCCCTGGCCTCCTGCGAAGGGGCCTTGCTGGTGGTGGACGCCTCGCAGGGCGTGGAAGCGCAGACCCTCGCCAATGCCTACCTGGCCATCAATCACGGGCTGGAAATCATCCCCGTCATCAACAAAATCGACCTGCCCAGCGCGGACATAGAACGCACCAAGGCCATGATCGAGCAGACCGTTGGACTGGACACCAAGGACGCCATCCCGGTCAGCGCCAAGACCGGCCAGGGCGTGCCCGATATTCTGGAAGCCATTGTCCACCGGCTGCCACCGCCTGCCGGGGACGCGCACGGCCCCTTGCAGGCGCTCATCTTTGATTCCTGGTTCGACCCCTATCGCGGCGTGGTCGTGCTGGCCCGCGTCATCCACGGACGGATGTATAAAGGGCAGCGTATCCGCCTGATGTGGAACGGCAGCGTCTTTGAAGTGGAGTCCCTCGGCGTGCTGACCCCCAAGCCGGTGGAGATCGGCGAGTTGACGGCGGGCGAGGTGGGTTTTTTTGTCGCCAACATGAAAAACGTGGCCGACACCAAGATCGGCGACACCATCACCGATGACAGAAACCCCTGCACCAGCGCCCTGCCGGGCTTTGAGGACATCAAGCCCATGGTCTTTGCCGGCCTGTACACCGTGGACGCGCACGAACACACCTTGCTGCGTGACGCGCTGGAAAAACTACGCCTGAATGACGCTTCCTTCTTCTTCGAACCAGAAAGCTCGGTCGCCCTGGGCTTCGGCTTCCGCTGCGGCTTCCTCGGCCTGCTGCACATGGAGATCATCCAGGAGCGGCTGGAACGCGAATTCAATCTGGACCTGATTACCACCGCCCCCAGCGTGCGCTATCGCATCACCCTGACCAACGGCAATGTGGTCGAGGTGGACAATCCCGCACACTGGCCAGAGCCAAGCGAGATAGAAAAGATCGAAGAACCGATCATCACCGCGACCATCCTGACCAACGAAGAGTATGTGGGGGGCATCCTGAGGTTGGTGGAGATGAAACGCGGCAAACAAAAGAACTTTGAGTATGTCAGCCAGACGCGCGTGATGCTGACGTATGAATTGCCGCTGAATGAGATCGTGCTCGACTTTTATGACCGGCTCAAGTCCGTCTCCCGCGGCTACGCCTCCTTGGACTACCATCTTTCCGGCACATGGGTATCGCCGATGGTCAAGATGGACATCCTGGTCTCCGGCGAACCGGTGGACGCACTTTCCATCATCGTGCACCGCGACCTGGCCTACGAGCGGGGCCGCGCGCTGGTCTCAAAAATGCGGGAGCTGGTCCCGCGCCAAATGTTCGAAGTGGCCATCCAGGCCGCCATCGGGGCCAAGGTGATTGCCCGCGAAACGGTCTCCGCGCTGCGCAAAAACGTCATCGCCAAGTGCTACGGCGGCGACATTTCCCGCAAACGCAAGCTGCTGGAAAAACAAAAAGAAGGCAAGAAGCGCATGAAGCGCATCGGTAAAGTGGACATTCCCCAGGAGGCATTCCTGGCCGTATTGCGTCTTGGCGAAGAGTAGGACCGACCTACCCGCACCTTCATAGGAGCAACCTACATCCCAATACAGCAGGAAGCGAGGGGCATGGTACTTCCCCTCACTTCCTGCTGTTTTTAGTTGCATCCTGGGGTGGTCCTTGTTAGAAGTGGACGGTGACCCCTCCATAGGCCGTGACTGGCGCCCCAGGATAGGAAATTACATAGTTGTAGGCATATTGCGGCTCGTTTGCCGGGGCCGTCGATGCGGTGTTGAAGTAACTGCCAGCCGAAATATATTCATAGATGTTGTATCCCTTGTTCAACACATTCAACGCCATAAAATTGAAGTCCAGGTGTTTGTAGGGTACCTTAGCACCCAGGTTGAGCGTGGCGTAGGCCGGCATGGTCACGGTCTTGCTGGGCGCCGGGCTGGTGCAGGCGCCCGCCTGTTCGGCGCAGTTGTCGAAAAGATGCTGGCTGCCAATGAACTGGAACGAGGCCGTTGGCTCAACGACAAACCGCTCCGTGGGATGCAGTGCGTAGAATGCGCCTGCATTCAGCGTGGAGGTGGGCACGTAGGACACCGGGTAGCCATTATAGTCCAGGCAGCCAGCAACAGGGCCGTTGGGCCCGGTGCAGGTGGCCGCGCCGTTGTAGAAAATGCCGCCAGTTACATAACTGCTATAGCTTGCGGCCTCAATGTTTGCATTGGCGAACAGGTGCAGGTTGTGGGCCGGATCATCATCGGCAAAGATGTTGACCCCGTTGTAGTTGGAGGTCCCATTGGCGTCGTAGGTGTTTCCGTTTGCCAGAGTGGTGTCAATCTCTTGGTTGGCGAACTTCTGGTGGTAGTAGTTGGCGCCGAAGATAAAATTGTTGCGGACGCCAGTCCCTTCGGTGTGCATCTTGAACCCAAATTGGTAGTAGGTGCCGCGCTCCAGGTGATAACTGACTGGGTCGACGGCCTGGAACATTCCGCCACCACCACCCAGCGATGGCGAGCGTAACTCCTCTTGGAAGCCACCATAGAGGTTCAGCCATGGACGTGCTGCAACGGACACATCCACCGATGGCTCTACCCCACTGCGGTTCTCGTTGGCCCCGGGGCAGGCGTCCTGCACGTTGATCGTGCCTTTGACGCCCCCAAAGTCACCATATCGGCAGGTTGTTCTCAGGGCCACCCCCTCTGCAAAATTAAAATCCTGCTGCACGGCATTATAGAATCCCGTGGCGAAACCAACATAGCGGATACCCGGCGTGACATGCAGCATCGGGAGCGGATGTATGTCATCCTGCAGAAAGATGGCAAAGTCATTCTGGTTAAAATAGCTGGAACGGATTTTCCCTCCAACGTTCGCGGTGCGCTTGGAACCGCCCCATGCGGGGCCATAGAAATTGTTCCGGCTGTTATACAGCGCGTGGATGAAATAGCCACCACCGCTCACCGTGTTCCACGGCAAGTTCTTGGTCAACAAAAGTTTGTCGCCTATGGTGTTGGTATAGGGATTGTTATATTCGTCCTGCTGCTGGTTGCCGGTTGGGCCGGAAAGGTCTTGATAGACGTCGTTGTAGCGGGCATGTAACCGCGCGATGTGCATGTACCATGACAAGTTCTGCAACGCAGAGGTGGTGTCCAGGCGCACATTTTCCCGCCCATAGATCAGGCCCATCTGGTTGGTGTCATATTTGTTATAGCTATTGAACGGCAAAGTACTGTAGTAACCAGAAGTTGGCTGGCTATATTGCTGGCTGCCCAGGTTGCCGTCTATTGTGATGTACGGATTGGCGGCAATGGGGATGACTTGTGACCGGTAGCCACCGGCGTAGGCGTAATAGCCGCCCAGCTCAAAGCTGCCCTCTTGGAAGGTCTTTAGCGTCTTGGCCTGGACGGCCCAGTCCTTGCTGGGGTTTTTGAACCCGTCTGGGGCGTTGCGAAAATCATCCCCCTTGCCTGTGCCACCAGCAAACCCGGTGGACCATCCGTGATACAGGCCCGTGCTGCCGCTGGCAACAATGTCCTTCTGTTGATAACTACCATACGTGGTGGTCACGGTCGCATGGGGCATTGCAGTCGGTTGCAGCGGAGTAAATTCCACGGACCCTCCAATGTTGGTATACCAGCGGTCCATGGGACTACCTGGACCATAGGTGACATTGGTGTTCTGGATAAGTCCGTTTTCTGGAATGGTCGCCGATGGCCAAAGGTCAGTCGCCGGATCTACGATCGGCACACCGTCAAACGTGACTCCCAGCGCTGCGCCGCCTGTGTAACCACCGTAGCCGCCCCAGCCCTGGTTCAGCCCATTCAGGGTGATCGTGTATTTCGTCGCGCCCGTGTTCCCGTAGCCTGTGACGATGGCGCCCGGAGCGGTGGCAATGATCTGCGCCCCACCGGCCACAGGTCCCGCCATGTCCATCTGTTTGCGGTCAATCACGCGGACCGTCTGGTCAGATTCCATCACCTGCTCCTGGGATGGCAGCGGGGTCGCCCCCGGCAAGGCCCCTGCATGGACCGTCACCGTCTGCGTTGCGCTTTGCAGCGCCAGCTTGGCGTCCAGACTGACTACTTGTCCGTTCTGCAAGTGGATGGTCTGCGTATAATCCTGAAAGCCGTCCTTCTGTACCGTCAGGATGTAGTCGCCTGTGCTGGAGACGGAGATGCTGTAAGACCCGTCCTGCTCTGTCAACAAGGTGATTGCCTTTTGCGACTTACTCTCAGTCAACGTTACTTGCGCGCCAGAGACGACGCTGCCGGTTGGAGTGACGACGGTGCCGCGGACAGTGGCCGTGCCTTCAGCAAACGTCAGCGAGACGCCTGCGGCAAACAGCAGAAAGAACGCAAAAATTTTACGGAACGACCGCATTATGACCTCGTAAAGAAGAATGTATGGGAATGGCCCCTGCGGACCTCCCCTGACTCGATATCAACAGGCACATGTGTCGTAGAGGTAAAGATGATGTAAAGATTGGGTGAACGCTAAATGAATGGAAGATAAAACCCCCTTGAGACTGTCCTATTGTGACAATCCTGGTGAGGCAAATGCCCCATGGATGGTTGCTATATGGCGGAGAAAAAACCTGACCCTTATGAGCACCAGAAAACTTGCCAGGATTGCCCTTTCAGCGCGGTCAAAAGGCGTTCGCCAAGGACAATGGGCGCAACTGTGATGGGCGCGTTTAAGGGTTTAAAGCCAGCAGTTGGCCGCATTGTCGGCAAAGGAAAATCGCGTATGGATGCCCCTCACAGACGCAATGTCTTCCGTCCATGTGCCCAGAGTAGGCACTGGCCAGGCGGTCCCCTCGGAAATTTTTCCGCTGAGTTTCCTAAAAGGAAAAACCACACAGTTTGCGGTGCACTGACACGATGGATGTAGTCGGTCGCTGTGTCCACGGAAGGCAGTGTTCATGCGGGTATGCATCGTCCGCGCATGCGGAAGCGGATTGGCCCATGTCCAGCATTTTCTGGTCTTTTGCGCTCTCCTGCACTGCTGCGGGTCAAGACCCGGCGTCCTATCACCCCAGTAAGCAAAGACCGCTTGCCAGGGGCCCCGATTTTAGTGGCACGGCAGGTCTCTGTTTTTCCAGTTTCCCCAAAAAGCGACCTTTGGCCTGGGGGAACCGGGCCCCTTGCATGGCTGCGCTAGATGTGCCCGAAGATATCCAAGGACCTGGCCTGGTGGCAACAGTTGGGCCAACCAGGGTCACTCGTCCGGAAAGGCCACGATCCAGCCAAGTGGCGAGCTGCGCGTTTGAACTCAGCATCCTCCGCTACCCTTAGCTGGGTTTCCAGGATGGACCTGCGTTAGCTTTAGGAAAACTCTGATCAAGACCTACTGCTGCCCCTCAGGGGCTGAACAGGCTGCGGAAAACTCGATTTCTCAGAAAGTGCAAAAAATGGATCGCGTCAGGATGCTCCAGGAACGATCCACAAGACCCAGGCGAAGGTTTTCTATCACCAATTCCGAAGGCTTTTTGACCCCTTACCGAGTTTTTCCGCAGCCTGTAAAGCCCACTATTATTTCAGGCATTTACGGCGAGACCAAAGTCCCGTCCCTTCAAAACGCTGGCTTGTTCAGGGGCCCTTATGTCCGTATCTCGCGCATTACGATCATCAAAACTTCTACTACTTATTTCGCCTGCGCTGGCCCCGCAACAACTGCGGCAACCTTATCGAGTATCTGTTTCCAGCCTTCGAGTTGGCCGCTGTTTTTTGCGCTCTCCATCGGTTCATTTCCAATGAAGGTCAGCTTCGTCTGGCCGTTTCCGATGTCCTCAAAGAGGGTCACATCGCACGCACCCTCTATGGCCTCATGTTCAGTCCCATATTGAGCAGGCCCAACTTTGTTCCCCTGCGGACCAGAAAAGTACATGGAGGAAACGATCTTCTCGTGCAGAACAATCTCGTGGTATTCACCACCATTCCAGAACTCCTGCCCATCCGGCGCTCTCATGCAGTAGAGAAATTTTCCTCCCACACGAAAATCCATCTCGCAAAAAGGTGCTGTAAAACCCTTCGGCCCCCACCACTGCATCACGTATTTCGGGTCTGTCCACGCCTTCCAAACCTGTTCGCGTGGGGCATCAAAAACCCTTGTGACAACCATCCGTTCTGTCTCGTTGACCGTGTTTTTTGCCATTTCTGACCTCGTCAGAGAGAGTAGATCATTTTCCAACTCTCCAGAAGGACGCTCCGCGATTGTCATAGGAGACGCGCACGGTGTTGATGGAATACGGGGCCACCGGGACCGTGATGGTATCGTCCCGCACCATGAGCGGTCCGCCCTGTGGTATTTCCATTAAATTGGTGACCACGGCGCTGCTGGCCCCGGCTGGTAGCGTGATGGCCGCACGGCCCTTTTCCCCTGCCCATTCATAAAAGCGCAGGACCAGGTCCTTGCCGTCCTCGCTCTGCTTCATCGCCGTCACTACCAGATTGGCCGGATGGATGCTGACAAAGGAGTGCATCACAGGCAGCTCACCAGTGTGCGGTTCCACCTGCATGGCACGAAGTTTATAGTTAAACTCGTATCCGCGCAGCACGGTCTGTGCATCGCGCCAGGAACCTGCATGCGGATAGAGTGAGTAAGAAAAGTGCTGGTGTCCGCGGTCGGCATTTGGGTCTGGCCACGTAGGGGCACGCAACAGGGTGAGTCGCAGCACGTTGCTTTTGGCATCATAGCCATACTTGGACCCGTTGATGAGCGAGAAGCCGTGCAGACCGTCGCCCAGGTCGGCCCAGCGAATGGCTGGCACCTCGAACTTCGCTTGCTCAACGCTGTTATTGCGTGTAGTGGGCCGTTCAATGGTCCCGTAGGGTATCTCATAGGTCGCCATGTTGCTGGTGGCCGCCAGCGGGAAGGCCGCCTTGAGCAGAACATGCGATTCATGCCAGTCGATATTGTTGACCACATCGACGCGTGGCATTCCAGCATACAGCGTGATGTCCTGCACAAATTTGGACTGGCCCCAGTGCCGCGTCACGCGGACCACTGCGCGCAGCGGTCCCTGTTCGACCACCTGCACACTGTCCGCCATGGTAAGATTGGTGCCATATTTTTCGTAATTTGGGTCTAGGTTCCAGGCATCGTAGTCTTTGGGCCTGTCAACGAAGGCCTGCAGCATGTTGCCGCAAGCGCCTGTGGCCAGGGACTCAAAATGCGACTGCTTGTCGTAAAGGCTGGTAATACAACCATTCTTTGCGTCGACCACAACGCGCAGCAGGCTGTTCTCCAGCGTGGTCCCACTTACGTGCAAATCGCTGGGTACGGAGCGGCCCCCCGCAACCACATGCAGAACTGTGTAGCCAACGGAAGGTACGGAGTTGGCCTTGATCAGTAGATGATAGGTGTGCGTATTGGTATCGCTGGAAAGTACCTGCATCAGCAGTGGCTTCCCGCTGGCATCCAGAACGCTGGTCCCATGCGTTTCCGCCAGTGGCATTTGCACCGTGGCCTGCACCAGATCGGTGCGCGTCCAGCTCAGAGGGTTCCAGACCAGCAGCGGCACGCCGGAGATGGACTGCGTATTGATATGACTGTCGATGTCGCCCAACGCATGACGGGTGGCATCGTCCGCGGTCCAATGGACGACATCATAGTCATTTTGCGCGTCTTTATAGATGACGCCTATTCCGGAGCCGGCTGCCAGATCGTGGAACTGGTTGAAGAGGACCTTCTTCCATGCTTCCGTCAATTGCGTGGCAGGGTAGTCCAGGCCACCCAGCCATGCCAGCGATGAATACTTTTCCGCATTCAACATCCATTCCTCGCTGTGGCGTATGTTGGCTTTGAATGCGGCCTGCGTGGTGTAAGTGCCGCGGTGATATTCCAGATACAATTCATCGTTCCAGACCGGCAGGCTGGTCTCGCCCGCTGGTGGCTGTGGCAGTTGTGTCTTTCCAGCGGCCAGGGTCTTATAGTCCCATATCGGAGCATCTTTGGTGTCGACTTGCTTGGCCATCGCGTCAAAGAACGCCTGCGATACGCCAAACTCCATCCTCGGGAAGACAACATCTGGCTGCATCCAGTGCATACCGCTGTCCAGCATGGCGCGTGTCGGGCCTCCGCCGTGGTCGCCTATCCCATAGAGATGCATCATTTCTTTCGCGCCTGGATTGAGTTCCACCGACCGCGCCAGGTCCCCGGCAATCCTTACCGGTGTAATTTGATTGACATAATCATGGGGGAAATATGTAAGTACCCGACTACCGTCTGGGGCCTGCCACCAGAAGAGCTTTAATGGGAGCTGATTGGTGTCATTCCATCCCATCTTCTGCGTCACAAAATAATCAATGCCAGATTTTTTATAGATCTGCGGTAGTTGCCAGTTGTATCCGAAGGAGTCTGGGTTCCAGCCGACGCGGACGTCCACGCCAAAGTCCCTCTGGAAATATTCCTTGGCGACAAGCACCTGGCGGACCTGTGACTCTCCGTCGGGCAGGTTCAGGTCCGGTTCCACCCACATGCCACCGACGATCTCCCAGCGTCCCTCCTTCACCCGCTGTTGGATGCCGCGAAAGACGTCAGGACATTTCTGCTCCATCCATTCGTAGTACTGCGCGGCAGACTGGGAATAGGTATAGCTGGGATATTCTTGCATCAACTGTAGCGCAGTGGAGAAGGTCCTGCGCACCACATCGACGGTCTCTGTCCACGGCCATAACCATGCTGCATCGATGTGCGCATTGCCCGTCAGATGGACAAGATACTGCTGCAACACGGGGCGCAGGCTGGCGAGCTGCGCTTGCGCTGCACGCAGGGACGCATCGAAGGCCTGCTGGTCATCGCTGTCCAACGCGGAAATTTGCACTGCGTTGACTGCGGACCCCAGCGTTTTTTCTTGGCCCGCAAGTTCCTGGGGGTTTTGTGTGATCGTCGGCAGCAATTGCGCAGCAGAAAGAAATTCCTTGCGTGTGTCCTCTGGATTGGGCCGGCCTGGGGCAAAATCCACGCGCAGTTCCGCGCCCTGAAAGGTCTTGACATCTTCCGTGGAAAGGAATTTCACGGCCACCAAGACTTTACTGCCTGGCTGGGCATGGTCGAAAAGCACCATGTCTTCCAGGTCTGTTCCCATGGCCACACGCGCACCATTGAAATAGACAATCTCCGGCACGGGGCCATTGGCGGACACCCGCATATGGAACCAGATGCGGGTCCCTTTCAGGTCGTAACCATTTAACGTTTTTGGTACCACAATGTCCCTGCGGAACCACACTGCCTGGAGCGGAGCGACGAATGGGGCCTTGCGTGTACCTTTGACCTTCGGCCAATCGCTCGTATCAATATCTGGGCTTTCCCCATGCGGAAAATCCCCGACGTGATAGCTCCAGGTCTCGGCAGGAAGTGATTGAAAACTGGCCAGCCGGTCAATCACGGCCTGCGCCGAAGCGGAAAATTTGTAGGGGGCACGCTGCGCCGTTTGCGCCAGCAGGGGGTGGCGCCCCATAAGAAGTGCGAATGGCAAAACAAACATACCCACTGTGCGAAACAACTTCATCTTGTCCCTCCGATTGAGAGCGTTATACCTGCGTTTATGGCCGGACGCCCCTCGATAAGGACGAAGGCTTTGTCCTCAGCAGCCGTGCCTGCGGTGTCCTTTCGCCGCCCGGCTTACCGACTGGCCCAACCCATCCCTTCCCCGAACGCTCCAAGACCGGGACTTCTTTTGCAGGCCACGGTCCAGTGCCAGGTGCCGCAACCCATCCCTCACCCGGCCACAAATCTCCACCAGCTTGTGCCGGTGCATCAGCAAATTGAAAACGTTTCCCGCATCGCGCGGCTGAAGGCATTTTAATCCAGCACGTCCTGCGCGCGAACACAAGAAGGCCGACCAATTGGCCAACGAAGCCATGGACCGCGGCATGTAGCGCCTCCGTACTTCATGCGGCGGCTGTCCGAGCGCCCTGCCAACGTCCTCTTCCTCGCCAAAACATGCTGAAGAAATGACCTTTCCCGGACATTGCCTTCGTGCCAGGGAAGTGGCCCGTCGTTTCCGGATCGCAATTCGCCAAACATATCTCCCCGCCGTGTGCGGGTTGGGTTGAGTGGGATGTGGCTGGGTTGGGATGGAGCGGGTTGTGAGGTGAGGCGGGTTGGAGTGTGTTGTGGGTGCCCCAGGTCGCGATTTTGAGAGCTGGGATTCGCGCATGATCTGTGCTAGTAAGTCTGGGAGTTTGACTCCGCACCATTTCCCGCAGATGTAGCCCTGTGTATCCTCATCCACCCAGGTCTCAAAATCGAGACCTGGGGCACCCGGCAATGATGTGCTAACCCTACGACCACTCCGACAGCCTTTCTAGTCTCTACAGCATTTGAGAAATATCTCCACTATGCGGGGCGGGGAAACGCCCGGTCAGGATGGGCGGATGCCGATGGCGGCCATCATGCGTCCGGTAAATCCCTGCCCAGCGCGGTGCGAAAAGAACTGCCCGGTGTGGCAGGCCGTACACATTCCCAGGGCGTGGATTTTTCCTGGGGCGACCCCAGCGTCCAGCAGTTGCCGCCGGTTGGCCTCCACCAGGTCCAGATGGATGCTGGGCCCCAGGTTGCTGTGTCCCGGCGCGCGCGCGGTGAGGAAGAGCAGCGGGTATTTTTCCTTGATTGGGTCCAGGTCGTAGACCTCGTGGAAAAGAGCGTCGCTGTAAGCGAACTGCGATGCGAATTCACTGCGCAGGTCCTCGCCTACGGCATAGCAGCAGCCGCCAATCCCCGGCCCAATACAGGCCGTCAGGTCCGCGGGACGACTGCCCAACTCCGCCCTCATGCGGCCCACGCCGCGTTCCACAATGCGCTGCGCCGTGCCACGCCATCCGGCATGAAAGGCCGCCACCACGCGCTGGCGCAGGTCCACCACCAGCACCGGCAGGCAGTCCGCGGTTTGAATGGCCAGCAAACGGTCCGGCAGGGCGGTCATCATGCCGTCCCCGGCGCGTAGCGTCTCCGTGGGCGCGCCCGTTACGTCTGGTATGTCGGCATCGTCCATCCGGTAGACGATGCCGGAATGTATCTGGCGCAGGAGCACCAGCGCAGGCAAGGGCCGCTTCCGGGGCTGGGAGGCGTTGCCCACGAGCGCGCGCAGAAATATCTCCCGGTTGCGCAGGATGTTTTCCCGTGTATCGCCGGGGGTAAAGCCGAGGTTCAACTCTCCGCGCCCGTTGCCTGGGGCGTAGGCCGTGGAAACCCCACCCAGCCGCGTGCTGAAGCCATGCACCAGCCAGGGATGGCGCTCCCACGCGGGGACGCGGAGCAGGAGCGGCGCGTGCCCCTTGGCCTTTGCGGAAGCAGAGGGACGGGATGCAGGCCTGGCCGTCTTGCCCTGCGCGGCAGGCCGGGTGCTGCGTGTGCCATGGGAGAGGCCCCCGGCAGCCAGCAAAGCATCCACTGCGCTGAGCGCCCTGTCGGCAGCATGCATATCGTCGATATCGGGGGCGGAGGAAGGGACGGTTTGTTTGCGAGGGCGCACCTTATGATTTTATGCATAAATGCATAAGGCCCGCTTGCGCGGGCCTTGCATCGAGGCATTTGGAAGGGACATCGGCGAGAATCAGATATGAAGGGAGTGAAGCAGCGGTGCTGTTTCACTCAAATTGCGCGGAACAACTTTAGAGAATAGACAATTTGTAGACGCCTCGTGTGCCATACATATATGCACGTAGCTTGCCAAATACGACGTTCAGAGAGCAGGCCCAGTAAAAGCGCTACAGCCCCTGTTTCAACAAGCGTTCTTGCTTCTTTTTATCGTCTTCATTTCCTACGACTTTAATAAATTCTCAGCCACACACAAAGATTTCTGGGATGCGAACACTCCGTGTTTTTTGCCTTGGAAGCAACCCTATTCAGCAAGGAACACGTAGGACGGGAGAGAGGGAAACGCCGAATAGTGGTATCTCAATGCCACTATTCGGCACTTGTGTCCTCTCTGGTTGTTTGTTCCGCCTCCTCTTCCCGCTCTATCTGCTTCATTTTGTTTAGCAGCGCCTTGTAGCTGACGCGGAGGCGGGCAGCGGCCTCTCGGCGGTTCCAATGGGTCAGCAACAGCATCTCTTGGATGGCCTGACGTTCGGCCTGCCAGGCCGCGCGGCGGCCAATTTCCAGTAGGGACGGTCCCAGCCCCACTTCCACGGGCTGTGTGAGGGCCTTGCCGGGGGCGTGTTTGCCGTCAAGAATTGCGGTATCGGACGGCAGGACCTCTGTTGGCGTGGCCGTCCATCCGCCTGCCTCAGGTGCAGGGAGTTGCACAGGATTTGCTTCCAGGGGGCGTCGCTGGGAAAGCTCCCGGAGTATCTGCGTTTCGCCGCCGACGATGACGAAGCGCTTGCAAAGATTTTCCAGCTCACGGATGTTCCCTGGCCAGCGGTAGGAGAGCATTTGCTGCTCCACTTCGGGGCTGAACAGGCGCAAGGGCCGATGGTATTCAGCGGCGTATTTTTCCAGGAAGAAGCGCGTCAGCAGGGGTATTTCGTCGCGGCGTTCGCGCAGCGGGGGGATGTGTACGGTGACCACATTGATGCGATAGAAGAGGTCTTCGCGGAAGAGGCCCTCGGCCACGCGCTGCTCCAGCAGCTTGTTGGTGGCGCAGATCACGCGCACGTCCACGGAAATATCGTGCTTGGCCCCCAGTCGCGAGAACTGGCCGTCCTGTAGGACGTGCAGCAGCTTGGCCTGCAACATGGGGTGCATTTCGCCGATCTCGTCCAGAAAGAGGGTGCCAGTGTCGGCCAACTCAAATTTTCCGGGTTTCTGGCGCATGGCCCCGGTAAATGCGCCGGCCTCGTAGCCAAACAGTTCGCTTTCCAGCAGGTCATTGGGGATGGCGGCGCAGTTGAGTTTGACAAAGGGCCTTTGCGCGCGGTGGGAGGCGCTATAGATCATGCGCGCGACGATCTCCTTGCCCACGCCACTCTCTCCACGGACCAGGACGGTGGCGTTTGTGGCGGCCACTTTGTCGATGATGTCGCGGACCTCTGCCATGCGTGGATTGGAGCCGATCAATTGGGGTGTGTGGCCGCCCTTCCTGCCAAGGCTGGCATGGGCCGGTGTTGCCACCGGGCCCGGCCTGGATACAGAAGGCGGATGGACAGGCGTGGGACCGGCGCTGGCGGGCAGGGGAGAGGTTTCCGGCTGCGCGGTCAATTTCTCCAGCACCGATTGCATCCGCTCGGCGGTCTGTGCTTCATCCAGCGGCAAGGTCAGTACGTCCTCCGCGCCCAGGCGGGAGGCGGCAAAAGCAAGCTGTGCGGTGGGCCGCTCCAGCACCACCACCACGGGCAGGACCGGGTGCTGCGCGCGGACCTGCTCCAGGAAGGCCGCGTTCTGTTCCAACTCCAGCACCAACAAAGAAGGCGCCTCTGTGCGCAGGCGCTCCAGCAGTGCCTCCACGCTTTGCAAAGGGGCCATGGAGACGACAGCGTCCTGATGGAGCAGGGCCTGGACAATCGGCGCAAAGTGCGCCGCGTCGCGCAGTGCGAGCAGGACCTGTATCTTAGGGCGAGGCATGGGATTGATGTTTCAATTCTATTCCACTGGCCGGGGGACCTTGTTGGTGCGGGAAAAGACCATTTTATGGGCAAGGAAAATATCCGGCGTGCTACAACAATTGACGCACGGCATCTTCCAGCCTCTGGGTCAGCGCGGGGGTGGTTTCCCCATCGCTGGGTATGATCGGTGTGCCCACGGCAATCTCCAGCCCTGGTGGGCGCAGCCAGCGGCCTTGCTGTTTGGCCTGCCATAGGCCGCGCAGGGCCAGCGGGACAACGCTTGCCCGCGACTGCTGCGCCAGCAGGCCGGTCCCCGGACGAAAAGGTTGCAGACGCCCGTCCTTCGTGCGTTGGCCTTCAGGAAAGACCAGCACATTGAAGCCGTGGTCCAGCGCCTTTCCTGCGTGTTGGAAACTTTGCCGCAGACCGGCCCCGGCGGGCAGAGGGAAGATGTTGAAAAGCGCCGTGACCAGCCAATACTCCACGGGGGCAAGCAGGTTGAAAAACCAATTGTCCTGATTGCGTCCACGCCGCCAGTCCGCCAGGATTTCCGCTGACATGGCAATTGCCATGCGCCGTCGCACCGGCGCGGGCAAGGCATACAGCACCAGGGGCACATCCAGGGCGGTCACATGGTTGGCAATGTAGAGGGCCGGCGCGATGCGGCCTGGATTGGAAGGCCGACCAGCCGGGACCGACAGCACGCGCGGGTGCGCCAGCAAGGAAACCAGCGGACGCAGGACGGCCTCCAGAAAAAGCACGCGCAGCATTTGTACGGGGGCGGTCCAAGGCCAGTGCGGACAGGGAAGGTCGATGCTTTTGGGAGTGACCGGTCCTGCAGCCTCTTCTGTGGGCAATTGGGCCTTGCCTGCGGCCCCAGCCACAACGCTGGACGTGCTTGTCTCCACCTGCAACGAGACCATGCGCCGCAAATCGCCCAGCGTCTGCGCGGTGGCAAGCGCCGCATCCGGCATGGCAACGCCGAAGTGCTGTTCCAGCGCCATCGCCAACTGTACGCGCGCCAAGCTGTCCAGATGCAGGTCCAGCGCAAGGTCGGCGGCGTCCTCGGCGTGGGGCGCAGGCAGGCCGGTCACGGCCCCCAGAATGCGCAGCAGCGGGTCTGTAGGCTGGCCCAGCGCTGGAGTTTGAGCGCCCTGCTCCGATGCCGCTGGGTGCAGGGACGGTCCCAACTGGCCAGCCACCCAGGCGGCCACTTCGCGGCGCAGCAGTTTGCCCAGCGTGGTGCGCGGAAACTCCACTTGTGGCCAGCGTAGCGCGTGGCGCAGGCGTTGGAACTCCGGCAGCGATTGGTTGGCCGCTTGCACGGCGCGTTGCAATGCAGCATCGTCGCCATGAAATAGCACTGCGGCCACCGCTTCCGGTCCCTGGAGACCGTCCCAGCCAACCACGGCGGCATCGCGTACGCCGGGCTGCTGGCAGAGGAGGGTCTCAATGTCAGTGGGATGGATGTTCACTCCCGCAGCAGTGACAATCACATCGCCCTTGCGGCCCAGGAAACGCATTTGTCCGCCAGAATCCAGGGCGGCCAGGTCGCCGGTCGCCAGCCATGCGTTGGGACCTGCTGTGGTGCTGGAGAGCAATGGTTCCATGCGGCCCTTGCGCCATTGGGAGCGGGCCACCATGGCGCCGCGCACCAGTACCTCGCCGTCCTCGGCCACGCGCACCTCGCGTCCGGGCAATGGCCTGCCCACTGTGCCTAGCGCGGCATGGAAGGGATGGACCAGCGTCACCAGCGCGGTGGTCTCCGTCATGCCGTAGCCCTGCACTACGGCAAAGGCCAGCCTGTCCCAGAAGGACCCCAGTTCCGCAGGCAGCGCGGCCCCGCCGCAGACAAAGGCCCAAAACTTCCAGCCAAAGCGGTTGTGGAGATCACGAAAGCGCCACCACCGCTTCCAGGCGCGTTCGCCCTGGGCCGCAGCCAGCCGTGCGGGCAGATGGGGCGTCGTGGCCTCCAGTTCCCGGCGCAGCAACTCCAGCACGCGCGGCACCACGGCGGCCACGGAGATGCGCTCGTCGTGGATGCGTTCCACCAGGTGCGTGGCCAGCAGGTTGTCCTCATAATGCACCTCCGCTGCTAGCAACGGGGGCACCCACAGTCCCATGAACTGCCCAAATACATGGCTGAGCGGCAAAGTATGCAAAAAGCGCAGCGGATGGAAGGGACGCTCGTATTTGCGATACTTGGCGATCTCCTCTTCCAGCACTTGCAGGCTGGCCAGCACGTTGCCGTGCGTGTGGACCACGCCTTTGGGGTCGGAGGTGGTGCCCGACGTAAAGAGGACCTGCAGCGGCGTGTCCAGTCCGAGCGCAGGGTCGGGCGTCAACAACGGCGCGGCGGGAAGCTGCTGGCGCAAGCCCCCCAAGACCAGCCGGGGAATTTGCGTGGGAAGCGGGGCCTGCGTCAACAGGGCCGCATCGCCGACGATCATACGTGGCGTGACATCGTCAATCACACGCGCGGCGAACTCCGCGCCACCATGGGCATCCAGCGGGACCACCAGCACGCCGCGCAGCACGCAGCCGAAGAAGGCCGCGACCCATTCCGCTGTATTGGCGCCCCATAATACGACCCGTTCCCCGGGGGCGATCTTTTTCCCTGCCAACAGCGCGGAAAACCTTCCGGCCAGATCGGCCAAGGCGGCGTAGGAAGTGGTCACGCGGCGATTGCCGGGACGGTCCACCACGGCGATCTGCTTCCCGTGGCGTTGAAAATCGTCAACCAATGTCGCCAGGTGCGGTCGCATAGCAAATTTGTCCTCTGCGTCTACAGGGGTGATGGCAGGCGCTAAGAAAGCCCCGATCAAGACCTGCTGCTTCTTCTCAGGGGCTAAACAGGCTGCGGAAAAACTCGATTTCTCAGAAAGTGCAAAAAATGGATCGCGTCAGGATGCTCCAGGAACGATCCACAAGACCCAGGCGAAGGTTTTCTATCACCAATTCCGAAGGCTTTTTGACCCCTTACCGAGTTTTTCCGCAGCCTGTAAAGCCCACTATTATTTCAGGCATTTACGGCGGGACTGAAGTCCCGCCCCTTCAAAACGCTGACCAGTTCAGATGTTCCCTGACGCATTTTCATGGTTCGTGTAGGCGGACATCAAAGGGAGTCATTCGCTGAACGTTGGTCGGTCGCGACAGCGGGCGACCCAGTGAAGTATCCAGAGAATACTGGCCGAGAATACCAGGCCGACACCGTCTGGGTCCTTCGCTACGCTCAGAATGACGGACCTTATTTTCCATCACAGTATCAATGAAAATACGCTAACTCCCCGGCGCGGTGCTTTCCGGGGCCTGCACCCAGCGCACGCGCAACCTCTCCACGCGCCGCCTGGACGAGGCCAGCACCTCCAGCCGCAGCCCGTCCGCCTCTACCACTTCCCCTGCCAGGGGGATGTGTCCGGCGACCTCTGTCGCCAGACCGCCCAGCGTGGTCGATTCATGGCCCTCCGGTAATGGGATGCTTGCGTCTTCGCCAAAGATGGCGCCCAGGTGCGCCAGCTCAAAATTTCCCGGCGCCAATACGGAACCATCCGGCTCGCGCTGGGGCGTTTCGTCCAGTCCGGGCGTTTCGTGCTCGTCGGTGATGGCCCCGACGATCTCCTCCAGCAGGTCCTCAATGGTCACCAGACCTGCCACGCCGCCGTACTCGTCAATGACGATCATCATGTGCTGCTTGGCCTGCTGCATCTCGCGCAGCAGCGCCTGCACGCGCTTGGTCTCTGGGGTAAAGGTCGCCGGACGCGCGATCCCGCGCACGGTGCGGCCCGCGGCGTCCACGTCTGGAATGTGCAACAGGTCGTGGACAAAGGCAATGCCGAGGACGTCGTCCAGCGTCTTTTGATAGACCGGCACGCGGGAGTAGGGATGGGCGCGCAGCGTCTCCTTGAACTCCGCCAGCGTCATGGTGGCGGAAACAGCAAAGACCGCCGGGCGCGGCGTCATCACCTCGCGCACCACCTTGTCGCCAAATTCCACGGCGGAGCGGACCAGCGCGCGGTCGCTTTCTTCCAGGATGCCCTCTTCTTTGCCTGCTTCAATCAGGGCGTCCACGGCCCCCTCTGGACGTTCCTCGGTCTCCGGCCCGCCTTGCTCCGCCAACGCGGCCACAGAGAGCAGAAAACCCAGCACCACCGTCACCGGCAGCACCAGATAAAAAAGGAGGCGCAGCAGCCAGGTGAGTCGCGCAATCCAGGCCCCGCGCGTGCGCGTAAAAAACAACTGCGGCAGAAAGCGGTTGAAGAACAAAATCACCAGCACCATGCCAAAGAGGGACTGTGCGATTTCGCCAGCTGTGGGGGGAAGTTCCAAGACCGTGCGGCGGTCAAAGAGCAGGGCGCCAAAAACCAGGGCCAGCGCGGCAATCGACAGGTGCGTCAACAGCCCGGCGGAAAGCGCCACCCGTTCGCTACTCATGCCCAGACGCGGCCCCACGCGCTGCTCCCATGCGTCAATGTTCTCCTGGAAATCGCGGGAGAGGAACTTTCCCATCTCGAAATAAAGCCGGTCAACATAGGAGCTTAACGTCAGCACGGCCAGCAGCAAGGCGAGGACGAGCGCAAGGAGAAATGTCATGCGCGGCCTCGCGGACGGGAAGAGCTGGCGCGTGGTCCCGACGGATGCTGGGCGGGCCGCGTGTCTCCCGTTTTCGGGTGCGGCGTGGGCCTTGCTTTTGCAGCCACTTCGTTGCTGCGCGCAATCAGCGCCGTGGGCAGGCGAAAGCGCCGTCGCAGGGTTTCTTCACGCACCGCCATCTCTCCGTTGTCTGTCTCGTGGTCTTCCCCTGCCAGATGCAGCAGGCCATGCAGGAGCAGGATGCGCACCTCTGTCTCCAGCGAATGCTGCAAGCGGCGGGCCTGCCGCGCGGCTGTGTCCAGCGAGATGGCCAGGTCCCCGGCGTAGGGTGCGTGCGCATTTTTCAGGGGCGGGTGTGCTTCTGGCGCTGGCGCAGCAGGAAAAGAAAGTACGTCCGTGGGCCTGTCCTGGCCGCGAAATTCGCGGTTCAGGCGGCGCAGGGTGCTGTCCCGCGTCAACAGCACGGAGACCGGACCGGGTATGCCTACTGCATGACGGGCGCGCCGCAAAAAGCCGCGCAATGCCAACAAGCGAGGCGGCGGAAGATGTTTTTGGGGACCGCCCAGGGCGGCGTGCGTACTTGGAGGGTCGAGTGTAATCATGGGGCGTTTGCGCGTGTGCCCGGTCGTGCGCGGAAGCGGGCCGCGCGGACCTTGCCTCTCTCTGCATCGTACCGCAGATTGCGGGGCGCGGGGTCACTGCGGCTGGGCGCCGGCCTTGGTCTCCGGTCCCAGCGGAATGGCCCCGGCAATCTCCAGGGGCAGCTCGCGCTGGGCGCGCTGGAAGCTGTCATAGGCGCGCACCACGCGCTGCACCAGCACATGACGCACCACGTCTTCATTTTCAAACTGGCAGAAGCGGACGCCCTCCACGCCCTTCAGCACCTCCAGCGCCTCCAGCAGGCCGGACTTGCGCGGATTGGGCAGGTCAATCTGCGTGATGTCCCCCGTGATGACGGCCTTGGAGTTGTTGCCCATGCGGGTCAGGAACATCTTCATCTGCTCGCTGGTGGTGTTCTGCGCCTCGTCCATGATGATGAAGGCGTCGTTGAGCGTGCGTCCGCGCATAAAGGCCAGCGGCGCGACCTCGATGACGTTGCGCTCCAGCATCTTGTCCACGCGCTCCGGCTCCAGCAGGTCATACAGCGCGTCATAGAGCGGGCGCAGATAGGGGTCCACTTTTTCCTGCAACGTGCCGGGAAGAAAGCCCAGCCGTTCGCCCGCTTCGACCGCTGGGCGCACCAGCACCAGGCGGCTGACTTTTTTTGCGGTCAGCGCGGAGACGGCCATCGCCACGGCAAGGTACGTCTTGCCAGTGCCCGCCGGGCCGATGCTGAAGACCATGTCCGATTGCTCAATGGCCTCCAGATACAGCCGCTGATTGACAGAGCGCGGCTGCACCATGCGGCGCGTGCCATTGGAGCGCTGCTTGCCGCTCTCCACCAGGCTGCGCAGCGTGATGGCCGGGTCAGCGACCACCAGCTTCAGCATCCCATTCAATTCGCCATTTTGCAGCACCACGCCGTTTTTGCGCAGGGCCTCAAAATCGGCAAAGATGCGCTCCACGCGGGCAACGTTCTCTGGCGCGCCTTCCACATACAGGGCGTCGGAGCGCAGGTCAATGCGCACGTCCAACGCCCCTTCCAGCAGGCGCAGGTTCTCGTCGTGCGTGCCGTAGATTGGCTCGATATTGGGCGTGATCTCAATGGCCTTCTTCATCAAAGGGATGGATTTCCTTTCTTTGGGTTGGAGTGGCATGGGGTTGCGCCGAAGGGCACCGCACAGGATGGTACAGCGCAAACGGGCCAGGCTGCAAAGGACTGGAACGGGGACGATAGAGGGAGCGGCAAAATCGGGAAACGCACACCAGCAGGCCGTTGCTTGGCGGCAAGCGCCAACGGACCTCCGGAACTGGGCAGCAGGACGATGATGGGCACAGAGTAGCGCCCCGGAAGGCGCGCGTCAATCAGCAAACGCACATCCATGAAAAAATTATTGTTCCAGTAAAACAGATTGGGAAAATAGTGTCCCGCAAAGCGGCAAGGAAAGCGGCTTCAGGACTGCGGGGTGAAGGTGAGACGCAGGCGCTGGCCCTGCACGGCCACATGCAGATCGGCAAGGGCGGCGATGCGCCAATCGGCGGCCTGGAGCGCCCCCGGAGCATGGGTGGAAAGGACCGCCAGCACCCGGCAGCCAGCGGCCTTGCCAGAGGCAACACCGGCGGGGGCGTCTTCAATCACCACACAGTCTTCCGGCCCCAGCCCCAACATTTGCGCGCCGCGCAGATACGGCGCAGGATGGGGTTTCCCTTCGGTGACCATCTCCGCGGTGACGAAGTGCTCCGGCAGGGCGATCCCGGCGTGTGCCAGTCGGCTGAGGGCCAGCCGTTCCGTGGCGGAGGTCACCAGCGCCCAGGCATGGCGAGGAAGGGACCGCAACAACTCCCGCACACCGGGAAAGACCATCAGGCCTTCGTTGTCGTCCACTTCAATCTGCTCAATGATGCGCAGCTCGGCCCCAGCGTCCAGGCTCGGGCACAGGTCCTGCAGGGTCTCTATCGCGCGGCGTCCGTGGGCGACCCTGGAGGCCATTTCCGGGTCCAGGCCGCGCATCTGCGCATAACGTTTCCAACTCCGCTCCACGGAACCGATGGAGCTGATGAGCACCCCGTCCATGTCAAAGAGCAGGCCGCCAACTTCCACTTCCACCGTAGACGCACTCACGCGGCACCGCCGGAGCGCAGCGTAAAGGCGCGCGCTGCTTCCAGCAACTTGCGGACCGATTCCGGGGAGCAGGACTCGGCATAGATGCGCAGCAGAGGCTCCGTGCCGGAGGCACGCAACAGCAGCCAGGTCTCCGCAGCGTTGGGCCTGGAGGACGCTTCAGGATTTTGCAAATAAAACTTGACGCCGTCGAGGGTCTCCATCCGTTGCACGGCCATTCCGGCAAACTCTTTCACCCCGGCGCGGGCGCGCGCAATCGCCGCGTTCTTTATCTCGTCGGGGATGTGCAGGTCAATGCGGCCATAGTGGTGCTCGCCGTACTCGCGTTGCAGGTCCGCGACCAGCCCGCCCAAGGTGCGTTGCTCGTCGGCCATCACGTTGGCCAGCAGCAGCGCGTTCAACAGGCCGTCACGTTCCGGCAGATGGCGGCTGGTGCCGATGCCGCCGGACTCCTCGCCGCCAATCAGCACGTCGCGCGTCAGCATCAGGTCACAGATGTTCTTGAAGCCGATGCCGACCTCATGCAGTTTGCGGCCATGTTTGGCGCAGATGCGGTCCACCATGCGCGTGGTATTGAAGGCGCGTACCACCTCGCCCGGCCACTGTTTGCGCTCAATCATCCAGCGCAGGAGGACGGAAAAAATCTTGTGCGCGTCCACATAGTTGCCATGCTCGTCCACTGCGCCGATGCGGTCTGCGTCGCCATCGGTAATCAATCCGGCCTGGCAATGGTGCCCGACGACAGCTTCCTGCGCGGCGCGCACATGCGGTTCAATCGGCTCCGGGTTGATGCCGGGAAAGAGCGGGTCCGGCTGCTTGCGTATCTCAACAAATGGGACGCCTGCGCGCGTAAAAATCCCCGCCAGCACGCCCGCCCCGGCGCCATACATATCGTCAATGACAAAACGGTGGCCGCTGCGGGCGATCTTTTCCAGATCAGCAAAGCGCGTGATGGCCTGGATGTAGGTGGGACAAAAATCTGTCTGGGTGATGGCGCCGGGCCGCGCTGGAGTGGGCAATGGCTTGCCCAGCAGCGCCTCAATGGCGGCCATAATGGAAGGCCTGCCAGAGCCGCCATAGCTGGCCTTGTACTTGACGCCGTTCCAATGCGGCGGGTTGTGGCTGGAGGTAATCATAATGCCCCCGGCAGCGCCGCGCTCCCGCACCGCGTAGGACAAGGCCGGGGTGGGCGTCACGCAATTGGCCAAATAGACCGGGATGCCCGCGCTGGCGACCACCTCCGCCGCCGTGCGGGCAAATTGCGCAGAGCCAAAGCGCGTGTCATACCCAATGCAGACGCCATGCGCAGCGTCCTCGTTTTCCAGCACGTAATTGGCAATGGCGGCGGCGGCGATGCGGACATTGGCAAAGGTAAAGTCGTCGGCAATCACGCCGCGCCAGCCATCGGTACCGAATTTTATAGGGACCGCAGAAGACATTTTGATTTGTAACTACCTCTGTTTCAAATAAGTTTTTCCTGCTTTTCCTGATGCAGTTGCTTGACCAGTTTGCCCACGTCCTGGCAGCGCGCGCGGGTGGTGACCAGCAGCGCGTCCTCTGTTTCCACCACCACCAGGTCTTCCACGCCCACCAGCGCCACATGCTTTCCGGGCGCGTAGACGTAGTTCCCTTTGGCATCGAGCAGGCTCTGCGCGGGTGCTTCCATCACATTGCCGCCATCGCAAACGTGCTGCGCCGTCGCCATGCGATGTTCATAGAGCGCGGCCCAGGAGCCAAGATCGTTCCAGCCGAAGTCTGCTGGCAGGCAATAAATGTTGGAGTGGTGCTCGCCCTTGGCCGAGCGTGGCTCCAGCACGGCGTAGTCCACGCTGATGTTTTCGCATTGCGGGTAGAGGGCGGCAAATCGGCTGGCGAAGTCCTCTGTGCCAAAGCTGGTGGCGATCCCTTCCAGATACGGGGCCGTCTCCGGCAGGTGCTCCCGCAGGGCGTTGGCCAGGGTGCGCGCAGACCAGAGAAAGATGCCGCTGTTCCAGTAATACCTGCCTGCGTCAATAAACCCCTCGGCGCGCTCGCGGCTGGGTTTCTCAGTAAAGCGCCGGACACGCAGGGCGCCATCGGCCAATTGGTTGCCGGTCTCAATGTAGCCGTATCCAGTCTCCGGGCGCGTGGGCGTGACGCCCAGGACAACGATATTTTCCCCCGCTGCGGCGATCTCGCAGCCACGCCGCAGGATGGCCTGCATCTGCGCTGGGTCCCCCACCACATGGTCTGCCGGAAAGATGCCGAGAATGGCCCCTGGAGCGCTCCGTTCCAGCAGAAACGCGGCCAGGCCCGCAGCCGGGGCGGTATTGCGCGCCTCTGGCTCTGCCAAAATCTGCGCCAGCGGAATGCCCGGAAGCTGCCCGGCGATGGTATTTTGCAGGGCGTCATTGGTGATGATCCAGAAGCTGTCCAGGGGGGCAAGGGGCAACAGGCGGTCCACCGTCTGCTGGAGCATACTGCGTTCGCCATCCAGTGCAAGCACCTGCTTGGGCCGCTTGTGGCGGCTGCGCGGCCAGAAACGAGTGCCGCTGCCGCCTGCCAGAATGATGGGTCGTAGGTCCATTGTGTGCGTTGTCAGCAAGCACCATGGTAGCGAATGGGGCCCGCCTTCGTCGAACGCGGCGGGCAGTGGGCGCTGCGGAACACTGGGGACAAGGGCGTCTGGCTGCGTCACTGCGGGATGGTGCGCAGTATTTCCATCGGTGTTGTGGGGACCATCTGCCACTCAGTGACGCAGGCGGGAATGACGGCCAGTTCGCCGCGCCGCAGTGCAATCGGCTCGCAGCCCGCCGCGTGCAGTTCGCCGCTGCCGCTGGCCACAAAGACCAGTTGCACCACGCCCCATGCCGAATCGCGCTGGGTGCGCAAGGCAAAGGAGTGCGCGACCGCTGGCACAGGCAGCATAAAGCGGTCCACGCGGAAGTATTGCGACTGTATCAGCAGGGTCTTGTTGTCATTGACGCGCGGTTCCACTTTGCCCGCATTGGTCAGCAGGCGCATGGCGCGGAGGCCCTCTTCCAAGTGCAGTTCGCGTGGCCGTCCGTAGTCATACAGGCGATAGGTCATGTCAGAATTTTGCTGCGTTTCCAGCAGCACCAACCCAGGCGCAATGGCGTGGACGGTGCCCGCTTCCACAAAAATCATGTCGCCCTTGGCCACGGGGACCCAGTTCAGCAGCTCTTCCAGTCTTTTTTGCTGGATGGCCACCTGTACCTCTTGCTGCGATGTGCCAGCGCGCAGGCCCAGCGCGACCTTGGCCCCGGGCGCGGCCTCCAACGCGTACCAGCAC
This sequence comes from Acidobacteriaceae bacterium, assembly GCA_049977205.1. Classification (GTDB taxonomy): domain Bacteria; phylum Acidobacteriota; class Terriglobia; order Terriglobales; family Acidobacteriaceae; genus JBMFGT01. The sequence continues at coordinate 166,950 of JBMFGT010000005.1, read as the reverse complement.
TCCGTTTTGCCGTGCGGCTCGCCCTTCTGCCGGGCCATCGCGTCGTCCGGGTGTACCTGCACGCTCAGCTTTTCCTGGGGGAACAGGACCTTCATCAGCAGCGGGAAGCGCGCTTCGTGTGCGGCCCCAGGGCCGAGCAGTTCTTCGCGTTGCAGGGAGAAGACGGAGGCCAGCGAAGCGCCTGTCAGCGGGCCGGAACCCACAATGCAATCATCGCCGCTCAGCCAGACCTCACCAATTGGTTCCTCGCCCACGGCGTAGTCGTACCAAGGGGAAAGGTCGCGCACGCCCCACACGCGGGTGCGGAACCAGGGAAGCAAACGGAATGGGAGCAGTTTCGGCATGGGTAGAGATGCGTGAATACACCAAGCTATACTTTAGACCATCCTCCCGGATGCCATGCTGCGCAAAGGCGCCGGAGAGGGCCTTCCACGTCCCATGCAGAAGGAACACAGGCCGTCGTGATACCCTCACAGGGAAGTCCATGACCGAGAAGAACCAGCTTTACTACGGCGACAATCTCGATGTGCTGCGGCGCTACGTGCGCGACGAGACGGTGGACCTGGTCTATTTGGACCCGCCGTTCAACTCGCGGCAGGAGTATAGCGTCCTGTTTGCGGAAAAAGACGGCAGCCGCTCCAGCTCGCAAATCCACGCCTTTGAGGACACCTGGGAGTGGAACATCGACAGCCAGCGCGCCTACGAGGAGATTGTCGAGAAGGGCGGGCGCGTCTCCGATGCCATGCGCGCCTTCCACACCTTCCTCGGCAACACCGACATGATGGCGTATCTGGCGATGATGGCCCCGCGCCTCATCGAACTGCGCCGCGTGTTGAAAGAGACCGGCTCCATCTATCTGCACTGCGACCCCACCGCCAGCCATTATTTGAAGATTCTGATGGATGCCGTGTTCGGTGCACAGATGTATCGCACGGAGATTATTTGGAAAAGAAGCAGTGCGCACAGCGATGCGAAGCAGGGTCGCAAGATTCATGGCCACATTCACGATACGATTCTTTTTTATACAAAAGCTGATTCATGGATATGGAACACTCTCTACACGCCTTACGATCCAGAATATTTAGAAAATTTTTACCGATATACAGAACCAGGTACTGGAAGAAAGTACCGTGTCGACAACTTGACTGCATCGCGACCTGGTGGGGATACGAGCTATGAATGGAAAGGCGTGAAACCATATAAAGGTCGTTATTGGGCATATTCACGCGCGAACATGGAAAAATTTGATCGCGAAGGAAGGCTTCTGTATTCCAAGTCAGGAATACCCGTGTACAAGCGTTATCTCGACGAAATGCCCGGAGTCAGCTTGCAGGATGTTTGGATAGACATACCACCCATCGGCGCTCAGGCGCAAGAGCGCCTTGGCTATCCGACGCAAAAGCCGGAAGCGTTGCTGGAGCGCATTCTGAAGGCCAGCAGCAATGAAGGCGATGTGGTGCTGGATCCCTTCTGTGGGTGCGGGACGACTGTGCAGGTCGCGCAGAAGTTGAACCGCCGCTGGATCGGTATTGACATTACGCACCTGGCCATTGGACTCATCAAGAAACGCTTCTCCGACACCTTCGGCGAGGACATCCGCAAGACCTACGACGTCATCGGCGAACCCACCGATGTTGCCGGGGCAGCCGCGCTGGCCGAGCAGGACAAGTATCAGTTCCAGTGGTGGGCGCTGGGGCTGGTGGGCGCGCGTCCGGCGGAGCAGAAGAAGGGCGCGGACCGCGGCATCGACGGACGGCTCTACTTCCACGACGACGATAGCGGCAAATCGAAGCAGATTCTTTTTTCCGTCAAGGCCGGGGGCGTGACGGTCTCTCAGGTGCGCGACCTGCGCGGGACGCTGGAGCGCGAGAAGGCCGAGATCGGAGTCTTCCTTTGCTTTGAGGCCCCGACAAAACCCATGCTGAAAGAGGCCGCCGAGGCCGGGTTCTATACCTCGCCGGACGGGACGAAGTATCCTCGGATGCAGGTACTGACAGTGGAACAATTGCTGCATGGCCAGCCGGTGCAGTATCCGCTGCACCGGCGCGACGCGACCTTCAAGCAGGCCCCGCGCAGCCGTGGCGCGGCGGCGTCGAATATGCATCTGCCGCTGGGCGCGCTCCCAGAAGAAGAATAAGACCGGGGCAGGCCGCTTGCTGTGCCCCGCTCAGCCCAGCTTGGCGAAGAAGGCCTTCATGCGGTCCAGGCCCTCGTCCACATCGGCGTGGGAGACGGCATACGACAGGCGGATGTGTTCGTTGGTGCCGAAGGCCTCGCCCGGCACGGTGACGACATGCGCCTCGTTGAGCAGGCGCGTGGCCAGCTCCGTGGCCGTGTGGACGCTGTCCTTGCCAAGGAACGCAGAGACATTCGGATAGACGTAGAACGCGCCCTGGGGCACGGTGCAGGTGATGCCGGGAATGGCGCGTAGCTTGGCCAAAATCTGGTCGCGCAGAGAGAGATAGTCCGTGCGCATCTCCTCCACGCATTGCTGGGGGCCGGTCAACGCGGCAATGGCCGCCTTCTGTACAAAGGACGCAGTGGAGGATGTGTCCTGGCTTTGCAGCTTGGACATGGCGGCGATGATGGGTTTGGGGGCCAGCGCAAAACCCGCGCGCCAGCCGGTCATGGCATAGGTCTTTGACAGCGAGCCGAGCACCACCACATGCTCCTTGCAATCCGTAAACGAGCCGCCAGAGATGGGCGTGCCGGTGAATTGCAGGTAGGCGTAGCACTCGTCCAGCAGCAAATAGATGCCGCGCGCGTGGGCCATGCGCACAATCCGCTCCAGATCAGCCGGCGCAATGACCGCCCCGGAAGGGTTCGATGGCGAATTGAGGATGATGGCCTTGGTGCGCGGCGTGATGGCGCCCTCAATGGCCTCCGCCGTAATGCGGAAATTTTCCGCTTCGCTGGTTTGCAGGTAGACCGGCGTGCCGCCTGCGTATTGGATGATGTCCTTGAAGGAGACCCAGTAGGGCACCGGCAGTACGACCTCATCGCCATGGTCCACCAGCACCTGCATGACATGGAAGAGCGCCAGCTTGCCGCCGGTGGTAAAAACGGCCTCTTCCGGTGTGTAGGTGCTGCCGAAGTCCTTCGCGTGGCGCTCCACAATGGCCTTGCGCAGTTCGGGGATGCCGCTGACCACGGTATAGCGCGTGAAGTTGGCCTGGATTGCGGCAATGGCGGCGTCTTTGATGTGGCTGGGGGTGGCGAAGTGAGGTTCGCCCGCGCCAAAATCAACGAGCTTGGCGCCTTGGGCGCGCAGCTTGGCGGCCTCGGCGGTGACGGCCATGGTGGCGGAGATTTCAATGCGGCTGACTCGGTCAGCGAAGGTCTTTGGGACAGAGGAAACGGTCATACCCTAGTTTGACAGATTCGCGGCGCTGGGCCAAGAAAAAAGTGTTTGCGCTATCTGTCCCCATTGGCCTGGGGATGATGGCGCATCCGCTCCAGGACAATGGGCGGCACCAGGCCTTCCACGGAGCCACCCAAGCGGAATATCTGCTTGATGAGCCGGGAACTGACGTAAGAATACTTCTCCGCCGGCATCATAAAGACCGTTTCCAGCTTCGGCGCCAGACGCCGGTTCATCAAGGCCATTTGCAGTTCGTATTCGTAATCGCTGATGGCGCGGATGCCGCGCAGCACGGCCTGCGCGTGCTGCTGCCGGGCAAACTCCACCAGCAGGCCGTGGAAGGTCTCCACGGAGACGTTGTTGAACTCGCGGGTCGTTTCGCGCAGCATCTCCACACGTTCCGAGGAGGTGAAAAGCGGCTGCTTCTCTGCATTGTCCAGGACGGCGACCACGAGATGGTCGAATATCCTGGAGCCGCGGGCAATCAGGTCCAGATGACCATTGGTCGGCGGGTCAAAGCTACCCGGATAGATGGCGCGTACGGTGTTCATGTCTCATCGGATTGTATGGGCCGCAGGCGGCGGCTGGCAATCCGGCAGCAATGTCCGGGCCTCGATGGGCCATCTGGAAAACTGTAAGCGGAAAAATGACGGCATGGTCCGTCGGCGCCATGGATTTCCTGCCCTCTCAGGTCCCCGCGCCCAGGTTTTCCACAATAACTGTCCCGCCACGCAGCCTTGCCGTAAGGACACGGTCCTGCTCACATTCCGGTCTTTCATGCGTCGTTCCAGTGGAGGGTTTTTTCTGGATGGACGCGAGGACGGCCCTACGCATAGACGTTGGACTGGGTCCCAGACTGGGACGCGAAATGGCCCTGTCGGCGGACCTGCTCCCGATGCAATCGTCCTTCCCTTCACGGCGCCTTGGGCTGGCGGACGGCTTACAATCCAAAACTAGGGTGTCGAAGGACTTTCCAGCACGGGTGCAGGATGCGGATCTGATTCGCGAAGCGCAGAAAGGCTCGCGCGAGGCCTTTGAGGTGCTGGTGCGGCGCTACGACCATGCCGTGCTGAGGCTGGCGCTGCACTTGACCGGCTCTGAGCAGGACGCGCAGGACATCCACCAGGAGGCCTTTTTGAAGGCCTACCGGCACATTGGCAGTTTCCGTTTTGAGTGTTCCTTTTACACTTGGATTTACCGCATTGTCACCAATCTTTGCCTGGACCTGTTGCGGCGGCGCAAGTCGCGGCGGGAGGACCCGGCGGTCGTGGTGGACGCATCGGGCGAGGAACATGACCTGCTTTACAACGTCTCTGACGAGCGGTCCATGTCCAACCCGGACCGCGAACTGGAGCGGGTACGGTTGGGGGACCGCATCCACGATGCGCTGGACACGCTGACCCCGCGCGAACGCATGGTGTTTGAATTGAAGCATTATCACGGTCTGCGTTTGCGGACCATTGGCGAGATGTTGAACACAACAGAAGAAACAGCGAAAAACACGCTGTTCCGCGCGACCCGGAAGCTGCGCACCCATCTATCGGACTTGCGATAGGGACCGGCGCAGCACCGGAGGTTTTTGAGGAGAAGGCCATGAAATGTGATTTGGCACAACAGCACATCATCTATTACGTTTACGGCGAGTTGGCAGACGAGGCCTGCCATGAACTGGAGCTGCATGTCAGCTCCTGTGGACGCTGCCGCAAGGAACTGCAAGTCTACCAGGCGCTGCACCAGGCCATGTCTCTGGCGCCCCTGGAGGAACCCTCCGCCAATCTGGTGGCGCAGTGCCGGGTCCACTTGGAAGAGGCGCTGGACCAATTGCCGCCGCCCAATCTTGGGATGCGCCTGCTGACATCGATCAATGGATTTGTGGCCCAGTTACGGGCCGCGCCTGCCTTGGCTGTCGGCCTGGCCGCAATGGGTTTCCTGCTGGGTGGATGGGCCGGTCATGCCTGGAAAAAACAGCCCCCTCTACCGGCAATCGTTGCCGGTGCGGCGCTGACTACGGCACCGGCTGCATCGCAGGTTTTGAACGTCAGCGGGATTGTGCAGCACCCGGACACCAATATGGTGGAGGTGCATTACAACCAGGTCGTCCCGGAAACGATGGAAGGCACGATGGACGATCCAGAGGTGCAAAAGCTGCTGCTGCTGGCCACGCACAATGCCATGGACCCGAGCGTGCAGGATGATTCCGTCAATCTGCTGGCCGCGCAATGCCGCGCCGGCCACTTCTGCGATGGCGGGCCGGTGCGCACGGCGCTGATTGTGGCCCTGCGCTATGACCGCGACGCCAGCGTGCGCGCCAAGGCGCTGGACGGCCTACAGCCCTACGTGGCCCAGGACGTGCATGTGCGCGACGCAATCCTGGAATCGCTGTTGCACGATCCCAGCCCGCAGGTGCGCAGCGCCGCCATCCAGATGTTGCAGCCCGTACAGGCGGACAGCAGCGTGCGCGTGGTGCTGCAAACGCTGGCCCAGCGGGACAGCAATCCCATGGTCCGCACCGTATCGGAGCAGGTGTTGCGGTCCATGCCCGTCACGCAATGAAGGGGACGCTGGCAATGGAAAATTGGGGTGGAAAGTGCATCGGGACCATGATCTGCGGAAAGTATCTGCGGAAAACTAAATGACAACCATGAAGAACAAGGGCTTCCGCACGACAATTTTTTTGGCCAGTTGGGCGCTGCTGTTCCCTCCCATGGCAAAGGCGATTGCGCCAACACCGGGCGCGACAACGTCCTCCTATTTCCGCCACCGGCGCGCCGGGTATCTGGGCGTGGACTTTGAGGACCTGACTGCGCAGCAGCGCGCCGCCTTCCATTTGCAGGCCAAGCAAGGGGTCGCCATTGCCGCCGTGGACCATGATGCGCCCGCCGGACAGGCTGGCCTGTGCGCGCAGGACGTGGTGTTGCAGATGGACGGACGGCCCGTGCAAAGCGCGGCCCAGGCGCGCAACATCCTGCAAAAAGCCAAAGTGGGACAGGCCCTTGACTTGACCATCCTGCGCAATGGCCAGAGCATCCAGAAGACGGTGCAACTGGCCGACCGTAGGGACGTGGAGAAGCGGGCCTGGTCGCGGCGTTACACGGTGCCCGATCCGGCGCAGGACCAGGGACCGACAGGCCCGCAGCCGCAAGCGAAGCCACAAATGCAACCGCAGCCGCAGGAAGCACCGTCCCCACCGCAAGGCTTCTTTGGCCAGGCATCGACAGAGTTCAGCAAGACCTTTGGCCCCAACGGCGTGCTGATGAACCTGGTCCCCGGTGCCAGCTCCGTCTATACCGGCGTGGAGGTGGACACGCTGGGGCCGCAACTGGCACAGTATTTTGGCATAAAAAACAATGCGGGCCTGCTAGTGAAAAGCGTGGACCGGAACAGTCCCGGATCGCGCGCCGGCATCCATGCCGGGGACATTGTGCTGAAGGTGGACGACGTCCCCATGACCACGCGCAGCAAGTGGCAGCATGTCCTCCACGAAAACCGCAATAGCCTGCTGCTGTTGCAGGTCCAGCGCGACCGTCAGCCGTTGACGCTCACCATGTCCATCCACGACACAAAATAAAGGCCACGCAGCGGGGCCAGAGTGTGGCCTTACGGCATGCGCAACAACGCCGACCCTGGGGGCGCACCGCACCTGCCCCCAGGCAAAAGAAGTGGGTGGTTGCATGGCAACTACGCGAGCGCTGGGCTACGCCAGGGCGGCGCGGACAATTTCGCTGACGAGCTTGCCATCGGCGCGGAGGCCCTCGGCCTGGACCTTTGCCTGTACGGCCTTCATCACGCTGCCCATCTCTTTGGCCGTTGGCCTGCTCCCCGCTGCGGAAATCTCCGTAATGACGGCCTGCACGAGGGAGCGCACCTGCGCTGCATCAGCGCCCCTGGGCATGTAGTGCTCAATGATGGGAATTTCCGCGGCCTCTTTGGCGGCCAGCTCCGGGCGATTGCCCTGGGTGAACTGCTCCACGGACTCGCGGCGCTGCTTGACCAGCGTGGCCAGCACTTGCACGGCCTCGGCATCGGTCAGCGGGGCGCGCTTGTCGATCTCCTTGTTCTTGAGTGCAGACTTCATCATGCGCAGGGTGGAGAGCCGTGCCTCCTCGCGCGACTTCATGGCCGCCACCATGTCTTTTTGCACCTGTTCCAGCAGACCCATCCCATCCCCTTTTCTGAGACCAAACCTTTTATTGTACAGGATTGCACCCTGGATGTGACACCGAAAGGTTGCCAGCGCGGCCTGTTGGCCGTAAGATCAATAATTATGTTCCATAAAGTCCGTCTCTACACTCCTGGTCCCACGCCTTTATTGCCAGCCGCGCAGTTTGCCATGGCCGCCGCAGACATGCACCACCGCACGCCAGAGTTCCGCGTCCTGTATCAGCGCGTGCTTGGCCAGTTGCGCACCTTTGTTGGCACCAAAAATGACGTCATCCTGATGGCCGCCTCCGGCACCGGCGCTATGGAGGCCTCCGTTTCCAATCTCACATCTCCCGGCGACCGCGTGCTGGTGCTGACGGCCGGCAAATTTGGCGAGCGCTGGACGGCGCTGGCCAAGGCCTTTGGCTGCCAGGTGGACGTGGTCAGCGTGCCCTATGGCCAGACCTTTTCGATGGACGCCATACAGTCCGCGCTGCGTCCTGATACGCGCGTTGTTTTTATGCAGGCCACAGAGACCTCGACCGGCGTGCGCCATTCTGTCCCGGCGGTCGCTGATCTGCTCCGCGCCACAGGCAGTGAGGCGCTGCTGGTCGTGGATGGCATCACCGGCCTAGGCACCACGCACATGGACATTGATGCATGGGGCGTTGACATTGTCATTGGCGGCTCACAAAAGGCCGTGATGGTCTCGCCCGGGCTGGCCTATCTTTCCGTCAGCGAGCGTGCGTGGCAGCGCATGGAGACCTCCAAGAACCCGCGCTATTACTTTGATCTGCGCCGGGAGCGCAAGTCCGCCGCCAAAGGTGAATCCGCCTACACGCCGGCTGTGTCGCTGATTGCCTCCCTGGGCGCCGCGTTGGATTACATTGCCGGTCAGGCCGAGGGCGACCTTGCCCTGGGACGGGACCTGCTGATTGACAACGCCGAGACCTGCGCCGCCATGACGCGCGCCGCGCTGCCTGCGCTGGGCCTGCGCCCCTTTGCGCCGGTGTCCCCTGCCGCCGCCGTGACTGCAATTCTGCCACCTGAAGGGGTGGACTCTGGCGTGGTGGTGAAAGAGATGAAGACGCGCTTCGGGGCCACCATCACCAACGGGCAGGGCGAAATGAAGGGGCAAATCTTCCGCGTGGCCCATCTCGGCCTCTTTGACCCACTGGACACCATCGCCCTGGTCGGCGCCCTGGAACAGATCGCCGTGGACACGCTGCATGTGCCAGGCCTCCACTTTGGCGCGGCCCTGGCTGCTACGCAAGCAGTCTTATCGGACCGCACGCGACAGCTTGCAAAATAGCTGTTCGTTTGTGGATTTTGGCCCAGTGCTCTTGCTCCAGGAAACAAAAAAAGGAACCAACGATGAAGATTGTTCTAGCCGAAAAGGTCTCCCCGGCCACCATGGCCGTCTTTGCCAGCGAAGCAGGCTGGCAAGTGGTCCCACATGACCAGGTCCGCAACGGCCTGGCCGCAGAGCTGGCCGATGCCGATGCGCTGATCGTCCGTTCCGCTGTACAGGTGGATGCGGCCTTGCTGGAGGCCGCGCCGCAACTCCGCGTGATTGGGCGCGCGGGTGTTGGCGTGGACAACATTGACGCTGATACGGCCACGCGCCGCGGCATCGTGGTGATGAACACGCCGGGGGCCAACGCCGTCGCCGTGGCTGAACTGACCCTGTCCCTGATGGTCGCCATGGCCCGCATGGTCCCGCGCGCCAACTCCACCATGCACGCCGGCAAATGGGAGAAGAAGTCCCTGCAGGGCGTGGAGTTGCGCGGCAAGACGCTGGGCGTCATCGGCCTGGGCCGCGTGGGGATGGAAGTGGCCCGCCGCGCCCGCGCCTTTGGCATGGAACTGATTGGACACGATCCTTTCGTCGCCGCCTCCATTGCACGGGAGAACGGGGTGCGCCTGGCCCCGGTGGAAGAGGTCTTGCGCTCCGCCGATTATTTGACGCTGCACGTCGGCCTGACCCCGCAAACTGAGGGCATGATCAACGCCAAGTCCATCGCCAGCATGAAGAAGGGTGTGCGCATCGTCAACTGCGCGCGCGGCGAATTGGTCGATGAGGCCGCGCTGGTCGAGGCACTGCGCTCCGGGCAGGTGGCCGGGGCCGCGCTGGATGTCTTCCAGCACGAACCGCTCAAGGACTCACCCTTCTTTGAGTTAGACAACGTCATCCTGACGCCCCATATCGCCGGGTCCACGGCAGAGGCGCAGGAGAGCGTCGGGGTGCAGATTGCCGAGCAAATCAAGGCATACTTGAAACTCGGCGTGGTGCAAAATGCCGTCAATGCGGCCTCGCTCAGTTATGAGGAATATGCCGAGATTGCGCCATACATCGGCATGGCGGAGAACCTGGGCAGCCTGCTGGCGCAAATCGCCACAGGCAGCGTGGAGAGCATCCAGATTGTGTACAACGGGCGGCTTGCGGCCATGCGCACGGAGCTGATGCGCAACGCTGCGCTTTGCGGCGTGCTGGCGAACTTTGAGCATGTGAACCGCATCAACTCCGCTTCGGTTGCCGCTGAGTGCGGCATCCGCGTGCATGAAGTGAAAGAAGAGGCCGTCACCGGCGGCGCCACCAATGTGCTGAAACTCACGCTGCATACGGCCAATGGCGACCTGACGGCCAGCGCGACTGTGCTTCCCGATGGTTCCCCACGTCTGCTGGCCATTGGCGGTATCCATGTGGAGGCGCCGCTGCATGGCACCATCATCATCAGTCGCAGCAAGGACGTACCGGGCGTGGTCGGACGTATCGGGACCATTTTGGGCGAACATGGCATCAATATCGCCAACTTTGGCCTGGGCCGTTCCGCACCCAACCAAGGCGATGCGCCGGGGGACGCGATGGCCGTCATCCAGATTGATGAGCATTACAAGAGCGCCGAAGTCACCCAGGCGCTGGAGGAATTGCGGGCCTTCGACGCCATTGTCCGCGCCGGACTGGTAAAATTAAAGTAGTGGTCCTGCTGGCCAGGGCGCAACGTCCTGCCAGCACGGAGCATCCACTTCTATAGACTTTTTAATCGTGAGGTTGCGTCCATGCCCATGTATGAGTACGAGTGCAAACAATGCCATCAACGGATGGAAAAAATCCAGCACTATGATGATCCGGAAGAGACCGTTTGCGCCAAGTGTGGTGGCCCACTGGAACGTCTTGTTTCCGCGCCTTCCCTTCAGTTCAAAGGCGCTGGCTGGCATGTAAACGACTATGCGAAATCTGCGGCCAGCGCGCCGACGTCCTGCGATACGGGCTGCTGCGGGACCTCCTGCTGCCCGATGACTTCCTCCTCGAATTAACAGCACCCGCCTGGGGTGTTTTTCTTGACCTCTTCGCGGACAGTTGACGCCAGAGTGCGCCCCTGTCCGCGAATGTTTTGTGGGCCAGGGTCCGTCGGCCCCAAGGTGTTGGGCCTGGTTGGACCACACCCGTCTGTCCAGTTTTTCTTTACAATCACACTGTGTTTGTCCATTCGCTTTCCATTCCGAAAGGCAATCTTCCTGAAGAGTGGGGGGCGTTTTGGCGCGCACTGCCAACGACCCAAGCGGTCTTTGCTCTCTTTGGGCCAATGGCCAGCAACGTTGGCCCCGATGCCACCAATGAACCGTACATCACCAAGACAGCGGACCTGCGCCGCCGTCTAAAGCGCCTTTTGTCGTCGGGGCCCGTCATCTCCAAGCGCCTGGGCCTGCTGGGCCGCGTGGACCGGGTGGCGTACACCGAGACTGGTTCCGACCTGGAAACAGCGCTGCTGCTCTACACCGCAAGCAGGCATTTTTTTGGCGACCGCGCCCGCAAACGCCTCCATCTGCGCCCGCCTGCCGTACTGCGGCTCACCTGGGAAAATGCCTACCCGCGCGTTTACGTCACCCATCGCATTGCGCTGCGCGGACTGGACCACACCTACGGGCCGTTCCCTTCGCACGTGGCCGCGGAGCGTTTCCTTGACGGTTCGCTGGACCTCTTTCTGCTGCGCCGCTGCACCGACGACCTGCACCCGGACCCGGCCTTCCCCGGTTGCGTCTATTCGGAGATGAAGAAATGTCTGGCGCCCTGCTTCCGTGGCTGCAGCGACCCACGCTATGCGGACGAGGCCAGCGCCGTCCGCAATTACCTGGCCACGCGCGGGGCCTCGCTGTTCACCATCCTGCAACAGGAACGCGACGCCGCCTCTGCCGCGCTGGACTTTGAGCAGGCCGCGCAATTGCACGCCCGCGCGCAGAAGGTGAAGAGCACCGCGCAACAGGCCGCACCACTGGTGCATCCGCTGGCCCGGCTGGATGCCATCCTGGTGCAACCTGCGGCGGCATCGTCCCCGGAAGACGCCGGACAGGTTGCGCTCTTCCGGGTGCGCGCAGGAATGCTCTTTGGCCCGGCGTTTTACCCTGTGCAGGGCATGTTGCATCCCAACGAGCATTCTGGCTCCAGCTCACTCTTTGCCCATCCAGCGGCGCTGGAACCAACGCCGTTGCCGGAGGGCGAAACCATCCCGCCCAAGGCCACGCGCGGCCTGCTGGAAGAGCGCCTGCGCGATGTCCTGGAGCAGTTGGAGATACAGGCCGCCGCGGTCCGTCCCCAGGCCGACCGCATCGCCGACCATCTGGCCATTCTCTCGCGCTGGTATTACCGGCCCATCGCATCGCGCAAAGGGGAAATCTTCTTCCGCGACGCCGAGGGGGATTTCCCGCTGCCAAAGGTCCTGCGTGGCATCTCGCGCGTCTTTCGCGGGGCCAGGGACCCGGAAGGCCAGGAGGCCCCCGCCACGGCAGCCACAGAAGGCCCCGTGTCCATACCCATCACGGAACCATAGGGGCGGTTCCAGGGCCATCTAAGGATACAATGGAGGACGCTGCGACATACGCAAATCCATCCACACAAGGCAGGACCAGAGTGCAGGAGACCCCAGCGCCACGACCAGAGGGCCACGCTTCCCGGATGCAGCGCACTGCGCAGACGCTCCGCCCCCTGCTCGCCTTGCTGTCAGTAGGATTGATCGCGCTCTTCGTCATCACCAGCCTGCGGCGGATGGCGTATCCTTTTCCGCTGGAGCAACATGAAGGGGCCATGGCGCTGGCGGTCGCCCGCGTCGCGCATGGCCTGCCGCTTTACCTGCCGCCGAATTTCAGCTTCATTCCCTACATGTACTCCCCAGCGTATTTTTATGTGGCCGGATTTGTCGCCAAGCTGCTTGGTCCTGGTTTCCTGGCCCTGCGGCTGGTCTCGTTCCTCAGCACGCTGGGGTGCTTTGTTCTCATTGTTGCGTTGGTTGTAACTGAGACGAAGGACCGCCTGGCCGCACTGGCCGCAGCGGGACTGTATGCCGCCGCCTACCCGGTCTGTGAGCATTGGTTCGATCTGGGCCGGGTCGATTCGTTCTACGTTTTTCTGGTCTTGCTGGCCCTGCTGGCCACGCGATGGTTGCACCCTGTCTTCGCCGCGCTGCTGTGGACGCTGGCCTTTCTGGCCAAGCAGACCATCGCCCCGGTTGCGCTGCTGGCTTTGTGTTTTGACTGGAAGCGTCCCCGCCGCGTGCTGGCGGGCGTGGGGACATTCCTCCTCGCCAGTTTTGGCAGCACGGTATGGCTGGACCGCGCCACGCACGGCTGGTCCTCCTATTATGTTTTCACAGTCCCGCACGCCAACGCAGACCTGCGCCTGCACGCGACGGCATTTTTTCCCTCGGTTGATCTGCTGGCCCCATTCGGCGTGGCGCTGGTGGTGGTCGCTGCGGCCCTATTGCTGACCAACATGCACTGGGACGGCCCGCGCGCACGTTTTTATCTGCTGTCAGGAGGGTCGCTCCTGCTGCTCTGCTGGTTTCTGGATGCCCATGCTGGCGCGACGGCCAACACCTCCATGCCCGCCTACGCCCTGCTGGCCGTGGCCTTTGGCATTGCGCTGGCGCGGCTTACGCATTGGCTGCGCGGGCTGCCAGAGGCGGGTGCGCAAGCAGGGCTGGTACTGCTTCTGCTGGCCGCCTGCGCCCAGCTTGCCAGCCAGCTTTACTCGCCCAAACTCTCCGTCCCCTCGCCTGCGGTGCGCGCCTCGCAACAGCAATTGGTGGACTGGCTGCGCACCGTCCCCGGCGATGTTTTTATCGTCGCCCATCCGTATGAGGCCGTGCTGGCCGGGAAACCCGCCCACGCCGACGAAGCCGCCATCCACGACGCGCTGCGTCCCGGCCAGCCTGCCGCCAATCTTCCTTTGCTCAACGAAATCCAACAGGCCGTCGAGCAAGGGGCGCTGGGGGCCATCGTGCTGGACCGCACACCGCATGAAGAGACCGTCCTTGCGCCTTGGCTGCCCGCAGATTGGCAGACGCAGTATCCCATCGTCGGCCTGGTTCCTGGCAGTGGTTACGCCAGTCCCTTTGGCCCCCACCCGCGCTACGTCCTGCTGCCCTGCAACGCACCTGGCCTGGCGGCGGCCCGGTCCATCACAATTCTTTCCTTCCCCGCAGGCCCTCCCTGCCCCGGATTGCACCCGCGCTGATAGACTAAAGGCACGCGCAAGACCCGCGCAGAAAGGCAGACTTTGGTCGAACTGGCGCCCTCCATACTTTCCGCAGACTTTGCCCATCTGGCCGAAGCGGTCCAGGCGGCGGAGCGGGGCGGTGGCACGGTCATTCATGTGGACGTGATGGACGGCCATTTTGTGCCCAACATTACCATCGGGCCGCCCGTGGTCCAGTCGCTGCGCAAAGTCACCCGTTTGCCCTTGGATTGCCACCTGATGATCGAACGCCCGGATGAGTTCATTCCGGCCTTTGCCGATGCTGGCGCGGACTGGGTGAGCGTGCATTATGAGGCCTGCCGCCATCTGCACCGTACGCTCCAATTGATTGCGCAGCATGGCATGAGGCCAGGTGTGGTCATCAATCCGGCCACGCGCGTCAATCTGCTGATGGACATCCTGCCCATGGTGCACCATGTTTTGGTGATGAGCGTCAATCCCGGCTTTGGCGGCCAGCAGTTCATTCCTTTTTCGCTCGACAAGGTCCGCCGTCTCCGCCAATTGCGGGAAGAACACAAACTGGATTTCCGCATTGAGGTCGATGGTGGCGTGGCCCACGATACCCTTGCACAGGTGGTGCAGGCCGGGGCCGATCTACTAGTGGCCGGCAGCGCCGTCTTTGGCGATGGCCGTATTGAGCAGAATGCGCAAGGCCTGTTACACGCCGCCCGCATTGCAGCCGGAGAGTTACAGCCTGCCTGATGGGCAAAAAAAATTCGTGACGCCAACCATGCTGCGGCGTCTAAAAAAGATAGGGCCAGGCCGGGGGCACGCGCAGACCACTCCCGCCTGTGGCAAGTAACGGCAGGTCCTGCGAAAATGAGGTATTATGCGCTGTTTTTCATATCGTTTCTTGGTCCTCGGCACACTGGCCGGTACGTTGGCCCTGGTGGCAGCCAACCCTGCCCAGGCCGGCATCTTCCATCACAAAAAACCGCTCAAACCAGCCGATGACGCCCTGGCAACGGTGAATTCCCAGCAGCCGGACAAGGCCCTGTTTGATCGCGCCATGATTGCGCTCAAAAAAGGCAAGTTCGATGTGGCGCGGCTTGACCTGCAAACGCTGCTGAACACGTATCCCGATTCGGAATACCAGATGCGCGCCAAGCTGGCCATTGGCGACACATGGTTCAAAGAAGGCGGGTCAGCATCGCTGGAACAGGCCGAGAGCGAATACAAGGACTTCATCACCTTCTTCCCCAACCAGCCAGAGGCCGCAGAAGCGCAGATGAAGGTGGCCGACATTTATTACAAGCAAATGGAAAAGCCGGACCGCGACCCTACAAAGGCCCTCCGCGCCCAGGAAGAATACCGGCAGATGCTCCTGCAGTTCCCGGATTCCACCTTGGTCCCGCAGGCCAAACAGCGCCTGCGCGAGGTCCAGGAGGTCCTGGCCGACCATGAATTTAACATTGGCAGTTTCTATCTCTCACGGGACAATTATTCGGCCTCCATTGCACGCCTCCAATCGTTGATTGATGATTACCCACTCTACAGCCACGCGGATGAGGCGCTCCTGGGGATAGGGGACGCTTACGCAGCGGAGGCCCACGTCGTGCAGCAACTGCACATGGACGCCGCCGCCAGGGAGCGTCTGGGGGCGCTCTACACGGAACGCGCTGCAAAGGCCTATGACCGCATCATCCTCCAATACCCTATGATGCCGCACGCCGATGATGCGCGCGACCATTTGGAAGCGCTCAATCAGCCCATCCCAGAACCATCCAAAGAGGCGATTGCGCAAAGTGAAGCGCAGGAGCAGAGCCGTTCCATCATTAACTTAAAGTACAAGGCCATCCTGCTGATCACCTCCCGCCCCTCCACGCTACAGGCCTCCCGCATTGGCGAGCCTTCGCTCACCGATCCACCGCCCGTACTGGCCCCACAAGTGGTCAAGGAGGCCGTAGCAGACGCGGCCTGGGCCATGCATCCCGATGGCAAGCCCGCACCCAACACCATTACCGCTTCCAATGAGGTCCCCGGCAATGGACTAGGTGGTGCATCCGGGGCCAGTGCATCCGATGCTGCTGGAAATGCGTCCGCACAAGGCGCAGCATCCACCGGGGGCGACAGCCTGCAACTGCAGAACGTCTCCAGCGATACAAGTAATGGGGCAGCAGTGGACACCAACTCCAGCACACAGTCCGTTTCTGCGCCTTCTGTGCCCATCCCCCCCAAGCAACCTGCAAACAGCAAGCCGGTCACGGGCATTCGCGCCTCCTGGCCCAATGCGGCCCCGGCGCCCAATGGCGGATTGCCGACTGTGGCCCCCAAGGACAACACCCCGCTACCTGCGACGCAGGCCCCGGCAGAGGCCCCCAATCAAATCAACGATGTGACCCATCCCGGCCAGGCCGTCAACACAGCCAACCAGAACAACGCCACGCAAAGCAAGAAAAAGAAGAAAAATCCGAAGCCAAAGTACAGCTCCAAGGATGAATCTTCCAGCAAACACAAAAAGAAAAAGGGCCTGGACAAGCTGAACCCGTTCTAGCCCGCCTCATGGCAGTTGTCCTGCCCTTTTTATAGAAACAGGGCCGTCCCATACGGCCCTGTTTCCTTTCTGCGTTGTGCTATCGTGAAGTTTGGCCCTATACAGAAATTTTTTGCCAGACCCACTTACTTTCATGTCCAACAACCTTCCCAAAGCCTACGACCCCACCGCAGTGGAAGACCACTGGGCCGAATACTGGGTGCGCGAGCGCCTCTTTGATGTGCCCACGCCCGCTCCCGGTACACTCGACCCGGCGCGCACCTTTACCATCCTGCTGCCGCCGCCCAACGTCACAGGCCGCCTGCACATGGGCCACATGCTCAACCAGACGGAGATGGACATCCTCATCCGCTGGCACCGTATGCGGGGCGACACCGCGCTGTGGGTGCCCGGCACGGACCACGCTGGCATCGCCACGCAGATGATGGTGGAGCGCCAGCTCATCAGCGAGGGCACATCGCGCCAGCAACTTGGCCGCGAGGCCTTCGTGGACCGAGTCTGGCAGTGGCGACAGGAATATGGCGGGGCCATCCTCAACCAGATGAAGCGCCTGGGCGCCAGTGTCGATTGGTCGCGCGAATACTTCACGATGGACGACAATCTCTCGCGCGCTGTGCGCGAGGCATTTGTCCGCCTGCATGAACAAGGGCTGGTCTATCGTGGCGCTTACATCGTCAACTGGTGCCCGCGCTGCCAGACCGCGCTCTCCGATCTCGAAGTCGTCCACGATGAGCAAGCAGGCAAGCTCTACGAGATTCGCTATCCCATTGCCGATGGCAGCGGCAACATCACCATCGCCACCACCCGCCCGGAGACCATGCTCGGCGACGTGGCCGTGGCCGTGAATCCGACCGACGCGCGCTACACGCACCTGCACGGCAAAATGCTGCGCCTGCCGCTTACGGACCGCGAGGTCCCCATCATTGCCGACGACTGGGCCAATCCAGAGTTCGGCACCGGGGCCGTGAAGGTGACGCCCGCGCATGATCCCAACGACTTCGCCATTGGCCAGCGCCACAAGCTGCCGTCCATCAGCATTCTGGACGACACCGCGCACATCACCGTTGCCGGGGCTTACCTCGGCCTCGACCGCTACGAGGCGCGCCAGCGCATCCTGGCCGATCTGGAGGCGCAAGGGTCACTGGTCGCCGTCAAGGACCACGCCAACGCCGTCGGCAAATGCGACCGCTGCAAGACCATCGTCGAACCGCGCTTGTCTACACAGTGGTTCCTGAAAATCCAGCCGCTTGCTGACAAGGCCATCGAGGCCGTCGAGCAGGGCCATATCCGCTTCACGCCGGAGCAATACAAAAAGACCTACTTCGAGTGGATGAACAACATTCACGACTGGTGCCTTTCGCGGCAACTCTGGTGGGGCCATCGCATACCTGCGTGGCACTGTGCGACGTGTGGGGAAATCACCGTGGCCCGCGAAACGCCGTCGGTCTGCGTACACTGCGGCAGCGACCGCATCACGCAGGAGACGGACGTGCTGGACACCTGGTTTTCATCGGGATTGTTGCCGTTCACCGTCTTCGACTGGCCGGACCGCACGCCGGACCTGGCGGCCTTCTATCCCACGCAGCTACTGCTCACCGGCTTTGACATTCTTTTCTTCTGGGTGGCGCGCATGATTATGCTTGGCTGCCACTTTATGCTGGATGTCCCCATGCCCGACGGAAGCCAGCGCGAATTGAAAGACGCTGTTCCTTTCCGCGAGGTCTACATCCACGCGCTGGTGCGCGATGCCGACCGGCAGAAGATGTCGAAGACCAAGGGCAACGTCCTGGACCCCATCGACATCATCCAGCGCTACGGCACCGATGCCGTGCGCTTCACGCTGGCCTCGATGGCAAGCCCGGGAACGGACATTGCGTTTAGCGAGGCCCGCACCGAAGGCTATCGCGCCTTCGCCAACAAAATCTGGAACGCCGCCCGCTTCATCTTCATGCAGATCGATCGCGCCAAAGAAGCGGGGATTGCAGTTGACCTGGAACACCTCGCGGACACGCTGCATGTGCACCCGCACGATGGAACAATCGAGCAACGATGGATAACCAGCCGTCTTGCAGCGACCGCAGACGATGTTGATCGGTCTCTCAGGGCATACCGTTTTGACGATGCGGCCAATTCCATTTACCAATTTCTTTGGGGGGATTTTTGCGATTGGTATTTGGAGATTGTCAAACTTCGTCTTGATTACAGTAGGAATGCGGACATAGAGGCGACCACTGCGGCATTCGCCACGCTGCTTGCAGTATTTGAGGCGTCGTTACGCCTTCTCTCGCCGTTCATGCCATTTATCACAGAAGAAATCTGGCAGGCGTTCTATAACGGCAGGCCCCCACAGAAATCTATCGCTTTGGCTAAATATACAATTTCCGACATTGCAGTCAGGGACCAAGGGACCGAACATGATATGGGCCTTCTCCAGCTTGTGATTACAGAAGTTCGCGCCATGCGCAAGGACCTGGGGGTCGCGGAAAAAGAAGTTGTTCGTGTGGATTTCTACTCCGATGCAAGAGGGGAAGGTGTCGTACGAAAGAACTTGCAAGTTGTTCAACGTCTGGCAAGGGTCTCAGATGTGTCCTTTGAAAATGCGAGAATTGAGGGCGCAGGAGTGCGAAGCACACCACATTTTGACGTATCGCTAGACTACGAAAAACCCATCGACATTGCCGCCGAGCGGGAGCGGCGGAGCAAAGACCTGGCCAATTACGAAAAAGAAATGGCAGGGAAACAGTCACAGTTACAAAATGAGGGTTTCCTTGCCAAGGCCCCGGCCAAGGTCGTTGAAGGGATGCGCGCACGCGCCGAGGAACTTACCGTGCTCATCGGAAAGACCCGCGCGGCGCTCGATGCGCTCGATGCCGTCAGGAAGAGTTAAGGAATCTCTACACAGTTGGCGCTTTGAAGGGGCGGGACTTTGGTCCCGCCGTAAGTACCTGAAATAATAGTGGGATTCAGCCCCTGAGGGACAACAGTAGAACTTGATCAGGGTTTCCTTAAATGCGACTGCGAATGAGTGGGATTTCAATTCTAAGGAGAGCGCCATTCTGGGCGGAGGTCGCCTGCGCAACAGGCGACCGCAGAAAGAATCAGAGAACCCTTGCTTGGAATACGAAGCCAATACCTTATGGATTCTTCGTTTCGCTCAGAATGACAAACTTTATTTACATTGCAGTATCTTTAGAACTGCGTAAGAAAGCATAAAAGGGCAAATATTATGGACTGGAAAAGCAAACGCGCCACGGCCATCCTGGAGCTGGCGCTGATTGAAGACCACGCCACCGCCGACGCGACCACCGCGCTCGCATTGGAGGCCGACCTGCCTGCCTCAGCCACCATCCTTGCCAAGCAGGAGTGCGTGCTGGCCGGCCTGGGCATGGTGCCGCGCGTGCTGGAGGTCTTCGCCAAGCTGGACACTGGCAAACCAGCGCGGCGCTTTGAGGTGGTCCACCACCCGGAGATATTTGACGGCGTGCATGTGCGCAAAGGGCAGGCCGTCGCCGTCATCCGCCACAACGCGCGCACCATCCTGGCCTGTGAGCGCGTCATCCTGAACCTGCTACAACGCATGTGCGGCATCGCCACCCTGACGCGGCAATACGTGGACGCCGTCGCAGGCACAGGCGCCGTCATCCTGGACACGCGCAAGACCGTCCCCGGACTACGCATGTTTGACAAATATGCGGTCACCTGCGGCGGGGGCACCAACCATCGCATGGACCTGGCCGATGGCGTGCTCATTAAAAACAACCATATTTCGCTCGGTGGGGGCATCCCCAAAGTGTTGGCCCGCGCCCACTCCCTGCGCAAGCCAGGGCAAAAAATCCAGATTGAAGTGCGCACGCTGGAAGAGCTGGCGCTGGCCCTGGATGGTGGTGCTGACTCCCTGCTGCTGGACAATATGACGCCCGCCGATGTGCAACGCGCCGTAAAGATGGCGCGCCAGCGGGACGAACACATCACGCTGGAGGCGTCCGGCGGCATGACGCTGGAGATGGTGCACAAATACGCCAAGACCGGCGTGGACTTCATCTCCGTGGGCGCGCTCACGCACTCCGTAAAGGCCGTTGACCTGAGCATGCGCACTACCGCGGAAATTTATTAAGACAACACGGGGCCAGCGGCCCAGGCAAACCCCCAATGACTGCAACCTTCGATCCCGATGCAGTGACGCACGCGCTTGCTGGCACCAT
The DNA here is from genome assembly GCA_049977205.1 of Acidobacteriaceae bacterium. Taxonomy (GTDB): domain Bacteria; phylum Acidobacteriota; class Terriglobia; order Terriglobales; family Acidobacteriaceae; genus JBMFGT01. The sequence goes on along the minus strand of JBMFGT010000005.1, from coordinate 146,221 downwards.
CTTCGCAGGCAAGCTGCATTATTTCCCCACCATCGGGTCCACCAACCAGCGCGCCATGCAGGAGGGGGCGGAAGGCGCACCGCACGGCTCTGTGTATGTGGCCGAGGAGCAGACCGCCGGACGAGGACGCGCATCGCACACCTGGCACTCGGAGGCCCAGGCTGGTCTTTACGTCAGCATCCTGTTGCGCCCGCAAATGGCCCCTGCGGACGCGCTCTGGCTCTCCCTGGCCGCAGGCCTTGCCGTGCAGCGCGCGGTCAAGGAGACCACGGCCTTTGACGCCGACCTGCGCTGGCCCAATGACCTGCTGCTGGGCCAGCGCAAGTTCTGCGGCATCTTGACAGAGATGAATGCGGAGGCCACGCGCGTGCGGTACGCCGTCGTCGGCATCGGCATCAACGTGGACCACGCACAATTCCCGCCGGAATTGCGCGACCTGGCAACTTCGCTGCGCATCGAATCGGGGCGCACCTGGCCGCACCAGGACCTGCTGATTGCTCTGCTACAGGCCATGCACGAGGAAATCGCTGCGCTGCTTGCACCCGGCGGGACTGCCCCGGCCAGCCAGAGCATCCGCGAACGCCTCGCGGCCCATTCCACATGGATAAACGGCAAAGCGGTCCGCGTGGACGAGGCTGGAGGGTACACTGGCGTTACAGCCGGGCTGGATGCGCGCGGCTTCCTGCTGGTGCGTACAGCAGACGGCCTACGCACCGTGCTTTCCGGCGGCGTGCGTGGAGCAAAGGCCCCATAGACCCATCAGGACAGGGAAAACGTATGTTATTGGCCATTGACATTGGCAACTCCAACACCGTGCTCGGCCTCTTTAACGAGGGCGGCGAGCGCATGGCAGACTGGCGGCTGACCACACACCGCACGCAGACCGTGGACGAATACGGCGTCCTTTTCCGCAACCTTTTTTCCCTGCGCGGCATTGAGGTCTCTGCCGTCAATGCGATCATCATCGCCTCCGTCGTGCCACCGCTGGATTCCACGCTGCGCAAGATGTGCGAGATTTATTTCAACCAGAGGCCATTGTTTGTAGAGCCGGGCGTCAAGACCGGCCTCTCCATCCGCACAGACAACCCATCCGAAGTGGGGGCCGACCGCATCGTCAACTCGGTCGCGGCCTTCCACAAATATGGCGGCCCTTGCATCGTGGTGGACCTGGGCACGGCCACCACGTTTGACGTGGTCTCTGCGCAGGGCGAGTTCCTGGGCGGGGCCATCGCCCCCGGTCTGGGTATCTCTGCTGAAGCGCTCTTCTCCCATGCTGCGCGGTTGATGCGCGTGGACATCCGCCGCCCGGCCAAGGTGATTGGCAGCAACACCATTGACAACCTGCAAAGCGGCCTGTTCTATGGCTATCTTGGGCTGGTGGATGGCATCCTGGAGCGCATCCTGAAGGAACTCGGCGAAGAGGTCCGCGTGGTCGCCACCGGAGGACTGGCCCGGCAGATCGCGCAAGACTCACGCTTTATCACCACGGTGGACGACTGGCTCACGCTGGAGGGCCTGCTCCTGGTCTATGGGCGGAACAAGGTCGCCAGCAAGCACGCGCGCAAAGAACATCCAGCAAAGGAAGCATAAGCGGACACTCTTGCAGAACTACTTCAATTACTTTACTGAGATCGAAGAACACTTCCAGCGCCGTCGCGGTTCGCTGCTTTTGCTTTCCACGCTGGATTGGGCGCTCGTCGCCACCTGGCAGGAGGCCGGGCTGCCGCTGGAAGCGGTGCTGCGCGGTATTGACGCCACCTTTGACAAATATGACGCGCGCAAAGGGCGGGCGCGCACGCGCAAGATCAACGGGCTTGCCTACTGCGCGCAAGAGGTGCTGCGTGCCGTGGAAGAGATGCATGGGGCCTCAGTTGGCGCACACAGTCCGGCCCCGGCGGCAAGGGAAGAAAGCGGCTTTAGCGCCGAGCGTGTGGCGCAGCATTTGCAGGCAGCGGCGGCCCAATTGCGCACAGTACCGGTACCGGAAGCGATTGCGTCCACGGTAAAGGAAATCTCCACGCGCGTGCATACGCTGGCGCAAGGGTTCTTCGCAAAAAAAGATGCGGCCCCGGACAGTCGCACACTGGAAGCGCTGGAGCAAACGCTCCTGGTGCTGGAAGACAAACTTTTTGCCGCGGTCTTTGCCGCCACGCCAGAAAAGGACCTGGTCGCCTTGCGCGAACAATCTGCGCGCGAACTGGCGCCGTATCGCAGCCGCCTGCAAGTGGCGCAGATACGGCAGATTGAGCAGCAGTTCCTGCGCCGCCAGTTGTTTGAGGGCCTGCGCCTGCCGCGTCTCAGCCTCTTTTATATGGCCCAGCAATGAAGCTCACCATGGAAAAGGTCGTCTACGGGGGACTGGGCCTGGCGCGCATTCCAGCGGCAGAAGGCGCACGGGCAGGCAAACGCATCTTTGTCCCTTTCACGCTCCCCGGCGAACAGGTCACTGCCGATTTGCGCGAGGAAACGCGCGGCCATGCCATCGGGAATTTGCTGCACGTGGAGGAAGCATCGCCTTTGCGCACAGCGCCGGTCTGCCCGCATTTTATGCGCTGCGGAGGTTGCCATCTGCAACATGCCACGGCTGCCGCCCAAGTGGAAATCAAACGTGAGGTGCTGCAGGAGACGCTGGAGCGCGCAGGGGTGAAGCACCTCCCAGGAATTTCCATCCTGCAGGCGGGGCCGCTGCACTATCGCAACCGCATGCGCCTGCATGTGCAAACACGCCCGGATTTCCGCACCGGACAACGCGGACAGAAAACGCACGCAATCGTCCCATTGGAACAGTGTCCCATCGTCGCCCCGGTGCTGGAACGGTGCCTGCAGTCGCTGCGCACCATGGGCGCGGCAAACGCCGTCCCCGATGGCGTCACGGAGATGGAATTCTTCTGCAACCATGACGCATCCTCCGTCCTGCTGCGCGCCTTTGCTGCGCAATCGGACCGGCAATTGCTTGCGTCCTGCGGTGCGTTCTTCCCGGCCCTGCAAATGCAAACGCCAGAACTGGCCGGGGCCGCACTCTTCTTGCGCAATGCAGACCGCAAGGCCGCGCCGGAAGCGCAGGCCCTGCTCCGCTGGAAAACGCAGGAACTGGCATATCGCGTGGGCACACGCACGTACCAGGTCAGCATCGCTTCTTTTTTCCAGACCAACCGCCTGCTGCTGGACGATTTTGTCGCGCTGGTCTGCGATGGTCTGCATGGCCGACAGGCATGGGACCTCTACGCGGGCGTTGGCCTTTTTGCGCGCGTGCTGGCGGAAAATTTCGCGCACGTTACCGCCGTGGAAGCGTCGCCTGCATCCATCCGGGACCTGCGGCACAATCTTGATGGTCTGCCAGCAACCATCGCCCCCAGCACCACAGCCGATTTTCTCCGTCGCGCACTCGACCAACGTGCCGTCTCCCCGGACCTGGTCGTGGTGGACCCGCCGCGCGCGGGCCTGGGCGCAGAGACCACGCTTCTGCTGGCGCGTTGCCGTCCACAGCGCATCGTCTATGTCTCCTGCGACCCGGCCACGCTATCGCGTGACCTGAAATCACTGATAGAATCCGGCCATCGCCTCGATCGCCTGCACATGGTGGAGATGTTTCCGCAAACGTATCACCAGGAAACGGTCGCCGTGCTGGTGCGATAGAACAGCGGTCCAGGCGCCGATCGCTTGTCATGGACATTCCTGCCCCCCCCACGGCGATGTCGGAAGACCTGCGGACCACGCGCAGCTACCGCCCTGCGCCGCTGCGGGGAACGCGGCGCCATGCGCAGAGCGGTCCCCTCAACTTTTCTGCCGCCCCCATGTTGCTGGCCGCCGCAGGTTTTGCGCTGGGCGTATTGGATGCGCGATGGGTGTGGCATCCGCCCCTGTTCACGCTGCTTGCGGCCTTGCTTGGAGCGCTGCTTGTTTTGGCCGCTTTGCGTTACGCAGAACGCACACTGTTCCTGCCGCTGCTGCTCCTCTGGACCGCGGTGGGACAATTCAGCGCTGCCGTGGCCCCAGAACACGCAGCATCCCCAGCACTGCTGCACCTGGCGGACCGCCTGCAACGGGAAGTGACTGGCACGGTCGTGGCCGTGCATCCAGAAAAGGCCGTGGCGCGCTATGGACGGCCCGCCACCACACCGCAAACAGAGCGGACCAAGCAGGCTGAGCAGACCGAACAGGTCGATCTGGCCCTCCAGTCCGCCGAAGACCTGGACAGCGAACACGACTGGCAGGTCTCGGTCCACGGCGGACTGCGCCTTTCCGTATACGCAAGGCCCGGAGAAGCGCTGCCGGTTTTCTCTTGCGGCGTGCGCGTCCGCGTGACCACCCGCATGGCCGTTCCCGACCGCTACCTCGATCCTGGCGCGTGGGACTACCCGGCCTATCTGCGACAGCATGGCATCAATGTCCTGGGCAGCGCGGACGCAGCCGCCATCACGGTCTTGCCTGCGGCAGACGGACCGTCCCTTGCCTGCCTGGCCACGGCTGCGCAGTCCTGGGCAGGCACGCGGCTGGAACGTATCACCACGCTGGGCGCATCGCAGACGTGGCTGCCCGCATGGTTGCGCTTCCAGCAAAAAGACAGCGACCTTCTGCGCGCCATGCTCTTTGGCGACCGCAGTCATTTGCGCCACACGCTGCGCACTTCCTTTGAACGCACCGGGTCTTTCCATCTGCTGGTCGTCTCTGGCCTGCATATCACCATTGTGATTGCCCTCTTTTTCTGGTTGGCCCGCAAAACAGGACTGGGCGTGGCCACCGCGACTGTCGTGGCGCTTTCCGCCGCCGTGCCCTATGCCTTTCTTACCGGCTTTGCGCCACCGGTGCAGCGCGCGCTTTGGCTCAGCGGAGTGTATCTTGTCTGCCGCATCTTCTACCGCGAACGCGCCGCGCTGAATGCCGTTGCCATCGCCGCCCTGGGGGTTCTGGTGCGGGACCCTGCGGCCCTCTTTAACGCCAGCTTTCAGATGACATTTCTGGCCGTCCTGCCCATTGCCGGAGTGGCCGCGCCGCTCATCGAGGCCACCATGGGCCCGTACTTGCGCGGCCTGCGGACCGTCAATCTGCCATCGCTGGACCCGCACCTGCCGCAGCACGTGACCCAAATGCGTGTTTCCCTACGGCTATGGAGCGAACATCTGCGGCCCCTTGCAGGCAGGCGGTGGGCCGTGCGCCTTCCGGTTTCCCTGTCGCGCTGGACGCTGCGCGCAATGGAAGCGCTGCTGGTCTCCTTCATTGTCGAGATGGCCATGATGTTGCCCATGGCCATTTACTTCCACCGCATCACGCTGTACGCGCTACCCGCAAACATGCTCGGCCTGCCGCTGCTGGGATTCATGCTGCCGCTGGCCCTGCTCACATTCCTGCTGGGCTGCATCCAGCCCATGCTGGCCCTTCCGCTGGCGTCGCTGACGGCCCTGTTGCTGCACGGCATCACCGCCCTGGTGGGCAGCTTCAGTGCCTCTGCCCTTTCCAGCTTCCGCATCCCCGGCCCTCCTGCATGGAGCATTGTCTGTTTTCTGGCCGCATGGACACTGGCGCTTTGGATGGTGCGGGGCAAGCTGCGCTGGAAGTTTGCGGCGTTGGCCATCGTCCTCGCCGGTAGCATTTGCGTCGTGCTCCCGCAGCGGCCAGAGCTGCGTCCCGGCGTGTTGGAGGTGACTGCGATTGACGTGGGCCAGGGCGATTCGATTCTGGTGGTCACTCCCGACGGGCACACCCTACTGGTGGATGCCGGCGGCCCCATTGGGGCGGACGACCGGGCCGGCAGCAGCACGGACAGCAACACCGACAACAACTTTGACATTGGCGAGGAGGTGGTCTCGCAATATCTATGGTCGCGCCACATCCGCCATTTGGATGACGTGGCGTTGACACACGCGCACAGTGACCACATGGGCGGAATGCCCGCCGTGCTGGACAACTTTCGGCCCAAGGCCTTGTGGGTGGGCAACAATCCACTGGTGCCCACCTATCGCGCTTTGCTGGCCGAGGCCAAGGCCGAAAACATCCAGGTCCAAAGCTGGCACGCGGGCCAGCAATTCCCCTTTGGGGCAACCGAGGTGCGCGTCCTGGCCCCTGCCGCAGGGTATGAACCGGGCGAACAGCCCTCCAATGACGACACCATGGTGTTGCGCATCGCCTACGGGGAAACTTCCGTGCTGCTGGAAGGCGACGCCGAAGCGCCCAGCGAAAGGGCCATGGTGGCCAATGGCCTGCCCGCAACCACGCTGCTGAAGGTGGGCCATCACGGCAGCAGCACCTCCACCATTCCCGTCTTTTTACAGGCGGTCGCGCCGCAGTATGCCGTCATCTCCGATGGACGGCACAATCCCTTCGGCTTTCCTCGCGTACCGGTGCTGGACGCGCTGGCCGCGGCGCACGTGCGCGTCTACCGCACGGACACACTTGGATTGTGCAGCTTTCTGCTAAACGGAAAGACGGCGCGGCAGGGGGAAATTGGGGATGGCACGGGACGGTCTGCGCGCTAGTGCGTGCAGCGCCGTATTTTCAAAGAAACACCGCGTAACTCCAACGAAAAACCATTGCAAGGACAAAAAGGCCCCGGATGGAAGCGGGGCCTTGTGTTGACTATGCCGACCAGCGATGGGAGGCTGGTTGCTCATCGGGGACGGCGGCCATTGCACCGGACAGACCGCGGGCCGCGCTGGATGCGGCGACCGATTGTGTCCGCTCCTCGCGCGTCTGGAGGTCACGCGGCACCATGCCCTGCGCCGGTCCACTGGTGGCCACCGTGTGCCAAGCATCGCGCACATTGCGCACATTGCGGATGGTCTCCTCCAGCAACGCCACGGAACTGTCGCGCGAGGCCAGCACGCATTGCGAGTACATCGCGGCATAAAACTCGCCCAGCGTCTTCGCCGACTGGCCGCCCACATCGGTACGGAGACGGCCTTGCAGATACGTGAGAATGTCCAGCACGCGCTTGATGTTCTGGCGGCGGCCCTCCGCGTCCCCGGAGCGGACACACGCCTCGGCCTTGTGCAGGAAACGCACCATGCCATCGTAGAGGGCCACGACAAGTTCGACACTGTTCTTTACCGCAAACGCCTGCTGTTGATAATCCATTCTTTGCCCCTTCGGTCCCCCGACCTGTTGCCCTTCTGTTTTCTGCCCCGGTTGCACTCCGGTTTCCCGCCCTTAAGGACCCCTCGGTTTTCAATCTTCCAAGCTGGCCCCGTGTCTCATCCGCCACCGGGATTTACGTTGTAGCCAGAAATTGCGCTGTAAAGTTCATTCACGTACTGCAATTGCTGTGGGATCTCCGTCAGCGTGTAGTTGGCCTGGTTCAGCTCTGTGGTCAGCGTCTGCGTCTGCTGGGTAATGAGCGCGTTTTCGTTGGTGATGTTGGTGTTCAACGACGATTCAATCTGCTGGTCAGACTGCAACGCCAAGTAAATGGCGCCGCCTGGCGCGCTGTTGCCCAGGTTGTTCAGTACGTTGGTGAAATTCCCGCCAAACGAGGTAAAGGTGGCGCTGGGTTCAAAAAAGCTGACCACGTCCTGATAGTTGCTGTTCAGCACACTGTCCAGCGTGCTGGTGTCCAGGGTGAGCGTGCCATCGTTGTTGACCGAGATGCCCAACTGCGTCAGTGAGGTGATGCTGCCGCTGCCGCCGGAAGCCAGCGTGGGGGCCGTCGCCGCCAGCGTGGCCGGGGACGAGGACGCCGGAGTGACCGTCAGAATGGTGCCCGTGTTATCGATCGTGGCCGAATAGCCGGTCCCCGCAGCATTGAGGTCCGCGGCAATTTGCGCCAGAGTCGATGGCGTTGTAATGGCCGCGCTGCTGCCTGTCCCTCCGCTCCCCGTGCCAAAAGCGCCAGCCGCCACGGTATAGGTGTCGTTCGCGGAAGGGGCCTGCAAGGTCCATCCAGCGCTTTGGCTGCCGGTGGCCGTTAGTCCCGCGGAGGTCATAAAGGTCATGGCCTCGCCGAGTTGCTCCTGCAACAGGGCCACGGTCGGGCTGCCAAACAAAGGCTCCGCCGTGCCAGAGCTGTTGTTCTGCTCCTGGGCATTCAGGTCTGTCATGGCCTGGTTGTAGGCCGTCACAAAACTGTTCACCGCCGACTCCACGGCGCTGTTGTCATTGGTGATCTCCACCTGCACCGGGCTGCTGGGCGCAGCGGACAACAACTGGAAGCTGACGCCGGGAATGGCGTTCGTGACGGTATTGGAGGAACTGGTCTCGGCAATGCCGTCCACAGTAAAGGTGGCGTTGGACCCCGGCTGCGCCTGGGTAAAGCTGATGGTGTTGGAGGAATTGGTGGCGTCGGCGAGCGTCGAGGTGATCGTAAAATTCCCTGCCGTACCACTGGTGTTGCTGACCAGCGACAAACGCTGGCCCCCGGCGTCCGTGATGATGTTGGCCGTCACGCCTGCATTGGCGTTGTTGATGTCGGCGGCGAATTGGGCAATCGTGTCTCCGCCCGCATCGGTCGGGATGTCCACCGCTGTGCCGCCATTCACGCTGATGGACAGCGTGCCATTGATTAGGTCATTGGAATTGGCGAAATCTTCCGAGTAATACGAGTTCGTCTGCGCCAAGGTATTGACCACGACGGTATGGCTGCCCGCCAAGGCCGTATTGCTGGCGGAAAGCAGTTGCAGAACATTGGTATTGGAACTAGACCCCTGCATGGAGGCAAGGACGCCCTGGAAATTTGTCAGGGCCTGCATGCTGGTAGTCAGGTTCGATAGGTCTGTGCCCAGCGTCGTATATGCCGTGTCTTCGCCCTGCAATTGCGTCAATTGGTTCTTCCACGGCGTCTCCGTGGCCTGCATCGCGGCCATGATCTGCGTCACCGTCTGCTGGACATTGAAGCCTTGTCCGCTGGTGGGCGACCCGAAGCTGATTCCAACTGGGGATGCCATCCTACTGACTCCTGTCTACCGGCCCCTGTAAGAAGATTGCCTTTGCCCTACACCCTTCTGCAGAACGCGCGCCTGGCGTCTCTGTACCATGCAAGGCAACTGCCATGCCAACTAGCACCAGAAAAATCAAAAAGCACTCAGAAAAACAAAACCATCAAAAAATGTGCAGAAGGTGCGCCATGCGCACCCCCTGCACAGGGTCCATCGGGGACTATTGCAGCAGCTTGAGGACCTCCTGCTGCACGGTGTTGGCCTGGGCCAGGGCGCTGATGCCGGTCTGGCTCAGTATCTGGTACTTGGACAATTCGGAGGTCGCTTGACCGTAGTCCGTGGCCATGATGTTGTTCTGCGCCGAGACCACGTTGGTCTCCTGCGTGCTTTCAACATTGGACTCCGCATTCAGCGTGTTGATCTGCGAACCAAGGTAACCACGTTGGGCGGCAACATCAGTAATGGCGCTGTTGACGGCCGTCAGGGCAGTTTGCGCGTTCGCGGAACTGCTGAGATCGGTGGTGCTCAGGTTTGCACCAGTCCCTTCTGTATACTGGATACCGTTCTCCAGGATCGTGACGTTGTTAGTGGCCACTCCGGTATTGGTGTCCCCTGATGTTCCGGTCTTAAGAGTCAGGGTTGCCACTGTGGGCGCCGTCGTACTCGCAGTGTCATTGATCGTCAGGACGGTCCCAGCGGTATTCACTGAAGCCGAAATTCCACTAATGTTGGCACCATTGATGGAGGCGGCAATTTGCGCTTGTGTCTCACCAGCAGAATTAAGGACCACGTTGGAACCATTGAGGCTCAGTGTCCCGGTCCATGTGTCCGTTGCAGCAGTGGCCGTATAAACGTCGGTGCTGCCTTGTACGGACGCCTGCGAAATCGTACCGCCTACGTCGCCGACGCTTGAGGAACTCAATGATTTGATGCTCAGCGTGTCCGTGCTGGACCCGATTATGGAGGCGTCCCCGGTAAAGATGGCCGTATTCGAGCCAAACACGGCGTTGTCATTGTAGGTGGTGGTCGAACCGATATTGTTGATCTCGGTCAGGATGGACTGATATTCCTGGTTGGCGGCTGCATCCTGTGAGGTATTCAGCGTGCCGTTGGAGGCCTCGGTGGCCAATGTAATGGCACGGTTGAGCAGGTTGGTGACCTGCGAGAGGGCGCCATCCGCCACTTGCAGCAGACCAACGCCACTGCTGGCATTCGTAGCAGATTGCGTGAGGGCGGCGGCGTTGGCGCCAAGACTGTTGGCCAGGGAAAGGCCAGCGGCATCGTCCGCGCCGGAGTTGATGCGCGAGCCAGACGACAACTGGGTCAGCACGTTCTGCAGGCTGGCGTTGGTCTGGTTCAGGTTGTTCTCTGCATAGATTGCAGCGATGTTGTTCAAGACACCTAAGGACATATAAGTACGCTCCGTTTCAATAGAGTTGTGGTTGGCGGGGCCCCTGTCCTCGGGTGTCCTAGGGCCTGTCTGCTGGGTTGCAGAGAAGCGGTGGAACTTGCCTCCCGGTTAGGGACCTCGCACTCACCAGCTTTATCGACGCGGCCCACGGGCACTTTACATGCCAAAGTGGTTTTTTTTGTCCCTTGCAAAAAATACCGTCCTGTACCGCATTACTTTCGTCATGCAGGAACGGCCGCTTTTTCTGCTTTCCCTCCTTAATTGATATGAACTTTTCCCCGCCCTCCGCCGATAGGGAAGATAGGACTGGGTTGCCCAGGCAAGGACAGGGAAAAATGATCCAACTCACGCGTTTGAATGGCGAAGGAATGGTGCTGAACAGCGACTTGGTCCGTTACGCCGAGGCCAATCCAGACACAGTCATCACGTTGGTGACAGGGGAAAAAATCGTTGTTTCCGAAACTTGTGCGGAAGTGATTGCCCGTGTCATTGAATATCGCGCCGGGCTGTTGCGGACGGCCTTCCCCCATTCCAATGCAGTGGAAGAGGGCCTTTCGACCCGGGAGACGGCCCTCAACGCCAAGGTGGCCAGCACGGCCGTCGAATCTGTCCGCGCAAGATTTGTGGCCGACCCCGATGCCGATAAAAGCTGGCGACGACGTCGGCGAGACAGCGATTAAGATGTCCACCCTTATCCTTTTACGCAGAACAGACCGGAGCAAACCATGGACAAGAGCAGTTTTGGCGGGGTAGTCCTGGCGCTAGGCGGCATCCTTCTCGGCCTGGTGCTGGAAGGCGGCAGCATGCGCCAAATCCTGCAGCCAACTGCGGCCATGATCGTATTCGGAGGCACCATCGGCGCGGTCATGTTGCAGTTCCCTTTGCAGACCGTGCTCAGCGCCGTCAAGCAATTGGCCCGCGTCTTCTTTGGCAAGGAGCCGGACGGCGGTGCGTTGGTAACCCAGCTTGTCGGCTTCGCCAACAAGGCCCGGCGCAGCGGCATCGTCTCCCTGGACCGGGACCTGGACACAGTCGATGACCCATTTTTGAAAGAGGCCCTGATGCTGGCCGTGGATGGCACGGAGCCATCTGAACTACGCAAGATCATGCAGTTGGAGTTGGACAACCAGGGGGACGTGGACGATCGCATCCCGCAGGTCTTCGAGTCTGCCGGGGGCTTTTCCCCGACCATCGGCATCATCGGCGCGGTCCTGGGCCTGATCCAGGTGATGCAGCACCTGGCCGACATCAACGAAGTGGGGCGCGGCATTGCCGTGGCCTTTGTGGCCACCATCTATGGGGTCGGCTCCGCCAATATATTTTTCCTTCCTGCATCGGGGAAATTAAGGATACGCTACCGCGAAGTGCAGCGCCAAAAAGAAATGATGCTGGAAGGCGTCATCGCCATCATGGAAGGCATGAACCCGCGCATGGTGGAGTTGAAGCTGAAGACCTTCCTGGCGGAACAACAGCCGGAAAGTGAAACGGCAAAGAAACCCGCAATAGAAAAAACAGCAAAAACTGCGAAACCGGTGAAGGCATGAAACATAAGAAACAGGCAGGCCACGTCAGCCATGAACGATGGCTGGTCTCCTATGCAGACTTCATCACTCTTCTCTTTGCATTTTTTGTCGTGCTGTTTTCCACTTCGCAGGCGGACAAAAAAAAGGTCGAACAGGTGGAGTATTCCATCCAGTCCGCCTTCCAGAACATGGGCATTTTCCCGGCGGTAAGCTCCTCGCCCAACCTGGCCAACATCTCCGGCGCACCTAACACGGCCACGGTGATGATGGGCGACGACCTGGATGTCTCCCCCAAAGACATGGCCGACCTGAACAAGATGAAGACACACCTGGACAATCTGCTGTCCGATGAGATCGCCCATAAAACGGTCACAGTACAGGTGGGACGCGATGGATTGATCATTTCCCTGCGGGCTGCGGGTTTCTTTGAGAGCGCATCGGCCACTCCCATACCCGATTCCCTGCATACCTTACATGCCATTGGCAGAGCGCTGGCCACCACCTCTTACGATATCCGTATTGAAGGGCACACCGACAATGTGCCCATCCACGACAGCAAGTTCCCATCGAACTGGGAGCTGTCCACGGCCCGCGCAACAGAGCTGACCCAGCTTTTTATTGAGGACTGCCACGTTGTCCCCGCGCACCTGTCGGCAGCAGGCTATGCGGAGTTCCACCCCGTGGCAAGCAATGCCACGGCGGAGGGGCGCAACCGCAACCGGCGCGTGGACATCATCGTATTGCCGCACAGGGACCATCACCCCGAACTGCACATGGATTACCAGGCGGGAAGGTCGTTGGAAGGGGCACCTGGTCGTCCGGCAGCAGGCAACACCCGGCCCGTCAACTTGTCCCCATCCGCAATGGGAGGAGGCGCTGCGCAAGGGCCTGGAGGGAAAGCCGTCCCGTGGAGGGGACCTCCCCTGGCAGCGGCCTCCCCGGTCCTGCAAAATGGCCCTGTCTCTGTTGACGCAAAACAGCAATTGCTGGGCACCCTCTACGCGCTCCAGGCGCAGACGCAAGGGCACGGCCCCAAGGCAGGAAAATCTGCCCCCGCTACACCGTCCCCATCAACTTCACAATGACGCGCTTCCTGCGCTGGCCATCGAACTCAGCATAAAAAACACGCTGCCAAGGCCCCAGATCGAGCGCGCCCCGTGTGATTGGCAAGATCACTTCCTGGTGCAGTAGCAGCGACTTCAAGTGGGCGTCCCCGTTGTCTTCCCCCGTCCGGTGGTGTTTGTAGTCGGCCCGCGCCGGGGCCAGTTTTTCCAGCCACTCGCCAATGTCCTCAATCAATCCATCTTCCAGATCATTGACGTAAATCGCCGCTGTGATGTGCATGGCGGAAACGAAACAGAGGCCGTCCTGGATGCCGCTGCGCGTGACAATCTGCTCCAATTGCGGCGTGATGTGGACCATCTCCCTATGTTGTTTTGTCTGAAAGAAAAGATATTCCGTATGCGTCTTCATGGGCCATAGAATACATTCCAGCAGGCGGAAGCAAAAGCCGGAAGAGCGCAGACCTACCGATGCAAGCAAGGCCCCAAAAGCAAAAACGCAATGACAGGAAGCACGCAACGCCCGGCAGGACGCCTTCCATGCAGCTTGCCGCCAAGCGCCTCCACGCCATGTATGCCGCGCTCTACGCGGCCTATGGCCCCCAGCATTGGTGGCCAGCGGCTACCCGCTTTGAAATGGTCCTGGGGGCCTACCTGACGCAGGCCACCTCCTGGCGCAGCGTTGAGCGGTCGCTTGACAACCTGCGCGCAGCAGGGGTGTTGCACATTGACGGCATCCGCAATACACCCGAAGCTGCGCTGCGGGAGTTGCTGCGTCCCTCTGGCTTCGTGCAGCGCAAGGCCGCTTCCATCCGCGCCTTCGTACGCTTCCTGGACGAGCAATACGACGGCTCCTTTGACCGGATGCGCCAGCAGGCCCCCAGCACCCTGCGCAGTCAACTCCTTTCCCTGCCCAGCGTGGGGCCAGAGACAGCCGACGCCATCCTGCTCTACGCCATGGACCATCCAGCCATTGTTGTCGATGAATATCTGCGGCGCGTCTTGGCTCGCCATGGACTGCCCTCCCAACAGCTCCCCCATCCGCCGGGCGCCCGGGCCTTGGATGAAAAGCTGCGCGCGCTGGCAAACGCCATGCTGGGGCAGCGCGTGCATGGGACAGTAGTGGATGACGCCAAGGAGTTCCATGCGCTGATTGTCGAAGTTGGCAAGCGCCATTGCGGCAGCACGGCCCAGTGCCGCGGTTGTCCGCTGGAAAAATTCCTCCCCTGACGCCTTCCCTCTCCCTGCGTGGACCTGCTGCGCGATGGCAAGCTGGTCTACAGGGTGCCGCGCTCGGCCATTGGGACCTCAACCCCTCCGACCATCGTGCAGGAATTGGTGCGCGCCTTTGACGGGTCCTGCTCCAAGACCACCGCGTAGGCGCTGCCGGAGGGTTTTCCTTGTGTGCGCATGGCCCGCTGCCATTAGACTTGTGTCATGCACTTACTGTCCTCCATTCGTGGCTGCATCGCCAGTCGTTTGCTTCTGTCAGCACTCTCGCTCGTGCTTGTCTCGCGTTGCGCCGTGGCGCAACAGGCGCCAGCGCCAACCGCGTCAAGCACACAGTCCACGCCAGCCGCGCTGGCTACACAGTCCACGCCTGCCACGCCCTCTGCGCAGTCCCTGCCTTCCACGCCGCTGGCCCCGGTGGCCGACCGTGTCCGCGACCTGAACGAAATCTTCCACGATTATTGGCAGGATTATTTGAAGCACGCACCGGAGTTCGCATCCACCATTGGCGACCCTCGCTATGACGACCAGCTCACCGACTACTCCGTACAGGCCTATAATGACCAGCTTGCGCGCGGCTTCCGTTTCATCCAGCGGTTGGGGGCCATTGACACCACCGGAATGCCGGAAGAAGAGCGATTGAGCAAGCGTCTGCTGATACACGATCTGGTGGACCAACAGGAAGAAGCACCCTGCAAGCCCTGGCAAACGCCGGTCAACCAGTTCAGTGGCATCCAGGTGGACCTGCCTGCGCTGGTGGAGATGCTGCCTTTCAAAAATGCCGACGACTACGACCACTACATCGCCCGGCTGGATGCGGTCCCGCACGCCTTCTATCAGGTCAGCTACAACATGGAGCTGGGCGTGGAGCAGCACAACACACAACCGAAGTATTTGATGGAAAAAGTGCTGGCGCAGGTAAATGCCATGGCCGCAGAGAAACCGGAGGACACGCCCTTTGCGCGCCCGCTGCAACACTTCCCTGCCAGCATTCCCGCAGCGCAGCAGGCGGAAATCCGCGACGCCGTATTGACGGCCATCCGCAGCAAGGTGCTGCCATCGTATGCACACTTCGCCAAGTTCCTGGCGGCGATTTATGTTCCGGCAGCGCGCAACGATCCAGGGCTGTGGGCCACTCCCGGCGGCGACGCCTGTTATGCATATTATGTGCGCCATTACACCACCACAGACCTGACGCCAGCGCAGGTGCACCAACTTGGCCTGCAACAAGTGGCGGAGATTGGGCCGCAATTGCAGGCCCTGGTGCATTCTCTCGGCTACCCGGACCTGCAGGGCTTCCATGCTGCGTTGGTAAACAATCCCAGGGAGCATGCGCAATCTGGCCAGCAACTGATGGGACTCTACCAGCATTACGTCACACAAATGCAGGCCAAGCTGCCGCTGATGTTTGGCAAGCTGCCCAAGGCCAAGCTGGTGGTGGTGCGCATGACCGCAACAGGCGCATCCGACCAGGTGCCTGCGGATTATCAACCGGGCACGCCGGATGGTTCGCGTCCGGGATGGATACGCGTGAACACGGTGGACGCGCAAAAACGCCTGCTGACGCAGGTGGAGGCCATTGCCTATCACGAGGGCGTTCCTGGTCACCACTTGCAGATCTCGCTGGCACAGGAGATGACCGGTCTACCGGAGTTTCGCCGCTTTGAAGGCTACACGGCGTTTGTGGAAGGCTGGGCGCTTTACAGCGAGCAGCTTGGCAAAGAGGCCGGCTTCTACACCGACCCATACAGCGAATATGGACGCCTGGAAAATGAGATGTGGCGCGCCGTGCGCCTGGTGGTGGACACCGGCGTCCACTCGCAACACTGGACACGTGACCAGATGGTGCAGTATTTCCGCGACCACACGGCGATGGACGACATTACGATACAGGAAGAGGTCGACCGCTACATCGCATGGCCCGGTCAGGCGCTGGCCTACAAGGTGGGCCAGTTGGAAATCCTGAAGCTGCGCGAAGAGGCAAAGGGACAACTCGGCAGCAGCTTTGACATACGGGCCTTCCACGATGAGGTGCTCGGCGCGGGCGCGTTGCCGCTGGACGTGTTGCAGGACCGCGTAGAAAAATGGACCGCTGCACAAAAGAAAATCGCACTGACGGCGCAGGGCCACCAGCACGCACAAACGGCGGAGGTGCCGCTGCCATTGTTGATGGCATCCCCCCATGGGGCGGCCATCAGCACTACGGCGCAATAGAATTTATACTTTCAAACATACCGAAAAAGGGAGTGACCTTTGACAGAAATTGAAGAGACCTCGAACGCTGCTTGTCCTCAAACCACGGTGGCCGTGCTGGGCGCGGGGAAAATGGGCGGCATTTTGCTGCAAGCGTTCCTGAAAAACCAGCTTTTTGCGCCGGAAAATATCCACGCGACTGTGCAGCACGCGGACCGCGCGGTCGCGCTGGCAGCGCAGTATGGCGTGGAGGTGACCACGGACAACGTTGCCGCCGCAAAAGCCAGTGATCTGGTCCTCCTGGGCGTGAAGCCCCGCAATATTGTGGAGTTGGTGCAGGAAATCCGGCCTGCGCTGCGCCCCGGCAAGCTGCTCTTGTCCTTTGCGGCCTCGGTGAAGACACGCGCCATTGAAGAGGCCGCGGGGACAGAGATCGCCGTCATCCGCGCCATGCCCAATACTCCCTCCATGCTGGGCGCAGGCATTGCCGCGTTGTGCCGTGGGCGCTTTGTCACTGACGGACAAATGGCGCTGGCCGCGCGCGTCTTTGAATCGGTCGGGCGTACCGTGGTGGTGGATGAAAAGCACATGGACGCGGTGACCGGGCTTTCCGCCAGCGGCCCGGCATTCATCTATATCATCCTGGAATCGCTGGCCGAGGCGGGCGTCAAGGTCGGCCTGCCGCGCGACATCGCCACGCTGCTGGCGGCGCAAACCACTTACGGGGCCGCGCGCATGGTGCTGGAAACGGGCTACCATCCCGCGCTGTTGAAAGACGCCGTCACCACTCCCGCAGGCTGCACGGTGGACGGCATCCTGGAACTGGAAGAGGGCGGCCTGCGCGTCACGCTCATCAAGGCCGTGATGCGCGCCACGGAACGCTCCAAGGAACTGGCGACGGACTAGGGGCAATTGCTCCGCACGGCCATCGAATGAAACCAAAGGTCCGGCCATCCAAGGCACGGGCCTCTCACGCAAGGAAGGCTGACCGCGCAATGACCATCCAAAAGGCAAACGGGACGAAGGCCCGCAGTATGGCCAATGAGACGCCGTATACCCGCCCAGGCCTGCGGCGCTATGCATGGTTTGTGCTTGCCTACAGCGTGCTGGTTGTGCTGTGGGGTGGGGTGGTGCGCGCCACCGGCTCCGGCGCAGGGTGCGGCGACCACTGGCCGCTTTGCAATGGCGTGGTGGTCCCGCAAGCGCCGCAATTGCACACCATCATCGAGTTCACCCATCGCCTGATGAGTGGCGCAATCCTGGTTTTTGTGCTGGTGCTATTGGGGTGGACGTGGCTGGCGACCCAACGCCGGGCCTTTGCCCGCTGGGCCGCTGTGGCCTCCATGGTCCTCGTGCTGAATGAAGCACTGCTGGGCGCATTGCTGGTGTTGCTGCGCTTGGTGGCACAGGACCAGTCCGCTGCACGTGGCGTTTATCTTTCCATCCATTTTGCCAACACCATGCTTCTGCTTGCGGCCCTGACTCTGACTGCGGAGTTCCTCAGCAGACCATACCCGCGCGGGACCACCTTGCGGCGTGGCGCCTTGCTTTTTCCCGCCCTGGCCCTGGGCGCAATGGTGCTCGTAGGCGTCAGCGGCTCCCTGGCGGCCCTGGGCGATACGTTGTACCCTGCTACTTCGTTGGCTGGTTCCCTGCAACAGGACTTCTCGGCCACCAGTTCCCTGCTCCTGCGCCTGCGCTGGGTCCATCCCGCCAGCGCGTTTTTGGCCGGGGCCTTCGTCCTCTGGCTCCTGCTGCAAACGCTACGCAAAGGTGCGCCAGAACGGGGACGTAGACTGGCGTTGGCCGTGCTCTTCTTGCTCCTCACACAATACGCACTGGGGGTTGCGAACATCTTGTTGCTGGCCCCGGTCTGGATGCAAATTGTGCATTTGTTCTTCGCTGACATGCTATGGATTTCCCTTGTCCTGCTTACCGCCCGCTTTTATGGCCCGGTATACCAGACGAATCCCACTTACTCTATAACAGAAATGTGATCCACTTATGTACCATCCACCCACCAGATGAATTGCTGGAGCAAAGGATAGTACAGGCCCAGACATATTTCCTTCCGTTGTGGACTAACGGCCCGTAACACCTGGGCATATAGCTGCATCTGCCCGGTATATTCCCTCTTTTGCTCTTCCAAAAATTGCTCCCTGTTTCCTTCCCCATGCGTGGCTGTTTTGAAATCTATGATCCAAGGTTGATCGTCCCCTTCCGCCAACGGTCTGGGACCGGCAAGAAAGAGGCGGTCCATGCGTACAGAGCGGACTGTCCCCTGTACCAGCGCTGTCAATGGGACCTCAAAGTCAAGCAATACGTCATCCACATTGGGATGTGCTGCCAACATCCATTGCGCTACCGGGTCGCGCGATACTTCCATCAGGATGTGCAAAATACGCCCTGCTGTGGCCAGCGCATCTTTTTGCGTGTGCCCCTCCTGCACCAGACGCAGCATTGTTGGCTGGCGAAGGCCCAGGATTGCCCTGTCCGTCTCCTCCTGGGAACAGTGGCCCCGTAGTATCTGGGCCAGCGGCGGTAACAAGGCGTGGACCACGGTACCGAAATGACGCGCCTTCCAGGAACCTTGCGGACGCTGAAACGCATGTACCTGGTCTTCTGTTTTTGTCCCCACCCATTCTTCTGGAGAGGACGGAAGCAGCACGTCCGGCGGAAGCGGGGCGGGCGACCATCCAGATGGTAGGCGACGGAAGTTGGACAACTGGGTCCTATTTACTGGCGCTGCTCCTGCCTCCGCTGCAATACTTTCTACAATGCCTGTCCCAGTCTCCATTGTTGCCTGAGGCATGGAAAGCATCTCTTCCCTTTGCTCTGGTAGTGCTTCTTCTAACTCCGCTTGTCGGACAAATATTTCCTCAGCAAACGGCCACGCCACATGAAGCAACGACTTACTATGGGGAGCGAGTATCTCACCCTTCTCGTTTTTGGCCACAGAGGCAAACAGGTGCAGTCCCTTACGGGCGCGCGTGCAGGCCACATAGAACAGGCGTTTCCGCTCAGCATTCTCGCGCACTGCAATGCGTTGGCCTATCCACATACTGATAGGTTCACTTTCCTCCGAAGCATGTTTAATGGGGGCCAGATACCATTGCGTCTCCTGTGTGCCTGGGGGCACTATCTGTAACTCCTCGGCCCAGACCAACAATTTGTGGCCGTCCTGTTTGGGCCATCTTTGCAGGCCAGGAAGTAGAACAACGTCCCATTCCAGGCCTTTTGCCTTGTGAATGGTCAGCACCTCCACTGCTTCCTCGCCGCTTACCGTCGATGGTGCGTGAAGTTTCCCCATGCGTTCTTCCAAACGCCGAATAGTAATAGGGCCACCTTCGTCTTCCAGTGCATCCAGCATGGTAAAAAATTGGTCTGTAGCAGGCACGTCATCACCGGAGATGCAGGCGGGGCCCCCAAGCGAGTGCCAGGTACGTTCCACTACCATGGACAGCCGCTCCTGTCGCAACAGGGATGGCGCCTTTTCCAGCGTCCTCCAGACACGCTCAGCACGTTGGCGACCATCTTTTGACAACTTAGGGATGTGCGCACGCAGCAATTCCGGTACCGTCCACTGTTGGTACTGTTGGTCGTCTTCTCCGCATAGTATGTATAGGTCGGCCAGTGTAAGTCCGCACCATGGGGCACGCAAGACCGCCAACCATGCGACGCGGTCTGCAGCGTGGAGCAGGCAGCGTGTGATGGCAAGTAAATCCAGCAGGGACTGCCGGTCTGCTAGGGTGTCCATTTCGACGGCGCGATAATGGATTTTGCGCCGTTGCATCTCCTTGAGTATGGGCCAAGCGTGGCGTTTATTACTTACCAGGACAGCGATCTGCGTGGCCGTCCCACTCATTTGGTCATCTTTGCGTTGGCGCTCCACCACATCACATAGGTCTTGCGCCTCAATGACTTCCGGTGCCGTCCTACTCTGTGCGAGTTCCACGCCGCCCTTACTCTTCCTTCTGCGCCTCGTATAAACGTATGGGTGCCAGTATACGCGTTCAACTGGGGCTTCTATGTT
Source organism: Acidobacteriaceae bacterium (assembly GCA_049977205.1). Classification (GTDB taxonomy): domain Bacteria; phylum Acidobacteriota; class Terriglobia; order Terriglobales; family Acidobacteriaceae; genus JBMFGT01. The sequence goes on along the minus strand of JBMFGT010000005.1, from coordinate 125,906 downwards.
GGCAGACATGGAGGGGGAAAAAGGGACATGGTCGACATCGTCTGACTGAGAAAAAACTTTCTGGAAATATTGGTTTGTGGTTGTTACCAGGCTTTGCTGTGAGCGGAAATTGTTGGTCAGGTATAGCGGCAATAGATTGACGCCGCCTAGGCCGAATTCGCGTGCGTACGCAAACAGTGCAACCTCTGCCTGACGGAAACGATAGATGGATTGCTTCGGGTCCCCAACTAGAAAGACCGTCTGGCTGTGTCCGTCCCAGCTCTGCACCAAAAGACGCAGTAGTTGGAACTGGGTCACCGAGGTGTCCTGCATCTCATCCACCAAAAGGTGCTGGATGCTTGTCCCCAGAGAGAGCGCAATGTTGTTCGCGTCCTCTGACAATGCCTGCTGTGCAGACAACATTAATTCTATAAAATCGCACGTTGCAGTGCGGGCAAAGGTTATTTTCAGTTGGGCAAGGGCATGTCGCAATAACAGAAAACTTGCATTTAGCACTTTTCTTTGCTGCCCAGTGTAATGCATAGGAGGAAGCGAGAGTAACTTCTGTAACACAGAAAGCAGTCCTTTATTCCCAGCGAAAGAGGCAAGGACGTCCTGCATCTCAGACTTGCGTGTGCTATTGACGTCAAAACCGATTGTTGCATCCACCTTTTTACGAAAGCCACCGTTCCCAGTAGTAAGGAGCTTGGCAATCAGGCCCCAGTCTTGTGCGTGTTGCGCATCATATTCCGGCAATTGTGTCCAGGAAAGACAACTGGCATATGGATTATTTCTGCCGGCCCTATGCAAGGCACTGGCCGCATATTGGAGTAGCGAGAACACTTCATTGGCTTTGCCTTGGGACAGATTTTCCTTTAACTCCTGTATGACATCCTCATGTACTTTCTCCAAAGACCGTTCAAATCTTTCATATATTACTGGATAACTATCAGTACCGATTGCCTCCTTCGAAATGGGGAAAACATGCCCCCACTGGTCGCGCGTGGACAAAAGGCCTGCCAACAATTGGGTTGCCATCTCAAAACGATTGTCCAAATGCAAGAGCAGCGTCTGAATGGCCCCATTCAGTTTCTCGTCATTGCCGCCAAACTGTTTGAGCACAGCACTGGCAGCTTCGTAATACAGTTCTGTGGCGTCCGTGGTCGGGCGTGATGTAGGCCCCATGCGCGTTAATATAGGCAGACGTGATGTGATCTCACTGCAAAGCGAGTCAATCGTCCGCACGTTCATCCGTTGCGATTGTCGCGTCAGGTCCCAGCCAAGATTGCGGCCCGCCTGCAATGCATCAGAAGCCAGCATGCGCGTAAACAGCTTGTGTGGCGATGCTGCGCTGATGGAGGTGGCCAACTCTGCATCGCGTAACTCCTGCAATGTCCGATCTTGCATCTCGGCCGCCGCCTTGCGTGTAAAGGTGATGGCAAGGACTTGCTCTGGTGACTCTACCTTGGTCAGCAGTTTTAGATAACGTTGAATTAGTAACTCTGTTTTCCCGGAACCTGCAGATGCCTCCACTATAAAAGACCGTCCAGTGTCCAGCGCCATCATTCGCTGGTCTGCATCGTCCGTACTCGGCTTTATCGGAACTGGTCGTAACATGGGCCTGCCACTGGGTCAAGTCCTGCCCTACGTTATGCATTGTCTGTATACAAATTTCCGTCCAACTTACCAGTACTGCCCCAGCCAATGCCTTCGTATTCCCCGTTGTCTTCGTCGTGCTCATCCTGCGTTGAGACCTGCGTCTCTGCAACGCGACATAATATTCGCTGGTCACAGTATGCGCAGGTAATTCCAGGGGACTTCGGATCCACAGATGCCACACCCGCACAAAAATCCTTCGCCAAATGCTGTAAGGTATCTTCCCATATATCAACCCTTTCCATAAATCCACTTTTTGTCTTCAATATAGAAGTGCGAGACCGGGGGCCATTTGCTTCTTTCCTCTCGAATACCTGGGGAAGTGAGTAGACGACCTTAAATCCAAGGCTTTTTGCCTGTAAGCTACCAATGGCCACCCCTATGAGGGGCCTATCGAAGGCCGCCTGGTTTCGCATCAGCACAGCATAGGCTGGAAGTTGCGGTTCATCCGGACGTTCGCCATCACAAGCAGACACTACTGTTGTTCCAGTTTTGTAGTCGATCAAGACCGTCCCCTCAACAACATTGTCAATGCGGTCAATCCGGCAATCTACCTGTATGTCCCCTATAAATCCATCTTTCAGTGTATACTCGCAGGCCAAAACAGTAAAGTCAGGCCTCTGCTCTTCTATGTCCAGCCAGTCAAGCAATCGCTTGCGTAGTTTTTCGGCCTCCGTTATAAGCAGCGCCCTGTCAAATGGGCCACAGGCGGATAGTTTACTGAGGGAATCTTGTATGTGTCCTTCTAGAGCATCCAGTCGTTGTCCCATAGTAAGTGCGTGTAGGGTTTCCCGGTCTTTCATCTTCTCCCATAGCCCACGAAGTATTTCGTGTATTATTTTCCCTTGGTTGCTTGCCGTTATTCCAACGGCAAATGGCCTTGGCGTAGTAGCGGACAAACGCAGTTCTACAAATGCCTTATATGGACATGCGGCCTGCTGTTTAAGGAAACTGGCCCCACTCTGTATTTTTTGGGCTGTAAATGGCACGTTCATCTCGCTAGATACTGGGACTGTCTCGTTTGCATGTCTGCTCCACATTGACACTCCAATTTCTGGGACCCATTCCCGCGCTGCTACAGGCGCCACTGAAGGCAGTAAATCCTGGATCACTGGGGAGATGCGTACGGCCATCTGCGGCCTTCGGGCCGCATTGGTCTCAATTGCGGCATCTTCCATGGGGAAACTAAAAACCGTTTTTCCACTTGCAGCAATGGCCCTCTGTGTCATATTACAAGCGTAGTTATAATCTACTTGAGCACTCGCATGGGGCATCCCTGCCTCGCGTTGTATCGTCCACGGGACCCAAGGATTGGGACGGCCTGGAGCGGGCCATCTGTTCGTTGAAGCATTGATAAACCATACTGCATCGAATGTAAGACCAGAAGATTCTGGTACACCCATGATCTGCACAGGCGCGTCCTGTGTTTCCTTTATGTACAGCGTGCTGGATGCTGCCCCTTCTAGTGCTTCCAGCATGTCCCAGAATGGAACAGTACTGGAAATTGCATCCAATGAGGACACCTCGTCTAACACATTCTCCCACCGTTCCAGCAATTGAAACTCCGCACTACTTCTTGCTTGCAGGAGCGACCAATTTGCCGCCTTCAATAGCCCTCGAACAACTTCGCACCATTCTGCGTGCGAACAAGTTTTCTTTACTTGATTTCCAGTCGCAAATACGGATTGTTTTTCTGCCAAAGACGCGACATCATCCATATTTTGAAGAAAAGCACCCACATCTAATGTATTTTTCTTCCGGCCCATACGAAGTAGCCATGAAAACTCCAGACTTCCCCCTAGGCACTGTGGGTCTATTCTAAGTGCTGCGTCCAGCCGCGCACGCGAATCTACTGTCCCACCGCCAACGTGGCCGGAAACTATCAAAGACGAAGCATCGTCGAAATCGATTGGCTGTGTAAGCCAACGTATCAGCAATAATGCAGCCCGCACCTGAGGTAATTTACCGATGGGTGTCCCTAGGCTGAATTCATAAGTTGGTCTGAGATATGTCGCATTGACATCCAATATTGACGGGGCCAAGACCCTGCGAAAAATACGCTCTATCTTGTCCCGTGTTTCCATGACGGAAGGCGCAAGAATTCCAATCCGTTGTCCTGGGTCTTGCTGGAGCAACCTACGGGCCCAGCAGGCCGCAGAAAACAATTCTTCCTCTATCGTGGTTGCCGCAACCAGCATGGGAGAGGTGTCCTCATGCTTTTCTGGAACAAGGAGGACGAAGGACACACGCACGCCCAAATTCTCTAGTTCCTGAATGGTCTTTTGCTGGCCAGGGGTAACACGATCAAGTCCTAGTAGAAGAATGTCCTGAGGCAAGGATGAATGTATCTGGCCTAGTTTTTCAGTCAGGGCACGTGCAAGCGCAGACTGTGGAAGCAACCCACGCCTGTCGCATTGGGCCTGAAAAGCATGGAGCCAACGCAGAAATGTACGCGTATCTGTCCCTGCGGCCACCTGCTGCACCTGCGCAATGGATATGCAGTGTTCTTCCAGCAAGAGTAGGGACGCCTGCGCCAGTTCCGCCAGTGGGCCTGGGTCCCCTATCGGCCCGATTCCAGCGTCCTTTGCGTGGCTAAGTACCTCCTTCCATAAGTAACACTCCTGCGCGGTACTCATGAGTGCTTGCTGCGTCCCTCCGGTGAGCAACAGTGTGTCCCACAGACCTTTCAGCCAAGTGTCCCACGTCATAATTCTCGGTGTATACCATCCGGCCCTCTTGTTTTTCTTCTGCCATTGGCCGTAATGTTGCAGCAATGTGCGGGCCGCTCGCTGGCTCCCAGTGAGTACAAGAGGGGCCTGTACCGTATCTTCCAAGCGAAGAAAAAGTCCTGACTCAGAGATTTGCATTTTACTGGGCATGGGAACGTTATACGCGAAACCAGCTTTATATTCGAGCTGCCAGGGACTAAACCAGCCCTGACAACACTTGCATGTCCTTGCTATACTCCGTACATGAGGCGTGCCGCGGCCACATTTATATTACTGCTGATTGGTATTTTGCCGTGGCAGCCGCTCATCCAGCAAGCGCAGGCACAAGCCAGTCTTCCGGCCTGTTGCCAGGCGCATGGCAAGCACCATTGTAGGATGGTGCGAATGTCCCTGGGCAAGGACGCGCAGCGTCCCTCGATTCTGCAGAGGTGCCCATGTCCTTGTGCCCACTATGTTGCCGCTGCGGGCACTGTGTTTATGTTGGCCATCACAAATGATGTTACAAGCGAAACGGACGTGCCTTTACAGGCCCACCCGTCGCATAGTGATATTGGGCCACAACAGTCCATGCTTCTCTCTTCTCGCGGCCCTCCCAAGGGCCACATCTGGCCCAAGATACAGCGCATTGTTGTGCCACCTGCAATATGACCGACAGGGCCGCCATGCTTGCGCTATTCCACAAGCAAGCAACACTGAATGTGTCACGAAACATGACTGGGAGAAGCGGTGCTTCGGGATTTCAAGTCATACCTTTTTTTAGCGGCTGTAATTTTGTCCATCCGGCCCGACGCACATGCCACCGTCTTCGGGGAATTGCAGGGGGTCGTGCATGATTCCCAGCACCGGCCCATCGGAAACGCTGAAGTGGTGGTCCACGCCGCCTATTCTGCTTTTACACAGAAAGCGCACACAAACAAGGACGGATATTTTTCATTGCTGACGGTCCCATTGGGGGAGTACACGATCACGGTTTCCAGCCACAACTTTGAAACATTGCAGCAAAGGGCCATCGTTGTTTCCGATAGTTCACCAATTTTACATTTCCAGTTGGGGCCGGGCAGCGTACAGCAGTCGTTCAACGTCACCTCGCAAACGGCGGTGGCGAATGTGGACTCTGTCACGCCGACGACACTCATCAACCGCATTGATATAGCACAGACACCTGGAGCAGACCGCACCGACAGTATGGCGATGGTCACTGATTATGTCCCCGGGGCCTACATGGTGCATGACATGTTACATATACGTGGCGGCCACCAGGTCAGTTGGGAGATTGATGGTGTGGAAATTCCAAACACGAACATAGCCAGCAATCTTGGCCCACAGATCGACCCCAAAGACATTGGCTATCTTGAGGTCCAGCGCGGGAGCTACAATGCAGACGTTGGAGACCGCACCTATGGCGTCTTCGACATATCACCACGTACTGGATTTGAGCGTGACAACGAGGCCGAACTTTTGACAAGCTATGGCAGCTACAATCAAACAAACGACCAGCTTAGCTTCGGGGGCCACACGGAAAGGTTTGCATACTATGGCAGCCTGAATGGAAACCGGACAGACTATGGACTGATGCCGCCGATAGCCAAGCCATATCACGATGCGGCAAATGGATACGGCGGTTTTTCGTCCTTGATCTATAATCGTACGCCAAAAGACCAATTCAGGCTCGTATCACAACTGCGCACAGACTATTTCCAAATACCCTATGACCCAGACCCAAACGATTACGAAAACCTGCAATACAACTCCAGCGGCCTAAGAGACGGCCAGCATGAAGTGGATGGGTTTTCTGCATTTTCCTGGATACACACATTTAACGCCTCTACATTGCTCCAGGTGTCACCGTATTACCATTACAACAGCGCGAATTACAGCCCAAAACCTTATGACTTCCCAGTGGCGACGACCTCAGACCGCGCTTCAAATTATGCTGGCGCGCAGGCATCGATCACCACGCAGGTGGCCAACAATACGTTGCAGGCTGGTTTTTATTCCTTTGGACAACATGACAGCTACATTTTTGGTTCGACATTCAATGATGGGAGTTACAAGGACTTCCTCATCCATGATGGCGCGGCAGCGGGCCTGACCGAGGAATACGTTTCGGACAACTACAAATTGATGCGCTGGCTTACAATCATTGCCGGTCTGCGCGCGTCCCAGTTCAAGGCCAGTTTTACTGAAATCGAGAACGACCCGCGTGTTGGAGTGGCCGTACAGATACCAAAACTGGACTGGGTCTTCCGCGCATTCTATGGGCGTTATTACCAGCCGCCACCGCTCCTCACCGCATCTGGCCCGTTGATTGGCTACGCGAACAACACCAATACTACTTTTTTACCGTTGCATGGGGAGCGGGACGAAGAACACCAGTTTGGGGTGCAGGTCCCTTTCCGGGGATGGTTGCTGGATGCGGACAATTTCGAGACGCGTGCAAACAACTTTTTAGACCACTCGAATGTAGGTGAATCCAACATCTTTTTTCCTATAACCATAGACGGGGCGCTCATCCAAGCGTGGGAATTGACCATCCACTCACCCACCCTATGGCGTTTTGGACAGGCGCACCTGGCATACTCCAACCAGCTTGCAGAACAAAGGGGGGCCATCACGGGTGGGCTGGTCTGCTACCCTTTTTCAGCGCCCCAGTGCAATGCTGGAAACAATTACGTGCCACTGGACCATGACCAAAGAAACACCCTGAATGTTGGCATGGATGGGACACTACCGCGGCAGATGTATGGCTCCATAAATCTGTATTATGGTTCCGGCTTTGATAACGGCGACCCCAATGCGGAGTATCCGGGGGAATATCTTCCCCATGACACGAGCCTTGGTCTTGCGCTGGGAAAGACCTTTCGTAAGAGAACCACGGTTTCTGTCAACGCGACGAATGTCACTAACCATCGTGTGCTACTGGACAATTCCCTTACCTTTGGCGGCTTCCATTACAATGCGCCACGGGAGATATACGCGGAGGTCCGCTATCGTTTCCACTATGACGCGTTGTTCCATAAATAGTGCCCGTATCTGATTGTCCTTGCATGACCAAGAAAAACAGGCGATGCAAGGCCGGGACGGTCCTGGCGCCAGCAATGTTGCCAGAACACAGACCGTACGTGGGCCGTCGCAGAGGACGTTTGTCCCCTGCTAGGGGCGATGTCTCCCGTCTGGCCACAAATTCCCATTCCACGGCCTGGCAGGTCAGGCTATCCTGAATGAAAGGGAAAATCGAGGGGGACAAACATCATGGCTAAAGTCACACTTTTCTTTGCAGCAATCCTTATTGTCCTGGGGGCCGCGATATTCATCGCCACCGGAAGTCATGCGATCACATCCCTGATTCCGGCGGTCTTTGGTCTGGCCCTGGGCGTCCTGGGCCTTTTGGCCAGGAGCGATGACAGCAAACGCCGCATGTTCTTTATGCACATTGCCGTCACGATTGGGTTGTTGGGTTTTTTATTTCCCGGCGCAGGCGCTGCAGGAGACATCCTGCATCTATTGCGGGGACTGCCTGTGCTGCATCCCAAGGCCATGTGGGAAGAGGAGTTGGCCATGTCGCTTCTCTGTATGGTCTACGTCCTGCTGAGTGTGCGTTCGTTCATCGCGGTGCGCCGCGCGCGATAGGGCGCTACAGCTTTTCCACGCCGAGCTGCCATAGCAGGAATGCGTAATCGAAGGCGATCTCCTTCAGGTAGTCATAGCGGCCAGAAGCGCCACCGTGGCCTGCCGCCATGTTGGTGTGCAGCAACAATGGGTTGCTGTCCGTTTTCAGTGTGCGCAGCTTGGCCACATACTTGGCCGGCTCCCAATACATCACCTGGCTGTCGTTCAGGGAGGTCTTCACCAGCATGGCTGGATACTCCTTCGCCTGCAAATTGTCATAGGGCGAATAGGCCAGCATATATTCAAAGGCCGCTTTTTCATTGGGATTTCCCCACTCCTCATACTCCGCGACCGTGAGCGGGAGCGATGCGTCCAGCATGGTGTTCATCACGTCCACAAAGGGCACATGCGAGAGCACCGCGCGGAAGAGGTCTGGGCGAAGGTTGCTGACCGCGCCCATCAACAGGCCACCCGCGCTGCCGCCTTCGATGGCCACTTTGCCGGGCGCGCCGTGGCCCTGGGCCAGCAGGTGCTCCGTGGCCGCGATGAAGTCCGTAAATGTGTTCTGCTTTTGCATCATGCGTCCGGCGTCGTGCCAGGGCTTGCCCATCTCCCCGCCGCCGCGAATGTGTGCATAGGCCAGCACCAGTCCGCGGTCCAGCAGGCACAAGCGGTTGGAGTTGAACCCAAGGGGCAGGGAGTAGCCATAGGAACCGTATCCATACACATACAGAGGACTGCCTCCACGCACGAAGCGGTCTTTGCGATAGACAAGCGAAATGGGCACCTGCACGCCATCGGCTGCCGTTGCGAAGATGCGTTCCGAGGCATACAGCGTGCGGTCAAAACCACCTGGCACCTCGACCTGTTTCAGCAACGTGCTTTGGGCCGTGGCCACATCAAATTGATAGACGGAGCTGGGCGTGATGGGCGATTGGTAGTTGTAGCGATAGGTCTTCGCATCAAACTCGCGGTTGGCGCCCGGCGTGGCCTGATAGACCGGTCCAGGAAAGGCAATCTCCTGCGGAGGACGGTTGCCGACCAGGTCGCCGGCCAGGTCGCTGGTCAGGTCCTGGACGCGCAGATGGGGTAGGCCCTGCACGCGCTCGCAAAGCACAAGGAAGTCGCGGAAGAGGTCGAAGTCCTCCAGCATGACGTCCGCGCGATGGGGCAGGGCCTCTGTCCAGTTTTCCTTGCCGCAGGCGTCCACAGGCGCGGTCACCAGGCGGAAATTGCGGCCCGTGTCATTCGTCCGAATGTAGAACAGGCCCTCCCGATGGTCGGCGTAGTATTCGACGTTGTCCCTTCGTGGCGCAAGGCAGCGGAAGCGGCCCTCCGGCGAATTGGCGGGCAAAAACCACTGCTCGCTGGTGGTGTGGCTGGAGCTGTCCAGCATGAGGTAGGCCCCGTCGCGGGTCCGTCCCACGCCAATGTTGAAGTGCTCATCTGCTTCCTCATATACCAGTGTGTCCTTGACGCTAGACTGCTCCTCGCCATCAGCGGTATGACGGTAGAGTTGGTATTGGCGCTTGGTCCCTTCGTCTTCCACTGTGTAGAAAAGGCCGCGATTGTCCGCTGCCCAGGCCACCGTGCCAACGCGCTCGGCAATCGCCCCTGTGGTCTTGCCGGTGCGCAGGTCCTTTATGTATAGCGTGTACTGGCGGTAACCCGTTGTGTCCGTGGTGAAGGCCAGCAGTGCGCCATTGTCGCTGACCGCATACATGCCGATGGCGAAAAACGCCTGGCCCTCGGCCAACGCGTTGCCATCCAGCAGCACCTCCTCGTTGGGAAATCCTGTTAGGGGCGGAATGGGCGGCAGTGCGTTTTTGTCCGGAGGGGCAGGGACACGGCAGTAGAGCGGGTACTGTTGCCCTTCCATCATGCGCGTGTAGTAGTAGTATCCACCCTCTCGATATGGGACGGAAACGTCCGTCTGCTGGATGTGACGGAGCATTTCAGCATAAAGCGTGTCGATCAGAGGCGCGGCAGGGGCCATCATCGCGGCGGTATAGGCATTTTCCGCTTCCAGATAGGCAACCACCTCAGGGGCCTGCTTGTTCCGTAGCCATGCGTAATCGTCGCGGAGCGTGTGCCCGTGGAGCTGGACCTGCCTGTCTTCTGTGCGTGCGATGGGCGGGTGTATATCTGTATTGGATGACATCCCAGCGGCCTCTCCTTCAATATAGGGGCAGGCGTGGATTTCAGGAAATGGCGGGAAATGATGTTCAGCGCCTGAACAGAAAATGCACGGTCCGCGTTGGTAACAGGTAAAATCCATCGGGGAAGCACTTCACCCGGTAGAACGGGCCTTGTAAAGGAAAGGGCGTATGCGCCAGATTGTAAAATCTTCCATCGTCGTTGCATGTCTACTCCTCTTTGTCCGTTGTGCGGACGCACAAAGCGCCCCGGCAACGGTCCCGGAGAGCGTCCAGGAGGCGCAGGTTGTGCGCATTCCTGTGAATGTGTACAACCAGGACACATCGCCCGCCGCCGCGTTGACTGCGGCGGACTTCCATCTGACGGTGGATGGCGCGCCCGCCAGCTTCCAGTTGGCGCGCCCGTGGGACAACACTCTGGACGCGAAGACCGGCAGGCCCGTGGACCGTCCCAATCTGCTGATCTTGTTGCCCTTCGGGGCGCCGGTATTGCGCACAGACGCCATGGATGAAGCGGTCCGGTACTTTGACAAAGTGGGCAGTTTTGACTGGAACGTCTCCATCATGGACGACGCTGGCCAGCAAACGGCGTACACCACGGACCTGCAGCAGATGCGCAAGGACATGCATGAGGTAAACAAAGAAGACCCAGATTACACCGGCGTGGACATGTATTCCTGGAGACGCAAGGCGGCGCTGGCCATTGAGAACATGCGCGGGCTGCCTGGCAGACGGGTCGTAGTCACCCTTGGGGACATCTTCCACGAGCAGATTTACACCAATTTCACACTGGTCTATGACAATTTCGAGGCGCATGACGTGTCCAGCGCGGCGCGCAGTTCCGGCGCATTTATTTTTGCTGCGGAGAGCTTCCAGGAGATGGGGCGGATCCGCGGGCTTTGGCCGTATTACTACACGCTGGGCTTTGGCCCCTGGTTGCTGATGGATGAAGAAAACCACGTCGAGGGATGGATTTCCAACTTCTTCTCTGACACCATCAACCAGATACAGCAGGACCGGGACGCGACCTACGTCTTGGAACGGACGCTGACTCCGGAGCAGATGGATGGGAGGTTGCATCGGATCTCGGTCAGCGTGGCCAATCCCAAACTGCTGCTCAGCGCGCCTTCGTATTACACGGCCCCCAACCGGACGGACTTGTTGAAGGTGGCCGCTGCCCCGCCCTTTTTGCAAAAAGCATGGCTGCACCCTACGGAAAGCCCCCTGTTGGAAATGGTCCCCCACCTGGACTTCTTTCCATCAGCGCAGTCCCCCGGCGGGACCCAGGTCATCAGCCTGGGGTTTTTCTGGGGCGGGTCCACGCCGCCGCCTGCACAACTGCATCTTCTCACGCAACTGGTACAGAGCAATACAGGGCTGAGTGACGGCGTCCTGCAAGGGACGCTGCCATGGACACCAGCAGAGGGGCCGGTCCTGCGTTTTGCGGCCAATGTCATACCGGGATCGTATCTGCTCAAGGTGGCCGCCAGCGATGCCAGTGGCCAGGTGGTCTCCTCTGGCGATTATCCTTTCACCGTGGACCCGAAAACCAGTGACCCTGTCCTCATCAGTTCCCTGGTGACAGGCAAAGACTGTACGTTTGACCCGCAGAGTCTTGCCCCGGCAGCCAACGGCGCGGCCAAGTCCACAAATTTATTGCTGGCCGGCCACTGTAACGTGGCGCCAGACCCAATCGGATACTACTCTCCGCAGGACCTGATCTGGACGCTGGTGCGCATGACGCCGACGGGGAAATTCGCTGGCAGGTCCGCCTCCTCCTGGAAGGGACGGTTCACCCTGCGGGACGCAAAAGGCAAGATTGTTGCGGAACAGCCTGTCCTTTGGATAGAACAGGGACAGGGAAACTATGTCGCCTCAGCAGCACTCCCATTGACCAACAACAAACTCACCAATGGCGAGTATGCCGTGGCCATCGAGTTGAATGGGCCGGGCATTGGCAGGGACTATTATGCTGATTCCCCTGTCACCTTGTACGGGTTCCCAGGCGCCACTCACGCCAAGTGAAAAAATCACTAGCGCGGTGGGCGGTGTCCCCAGAAGACGGCTGGCATGGGTGCGTATACGCGACAGCCGCCTTGTGTACAACAGGAAGACATGGAGGCCGTACAATCACTCTGTATGCTAGATTTCCTGAAGGCCGCCATCCTGTCCCATAAAAATAAACGGACAGGTACGCGCATCGCTGGCGCATTCGTCGCGGTGTCCCTTGTCTGTCTGGCGATGACGGCAGGACTGGCCACGGCCTTTGCTGAACGCATTGCCGACCTGCACCCAACGGGCTACGTCAACGATTTTGCTGGCGTCCTGTCGCCAGCAACGCGCAGCCAGTTGGAATTTCTCTGCACGGAAGTGGACCAGAAAACACACGCCCAGATTGCCGTTGTCACGGTACACACCACCGGCGATGACCCCATTGACGACTATGCCGTGCGCTTGGAAGAAAAATGGAAGGTCGGGCCAAAAGGCTCCGACCGGGGGATTTTACTGCTCCTTGCCACCGATGACCATCAGTATCGCTTCGAGGTCGGCTATGGTCTGGAACCGATTTTGCCAGACGGCAAGGTGGGGGACATTGGGCGGCGCATGGTCCCCTATCTCCGTCAAAACGACTATGACAGCGCGGTGACGCTGGGGGTGGAAAGCGTGGCGCAGACCATCGCCGAGGATGCGCATGTGACGCTGGACGAGGGAGCGCAAAACATCCCTGCGCACAGGCCCCAGCCGCTACATTTGCTGCACGACATATTCCTTGCGCTCGTTGCCATTGTGATATTTTTCTGGCTCATGCGCTCCGGGCCAAATGGAATGGCTGGGTTCCTCCTGGGCATTTTACTGGGCAACGTGCTGGGTGGGGGTGGGCGCGGCGGGGATGACGACTTCGGGGGCGGTGGCGGCGGCGGCTTTGGCGGTTTTGGCGGGGGCAGCTCCGGCGGTGGAGGCGCCTCCGGTAGTTGGTAAAATCAAGGTACCAATTCGACAGAATGGGAGATAAAAAGCAATGAAACGAGCAGGATTGCTTGTCCTTTTATTTGTATTGGCTGTGGCGGCGGTCGCCATGATGGCCTTTGGCAGCTACATCTCCGCCAGGAACCAGATGGTTGCCAAGGACCAGGACGTGAAGGCCGCCTGGTCCCAGGTCGAGATCGTTTTGCAGCGGCGCGCGGACCTGATACCCAACCTGGTGGCAACGGTGCAGGGCTATGCCAAGCAGGAACAGACGGTCTTTGGCGCCATCGCCAATGCACGGGCCGCCCTGCTCTCTGCCCGCACCCCTGCCGCCAAGATCGCGGCCAATGGGCAGCTCGACAATGCGCTCGGCCATTTGTTGATGCTGACGGAAAATTACCCGCAGTTGCGCTCCAATGAGAATTTCCTGCGTCTACAGGACGAACTGGCCGGGACGGAGAACCGCATTGCCGTGGAGCGCCGCCGCTACAACGACACGCTGCGCGACTACAACACATTTATTTTGCAGTTCCCCAACAGTATCTGGGCAGGGATTGCCGGTTTCCATCGCAATGATGCCTACTTTGAGGCCAGTCCAGGCTCGCAACAGGTCCCCAAGGTGGACTTCTCTGGCGTCGCAAAGTAAAAGAAATCCCGTTGTCACAGCGTCTTGAGGAACTTCCTGGCCTGCTCCAGGTCCGGAAAGAGCCTTTCGTCCCGCTGGAACTCCCGTGAGTGGACGCAGCGGCGTCCACCATGCACGTGCACGGGATGTTTCAGGTGCAGCATCTCGTGGTAGAGCAGATATTCAATGGCGAAGCGCGGGGCCTGCGCTGTATCAAAAACGCGGCTGATGACGATGGTATTGTGCGCGGCATCGTAGTGGCCCAGCAACCGGCGCGCGTGCTGGCCGCTCCAGGTGAGCACGGGACGTCCCAGCAGCCCGCTGAAAAACTGATGGTTCAGCCTGTCGAAAATCTCCTCCAGGTCGTAATAATGCCCTTGCGCCGTCCCAATGCGCTTGCGGCCACGGCTGCGGCGTATCTGCTCAGAGCGCTCTGTAACGGCCGCACTGGCCAGGTGCTGGCGATAGCGATGGGCATGGGCTGGCTCAATGGGCCTGCGATAGAGTTTGGCCAGCAGGATATGGGCTATGGCGTCCAGGACGCTTTCCGGCGCGCCTTCTAGTACGTCCGAAAGGCGCACCAGCGCTTTGCCGTCACGCAGCCGGATGGTCGTATTGACGCTGGTGAACCGATAGAAGCGGACATCAAAGACCGGCATGGGCGCACGCGGGCGCAAGGCGCGATACGCAGCGGAAAAAATCTCCGCCAGGCTGCACGCAGGGGGCGCTTGCCGCTGCAACTCCTCAGGGAAAATGGGCAATAAGGGCTGGAAGGGGACGGGGGCCCCGCGGGCCTTGTTCTCCGCGTCGGGGCCGCGATGGGCCTCTGTGGCGTTGCTGGGTCGCGCAGGAGTTGGAGCGTGCTCTGGGATCATGGCACAAGACCGTGGCCCGCGCGGGGGCGCAGGTCCCGTGGTTCAAATTTTAGAGCAATCCGCCCGATTGGCCCAGCAATGAAGTGCATGGGGTACGTTGCGCGCACGGTCTGGGGTGCGGCGTCACTTGGTCAGCACGGCCAGCCGCTGTTGCGCCTGCCAGACCTCCGTGGGAAATTTATCAGGGGACTTGTCCTGGACCGCCTGGATAAATTGCCGGTAATACAAAATGGCCTGCGTGCTCTGGTGCAAATGGTCCAGCGCCGTGGCGCGCAGGAAGAGCGTGGCCGGGACCTCCGGCTTGTAATTTGCCCGATGGTCCAACGCCTGCAAAACCAGCGCATATTGCTTGTCTTCCGAAGCGGCAAATGCCAGGTCGCTCCATGTGTCGGGCAGGTCCGCTTGCAGGGCCACGGCCTTTTGCAATATGGCCACGGCCCCAGCGTACCGCTGCTGGCGGATGAGGTTTTCGCCGCGCGCCGTCAACAGGCCCGCATCAGGACGGCCCTGCGCCAGCAGTTGCACATACAGCGGGTCCGCCTTGACCGCTTCCCCCTCTTGCGTGTAAAGGTCCGCCAACATGCGCGTAACGGCCGCCTGGTTGGGACTTGCCTGGTGCAACGTTTCCAGGTCTGCAATGGCCCCAGCGGTCTTTCCTTCGCCCGCCAGCACGGTGGCCTGCTGGGCCAGCAGCGTGGGGTCCTGCGGCTGCTGCGCCAGGGCCTGCTGCAGCAATGGTTCCGCTTCGTCGAATTTGCTTTCATGGACCAGGATGCGCGTCAGACCGGAAACAGCATCCACGAATTCAGGCCCATTTGCCGGTATGGTTGTGAGCGCCTTGCGATATTCCGCTTCTGCACCCGCCTGGTCGCCTTGTTGCTCAGCCAATTGGGCCGCCAGCAGCGTGTCTTCTGGCTGCTCCGGGGTGAGCTTGAGCGCGGCAATCAATGCATTGGTGGCCGCGGCTGGGTCATGGAGATGCTCGTCCACGCGCGCCAGCAGGCGGAAATCTTCCGCCTTGGTTTGTGCCGGGTGCGGGTCCGCCGGGACCAAGGTTGTGGCCGCCTCCAACTGCGTGCGCGCACTGGCCATCTTCCCCTGGCTGGCAAACAATCGTCCCAACGCGGCGTAGGCCTCATATTGTTTTGGTCCCACGATGATGGCCTTCTGAAAGTCCGCGATGGCCGCGTCTGTGTGTTGCAGGGACTGCTCGACGTGGCCCCGGTCATAGAGCAATCGCGCGTTGTTGGGCGTGATCGCCAAGGCGCTGTCAAGCAGGGTGAGCGCCTTCTGCATCTCTCCGCGCACGATGGCGTCTTCCGCCTGCGCAGCCAGGTCCGTTTTGCCGTTTGCCGTGGCGAGAGTGGCTTTCGCAGTGTTGTCCACGGAAGTGGTCCCTGCGGGCAAGGCCGGCTCCTGCGCCAAGGCAATGCCCGTCAGACCAGCAAATACGACCGTTGCGAGAAGGGAAATCCGCGCGCGCATCTTTTTAATCTCCAAGGACCGCATCCGTTTCCGGCAGCGGCGATCTCTTCAGGGCGCGCGCCAGCCACTGGCCGGTGTGCGATGCCGGGACCGCAGCAATCTCCTCCGGCGTTCCGGTGGCCACAATGGAGCCGCCGTCAGGGCCGCCTTCCGGCCCCAGATCAATGATCCAGTCGGCAGTTTTCAGCACGTCCAGATTGTGCTCAATGACCAGCAGCGACCCGCCCCCGTCGATGAGCTGGCGCAGCGTCGAGAGCAGCTTGCTGACGTCATCAAAGTGCAGGCCGGTGGTGGGTTCATCCAGAATGTAGAGCAGGCGGTCCCGCAGGCGCGGGCCGCTGGTGCGGCTGTTGGCGGCAGGCCGGGTATTGGCCAGGTGCGCGGCCAGCTTGACGCGCTGTGCTTCGCCACCAGAAAGCGTGGTGGCGGACTGTCCCAGCCGCACATACCCCAGGCCGACATCATCCAGCACGCGCAGCCGGTCCTGGATGCGGGGATGGCCGGCAAAGAACTGGAGCGCCTCCTGCACCGTCAGGTTGAGCACGTCATAGATGTTTTTCCCCTTGTACCGGACCTCCAGAATGCCCGCCTTATACCGTGTGCCCTGGCACTCCTCGCAGGGCAGCTCCACGTCGGCCAGGAACTGCATCTCCACAGTGACGGTGCCATCCCCCTGGCAGACCTCGCAGCGTCCACCGGGGACATTGAAGGAAAAAAAACCGGCAGAATAGCCACGACGCCTGGCATCCGGCTGGGCCGCAAAAAGTTCGCGGATGGGATCAAAGGCCTTCAGATAGGTGACCGGGTTCGAGCGCGGCGTGCGTCCGATGGGTGACTGGTCCACCAGCACCACACCGCTCAGGAACTGCGTGCCGGTCAGTCCATCGTATAAATGCGTTGGGTCGCCATTCTCCCTGTCGCCCAAGGCGTAAGACAGGGCCCGGAACAAAACATCATGCACCAGCGTCGATTTTCCTGAACCGGAGACGCCGGTGATGCAGGTCAACATGCCCAGTGGGACCTCGCAATCGACATTGCGCAGATTGTGTGCGCGTGCGCCCTTCAGACGCAACCACTCCCGCCCTGGTTCCCGGCGCAGCTTGGGTATGGGGACCGAAAGCTGGCCACGGAGATATTTTCCAGTGAGCGATTGCGGCGCGGCCATCACTTCCTCCACGGTCCCAGAGGCGAGCAGCCTGCCCCCCAATTCACCTGCGCCAGGGCCAAGGTCGAGCAGGTAATCAGCGGCGCGGATGATGTCGGGGTCATGCTCGACCACGAGGATGGTGTTGCCCAGGTCGCGCAGGTCTTTGAGGATGTGGACCAGCCGCGAGGTGTCGCGCGGATGCAGGCCGATGGAGGGTTCGTCCAGCACGTACATGGCCCCCACCAATTGCGAACCCAGCGAAGTGGCCAGTTGTACGCGCTGCGCCTCCCCGCCGGAAAGCGTGGAGGAGAGGCGGTCCAGCGTGAGATAGTCCAGGCCGACCTCGTCCAGAAAACGCAGGCGTTGGCGGACCTCTTCGAGTATCTTCCCGGCGATTTCCATCTGCATGGACGTGAGCGCAAGGCCGGTGAAGAACTGGCGCGCTTTGGCGATGGTCATGGAAGTGATGTCGCAGATGTTTTTCCCCGCAACCAGCACGGCGCGGGCCTCAGCGCACAGGCGCTGGCCGTGGCACTCCGGGCAGAGCGTGTGGCCACGATATTTACTGAGGAAGACGCGGACGTACAGCTTGTATTTTTTACGCTCCAGATGGGCAAAGAAGCCGCGCACGCCGGGGAACGATGCGTCCCCGTCCAACACAAAGGCCTGTTGCTTGGGCGTCAGGTCCCGCCAAGGGACGTTCATCGGCAGGCCATGTTGCTGCGCGGCGTGGCGCAACTCGCCCATCATGGGGCGGTATTTGGGCCGCGTCCAGGGGTCAATCGCATTCTGTTCCAGGGTGCGCGTTTTGTCCGGGACAATGCGGTCCAGATCAAAATCGACGGTATTGCCAAAGCCCTCGCAGCGCGGGCAGGCGCCATACGGGTTGTTGAAGGAGAACATCGGCGGTTCTGGTTCCCTGTAGATGCGCTGGCATTTCTTGCAGGCGAAGGCCCCGGAGAAGCGTAACTGTACGCGCCCTTGCGAGGACACTGGCGCGTCTTCGCTGGCGCGGGGCACGGTCTCAAAGAACACCTCACCGGCCTCGCGATAAGAAATTTCCGCAGCATCGACGATGCGTGCGCGTGCCCCGGCGGAGACAACGATGCGGTCCACCAGTACGAAGATGGGCCGCGAAAAGTCCAGGTCCAGCAGCGATTCCGGCGTGGAAAATTCAAAAATCCGGCCATCCTGATAGAGCCGGTTGAATCCGCGCTGGCGCAGTTCCATCAGGCGCTGCTTGTGCGTGTCCTTGGGGCCGCTGCTTGCCAGAGGGTCGCCCGGGCCTACAAAGGGCAAGGCCGGGGCGGCGTCTTTCGTCTGCTTCGCGGATTTTTTTGCTGTGCGCTTTTTGGGCGTGGGCGTTGCGCCCTTTTTGGCGGCCTGCCTGGCTGGCTGTTTGGTCCCGGCCTGTGTATTTTCCATGGGTTGCGCGACCGGAAAGATGACCGGGAAAAATGCCTGCAAGCGCGTGCCTTCGCCCAGGGCCAGTACGGCTATGGCGATTTCATCCATGCTGTCGCGCTTCACCACCCCGCCGCAGGAGAGGCAATACAGGGTCCCGCAGCGCGCAAAGAGCAGCCGCAGGTAATCGTAGATTTCCGTGGCCGTGGCGACCGTCGAGCGCGGATTGCGGGTGGTGTTTTTCTGCTTGATGGCGATGGCCGGGGCCAGACCGTCCATGTGGTCCACGTCGGGCTTTTCCATGCGCTCCAGAAATTGCCGCGCGTAGGCCGAGAGCGATTCCACGTAACGGCGCTGGCCCTCGGCATAGATGGTGTCAAAGGCGAGCGAGGACTTGCCGGAACCGGAAACGCCCGTGATGACGGTGAGCGTCTCGTGGGGGACCTCCAGATCAATGTTCTTCAGGTTGTGGACGCGTGCGCCGCGGATTGTGATGCGGTCCGTCAATGGTAAGGCACCTTGCAAGGGGATCGCAGCGTGCATCCTGCACAATGCGGCATTTTTCCATTATAGGCAATGGACAGCGCGATTGCGGTCAGTCCGTAGACAGCGATTTCGGTCCGCGCAAGGCCTCCAGCAACAGCAGGCAGGCCCCAATCACGATGCAAGAATCGGCCACGTTGAAATCTGGATAGTGGTAGCCCCAATGGCTGAAGGCCAAAAAGTCAATCACAAAACGATACGCCAGGCGGTCATATAAATTCCCCATCGCGCCACCTAGGACCAGCGCCAGGGCCACGCTGGTCAAGCTGAGCCGCTTGCCAACGCCCCAGAAGAGCGCGAAGACCACAAGCAGCGCAAAAACGGAGAAACCAATCAGCATCCAGCGCACCTTGTCTGGCGAATGGGAGTCAGCAAAGATGCTGAAGGCCGCGCCGTTGTTGTACACATGCGTGATGTGGAACCATCCCGGGATGACCGTGAGCGCCTCGCTGGGCGGCACATGGCGAATGACCAGGGCCTTCGTAATGCGGTCCACCATAAAAACAATGGCCGAGAGCAGCAGCAGCGGCAGCCGCCAATCGCGTTTTTGTTTTGCCTCTGCGTTCATTGCGCACCTCCGGCCAGGTCCATCTCCGCCAGCGCCGCCACGCAGCGGTCGCAGAGCGTGGGCCAGTCTGCCGTTTCGCCCACATGGATGGAGTAGTTCCAGCAGCGCTCGCACTTGGCCCCCTCGGCGGGCAGCGTGGCCACGCGGACGGGCACGTTGCTGTCCGTGTCACTGACGACGACCAGCTCCACCTGCGAGACATTGAAAAGTTCCTTCAGGCTGGGGGCATATTGCAGCAGGAGCGTTTCCAGCGCGGGAGGGACATCCAACCGCACCTTTGCCTCCAACGCCTTGCCAATGTGCTTCTTCTGCCGCGCCTCTTCCAGCGCCTTCAGCACCTCCGTGCGCACCTGGAAGAGCTGCGCCCAGTCGGCGAGCAGCGTTTCCGTGTTGCCAGGGGCCAGGTCTTCTGGCTTGGGGAACAATGCAAGATGCACGCTGCTGACCCGGCCCTCGGTCTTCGGCAGATGTTGCCATGCTTCTTCCGCCGTAAAGCTGAGGATGGGCGCGACCATCCGCACCAGTGCGTCGGTGATCTTCCAGATGGCCGTTTGCGCGGAACGGCGCTCTGGGTTGGAGGGCGCAAAGGTGTACATGCGGTCCTTCAGCACGTCCAGATAGACGGCGCTCAGGTCCGAAACGCAAAACTCGTTGAATGCCTGGTAGACGCGATGGAACTCCATCCTGTCATACCAGCCAAGCACCTTTGTGGTCAGGTCCGCGGTGCGCGCCAGCATGTACTGGTCAATGGGCTGCATCTGCTCGAAGGGGACCGTGTGTTGTGCCGGGTCAAAGCCATGCAGATTGCCCAGCAAAAACCGGAAGGTGTTGCGCAGCTTGCGATAAATCTCCTCGGCCAGCCGCTTCATCAGCGGGATGCTGGCGACCACGTCCTCACGGAAATCGACCGATGCCACCCAGAGGCGGATGATGTCGCCGCCAAGTTGTTCGGCCACCTCGACCGGATCAACGGCGTTGCCCAGCGATTTGGAAAGCGCGCGCCCCTGCTCATCCAGCGTCCAGCCGCAGGTGGCCACAGCGCGATAGGGCGCGGCGTTTTGCACTCCAATGGCGCACAGCAACGAGGAGTGGAACCAGCCGCGGTGCTGGTCGCCGCCTTCCAGATACAGGTCGGCTGGCCAGGGAAGGCCGAACCCGGCCCGCTCGCCCAGCACGGCGGCCTGGCTGGCACCGGATTCAAACCATACGTCGATGATGTCAAATTCCTTGTCGAATTCCTTGCCGCCGCAATTCTCTGTGGAACAAGCGGTCCCACTGGGCAGAAAATCCTGCACCTCGTGCGTGTACCAGGCGTCCGCGCCTTCCTGCTCGAACAACTCCACCACGCGACGGTCGACGGCGGGCGAGCGCAGCGGCTGATGGCATTTCTTGCACATAAAAACGGCAATGGGCACGCCCCAGATGCGCTGGCGCGAGATGCACCAATCCGGGCGCGTGGCGATCATGTTGGAGATGCGCTCTTCGCCCCAGGCCGGGTCCCATTTTACTTTTTTGATCTCGTCCAGCGCCCGCTGGCGGAATGTGGTCAGGCTGCCGTCGGCGGTCTGCATCGGCGTTTCCATGCGGATGAACCACTGCTCCGTGGCCCGGAAAATGACCGGATGATGGCAGCGCCAGCAGTGCGGATAGGAGTGCTGGATGTCCTGGCGCGCCATCAGTGCGCCACGCGCCTGTAACAATTCGATGATGGCAGCATTGGCGTCGAAGACCTTCTTGCCGTCGTACTCCGGCAGGCCGTTGCGCAAGCGCCCGGCATCGTCCACGTTGCAAGTCTGGTCTAATCCGTAGCGCGCGCCGGTGTAGAAATCGTCCACACCATGCGAGGGCGCAGTATGTACGGCCCCGGTGCCTTGGTCGGCAGTGACGTAGTCGGCGAGCACGCCAAGGACGCTGCGCTCCAGGAACGGGTGTTGGAAGGTGGCGCGGTCCAGCTTCACGCCGGGGAAGCGCGCGATTTCTTTTGCATCGGCCAGCCCACAAATTTCAATGACAGATTGTGCCAACGCCTCGGCCACAATGTAGACCTCGCCGCCCGATTCCAGCGCAACATATTCAAAGCTGGGATGGAAGGCCACGGCCAGCGAAGCGGGCAACGTCCATGGCGTGGTGGTCCAGATGATGACGAAAACATTTTTGCCCGCAAGCCTCAGATCGAGCGTCGCCGCGCCACTGGTGAGCGCGTAGCGCACGTAGACGCTGGGGCTGGTGTGCATGGCGTATTCCACCTCGGCCTCGGCCAGGGCGGTGCGGTCATGGATGCACCAATAGACGGGCTTCAACCCCTTGTATACGAAGCCGCGCTCAAAGAACGCAAAGAAGGTCTCCGCGATGCGCGCCTCATAGTCCTTGGACATGGTGGAGTAAGGCCGGTCAAACTGGCCCAGCACGCCCAGGCGCTGGAACTGCGCGCTCTGCAACTCCAGGAATTTCTGGGCGTACTCCCGGCAGGCGTGGCGCACGGCAATGGGGGCCATCTCCAGCTTCTTGCGGCCCAGCTTCTCGTCCACCTTGATCTCAATGGGCAGGCCGTGGCAGTCCCAGCCGGGGACGTAGGGCGCATCGTACCCGGCCATGGTGCGCGACTTGACGATGAAGTCCTTCAGGCACTTGTTCAGGGCGTGGCCCAGGTGGATGGCCCCGTTCGCATACGGAGGCCCATCGTGCAGCAGATAAACAGGGGCGCCTTTGCGCGCTTCGCGGACCTGCTGGTACAGGTGCATGGCCTCCCAGGCGGCCAGACGCGCTGGCTCGTTCTGCGGCAGGTTGGCCTTCATGGGGAAATCGGTCTGCGGAAGATTGAGTGTTGCCTTCAGGTCGTGCCTGGCGGGCATGGTTGCTCCCAAACGAATGATTTAATGTAATGATAAATGTTTTCCTGCCTGCTTCCCGCCCCAGAGGAAACGGAATTGCCTCGAATTGCGTCTATTGATACAGAGAGAACAGGTACTGGCTGGCCGTTTCAGTGGCCGAGTAAGGGTTTTTGGCCCGGATTTTGCAGGAAACAAATGCAATCTCCCATCGGAGGACGACAAAGTGGGCCGAATCCTTCATAATTTAGATATGGGCCTGTGACCGGTCCGGCGGGCAGGCGAGGCGTAAACAGGCAGAATGTCGAATCAGGTTTTAATGCCTCCAGAAGAAGTGGATGCAAACAATCAGCTACGGACAGATGCGCCACAACTGTGGCAGGACTTCGACGTGGAAGTTCCTTTCTGGAGGTCCTTGGGCAATGGTCTGCGGGACGTTTTTTTCCCGGTCAAGCGTCCTCCGCTCCAGCTTGAGTCAAGACCTGTCCCGGTGGCAGACCCCTTTGCGCAGGAACCACTCTGGGCCAGCGTCTGGTATGACTTCCGCGACCTGCTCTTCCCTAAAAAACTGCCGCCGCTGGAGTTGCAGTCCCACGCCGTACCTGTGCAGGACAGGATGGCCATGCCACGGGACCGGCAGGCCAGCATCGTCTCTGCCGTGGTCCACATTGTCATCATTGCGCTCCTGATTGCGCTGTCTTTATGGCGTCCGAAAAAGATATTGGTGGCCCAGGTTGTCTTGCCCCAGAACGCTGATGTTACCCCATTCATACCGATAGACCCCAAGATGGAAATGATGGGTGGTGGCGGTGGCGGCGGTGACCGCGAGCTCGTACAAGCGGAGATGGGGCATCTGCCCAAGGTCGCCAAAACACAATATGTGCCTCCAGAGGAAATCATCCGCAACGACCACCCCAAGCTGGCCGTGGACCCCTCGATTGTAATGCCGCAAAACATCCAATTGCCCAACAGCAATATGCCGAACCTGGGTGACCCTACCACCGTGGTGCGCGGGCCGCTTTCCAATGGCGTTGGGGCCAATGGCGGGATCGGCTCTGGCCGGAGCGGCGGGATCGGCTCTGGCAACGGTTCGGGACTCGGCCCGGGTGAAGGCGGAGGCTATGGCGGTGGCGTAATGCATGTTGGCGGCGGCGTGATGCCCCCGCAACTGGTCTATTCCGTGGACCCGGAGTTCTCCGATGAAGCGCGCAAGGCGAAGTACCAGGGAGAGAGTGTGGTCTCGTTGATTGTGGACACCAACGGTATGCCGCGGAACATCCGGGTGGTGCGCGTGCTGGGCATGGGCCTGGATGAGAAGGCCGTGGAAGCGGTCAAACAATATCGCTTCAAGCCTGCGCAGTACCACGGGCATCCTGTGCCCGTGGAAATTGTCATCTACGTCGACTTCCATATCTACTAAGGATGGTAGGGGCCAGTCATCCTGCTTCCCCTCATTGGTAGTATGGGCCCCACAGAAAAGTCTTTCTGGGACCTACTGCGCCACTTCCCGCTCCCAGACCCGGAAATGTCCTCTCCCGCCACTGTCGTCTGGGCCGCATAGACATGCCTCAGCTCCCCATCCTTAAATGGTGGCGGACGTCCGCGCCCCGCACCCAGAAGATGACGTCTTCCGCAATGTTGGTGGCATGGTCGCCGACGCGTTCCAGATTGCGCGCAATCAAGATGACATTCAGGGCCTGCTGCGTCAGCCTGGGGTCCTCGTGGATCAGCCTGCTCAGGGTGCGGTGCGCATCGGCGTTCATCAGGTCCACCTGGTCATCCAGGGTCAACACCGACTCGGCCAGGTTGGCGTCCGCATCAATGAACGATTGCAGGGCGCGCCGCACCATGGCAGCGGCCATCGATGCCATCTTGGGGATGTCCACGGGGAGTTCCACGGGGGGCAAAGTTTGCAGCTCGCGCACGCGCTCAGCGATGTTGACTGCCTGGTCCCCCACGCGCTCCACGTCCGCATTGATTTTGATGACGGCAAGAATGAAGCGCAGGTCGATGGCCATGGGTTGTTCCATCGCCAACAGGTCCAGGGCCATCTGGTCAATCTCCCGCTCCATGCGGTTGATGGCCGGTTCGGAACGTAGCACCAGGTCGCAGATGGACACATCGCGCACGCGGTACGCCTCAATGGACCGCTGGATGGCCTGCTCCGCCATGCCAGCCATTACCAGCAGCCTTTCCTTCAGCTCATCAAGGTTCTGATGGAAACGGATACGCATCATCCAAACCTGCCTGTAATGTAATCTTCCGTCCGTTTGTCACTGGGGTTGGTAAATATTTTTGTGGTCGCGTCAAACTCCACCAGTTCCCCATTCAGGAAAAACCCTGTCTTTTCCGCCACACGGGCCGCCTGCTGCATGTTGTGCGTCACAATGACAATGGTGTATTCCGACTTCAACTGGAAGATGAGGTCCTCGATTTTCGCCGTGGAGATGGGGTCCAGCGCCGATGCTGGCTCGTCCATCAAAAGCACCTCTGGGTCCACGGCCAAGGCGCGCGCAATGCAAAGGCGCTGCTGTTGGCCGCCAGAGATGCTGGCCCCGGACTTGCGCTTCAGGTCGTCCTTTACTTCGTCCCACAGCGCCGCGCGTTGCAGGGAGCGCTCGACAATCTCGTCCAGCGCCTTGCGGTTGCGGAAGCCATTCAAACGCAGGCCGCTGGCCACGTTCTCATAAATGGACATGGTCGGAAAGGGATTGGGACGTTGAAAGACCATGCCAATGCGCCTGCGGATGACCACCGGGGGCGCATCGTTGTATATGTCCAGTTCCCCTATTTTGACCGTCCCGGTGACCCGCGCAATGGGGTTGGTCTCATGCATCCGGTTTAGGCAGCGGACAAAGGTGGACTTGCCGCACCCGGAGGGGCCAATCAGGGCCGTGGCATGGTTGGCCGGGACATTCAGGCTGATGTTCCGCAGCGTGTGTGTCTTGCCATACCAGGCATTCAGGTCCTTCACTTCAATGCCAACGCCCATTAGCTGGCCCCCTTCAGCACACCGCGAGAAGTAACATAACGGACCAAAGAAACAGCAACCACAATGAGGGAAATCAGGACCAGCGAGCCGGCCCAGGCCAGCCGGTGCCAATCCTCATAGGGAGAGATTGCATAGACAAAAATTTGCAGTGGAAGGGCGGCGATGGGCCGGTCCACGGCAAAAGTCCAGGCCCCGTTCCCGAAGGCGGTAAACAGCAGGGGCGCGGTCTCCCCGGCAACGCGGGCAAAGGCCAGCATACAGCCAGTGATGATGCCAGCGGAGGCCGTCCGCAACGTAATGGAAAGGGTGGAACGCCAACTGGGCACGCCCAGCGCCAGCGCCGCTTCGCGCACCGCATGGGGCACCAGCAAGAGCATCTCCTCGGTCGTCCGCGTGATCGTTGGCACCATCATAATGCCCAGGGCCACGCCGCCCGCAAAGGCGGAAAAGTGTTTCTGCGGCACCACGACCAGCGAATAAACGGCAATCCCCATCACAATGGAAGGCACCCCATTCAGCACGTCCGCCGTAAAGCGCACCATGTTGGACAGCCTGGTCCCCCGGCCAAACTCCGCCAGATAAATCCCGGCGGCGATGCCAAGAGGGACCCCAATCAGACTGGCCAAGGCCAGCAGCACGCCGGAACCGGCAATCGCATTCGCCATGCCCCCGCCCGTTTCGCCCACCGGCTTGGGCACCTGCGTAAAGAAGGCCAGATTCAGGGAGCGCGTGCCTTTGAAGATCAGGTACGAAAAAATGGCAAGCAGCGGCGCAATCACAATCAAAGTACCGAGGACGGCCAGCGCCGTCGCCAGATGGTCTTTCCAACTGCGCCAGGGGGACCCGCGTTGTCGCGTTTGCCGCACCATTCTTTATGTCGTCCTTGCCGGTGTCCCGCGCGTCACAGACCAGACCAACAAACGCGCCAGGGCATTCACCACAATCGTCACCAGAAAAAGCACCAGACCAATCTCAATCAAAGCGCTCAGATAGAGGTCCGTGGTGGCCTCTGTAAATTCATTGGCCAGCACGCTGGCCATGGTGTAACCGGGGGCCAGCAGGGAATGCGCTATCTGCGGCCTGTTGCCAATCACCATGGTAACGGCCATGGTCTCCCCCAGGGCGCGGCCCAGGCCAAGGATGATGCCGCCAACAATGCCCAGACGCGCATTGGGCAGGACGCCAATGCGCACCATCTCCCAGCGCGTGGCCCCCAACGCCAGGGCCGCCTCTCGCTGGCTCTGCGGCACCGTGCTCATCACCTCGCGCGTAATGGAAGAGATGATGGGCAGCACCATGATGGCCAACACAATGCCTGCCGCCAGCATACTGACGCCATAGTCTGGCCCCACAAAAAGGCCCGTCCAGCCCAGCGTCCGCATCAACACCGGGTCAATGACCGTGCGCAACAGCGGCACCAACACCACCAGCGCCCACAGACCGTAAATTACGCTGGGAATGGCCGCCAGCAACTCGGTAAGAAAAGTGAGAGGTCGCCGCAAAGGCAGGGGACACATCTCGGTAATAAAAATCGCCGTGCTGACAGAGAGCGGGACGGCGATCAGCAGCGCCAGGAACGAGGAAACCAGCGTCCCGTAAATAAAAGGCAGGGCGCCAAAGTCCCCATTGACCGGGTCCCAGGAAGAACGATAGAGAAATGAGACCCCAAAACGCGCAATCGTCATCCGCGACTGCCAGGCCAACTCGCCAAAAATAAATAGGACAATGACAAAAACTGAAAGGGAACTGGCCAGCATCAGCGTCTTGAAGGTCCCGTCGGAAAAAGCAGAATCGCTGCACCCATTCAAATACCGCCGGACCAAAGATGGACGCGCAGCAGCCTGGCCCGGAGATGCCAGCGGTCCACTGCCCTGGAATACCTGATTTTCAGCTATTTTGCTGTCCACTGACGTGTCCCTGCGCCCCAACACATTGAATCTAGGGTACAAAACCAATGTGAACAAACGATGAATACGCGGAAAATTCAGCAACAAAAAGCAAACAGAAACGGCTCTTGCCTTCCATCCCCAGTTGGGACCGTCCGAGGATCATTTGGGCTGCGCCGCCTCCAGGTCTATCAATGGATAGCCCCGCTCTTTCCATGCGTCGAAGCCCCCCCGCAAAGGGCGTATCCTTTCTATCCCCAGTCGCCGCATGGTGAGGGCCATCCGCGCGCTGGTGGCTTCGCTGGGACAGGTGCAATAAAGGACAACGTCCCGGTCACGCGGAATTTCCGCATTTTGCCGCACCAGATCATTGGGCTGCATGCGTATGGCGCCCGGAAGGACGCGCGGGTCTGGCAGATAATCCAACGGGTGCCGCAGGTCAACGATATAAACATCCTCGCCGCGGTCCAGCATGGCCTTCAGCTCTTCCGGGTCCAGACGCAAGGTGCGGACCCTGCGCAGGAACGACTGCCGCAGCCATATTCTTGCCACCAGCAGGGCCCCCAGCAACAGAAGGAAGACCACCGCAGCAGAATGTCCCATCCAATGAAGGAGCCTCTGGTCCTTCCGTATGGCGTCGCCGAAAAACCTCCCCAGAAAAACGAACGAGGCCCCCCAAAAGAGCGTCCCCGCACTGTCATAAATCAAGAAACTGCGATACTCCATCCGGCTTTGCCCTGCCAGCGGGGCGGCCACCATGTTCAAGCCGGGAATGAACTTTGCAACCAGCAATGCGTTGACGCCACGCGCCGTAATCAAGTCCTCGGTCTTGCGGACGCAGGAAGCGTCCTCCAGGGAAAACTTGCATATCCATCGCGCGACCGCGCTGCCATATTGTCTGCCCAGGAAAAACCAGACAGAATCCGCCAGCAGGCTGCTCCCCAGTATGGCCAGCAAAATCCAGAACAGTTGCAGGGTGTGCGTCGCACTCAGGGTCCCCGCCATCAACAACATCGGAATACTGGGCAGCGGCATGCCAAGCTGCTCCAGCAATATCCAGAAGAAGAGCAGCCAATACCCGTAGTGGCCCAAAAATTGAAAGACCTCACTCATAATTGTTCCCTAATACAAGATGCGCCAGCGCTGGCACAGGTCACATGGTTCATGGTTGGCCCCCTGCTGACGGCGTCTCCGGTGCGGCCTCCGGCGTCTGTGCGCTGGGAGCGTCCGCCCAGTAATTGGCGCGCGCCAGCACTTTGGCGCCGATGTCTTGCCGCAGCGTCACGCTCAACAAGTGCAGGCCGGGTTTGGGGTCCTCTGGCTGGAAGCTCAGCATGTAACGGTTGTGTATCTGGTTGGCCAGCAGGGCCATCTTGCTGTCCAGCGCCTTGCCGTTGTTGAAGCGCAGATATTCACCACCGGTCATCTGCGGGATGGCCGCCGCCGTGTTTTTCCGGATGGCCTGCACGGCGAAAATGAACGGTTCCAGCAACCCCTTGCCGCCGCCATGTTTCAGGTCACTCAGCACCTCCGTGCGCCCTGGGGAAAAGGTCAGCGTATAGACGATAACGTTGCTGGCCCCAATCTTGTGGATGACGGCCTGCGGGGGTGTGCGGCTGCCGTGGTCGCGCGTCTCGCTGATGAGCAGGATGGCGCGCTGGTCCTGCTGTGGCTCGTCCTGTAGCATGTCCACCGCATACCATACGGCGTCCAGGATCGCCGCGCCGTCATCGCCGGGCTGGATGGACTGGAAAGCACCGCTGACCTCCTGGTCGTTGGAGGTGAAGTCTTGCAACAAACGCGGGCGGCTGTCGAACTCCACCACGGCGATGCGGTGCTGGGTGTCCCCAGGCAATGCGTCCAGCATGGTGGGCAGGCCACGCATTTTGTAAAACTCATTGACGGCGGCGCGCCCCACCTGCACCAACACCACCAACGACATGGGGGACTTGTCCGTCTCCGTGTCCAGGTGGAGCTTCTTCTGCTCCACGCCGTTGTCTTTCACGATGAAGTCTTTTGCCGTCAGGCCAAAGACCGGCGCTCCCGTCTTGGATTCCACCAGCGTGGGCACGGGGACAAGATTGGTGCGCGCGTGCAAGGTGAGGGTCTGCGCCCGGCCCAGGGCACTCCCTTGGCCCGCACACAGCCATGCCAGCAAACAGAGAATGACCACGAAGAAAGACCGGCGCATATCTCTTTTGTACACGCGTCGTTGCCCGGCTGGCTGCCCAGCACCCCAAATGCCAACAAAATTACTGAAGAAAAAGGGGCCTTCCGCAGAATACGGGGCGCTCCCTTTAGGCGGACCTGTCGGCGCGGCGCATCCGTCCCCCTGCTTCCAGCACGTACACCTCGCCACGCCAAAGGATTTTTCGGCTGCCGTAACTGGCCAGCCAGAAGAAGGCCCCCATAAGGTCGCGCAGCGGATACAGCAGGATGCACGGCCAAGGGGCCGGTTCGCGTAGGACCGCCCGGTTGACGATGGCCGCCATCACCATCCGCGAGCCAACGCTCCACGCCAACGCCAGCACGGCCATCCCAGGCCGGTGCAGCGCCAGCGCGGCCACAGCGGCCAGCAATCCAAACGGCACGGCAAAGGTGAGCACCGTGCCAAAATGCCCCTTGGGCCGGGAAAACCGCGTGCTCTTCATCCAGCGCGCCTGGTGGAGCATGGAGGGCCAGAACTTTGCGTGGAGCACCATGTGGTCAATCACATGCTGCGACAAGACCACCGTGCTTCCCTGCTCCGCCACCCAGTTGCCCAACAAAAAATCGTCCGAACAATAGTCGCCCATGGGCAAAAAGCCGCCCATCTTCTCCACGCAACTGCGGCGCACAGCCATGGTCGGCCCCAGGGCGAACTTCATGCCCTCCAGCATCTCCGCCACCAGCACGCCGGAGGTCATCTCCACAGACATACCCGCCGCCTCCAGCCGCGACCACAACCCGCCCTCCGCCGCCACGCCGCGGTACAGGCAGGTGACGGCGCCCACGCTGGCGTCCGCAAAGGGCGCGGCAACGGAACGGGTGTAATCCGGGGCCACGCGGACATCGCTGTCACTGATGATGAAAATATCGTGGTGCGCGGCCTTGTACATCCGCTCCAGCGAAAGCACCTTGGCGTTGGGGACGGTCGGCTCGCCGCTGGTCAAAAACTGCACCGGGACCTGCGGATAGCGTGCGGCCACGCGACGCGCCGTGGCCAGACCCGCATCGTCTTCATGGCGGGCGCAGAAGAGGACCTCATATTCCGGGTGGTCCTGCTCAAAGAACGTCGTCAGGTGGGCCTCCAGCCCTGGTTCCGCGCCATGCAGCGGTTTGAGCAAACTGACTGGCGGCGTAAACGTGGAGGATGGCAGCAAGCGGGCGCGGCGAGAAAATCGCCACGCTGCAAACAGCACCATCGCCCCATATACAGAGGAGGTGAGCAGGCCAAAAAGGCCCAGAGCAAGAGCAGCGTCAGCAAGCAGCGTAAGCATAGGAATTGCGCAGAATTATCAGGATACTGCAAGCGGGCGCTGCTTGGGGATACAAGACGCTCCAGGAGACCCCGTGTCTCCTGTTTTGAAGGGGCGGCCTTTGGCCCATCCATAAAGATGCAAACCAAGCGTGCCCCAGCCGCTAAGGGAATGCCGGATGTCCAATCAGGCCCTGGCATGCGCCTGCGCGCGCCTGCGGGACCACGCCATCAAAAGAACGCCAGCGATCATGGAGCCAATGCTGGCCATCTGCGCATTGCTCATGCCAAAGTAAATCTTCGGGTTGATGCGGATGAACTCCACTAGAAAGCGGCCCAGTCCGCTCCACAGCAGGTACTCGCCGGTCAGCCAGCCAAGCGGCCTGCTGGACTTGCCACGCCGCCACAGATAAGCGGCCAGCAGCATGGCGAAAAGGAACTCATATATGGGCGTCGGATGCACTGGCACGTCGGTGGGAACCAGCCCGTGCGGGAAGCTCATGCCCCAGGGCAGGGTGGTGGGAATGCCGTAGTCGCCATCGCCGGAAATCAAGCAGCCCAGGCGGCCCACGCCGTAGCCGACCGCAGCCGCCGGTGCGGCCAGGTCCAACATGCCCAGTCCGCCCACTTTGGCCACGCGCCCCTGCCACAGCAGCACCAGCACTCCGGCCAATAGCCCGCCAAACCAGGCAAAGCCCGCGCGGTCCAGCAGCATGTGCATGGGCATGGCGTAGAGTTCCCGGGGCGCTTCCAGCACATGCCACAGCTTGGCCCCAATCACTCCGGCGACCGTGGCCAGCGCCGCCACGTTGATGGCGTCCGCGTCCACGCCATTGCGTTCAAAGTTCTTATACAGCACCCAGCAGGCGCTTACCGCGGCCAGCCACAGCAGGATGCCAAAGGTGCCAATCTCGTAGTGTCCAAAATGGATAAAGGGATACATGCCGTCTCTCTGCTCCAGTATATGCGACGCCCCGCCCATCCCCTGCGTCTTCACTCCGCGCTTGCGGAATGGGTGTCAGCATGGGGGCGCGGGCGCCATCTGCCAACGAAGAAACCCGGGCGCCCCACGTATCGATTCAAAAACGTGGGGTTTTCCGGTGTATTCCGGTCCCAACCGGAACTTTATGGGACCCCCTGCGTAGTACATACTGAAGTGCAAGGAGGTCGGCCATGGTCAAATTTCTGCTGTGGTGCATTCTTTTTGTCTTGTGCTGGCCGCTGGCGCTGCTCGCCATTTTCCTATATCCCATTGTTTGGCTGCTGCTTTTGCCTTTCCGGCTGGTGGGCATCGCCGTCGGTGGCGTGCTGGGCTTTGTTTCTGCGCTGATTTTACTGCCGGCCCGCCTGCTGCGCACCCTATAAAAAGACCGCGCTTGGTTTCCGTATGGGTATACTGGAACCACCGATGGCCACGCAAACGGTCACTTCCAAGCTGGAAATTATCTACACTGCCGAGCAGATTGCCAGGCGGGTGGCAGAAATGGGCGCGGAGATCAGCCGCGATTACGCCGGAGAGCGGCTGGTGCTGGTGGGCGTACTGAAGGGCGCGGCCATTTTTTTGGCGGACCTGGCCCGCGCCATCACGCCAGACTGCACCTTCGACTTTGTCGCCGTCACCAGCTACGGCAAAGGGATGCGCTCCAGCGGGGCGGTCAAGCTCATCAAGGACCTTGACCAACCCATTGAGCGCCGCCATGTGCTGCTGGTGGAAGACATCCTGGACACCGGCCTCACCATCGCCTATCTGCGCAGCATGTTTTTGCAGCACCGGCCTGCCTCGCTCAGGATTGCCACCTTTCTGGACAAACCCTCGCGCCGGTTGCAAAAAATTGAGGCGGACTACGTGGGCTTTAGCATACCCAATCTCTTTGTTGTGGGCTATGGCATGGACTATGCCGAACGCTATCGGAACCTGCGCGACATCTGCCTGATGCCATCCGACGCCCCGGAGTAGTAATCTGTCTCTGGCGCTGGTGTCGGGGACTGGAATGTGGTCCCAACATCGGCACGTACACATTGGACAGACATGACCCATTCTGTATCGACGAACATGCAAGCCCTCCTGGAACGGGACGAAGTTGAGGTCCCTGGATACGATCTGGCCGCCTTTGCTGAAAAGACTTTGCGAAGCTGGCAGTCCCTTGCGGCCATTCTGGACCATACGCTGCTCAAGCCAGACGCCAAACGCGAACAGGTCCTCCAGCTTTGCGAGGAGGCCGCGCGCTACCGCTTCGCCTGCGCCATGGTGAACCCCTGCTGGGTCCCGCTGGTCCACTCCGCGCTGGCCGGGACGGGCATCCCTGTCGGCGTGGTGGTTGGCTTTCCGCTGGGCGCATCGTTGACCTCCACCAAGCGGCAGGAGACGGCCACGCTGTTGCGCCTGGGGGCCGGGGAAATTGACATGGTGATGAATGTGGGGCTGCTGAAGAGTGGCCAGCCCGCAGCCGTCCGGCAAGACATACAGGCCGTCGTCGAACTGGCGCACGATGCTGGCGCACTGGTCAAGGTGATCCTGGAAAACTGCCTGCTGTCTCTGGAAGAAAAGCTGCTGGCATCGGAGCTGGCCATCGCCGCCGGGGCGGACTTCATCAAGACCAGCACCGGATTTTCCTCTGGCGGGGCCACCGTGGAGGACGTCAGCCTGATGCGGGGCGTGGCCGGTGGACGCTGCGGCGTCAAGGCCGCCGGGGGCGTGCGCACGCTGGACGAGGCGCGCGACCTGGTCCAGGCCGGGGCCAACCGGATTGGCGCCAGCTCCAGCGTGGCCATTGTGCGTTCTCTCGGCGCGCCTTAACTGACCGCAAACCGGGCAAATCCCACTTCCATGCCATTGCGACGCGCATTCTACGCGCCGCAATGGACCACTGCGGTATCCTCTAAAGACGGCCCAAGTAACCGGCAGAATGTAAATGAAACCAGCAGAAGGCAAATCCGGGAAATCCACCGAACGCAGCGCACCCGGTATGGGGTTGTCTCCGCAGTCCCCAGCCACTGCGGAGGCCCCATCACACCCTTCCTACGAAGGCGATTACCGTCCGGCCTCCGCGCAGAGTGTCCCCGCCACGCAGCCGCACATCGATGCGCTGCAAAGCGACTTTCTGATGCGCCTGGCCGACGCGCTGAACACCACCCTGGACCTGCAGACCCTGTTGCATCGCGTGGCGGACCTGGTGCGGGCCGTCATTGACTACCGCATCTTCGCCATCCTGCTGCTGAATGACCGCACCGGGGAACTGCGCATGCGCTTCCAGATTGGCCACTCGCCTGAGGTGGAACGGATGCGCATCCGCATGGGACACGGCATCGTTGGACAGGTGGCCGAGCGGCGGGAGGCCATGCTGGTGCAGGACGTGCGCACCTGGGGCAATTACATAGACGTCAATCCGCAGGTGCGCTCAGAGATGGCGGTCCCGCTGATAACCAAAAACCGCGTCATCGGCGTCATTGACATCCAGTCCGAGCAGACCGATTATTTCAGCCCGGAACATCTACACCTGTTGCAAATGACGGCCTCCCGCGTGGCCACTGCGGTGGAAAACGCGCGCCTGTACACGCGCATTTCGCGGCAGGCGCAAACGCTGGAGGTCCTGCACGAAATCAGCCGCGAACTGACCTCCATCCTGGACCCGGACCAACTACTGGAGCGCGTTGGACACCTGCTCAAGCGCGTCATCCCTTACCAGATGTTCGCCATCTGGATGCTGAATGAAAAACAGGACCAGTTGGAGCACCGTTTCTCCATGCGCTTTGGCAAGGCAGACCTGTCGTATGCCGGCCCTGTCCCCATCCAGCGCGGACTCATCGGGGCCGCTGTCTCCAACCGGCAAGCGGTGATGGTCGGCGATGTCCGGCACGACCCGCGCTACGTGATGGTGCATGAGGAGACCCGCTCCGAGATGGCCGTGCCCCTGATCTACAAAGGCAAGGTCATCGGCGTGCTCGACCTGGAACATACGCGCCCGCAATTTTTCAATGAGGAGCATGTCCACGCGGTCAGCACCCTGGCCGCCCAGCTTTCCGTGGCCATGGAGAACGCACGCCTTTACCAGCGCCTGGCGCAGGAAGAACAGCGCCTGGAAGCAGACATGGCCATGGCGCGCGAAGTGCAGTTTCGCCTGCTTCCACCCACCATGCCCCGCCTGCCCCATGCCCAGTTTGCCTCCCGCTTTGTGCCTGCGCGCACCATTGGCGGCGACATGTACGACTTTCTGGACTACGGCGATGGCCGTCTTGGGATCGCCCTGGGGGACGTCAGCGGCAAGGGTGCGCCCGCCGCGCTTTACGCTGCCGTTGTCAGCGGCATATTGCGCTCCGCCGCGGCACGCAGGCCGTCCCCGGCGCAGATGTTGAAGATACTGAACAACTCGCTCCAGGAACGCAAGACCGATGCGCAATATGTGGTCATGCTCTATGCCGTATGGAACGATAAAGACCGCATCCTGCAGATTGCCAACGCCGGGGCCACGCAGCCCTTCTTTGTCCGCGCCGGAGAGATAAAGGCGGTCCAGGCCGAGGGCTTTCCGCTGGGCATGTTCCCCAATGTGGAGTATGAGGAGTTCACCATCGCCACCCAGCCCGGCGATTTTGTTGTCTTCTTTAGCGACGGGATGCTCGACGCGGAAAACAGGGACGGCGAGATGTTTGGCGAGGAACGTCTGCTCTCTGTGATCGCCAGGAACCGCCGCTGCTCGGCCAATTCCATGGTCAATGGGATACTTAAGGCCGTCTCCGCCTTCCAGTGCGGCATTGAGCACTTCGACGATGAGAGCATCGTGGCCCTGCGCGTTACCAGCGACCGCGTCCAGCCAGAGTGCTGACAGATGTCTGCTATAGCTGGGAGGAATGGAGGGTGGTACTCCCTCAAAGCGGTGGCCCATTCAAGCCTGCTTTTGGCTTGAATGGGGTGACGGCCCATTGAACATGAGGTGTCATTCGGAATGTAGCGAAGAATCCAGACGGTGCTGGCCACATAGACGGAGCGCAGACCGTCTGGATTCTTCTCTACGCTGCGCTTTGTTCAGAATGACCCTTTGACGTAGGAGGCGCACCCTCCGATGGGCGCAACGGTTGTGGCCCCACTCAAGCCAAAAGCAGGCTTGAATTGAGGGGCACCCGGCACCCGCCACACGCCTACAGCTTCTCGAAAAACTCGCAGGCAGAGCAGGAGATGTACATGCCGCCGGGGGTGCCGCGTTCGCGGTCCTTTACCCGCTTGACGATGCGGGTCGGCTTGGAGCACAGGGGGCAATCCGTGCTCTTGGTGGTGTCCATTACCTTCTTGCGGTCTGCTGTCTTGGCAATCTTTGCCATGGTGAACAATCTCCTCGGTTGCAACGTCTCCCCATCTCCCCCCACCGGACCGCACACATCCTTGCACGCTGGTCGCATCCAGCAAGGTGCGCGCATCCATAAGAGAGTGGTCGCCCGATGACGGGCCGGGGCTACTGCGGGGTCCTTTTCTTTTCAAGTTTACACGAAAAATCCCGGCCTGCGCTGGGTCGGCACTATCGCACAGGCCGCCCCAGGCCCTACTCTGTAAAGGTGCGTATCGTGCCAAGGAAATTTTTTCTGCCTGC
This sequence comes from Acidobacteriaceae bacterium, assembly GCA_049977205.1. Lineage (GTDB taxonomy): Bacteria > Acidobacteriota > Terriglobia > Terriglobales > Acidobacteriaceae > JBMFGT01. Next base: position 89,421 of record JBMFGT010000005.1, on the reverse strand, counting down.
CTCTCTTTTTGTCTGCGTTGCCGCTTGCCTGCCAGGCATGGCGCAGACGGCCCCGTCTGTCCCAACGGCACCGACTCCGGCTGCCTCCACCACGGCCCTGGCAATCTTCCCGCTCTCCGCCGTCCACCGTGGCCTGCGCGGCACGGCCTACACCGTCTTCCAGGGCACGCAACCGGAGGCCATGGACGTGGAAATTCTAGGCGTGATGCATGACGCCATTGGGCCGGGCAAGGACATGATTTTGGCGCGGCTGGTAGGCAGCAAGCCGGAATATACCGGCGTGGTGGCCGGCATGAGCGGCAGCCCGGTCTATATTGACGGCAAATTATTGGGGGCCATCGGCTTCCGCATCGGCCAGTTCACCAAGGAACCCATCGCGGGCATTACGCCCATCCAGCAAATGCTGGACGTGGTGCGCCAAAGTGGCCCGGAAACCCCGCTCCCTCCGGCCTCCGCTGCCACTGGAAGAATGGGCGACGTACACTCCGCGGCAGCGGAGACAGACGCCCCTGCGCAACGCAATTATGGCCCACTCGACCTTGGCCCTATGGACCAGGCCCCGTTGGTCCAGCCCATTGAAACGCCGCTTGTCTTTGATGGCTTCTCCCGGGCGGCGTTGCGGCCCTTCCGCAGGCAGTTCGAGTCCCTGGGCTTTGTGCCCGTGGCCGGCCTGGGCAGCGCCAGCCCCAACCAAAAGCAGCCGCAGCCCATTGTTCCCGGCTCGTCCATCAGCGCCCTTATTGTCACCGGCGACCTGAACATCTCGGCCACCTGCACCGTCACCTACGTGGACGCAGAAAAGCTCCTGGCCTGCGGACATCCCATCACGCGCTTTGGCCAAGTCTCCCTGCCCATGGCCAAGGCGGAGGTGGTGGCCACGGTCGCCTCGCAGCTTGACCCCATTAAAATCATCAATACCACGGAGACCGTGGGCGCGTTCACTGATGACCGCCAGTCCGGCATTCTTGGACGCTTTGGCGTGCAGGTCCCCATGATACCCATCACGGTCATTCTGCATGGATTTCCACAGCCCCGGACCTATCATTTCTCCGTAGTGGAGCACCCTCGGCTGACGCCGGGGGCGGTCACTGTCTCCCTCTATCAGGCGCTGCAGGGCGCCAACGGATACAACGACCAATCCAGCTACCACATGCACGGCGTCATCCGCTTTGAAGGCCATCCTCCGGTCAGGATGGACCAGCTCATCTCCCCGGACGACCGCCAGATGCCCGACATGGCCGCAGCACAGGCCATCAGCCAGCGTTTTACATTGATTTACAGCAATCCAGAGCAGCGTCCGCGGGTCCAGTCCATGACGGTCCAGTTTGATGCCATCCCAGGCCGTCACACGGCCACGTTAGAGGACGCGCGCATCGTTGGCCCCATCGCCCATCCCGGAGACACGGTCACGGTGGAGGCGGTCCTCCTGCCTTATCGCGGAGAACGCCGCGTGGTGCGCATACCCGTCCAGTTGCCGGAGACGCTGGGCGCTGGCACGGTGCGCCTGCTGGTGAGTGATGGCGAGTTGCTGGACCGGATGCTGAACACCCTCACCAACCCTTCCGCGCCCCCGGAGGACCTGCGCACCATGATTGACCAGCTCAACCATCTCCACGCCAACGACCGGGTCTACGTCACCCTGCTGGCCCCTGTGCCGCAGGCCACCGTGGATGGAGTGCAATTGCCCTCCGTACCTCTCTCCATGGCCAACGTGTTGCAACCAAACAAAGATGGCCAGGGGTTCTCCCTCCACGGGGAGACGGCGGTCCCGCTTGGCTCTGCGCCGGTAGGGGCCGCGCTCCACGGCTCCCAGGTCCTGGACCTGGAGGTCCATCCCTGATCTCTCCACTCACATTCCAGCCAAAGACACGCCAGTCACGGTATCCTAGAAAGAGATTTTCTTATGAGTAAAGGTCCACAAAAAAATATGAACGATATCCAAGGGTTTGCAACGCACGCTGCTGGTGCGGAGCTTCTGCCTTTCAAATACACTCCGGGCGAACTCCAGCCCAACGAGGTCGAGGTCCAGATCACCCATTGCGGCATCTGCCACAGCGACATCCACCTGATAAACAACGATTGGGGCATCAGCCAATACCCATTCATCCCCGGCCATGAGATTGTCGGCGCCATCGTGGCGGTCGGCAGCCAGGTGCGGGACCGCGCCGTAGGACAGCGCGTGGGCGTGGGCTGGCAGGCAGACTCCTGCGGGGCCTGCGAATGGTGCCTGAAAGGCGAAGAGAACCTGTGCGCCAACAGCGTGCCAACCTGTGTGCACCGGCATGGCGGCTTTGCGGAACGGGTGCGCGCCAATGCCCGCTTTGCCGTCCCCGTCCCCGATGGACTGGAGAGCGAAAACGTTGCCCCCCTGCTCTGCGCTGGCATTACCGTTTACAATCCCATCCGCACGCTGGGCGTCTATCCGGGGTCGCGGGTCGGCATTCTTGGCATTGGCGGCCTGGGGCACCTGGGCATCCAGTTCGCCCGCGCCTTCGGGGCCGATGTGACGGCCTTCTCGTCCTCCGCCGACAAAGAGGAAGAGGCACGCTCGCTGGGCGCGCACCACTTTGTCAGCTCGCGGGACATGGCGGCCATCAAGAAATTGGCCGGTTCCTTTGATCTGATCTTGTCCACCGTCAACCAAGACATGGATTGGCCGGTCATGGTGGCGGCCCTGCGGCCCCACGGCACGCTCAGCATGGTGGGCGTCCCGCCGTCTCCCATGACGGTCCCGGCCTTCCCGCTGATTAGCGGCCAGCGCAGCATTACCGGCAGCCCCACGGGGAGTCCCAGCATGTTGCACGAGATGCTGACTGTGGCGGCGCGTCATGGCGTCAAGGCCATCACCGAGCGCTTCCCTATGGCGCAGGTCAACGAGGCCATCGCCAAGCTAAAGAAAAACCAGGTCCGCTATCGCGCTGTCCTGACAAACTAGGCCGCCCCTTCGGTATAGGTGTCATGTAAATCCGGGGGGTGCCATTCTGGGCTGGGCGAAGGACGCATACGGTAAGCTTCAACACTGGACCCTCGATCTCGGACAGTCAAGTTTTTTAATACCAGATCATTGCCCAAGGCGGGTGCCCCAGGTCTCGATTTTGAGACCTGGGATGCTCCTACCTGAACGATTTCCCAAACCTGGTTTTATAGTGGCCCCATGACGACCGGGCTTGTCCGCCATCATCAAACTGGAAATCTACATTTCGTCACATTCAGTTGTTATCATCGTTGTCCCTATCTTGCCTCGGCAGAGAGCAGGGATGTGTTGGAAGCAGCACTGGAGCGGATCCGCCAGAGGTATGGATTTTTCGTGTCCGGCCATGTGGTGGTGCCAGAGCATGTTCATCTACTGGTCAGCGGGCCGGAACGGGGACTGCTGGACAAATCTTTGCAGGCACTCAAGCTCTCCGTGACGGTGCGGCGTTCCGAGCGGCCTTTCTGGCAGGCGCGATATTACGATTTCAATGTCTTTTCTGAAAGAAAGCGTATCGAGAAGCTGCGGTACATGCACCGCAACCCCGTGGCCAGAGGCATGGTGGAGAAGCCGGAAGATTGGGCGTGGTCAAGTTTTCGACACTACGCTACCGGAGTTGAAACAACCATCGAGATCGAATCCCCTTGGACTGCCGCACGGAGAGATCGCGCCATCTGACAATCCCAGGTCTCAAAATCGAGACCTGGGGCACCCAATTTCGTGCTCGATCTCGCCAGCTGAGGCCCAGGACACGGGGCCATGGGAAGACCGTTCCTGCCCCAAAAGGCCCGCGCTCCAGTACACTCAAAGGCAGCATGGCTCAATCTTTTCTTCGCCCGAAATTCCTTCTTGTTCTACTCGCTACCTCCCTGTTCGCACACGCCCAGGGGACCAAGCTCTGGTCTCCATCCAGCTACGCAGACCTGGAGCAGGGCACGCCGGATGGCGTCGCCATTCGCAGTGATGGCGTGCTGTTGCCCGCCGCTGCCGCCAAGCTCCTGCTGACCACGCCTGCGGCAACCGTCTGGTCTGTGGCCGTCGATGCCAAGGGCAATGCCTACCTGGGGACTGGCTCGCCCGCGATGGTGCTCAAAGTGACGCCCGACGGCAAATCCACCAAGCTGTTGGAGACCAAGGACGTCTCCGTCCAGGTGGTCCGCCTGGGACCGGATGGAATGCTCTACGCTGCGACCCTACCGCATGGCAAGGTCTACCGCATTGACCCCAATGCGGCCCCTGCCGCAAGCGCCCCTTCTGCGAAAAACGACGCGAAGACAGGGACGCAGGCCCCTGCCAGCACCACGGCCCTGCCGCCTGCTGTTTTTGATACCGACGCACTTGCTCCCAAGCCCACCTACATCTGGGACCTGGCCTTTGACAGTGCTGGACGCCTGTATATCGCCACGGGTGGCCCTGCGGCCATCTATCGCATTGACCCGAAACGGCCCGCAGCCAGACCAGAAAAATTCTTTACCAGCCAGGAACAGCACATCCGCTGTCTGCTCTTTGCCAAAGACGGCACGCTCTATGCCGGAAGCGATGGCCGAGGGCTGGTCTACCGCATCGCGCCCGACGGCAATGGCTTTGTGCTCTTTGGGTCCCCCAAGCGCGAAATTCCCGCACTGGCCCTGGACCCGGCGGGCAATCTCTACGTGGCCGCGCTGGGAGACAAGCACATCTCCGGCCTGCCGCCGCTCAGCGTACACAGCGGTCCATCGGTCACAGCGACCGTCACCATCATCGCGCCCGGTTCCATCCAGGCTTCCAGTGACAATACGCTGCTCCCCGATGGCACGGTGGTCTATCAGCTTGCACCCGATGGCGCGCCCCGCGAACTGTGGACCTCCAAAGACGACATTATTTACGCCCTCGCCTGGAACGAGGGGCCGAATATGACAACCCCAGGCCAACCCACAGCCAGCCATCCAACAGATGGCCCACCAGCGGCAGGTCTGCTGGCAGCCAGCGGGAACCAGGGCCATCTCTACCGTATTTACACTGATGGGACCTATGCCGACGTGGCGCACCTGGAGGCCAAACAGGCCACGGCGCTCGCCACCGCCCCCGACGGCACGGAGTACGTGGCGACCAGCAACACGGGCAAGCTCTACCGGCTGGATGCAGCAGGAACGCCAGCCTCCAAAGGCACCAAGGCCACCTATACCAGCGAGATATTTGACGCCAAGTTCTTTTCCCGCTGGGGACGCGCCACAGTGCGCGGCCAGGGCAGCTATGACCTGATGGCCCGCAGCGGCAACATTGAACAGCCGGAGCAGGGCTGGAGCAAATGGGAAAAAGTGTCCCCCAACGCTGTTCCCTTGCCTGTGCCATCGGCGCGCTTTCTGCAATGGAAAGCGGTCCTGCGACCCGGAGCGCGGATCAACGAAGTGGGCATCTACTACCTGCCGCAGAACGTGGCCCCGGCGGTGGATGAGGTCGTCGTCAAGCTGCACGCCCGCGTCAACACAAGCTTAAATCCACCACAACCGCCGACCGTGGCCATCAATTTCCCCAGCGACAACAGCAATTCCGGCATCCTGTTCACCTCGGATGCCGCCTCCAGTCCCCTGATGGCCATGCGCACTCCCTCCTGGGCCACCGTCCGCTGGAAGGCGCATGACGACAATGGCGACCATCTGCGCTATGCCCTTTACTATCGCGGCGATGGCGAGGCCAACTGGCAGTTACTGGCCAGGGACCTGAAAGAAGACTTCGCCTCCTTTGACATGCAACGGCTCCCCGACGGCGGATACACCCTGCGCGTTGTGGCCAGCGATGCGCCCTCCAACCCTCCAGGGGAAGCGTTGACAGGGTACAAAGACAGCGAGCATTTTGTGCTGGACACCACGCCGCCCGTGCTTTCCGCCATCACGGCCCGCGTGGAGGCGCAAAACATCCACGTCACACTGGCCGCCAAAGACGCGCTCTCCAGCATTGCGCGCGCTTATTGTTCCGTGGACGCCGGACCGTGGCAATATGTCGCCCCTGTGGGCAAGTTGTCTGACGCGCTGGAGGAGCACTATGACTTCACGGTCCCCTTGCCCCGGCCCGATGCAGATGCGGCGCCGCCGCAGGACAATTTGCTGACCAATCCGCAGCAGCATGTGGTCGCCCTGCGCGTGGTGGACAACGCTGGCAACGCCGCCACCGGCAAGGTGGTTGTACCGTAGGGAGTGCTCCGCAAATAACATTCACAAGCAGACATTATGCGCTTTGAACTTTTTATCGCCAGCCGTTACCTGCGCGCCAAGCGCCGACAGGCGGTCGTCGGCATCATCACGGTCATCTCAGTCCTGGGCGTGGCCGCAGGCGTGGCCTCGCTCATCCTTGCGCTGGCCATCACCAATGGGATGCGGCGTGACCTGCAAGACCGGCTGCTCGGCTCCACGGCGCACGTGGAGTTGGTGCGCGTGGCCAGCGATGGCATTGACCACTGGCGCAGCCTGACCGACCGCCTGCGACAGCTCCCGCACGTGACCGCGGCAGCGCCCGGCATCTACGGACAGGTGCTCATCTCACGCGGCGCACGCTCCGGCGGCGCGCTCATCAAAGGCATTCTGCCCAACGAAGAGCGCACCGTCAGCGACCTGCTGCAATCGGTGAAAGACGGCAGCGCAGCAGCGCTCGCTCCGCTTCCAGAGGGCGCATCTTCCTCCCCCAACGTGGAAATGCCGCCCATCGTCATTGGCTCAGACCTGGCCGATTCCATCGGCGCTGGCGTTGGCGACGCGGTGCTGGTGACCAGCCCACAAGGCGAACTGACGCCCTTTGGCCTGGTGCCGAAATACGAGCGCTTTCAGGTCGTCGGCATCTTCCATTCCGGCTTCTATCAGTACGATTCCTCCTACGCACTGGCGCGTCTGGCCGACGTGCAGCGGCTCTTTGGCGAGCCGGACCTGGTCTCCGTCATCAGCTTCAAGGTGGACGACCTCTACCATGCCGACCGCATTGGGCGCAGCATTGAGGCCGCCGCTGGCAAAGGCTACATGACCACCAACTGGATGGAGCAAAACCGGGAACTTTTCCGCGCCCTGCGCCTGGAGCAGATGGTCACCTTCATCGTGATTGGGCTGATCGTCTGCGTGGCCGCACTGAACATCCTGGTCGCGCTCACCATGATGGTGATGGAAAAGACGCGCGACATTGCCGTGCTGATGTCCTTTGGCGTGCGCGCGGACCAGGTGCGGCGCATCTTTCTCTATCAGGGAATGCTCATCAGCGTGCTTGGGACGGCGCTGGGCCTCGTTGTGGGCTACTCGCTGGCCTGGCTGGGCGGACATTACCGCTTCATCCATCTCTCGGCGGAGGTCTACTCCATTGACTACCTGCCCTTTGCCCCGCGCTGGACCGATGGCGTGATTGTCGCCGCCGTCTCCCTGGGGATTTCCCTGCTGGCCACGCTGTACCCGTCTTCTTCCGCCGCCAAAATCCTCCCCGCCGAGGCCCTCCGCTATGAGTAACGCATCGTGACAGCAAGTGCCCCATTCAAGCCCGCTTCTGGCGTGAGTGGGACAAGGACCTTGTGTGCCGCACGTCTCGCTTTTGAGACGTGGGCGTTGCCGGGACGGCCAGTCCTCACAGCCAATGTCGCAGCGCCAGCACAATCAACATCGCGTACAGGCCAGCGGCCACGTCGTCCATCATAATGCCGAAGCCGGAATGCATCCGGTCAAGCTGGCGGGCCGGGGGTGGCTTCCAGATATCGAAGGCGCGGAAGAGCAGGAAGGCCAGCAGCCATTCCGTCCAGCGCGGCGTGGCCATAATCAGGGCAATCCATTGCCCGGCCACTTCGTCCAGCACCACAAACCCTGGGTCGTTTGCGCCGGACTCACGCTGCACAATGCTGGCCGCCGGAATGCCCACCAAAGTCGCCAGCAGGGCCGCCGCCAGCGTCATTCCGCTAAGCTGCCCCTGTGAAAAATGGCCCCAATGGGCCGCCGCCAGCCAGAGCAACACCGCCGCCGCAGACCCCCAGGTCCCCGGCCCGGGCCGCAAAAACCCTGTGCCAAAAAATGTGGCCAGCCACCAGGCCCACGCCGTCCTCTTTTTGGGGATGGACGCGGGCCGTAAGGAGGCGTTCGCATTATTTTTATGCTTCGTCATCATCCTGCCTGTCCCGTGTGTGCTGCACCTGCGCCTCGTCCAGACCTTCGAGGACCTCCGGGTCCAGGATGGGCGACGAGATGCGGTACGCCCCGCTGGCCCATTTGCCCAGGTCAATGGAACGGCAGCGCTCGCTGCAGAAGGGCACATTGGGGTCGTCCAAAAGGACAAGCGCATGGCATGTAGGACAGCGCAGCACTGCGGGCCTGGCTGGTCTCGGCTTGGGCATGGCCCCCTCCTCATGGGGTACACCTTAAATGTCACAATGGCCGTTATAAATGTCCATAAAACGTAACAGTAACAGTTATAAATATCATCCAGGGCCTGCGGTCAAGCGACCACGCGCGCCACCACATCGTAATCGTGCGCTTCCATGACCTCGCAACGGTAAAACCCTCCCGCCTTCAGCGTTGCATAGGGGCCAAAATCGTTGATGTATACCGCGCCGTCGATCTCCGGCGCATGGCGTCCGCTGCGTCCCTGCCAGAGCAGCGGCGTCTCTTCCGATCCGCCTTCGACCAACACGTCCATCGTTTGGCCGACCAGCAGCGCCTTGGCCCGGCGGCTGATCTTCTGCTGTTCGCGCATCAAGCGGTTTTGCCGGGCCACAATCGAACGGCGGGGCACTTTCCCGTCCAGATGATACGCCGCCGCGCCCTCCTCGTCGGAATACTGGAAGACGCCCAGCCAGTCAAAGCGCGCCTCCTTTACAAAGTCGAGCAGCAATGAGAAATCCTCCGCTGTCTCGCCGGGAAAGCCGGTAATGAAGGAGGTGCGCAGGGTGATCTCCGGCATGGCCGCGCGCACCCGCCCCAGCATCTTGAGGAAAATCTCCGCGCTACCGCCGCGCTTCATGCGCTTCAATACGGCAGGCGAGGCGTGTTGCAGCGGTACATCCAGATATTTGCAGATGTTCCCATGGCGTGCCATTACCTCCAGCAGGCGGGGCGTGATTTTATTGGGATAGGCATAGAGGAAGCGCAGCCAGCGCAGGCCCTCGACCTGCGCCAGAGCGTCCAGCAATTGCGCCAGCCCATCAGCCATGCCCAGGTCCTCGCCATAGCAGGTGGTGTCCTGCCCAATCAGCGTGATCTCGCGCACGCCTTCGGCAACCAGCCGCTGCGCTTCGGCAAGTACGGAGGCGAAGCGCCGCGAGCGGAACTTGCCGCGCAGTTGCGGGATGATGCAGAAGCCGCAGGGATGGTCGCAGCCCTCGGCAATCTTGATGTAGGCGGAGGTGCGCGGCGTGGTGCGCAGGCGCGGGGTGTTCTCGTCATACAGATAATTGGGCAGGCTGGCGATGGCCCCGTCCCAGCCCTCGCGCGAAAAGCGCCCCTGCGCTTCGCGGAGATCACCCTCGGCGCGGGAAGGCCGTGCAGCGCGCGCACTTTCTGATGGGGCCAAAATGCGGAATGGGGAACTGCCTGGGTGCTGTGGTGTTGGCGACATTCCAGCCGCCGCCAGGATGCCTTCCAATTCGCCGGTGCCGAGGACGGCATCCACCTCCGGGATGTTTTTTCGGATTTCCTCGCGGTAGCGTTCCACCATGCAGCCGGTGACCACCAGCCGCTGGGCGCGGCCCTCTGTTTTGTGGCGCGCCATTTCCAGGATGGTGTCCACGGACTCCTGTTGGGCCTTGTCAATAAAGCTGCAAGTGTTCACCACCAACACGTCGGCAGACGCAGCGTCGGGGGTAATGGTCGCGCCTGCCTGTTGCAGCAGGCCCATCATCACCTCACTGTCCACCAGGTTTTTGGGGCAGCCAAGGCTGACAAAGCCAACGCGCATGGTCGGGTCTGTCTGTGGCGGCAATGGCGCTGTGCCCTGTTTGCTGGCCTTCTTGCCTGCATCGCCGGGCGTTGTTGTTTGCGGGGTCTTCACCCTTTGATTCTAACAATCCGCGCACGCGCCGCCGCATTGCGCCAGTGGTATCATCAAATCTGTGCCGGGTCCTACGCGACGCAATCCCGCCAACCCCGCCAGGTCCGGAAGGAAGCAACGGTAACGGGCCAGTGCGTGCGCAGTAGGAGACCCGGTACATTTTTGTCTGCGGCCTTCCCGTCACATTTCTGCATGGACATTGCGCCTCCACTGCGTAACAATACGGTTTGATCTCACTTAAAAGGGAGTAATCCATTGGACCTTGATCTCCGTCCGCGTTCCATCGTCCGGGCACGAATCAGCGCACTGGGCACCTATGTCCCACCCCGTATTTTGACCAATGCCGACCTGGAAAAGATGGTCGACACCAACGACCAATGGATCGTGGAACGTACCGGCATCCGGGAGCGTCACATTGCGGACAAAGGTGTTGCCACCAGTGATCTGGCCGTGGAAGCGGCGCGCCGCTGCTTGGCGGAACGCGGCATTGGCGCGGAGGAGGTGGAGGCCATCATCGTCGCCACGGTCACGCCAGACATGATGTTCCCGCCCACGGCCTGCCTGGTGCAGCACAAGCTGGGCGCCAAGGGAGCATGGGGATTTGATCTCTCCGCCGCCTGCTGCGGATTTGTCTATGCGTTACAAATGGGCGTCAAGCTGGTCGAATCCGGCGCGCACAAAAAGGTCCTGGTGATTGGGGCCGACGTCATGTCGTCCATCATGGACTACACGGACCGTTCCACCTGCATCATCTTTGGCGATGGGGCCGGGGCCGTGCTGCTGGAACCGGCAGAGGAGGGCCAGACCGGATTCATTGACTACATCCACGAGGTCGATGGCTCCGGGGGCGTTTCCCTGTACATGCCTGCCGGGGGCAGCCTGCATCCGGCCAGCGCGGAGACGGTGGCCAACAAGATGCATTATGTACACCAGGACGGCCAGGCGGTCTACAAATACGCAGTGCGCAAGATGGCGGAAACCACGGAGGCGCTGCTGACGCGCAACGGACTGCGTGGCAGCGACCTGGGCTGCTTCATCCCGCACCAGGCCAACAAGCGGATCATTGTCTCCACCGCTGAGCGCATCGGCATCCCGCCGGAGCGCGTCATCATCAACATTGACCGTTACGGCAACACCACGGCGGCCACCATCCCCCTGGCCATGCAGACGGCGCGCGAAGAAAAGCGCCTGAAGAAGGGCGACCTGGTGCTGCTGGCCTCGGTCGGCGCAGGATTTACCGCTGGCTCCTGCCTCCTCCGCTGGGAAATCTAAGCGGTCCAGAGTGGGCGGCGTTGAGGCGCTGTTGCCAGAGTCATTCTGGGCCGCCCGTATGGTTTGGGAGGTGCATCAAGAGTTTTCCTCGTATAATTCTTGTCATGCTGACACGGATATACATCGACAATTTCCGCGGCTTTGTCAACTTCGATTACAGGCCGGAGAGGAAGCAGTTGCTGCTAGGCGTGAACGGTAGCGGCAAGTCGTCTCTTCTCGACGCAATTCGTAACCTTAAGTGGTTTATAGAGGGCGATGAGAATCCATTCACGCAATCCTCGCGCACCCGTTGGCAAGACCAGCCTCTTCAGGTTGTGGAAATCGAGGCGCTCCTGGATGGCAAGAGATATGAATACCGGCTTGAGATTCGATTTGCGGCAGAAACCCGACAGCAATCTGTCAATTTAGAGAGATTAAAGGTTTCAGGAACACCTGTATTTGAATTGGCGAATGGAAAGATAAGTTTTTTCCCAAATGACAGCAGTCAAGCAATATCGACAGTCCCGCTGGAAACTACTAAGTCTGCGTTGTACCTGTCTCAGTTGAGCAATTCGCACGTCCGCCGTTTTGTTGAATGGGTGACTCAATCTGTCCATTGCATTCATATCGACCCATATCCGGGAAAGATGGATGAAAGTGCGGACAGTGAGGAACGCCAGCCGGACTACGAACTCGAAAACCTTGCGGGGTGGTACCGTCATTTGGTACAGACAGACCCGGATGGGAATGTAAGGTTCTTGAAATCCCTAAAGGAAGCAATGGATGGATTTCAAGCCTTGAGATTTTCCTCCGATGAGGATGGCGTGCGAGAACTTCGGGCGGATTTTTCTGCCCCCAAAAGCGTAAAAGTAAGCTATACAATATCCGAACTCTCCGAAGGCCAAAGATGTTTGATTGCCCTGTATATGGCCCTTTATTTTCTTATAGCCAAAGGGAAAACGGTCTTCATTGATGAGCCGGACAATTTTGTCTCTCTGCGCGAAATACAGCCTTGGTTGCTGGCGGCGGAGCAGATGGTAGAAGACCATAATGGACAACTCATTCTTATCTCGCACCACCCGGAAATATTGAATCAGTGGGCAGCAGAACATGGACTACGCTTCTTTCGCGAAGAAAATGGCCACGTTCGGACGGAGAAGTTCAAGGTCGATCCGCAGGGAAATTTACAGCCCTCTGAATTGATTGCGAGGGGATGGGAAAATGAGTGACCCATCCTCGGTGGTCTTGCTTTTGGAAGATGAGCATCAACAAAGGCTTATCTACAGATACCTTATAAATTGCGGGGTAAAATGCAGTGCGATCAGAATTCAACGCTCTCCTTCCGGCAGGGGGAGCGCAGAAAACTGGGTGCGAAAACAATTTGCCAAGGAGGTAAGCGAGTACCGCAGGCGCCACGCCCAGACCCAATTGATTGTAGTCATTGATGCTGACAACCATACGGTCCAAGAACGATTGGGACAACTCGATCAAGAGTTGAAGGACAGCGGCAAACCGCCCGCGGACGCCAAGACAGAGAAAATCGCGCGACTGGCCCCAAAGCGCAATATCGAAACTTGGGTCCTTTGTTTGAATGGGCAGAAGGTGGATGAAATAAATGATTACAAGAACAATAATGACTGGGACATGCTGATTCCCAAAGCAGCAGAGGTCTTATCGCAGTGGTCCCGGCCAAACGCTAAACCGCCAAAAACCTGCATTGCTTCTCTACGTCATGGGGCCAGCGAATTGGGTCGTCTCAGATCGTAAAAAATTCCTTGACGCATTGTTACCCCGGCATACCAAGGCCCTCCCTTTTTCATTGTTTTTTCATCTTCCCTTTATCGCGCATTCTTGGCCCATGCTGCATATATGAGGCATGGGAAGCGAAATGTACGACACCCTCATCCTGTCGGACGTGCATCTTGGCTCTGAGATGAGCCGCGCCCGGGACGCGCTGGATGTACTGGAGTCACTCAGCTACCGGCGGCTGGTGTTGCTGGGCGACATTTTCTCTGACCTGAACTTTCGCCGTCTTACTGGCGAGCACTGGCAGTTCCTCTCCTGCATCCGCAAGCTCTCCAATCCCAAGCGCAAGGTGGAAGTGGTCTGGGTGGAAGGCAACCACGACCACGGTCTGGCCGCTGTCATGTCACACTTGGTGGGCGTGCCGGTCTACCGGCGTTATGTGTGGGAGTACGCGGGCAAGCGCCATCTGGCCATCCACGGTCATCAGTTTGACCGCTTTGTCAGCCGCAATCTTTTCCTCAGCCGCATGGGCGAGCAAATCTACTATCAGATACAGAAGGTCGATTCGCCGGACAAGCGACTGTCGCGCCTGCTAGACCGCATGAACACGCGCTGGCTGCACCTTTCGGACAAGGTGGCGCAGGGGGCCATCGCCTATGCGCGGCAGGGCCGCTGCGAGCGCGTCTTCTGCGGCCATACGCACGCGGCGATGGCGCTCCAACGCGATGGCGTGGAGTATTACAACACCGGCTCCTGGGTGGACGCCCGCGCCACCTACATCACGCTGGGCGAGCAGGGGGTGCGCATTGAAGAACACGCAGGCGGAACTCACCATCATCATTCCCGCGAAGAACGAGAGCAGGGACCTGCCCCGGCTCCTGACCTCTTTGAGCAGGCAGGACTACCCGCATTTGTCGGCTACCAAAGTCTACGTGGCTGACGCCGGGTCCAGCGACGGCACGCCGGGCATTGCGCTTTCCTTTGCGCACCGCTTGCAGGTGGAGGTGGTTGCCGGAGGACTGCCCGCAGTGGGCCGTAACGCGGGCGCGCGCCTTGCGCAAACGCCGTATCTGCTTTTCATGGACGCCGACATCGGGTTGCCAGACCCGTCCCTGCTGCGCCGCGCCATGGAGACCATGCGGCGCAGGCAATTGCATTGCCTGACGACGAACATCGCCTGCCCCTGTGGAGGCATGGCGGACCGTCTGCTGTTTGCGCTGAACAATGCGGTGCAGCGGGCCTCGCGCTGGGTCGCCCCCTTTGCCACTGGCATGTTCATGCTCTTTGATAAGCAGGAATTTGACCGGCTGGGCGGCTTCAATGAACGCGCCCTGTATGCCGAAGATTATTTGTTGAGCAAGCAGGTGGCGCGCCGCCGTTTCGCCGTGCTGCGCGGAGAGATCACCACCTCCAACCGACGCTTCCGCAAGATGGGCCACGCCCGCATTGCCGGGATGTTTCTGCGCACGGCGCTGAACACGCGCAATGCAAACTACTTCTTGCGCGACCAGGGCTATTGGGACGCGCCAATACCAACCACATCGGGCGCCCCACCTTCGCATAGCTGAAGTGGGTGGCCCACCCAAGCCAAAAGAGCACACGCCTCGTTTTGATTACAGAAAGCGCAGCGAGGAAGCGGAAGGCAACACGCCCAATTCAGCGGCGTAGCGATAGAACAACTCCAGCCCGGCCAGGCAATCGTCATCCAGTAGGTAATGGATGTTGTGGCTGAGGTAGGTGCGGATGGTGGCCGCAGGCACGGCGGGCGGGCCTTTCATGCGGGGCGTCCACTCCGCCACCAGGTCCTCAATGTGGGCGATGCCGTGGTCGCGCGAGCGTTGGAAGTCTGCCGTTATCTCCGCCGCGCCCAGGCCGGAGGCCAGCACCGCCGCAGGCCGCACGGCCCAAAAGGCGGAGACCCAGGGCAGTCCGGTATGCTGCTTCCACTCATGCGCCAGGTCGATGTACGCCAGCTTCTCTCCGGTACGCGCCTCGCGTGCTGCGCGGTCTTCCAGGGCGCGCAGGGCCGGGTCGCCAATCAACACGGCGGCGTCGCAATCGGCCAGCATGGTCTCCAGCCTGCCGTCCACGTCTGGCGCGTGGGGCACAAACGGCGCGGCGTTGCCGTAAAACTTGCGCAGGATGATCTGCGCGTAGGCATTGGAGCTGCGCGAGGCCGTGTCTGCCGCCACGCGCCGCACCGCGCCCAGGCCATCGGGGTGCCGCACCACCAGCAGGATGGAGCGTACATGGTCCAACGAGGCGACCGTGCAGCCGGGAATGACGGCCAGTCCCGGCGTGGTGGCGTAGGCGGCCACGGGGACCAGACCGATCTCCGCGCGGCCCGTGGCCAGCTCTTCCGCACATTGTGACGGCATGGTGGAGTGGAGCTGGTAACGCTCCAGCAGGCGCCCTTGTTCGGGCGCATGCTCAAAGTCCCACATCAGCGGTGCAGGATTGAGAAAGCGAATGGCGGAGATGCGCAGGCGTTGGTCCACAATGCAGTGTAACAATTGCGATGACAGGACGCCTTTGTGCGTCCAAGATCAGGTTTGCCAGCTTGACATTCGGGGGCGGGGCGGTTACGCTCGGCGACAATTAAGAGAATTTTGATTGGCAGCGGTCGTCGGGGGGCTTTCCGGCAGGGCCGCGGTCCCCCAAAGTGACAGACACCAACACAAACACGACCACAGAGACGGCAGCGCAGGCGGACAGCGTGCAGGCGGCGAAGACGGACAGTCCGCAGGCGGCCTACACGGCCAGCCAAAGCGAACGGATGGCATGGCTGGCGCTCATCCTGACCGATGGACTGGGGCCGCGTCGCATCTGGCGCGCGGTGGAGCGGGCCGGGAGCGCCGAGCGGATGCTCACCCTGTCGCTGACGGAACTGGAGGCGCTGGACCTGCCTGCGGCGGCGGCGCAGAGCATCTTCCACGGCAAGTCCTTGGCCGCAGCGGAAAAAGAATGGAAGCAGGTCACAGAGAGCGGCGGCAGCATCCTGACGCCTGCGGACGCGGCCTACCCAGAGCGGCTGCGCGAGATTTACGACCCTCCGGTGCTGCTCTGGCTGCGTGGCGACGCCTCCTTGTTGGCGCAGCCGGGGATCGCCGTGGTGGGTACGCGGCATCCTTCGCCCTATGGATCGGGCATGGCGCAGATGCTGGCGCGGGACCTGGCCGTGCATGGCCTGGTGATCTTGAGCGGCATGGCGCGCGGCGTGGACACCGCCGCCCATCGCGGCGCGCTGGAGGCCAACGGGAAGACCATCACCATCTGGGGCACGGGCATTGACGTGATCTATCCCAAGGAGAACAAGCGGCTGGCCGAGCAGATATTGGAATCTGGCGGGACCATCCTGAGCGAGTACCCGATGGGGACCTTTCCCGCACCACAGAATTTTCCCATCCGCAACCGCATCCTGAGCGGGATGAGCGTGGGCGTGCTGGTGATTGAGGCCGGAGAGAACAGCGGCACGCGCATCACGGCGCGCTGCGCGCTGGAGCAGGACCGCGAGGTCTTCGCCGTCCCCGGCAATGTCACATCAAAGAACGCGTGGGGGCCGAACACGCTGATTAAACAGGGCGCCAAGCTGGTGGCCACATGGGAGGACGTGTGGGAGGAACTGCCCACGCAGGTGCGTCTGGAAGTGGAGGGACGCATGGGCGTTGCATCTTCCGCAGGGACGCCAGCATCCTTATTAGGAAACGCGGACCTGCCGGAGGACCAGAGATTGGTCTTCGACCTGATGCGGGCCGATGAAGCGTTGCAGATGGACGAGATCGTGGACAAGCTGGAAGGCAAGCTGAGTTCTTCTGAGATTTTTGCGGCGATTTTTGAACTGGAGCTTGCGGGACGGGTCCGCGCCATGCCGGGGAAAAATTACGTGAAGGCCTTTTAAATAACCACTAAATTTGTCGCAATAACGCCGTATTTGCACCAATAATAGTGCGGTTTGGTGGGCCGTGGTGGATTTTTTGGCGCATGGATGGTAGTTTCCGACTTGTTACCTATGCATCCGGGGCACGTCGTTTGCATGGGCATGTGCAGCAAAGAATTTGGAACAGGAAAGAAGTAGAAGGGCATTGATGGCAAAAGCACTGGTCATCGTCGAGTCTCCAGCCAAGGCCAAGACGATCAATAAATATCTGGGCACGGAGTACGCCGTTGAGGCGACGATTGGCCACATCATGGACCTGCCAAAAAATAAAATTGGCGTGGACCTGGAGGGCGGCACCTTTGAGCCGGAGTTGATCGTCATCCCCGGAAAAGAAAAGGTGATGGAGCGGCTGAAGAAGCTGGCGCGCACGGCGTCTGCCGTCTATCTGGCGCCGGACCCGGACCGCGAAGGCGAGGCCATTGCCGCCCACCTGCAAGCGCAGTTGGCACCGGAGTTGCGCGGCAACGCGACCATCCATCGGGTCACGTTCAATGAGATCACGCAGAAGGCGGTCAAGGCGGCCTTCCAACATGCGGGCGAAGTGGATGCGCACCTGGTGGATGCGCAGCAGACCCGCCGCGTGCTGGACCGCATTGTGGGCTACCAGATTTCCCCACTGCTTTGGGACAAGGTGCGGCGCGGCCTCTCCGCAGGGCGCGTGCAGACGGTCGCTGTCCGCCTCATCGTGGAGCGCGAACGGTTGGTCCAGGCATTTCAGCCGGTGGAGTATTGGACATTGGACGCGCAGTTGTCGCCCCTGCAAGCGGACGGGGAAAAAGGACATGGTTTTACCGCGCGCTTCCGGGGCATTGATGGGACATTGGCGCGGGTCCCGAACGGCAAGGACAAAGACGGGAAAGACCAGTACATCGCGGCGGCCCTGCCAGGCAAGGACGAGACGGAAGCAATCGTCGCGGCAGTAAAAAAGGCCGATTGGAAGATAACGTCCGTTGAGCGGAAAGAGGGAAAAAGGAACGCCCCGACACCGTTCACCACCAGCAAGCTGCAACAGGAAGCTTCATCGCGGTTGGGCTTCAATGTGAAGCGCACCATGGGCATCGCGCAGCGGCTTTATGAAGGCATTGATATTGGAGGTTCGGGAACGACCGGCCTGATTACCTACATGCGTACCGATTCGACGCGCGTGTCGCCTGAAGCGGTGCAAGAGGTGCGGACGTACATTGCCAAGAAGCTGGGGGCGAAGTATCTGCCAGCCAGCGCGAACGTGTTCAAGGGCAAGAAGGACATCCAGGACGCACATGAGGCGGTCCGTCCGACCAACGTGGAGTTTACGCCAGAGCACATTCGGCGGTATTTGAGCGAGGAGCAGTACAAGCTCTACAAGCTGATCTGGCAACGGTTTGTGGCCTCGCAAATGACGCAGGCCATCTTTGACCAAACGAAGGTGGACATTTCCGCGCAAGCAGACCGCAGTTATGAATTCCGCGTGACAGGGTCTGTATTAAAGTTCGACGGGTTTTTGAAGGTCTATCAGGACGGCAAAGAGGAGGATGAGGCGCGGAATGACAAACTGGCCGGACTTGTCGATGGGCAAAGGCTCGGCCTGCATGGGTTGCATCCAGAGCAGCACTTCACGGACCCTCCGCCGCGTTTCAATGAGGCCTCGCTGGTAAAGGAGCTGGAGGAACGCGGCATCGGACGGCCTTCCACCTATGCGTCCATCATCAGCACGATCCAGGACCGCGAGTATGTGGTAAAGGTCCCACCGAGAGGATCGGGAAAGTTCTATCCAACTGAAATTGGCATGGTGGTGACCGACCTGCTGGTGAAGAACTTCCCTTACATCTTTGACACTGCGTATACAGCAAAACTGGAAGGGGAGCTGGACAACATTGAAGATGGCACGGAGAAGTGGACTGACCTGCTGCGCGGCTTCTATGGATATTTCCAGGAGGAGCTGAAGGACGCCGGCAAGAACATGGAAAACATCAAGCGGATGGAGCACCCGACCACAGAGACCTGCCCGGAATGCGGCGCTCCTTTGGTGCTCCGGTGGGGCAAGTTTGGCTCCTTCTACGCATGTACAGCGTATGACAAGAAGAAGCCGGTGACGGTCTCCAGTTCCGCATGGGAAAAGGACGCGCAGAAAGCGGTCAAAAAGATTGAGGGAAAGCTCGCCTACCCGATGATCGTAAAGGCCACCGGTGGGGTGGGGCCTGTGCCCGCGGCTGTGACAGTAAAGGACGCGAAGGAGCTACAGGCAGCACTCGCGTCGGCAGCGGGGCCGGAACGTAAGCTGGTGGTGGAGCAGGTGAGCTGTAAGTACACGCGTGAGAACTTTGGCGCGAAGCCCAACCTGAACACGCCAGAAGCGCAGGGGGCGGAGTCGGAAGAGGAGTTCTGCGAGAACTGCGGACGGGTAATGGTGCTGCGCAATGGGCCGTTTGGCCAGTTCATGGCCTGCCCTGGATACAACGAGGACCCGCCCTGCAAGACCATCCGCAAATTGACGCAAAAACAGCAGCAGAAACCCGCCGTGCCACTCGACGAGAAGTGCCCCAGGTGCGGCATGCAACTGGTGCGGCGCACCGGGCGCTATGGGGAGTTTGTTTCTTGCAGCGGCTATCCCAAGTGCAAGTACATCCAGCAAGACATGACTGGCGTGACCTGTCCGACATGCGGCAAGGGCGACATTGTTGGGCGCAAAGCGCGGCGTGGCAACATTTTTTATGGCTGCACCAACTATCCCAAATGCGATTTCACGTCGAACTACAGGCCGGTCCCGCAGCCATGCCCGGAGTGTGGCAGCCCGTACCTGCTGGAGAAGGTGCTGAAGTCCGGGACCTATCTGGTGTGTCCAAACAATAAAAAGCAAAGCGCCGAGGAAGAGGCCCCGAAACGCCGCAAGAAGGCCACGGCAGAGACGCATGCGCCCGCCATTGTGTGCAATTATCAGGTGCGTACCGGCGATGCTCCGGTGGTGGAAGAAAAACAACCTGAGCCATTGGCCGTATAGGTGGACCGTTTGGGCACGGGAATGCATCGAAAGACAAGAGGTGGTTAGTACGATGGAAAGTCAGATTGCAACAGGGGCGGACGCAGCACTGGTCTTGAAACTCTACGAGCTGCGTACGGAAGAGGTGTTGCGCAAGGCGCGTCACTGGGTCGTATTTGAATTTGAGCCAAAAACAGTGGATGAGTTGATTTCTGTGCAGTCCAGCACCAGCACAGAACAGGATGGATGGCTGCGCCAAGTGGTCAGCTATTGGGAAATGGCCGCCTCCTTTGTGCTGCACGGCGCGGTAAACGCAGATTTGTTCCTGGACAGCAATGGGGAAGGCATCCATATCTACGCGAAGTTCTATCCCCTGATACAGGAGCTACAGGCCAAAAATGGGACGCGCTTCATGCGGCTGACCGGAGAGATGATTGAGAAGTTTCCGCTGGCCAAGGAGAAGTTCCAGGGGTTCATGGCCTCACTCACCTACTGGCGGTGAGCGGCAAGACCACAGAAAATGATGGCGTCAAGGTCTTGCTGCGCCTTGCGGTCCGGTCGTAACAGGGATTCGTAACAGGGATTTGTGATCGGACCACAACGATTTCTACAAAACCACAGGGAATGCTTGCCAAAGCATGTATGGCCCCGGTAGAAAACAACCAAGCTGGGGAATTGCCCAGACATTCCAAACGGACCAGGAGCGGACACAATGAAGCGTACAGCAATTTTTTTGGCCTTTTGCAGCATGGCCGCAATGACGACACTGGCGGGCGCGCAAAGCGCCAAGACCAGCAATCTGACGGGATACATCAGTGACTCCATGTGCGGCGCCAAGCACATGGGCACTGGAGCGGACTGTGTAAAGAAATGCATCGCTGGCGGCGAGAAACCGGTCTTCGTCGATGCCAACAAGAACGTATGGGCCATTGACAATCCAGGCGCCATCAGCGTCTCCAATGAAGGGGCCAAGGTGAAAGTCGTGGCCGTGGTCAATGCCACGGGCAAGAGCATCCATGTGGACAAGATCATGAACGTCAGCGAGGGTGCGTCCAAGAGCAGCATGTAACTCTGTGTGGCCAGAGTGCCCCTGTGTGGCCCACGTGTTTCCCTCATGTGGGCCAGGTGCGGTCTTGCCACAGCAGGTTGCTGTCGTAAAAATCCATGGCTGGCCCGCCGGATACATCTGCCAGGTATATGGAGCGCAGTTCTGTGGGTCAGAGGGCCGCAGCTTTTTAGTATGGAAACTGCATTTGTCAACTGGCCCTTATTTCTGCTAATGTGGGTTGGGGGACTTGGTCGAAACCATGGCGAAAGCAGTCTGGAACGGCAAAGTGGTTGCGGAAAGCGATAAAACTCAGGTCGTTGAGGGAAATACATACTTTCCACTGGATTCCATCCGCCGGGAGTATTACCGGCCCAGCACGACCACCTCCACCTGTCCCCGAAAAGGGCAGGCGCGTTATTACACCATTGTTGTGGACGACCAGGAAAACCCTGACGCGGCCTGGTATTACCCAGACCCCAAGCCCGCCGCGCGCTCCATCAAAAACCACATCGCCTTCTGGCGCGGGGTGGAAGTAGAAAAATGATTTTTTCCATGTATCTGGGACAATCCAAAAATTATGGGGTGGAGTGTGCAGTTTTTAATCATCCTGAATGATCCGCCCTATGGTACGGAGCGCAGCTACAACGGTCTTCGTTTGGCCAACACGCTGGTGAAGTCGGAAGGGACCGCGGTTTCCGTGTTCCTGATAGGCGATGCCGCTGCGTGCGCCGTACGCGGGCAGGTGACGCCGAACGGCTATTACAACATTGAGCGGATGCTGAAGTCCGTGGCCTTGAAAGGCGGGAAGATCGGCGTCTGCGGGTCCTGCATGGACGCCCGCGGCCTTCAGCCAGAGATGCTGGTGGAAGGCGCGCACAAAAGCACAATGGACGAGCTGACCGCCTGGACCCTGGGGGCCGACAAGGTGCTGGTCTTCTAAATTATTTTCATATTGACGGGACCGAAAATCCAGGCGGGGATGGCCCACTCAAGCCGAAAGAAAGAGGGCTTGAATGGGGCACACTTCCTGGATTTTCGGGCCTGTTCTATTTCTTGATGGCCGCCTGTTCCACGCGCTGCACCGCGTTGTCCTTCACGGTGACTGGGTCCAGGAATTGCATCCCGGCGCGCAATCTTTCCCCGACGGTCTCAATCGGATGCTGGGCCTCTTTCCGGCGTGTTTCCTCAAACCATTTGCGGCCCGTGGCGTTTTCTTCAATCCATTTTTTGGCAAAGGAGCCGTCCTGGATTTCCGCCAGCAGGTCCCGCATGGCCGCGCGGGTCTGGTCCGTCACGATGCGCGGTCCTGCCACGTAGTCGCCATATTCCGCTGTCTCAGAGACGGAGTAACGCATGTAGGCCAGGCCCCCGCGATACATCAGGTCCACAATCAACTTCAACTCGTGGAAGCACTCGAAGTAGGCGATCTCCGGCTGATAGCCGGCATGGATGAGGGTCTCAAAGCCGGCCTTCACCAGCGCGCTGACGCCGCCGCACAGGACGGCCTGCTCACCAAAGAGGTCCGTCTCGGTCTCTTCCTTGAAGGTGGTTTGCAGCACTCCGGCGCGGGTGCAGCCGATGCCTTTAGCGTAGGAGAGCGCCAGTGTGAAGGCGTTGCCGCTGGCGTCCTGTTCCACGGCCAGCAGGGCGGGCGTACCACCGCCTTCGGTAAAGACCTCGCGCACGCGATGTCCGGGGGCCTTGGGCGCGATCATGCTGACGTCCACGTCTTTGGGCGGGGTGATGGTCCCGAAACGGATGTTGAACCCGTGGGCAAACATCAGCGTCTTGCCCGCGGTCAGATGGGGCGCGATGGAGTCTTTGTAAAGTTTTGCCGCCGTCTGGTCCGGCACCAGAAGCATGATGACGTCGGCCCATTGGGAGGCCGCTTCGGGGGTCTTTACGGTGAGTCCAGCCGCCTGGGCGCGGGCCACGGAGTTGCTGGTGGAGGGCAGGCCAACGCAGACCGGCACACCGGAGTCCTTCAGGTTCAAGGCGTGGGCGTGTCCCTGGGAGCCGTAGCCGATGATGGCCACTTTCTTCTGCCGGACCAGATTGAGGTCCGCGTCTGCGTCGTAGTATGTCTTTGCCATGATGATGTTGTTCCTTCCGTCTGTCAGTTAGGTTGGGTCTTCTTCCGCAATCAGGTCGAGTGCGGCGGTCTTGGGTTTGCCCGCCAGCACGGACCCGGTTGTGGCGGGTGTTTCAATCAGCGCGTCCAAGACGCGGCTGGTATGGTGGCCCCGTCGCATGGCCATGCGACCGGTGCGGGCCATTTCCAAAATCTTGTAATCACTTTCCTTCAGCACCTGCACCAGTCCTTCAATTTTACTGGCGCTGCCGGTGATTTCCATCATCAGCGATTCCGGGGCCAGGTCCACAATGCGCGCGTGGAAGACCTCGGCCAGCTCAAACAAGAGGGAGCGGGTCTTTGGCCCGGCGCTGATTTTTACCAGGGCCAGCTCGCGGACAACGGCGGAGTGGCGGCCAACGTCATCCACCTCCAGGACATTTTCGAGTTTGTACAACGAGGCCATCATGCGATGGGCGCGGTCCTCGGCGGCGTCCACGACAATCGTCATGCGCGAGACGCCCTCCCGTTCCGATTCGCCCACCGTCAGCGAGGTGATGTTGCTGTTCAGTCGGCGGAAAAGCGAGGCCACGCGGGTCAGGACCCCCGGCTTGTTCTCCACCAGCGCAACAAAAGTATGTAGCATGTCGGTTGTCCTTTCCGGGGTTGCCCGGTGTTAAGCGTCCGCTGCGGTCTCGACCAGCGGGTTGCGGTGCGGACGACGGATCATCTCATGCAAAGCGGAACCAGCCGGGATCATCGGATAAACAGCGTCCTCCTGCTCCACGCGGAAGTCGACCAGATAGGCCCCATCGTGCTGGCGCGCGGCGTGGATGGCCGCAACGCCGTCCGCGCGCTGGTGGACCGTGGTCCCCGCAATGCCGTGCGCACCGGCCAGCTTGACAAAGTCAGGGCTGAGCAGCGGCGTGCATTCGTAATTTTTCTCGTAGAAAAACTCCTGCCATTGGCGCACCATGCCGAGATAGCCATTGTTGATGATGGCGATGTTGATCTTCAGGCGTTCCTGCGCAATGGTGGCCAGTTCCGGGCTGGTCATCTGGAAGCCACCGTCCCCGGCAATTACCCAGACTTCTTTTTCCGGGCAGGCGACCTTGGCCCCAATGGCGGCGGGCAATGCAAAGCCCATGGTCCCCAGACCGCCGGAGGTGATAAGAGAGCGTGGCTGGTCGTGCTTGTAATACTGCGCCTCCCACATCTGGTGCTGGCCAACGTCGGTGACGATAATGGCGTCCCCCTTGGTGGCGTGCCACAGATCATGGATGACATGCGCGGCGTAGAGATGGCCGTTGTCCGGCAGGTTTTGGATGTCGCGGACGGCGGCATCGCCCTTCATGGTGCGGACAGTTTGCAGCCATTCACGGGAAGGCACCTCCGGCAGCATGGGCAGCAGCGCTTCCAGCACTTCCTTCAGGTCACCAATCAGCGCAATGTCTACCGGCACATTTTTATTGACTTCGGATGGGTCGATCTCGATATGGATTTTCTTGGCGTGTGGTGCATACGACGCCAGGGTGCCCGTGACGCGATCATCAAAGCGCATCCCGCAGGCAATCAACAGGTCCGCTTGCTGGATGGCCTTGTTCACCCAGCTTTCCCCATGCATTCCCATCATGCCCAGGTCCAGCGGGTGCGAGGCGGGGAAGGCCCCCAGCCCCAGCAGCGTACAGGTCACGGGGACCTGCGCGCGCTCGGCCAGCGTGCGCACCTGCTCCATGGCATTCGATTGCAGGATGCCGTGACCGGCGAGGAGGACGGGCCTTTTGGCGGCGCGTATCAATTCTGCGGCCCCACGGATGGAGCTGACGTCCGCGCGCAGCATGGGGTGCGGACGGTACGGCGCTGGCGCAGCCGCGGCAAAATCAAAGATGGCGGAGTCCTGCTGGGCGTCTTTCGTGATGTCCACCAGCACCGGCCCAGGGCGTCCTGACCGGGCCACGCGAAAGGCCTCGCGGATGGTAGGCGCAATCTCCTCCGCACGGCTGACAAGGTAATTGTGCTTGGTCACGGGCAGCGTGATGCCGGTGATGTCAATTTCCTGGAAGGCGTCTGTGCCCAGCACCTTGCTGGTCACCTGTCCGGTAATGCAGACCATCGGAATGGAGTCCATCATGGCCGTGGCGATGCCCGTCACCATGTTGGTTGCCCCTGGGCCGGAAGTGGCAACGGCCACACCGACGCGGCCCGATGCGCGCGCGTAGCCATCGGCCATGTGCGCGGCGCCCTGCTCATGGCGCACCAGGATGTGACGAAGCGGGAACTTGCGGAGCGCATCGTAGGCGGGCAGAATGGCCCCGCCGGGATAGCCAAAAATGTCCTGCACGCCTTCCCCGACCAGCGTGGCCCAGAGGGTCTCCGCACCGGTCAGGCGCGTGGGTTGTTGATACGTCGCAGGGTCCGAATTGTTCGTGGCGTCAGGGTTTTTCATGGCATGGCTCCATTCATTAGGGTGTGACTGCTTCGGGTAAGGCCGCTTTCTGTGTCTCCATGTTGGGGTTGGGGCGGGGCGCGGCCCAGAATGCCACATCGTGCTGTTTTTCAAATGCATCAATGGCGGTAGCGTGGCGCAGCGTCAGGCCGATCTCGTCCAGCCCTTCCAACAGGCAATGGCGGCGAAAGGCGTCGATGGAGAACCCCTGCTGGAAACCTTGCCCATCGCGCACGGTCTGGTCTTCCAGCGACACGGTGAGCTGGTAGCCGGGCCGCTGCGCGCGCTGGAGCAGCGTGGCCACTTGCTCCTCCGGCAGCACCACCAGCAGGATGCCGTTCTTGCCCGCATTGGAGAAAAAGATGTCAGCAAAGGCCGGGGCAATCACGCAGCGGAAGCCATAATCAGAGAGCGCCCACGCGGCATGTTCGCGCGAGGAACCGCAGCCGAAGTTGCGCCCGGCAATCAGGACCTGCGCGCCGCTGTATTGCGGCCTGTTCAATACAAACTCCGGGTCGGGCGGGCCGTCGGCCTTGCGACGCCAGTCATAGAAAAGAAATTCGCCGTAGCCGGTGCGCTCAATGCGCTTCAAAAACTGCTTGGGGATGATCTGGTCCGTGTCAACATTGACGCGGTCCAACGGGACAGCCAGGGACGTGAGTGTGCGGAAGGGCTGCATTAGCGGAACTCCCAATTGCGTACATCGGTGAAGTGTCCGGTGATGGCGGCGGCTGCGGCCATGGCCGGACTGACCAGGTGCGTGCGTCCGCCGCGCCCCTGGCGGCCTTCAAAGTTGCGGTTGCTGGTGGAGGCGCAACGTTCGCCCGGCGCCAGCGTGTCCGGGTTCATGCCCAGGCACATGGAGCAGCCCGGTTCGCGCCACTCAAAGCCAGCATCGCGGAAGATGCGGTCCAGGCCCTCGCGCTCGGCCTGCTGCTTTACCTGTTGCGAGCCAGGGACCACCATGGCGCGCACCTTGGTGTGGACCTTGTGTCCCGCGGACACCTGCGCGGCGGCGCGCAGGTCTTCCATGCGCGAGTTGGTGCAGGAGCCAATGAAAACGCGATCAATCAGGACCGACTCCATCCGCGTGCCCGGCTGCAGGTCCATATATTCCAGGGCGCGTTCCAGTGCGCGGCGTTCGGCTTCCGTGTTGGAACTGGCTGGGTCCGGCACCGTGCCCGTGATGGGCGCCACCATGCCAGGATTGGTCCCCCAGGTCACATACGGTGTCAATTCCTGCGCTGGGATGATGAGTTCGCGATCAAATTTTGCACCGGGGTCCGAGGAGAGCTGGCCCCACTCCGCAACGGCCTGCTCCCACGCTGCGCCTTTGGGCGAACAGGGACGGCCCTTGAGATAGGCAAAGGTGGTAGCGTCCGGGGCGACCATGCCCGCACGCGCGCCGGATTCAATGCTCATATTGCAGAGTGTCATACGGCCCTCCATGGAGAGCGCGCGGATGGCCGAACCAGCATACTCGACCACGCAGCCCGTGGCCCCATCGGTGCCGATGCGGCCAATGATGCCCAAGGCAATGTCCTTGGCGGTGACGGCGGGCGGCAGCGTGCCCTCCACCGAGATGCGGAAGGTCTTCGCCGGGGATTGCGACAGGCATTGCGTGGCCAGTACATGCTCCACCTCGCTGGTGCCAATGCCGAAGGCCAGCGCCCCAAATGCGCCGTGCGTGCTGGTGTGGCTGTCGCCACAGACGATGGTCATGCCCGGCTTGGTAAGGCCCTGCTCCGGCCCAATGACATGCACAATGCCTTGGTTGGGAGAGTCAACATCGTACAGTTCCACGCCAAACTCTGTGCAATTGCGGCGCAGTGTCTCCATCTGCCTGGCGGCAATGGCGTCCGCAATCACCAGACGGTCTTTTGTGGTGGGGACATTGTGGTCAATGGTCGCCAGACAGCGGTCCGGACGGCGGACCTTGCGGCCCGCCAGGCGCAGCCCCTCAAAGGCCTGCGGCGAGGTGACTTCGTGCAGCAGATGCAGGTCAATATAGAGCAAGGCTGGTCCGTCACCCGGACTTGTCACCTGGTGCGTCTCCCAGATTTTTTCAAAAAGCGTTTTTGCTTGCTTCTTCATCTTTTTAACTTCAACTCAACTTCCAATACGGTTTGCTTCTACTGGTTGCGTTGGCTGGCCCGGCTGCCCGCTCCCCGCGTGCTGAGGGGCCTAAAACAAGTCCGAATGGTGAGGACGCCTTTCCTCTTCGGGGCCAATGCCGCGCCCCTTCAAAACGCTGACTTATTCAGGGGCCCTTAAACGGCGTGCAAGGACTGCTGGCGGTCAATGCATTCATTCAGCGCGCCAAAGACCAGCCTGCCCATCTCCCGCGTGGAGACCACCTGCTGTCCGGTCTGGTTGCTGCGCGCCAGGTCTGCGGTGCGATATCCCTGGTCGAGCACCTTACGGACGGAGGCCTCAATGGCTTGCGCGTCCTGCTCCAGTCCCGCAGAGTGGCGCAACAGCATGGCCGCAGTCAGGATGGCCCCCAGCGGATTGGCCTTGCCGGTCCCGGCAATGTCTGGTGCGGAGCCATGCACCGGCTCATATAAATTGACGCTGCCTCCGACCGTGGCCGAGGGCAACATGCCCAGCGAGCCGGTAATGACAGCGGCCTCGTCGGTCAAAATATCGCCAAAGAGGTTTTCCGCCAGCACCACATCGAAGTTGCGTGGCGTGTTCATCAGATGCATGGCGCAGGAATCAACATATTGATGTTCCAGCGTGATGTCGGGGTATTCGGCTGCGACTTCGGTGACGGTGGCGCGCCAGAGCTGCGAGACCTCCAGCACATTGGCCTTGTCCACGGAGGTGACTTTCTTGCGGCGTTTGCGGGCCAGTTCCAAGGCCACGCGGGCCACGCGGGCCACTTCGTCGCGCGTATAGCGCATGGTGTTCAGGCCCACCCCGGTCTCCCGGTCCCAGGACCGCGGGCTGCCAAAGTAGAGGCCGCCCAACAGCTCGCGCACAAAGAGAATGTCAGCGCCCTGGGTCACCTCTGGGCGCAGAGGGGAGTTGCCGCTGAGCGCGGCATAAGCGACGGAGGGGCGCAGATTGGCAAAGCCGCCCAGGGCCTGTCGCAGTTGCAGCAGGCCAGCTTCGGGACGCTTGTCCGCAGGCAGGGCCTCGAACTCATTGCCACCCACAGCGCCCAGCAGGACCGCATCGCTTTCCAGCGCCGCATCCAGGGTGGCGCGGGGCAGGGGCGAACCATGCTGGCGAATGGCAATGCCGCCGATGGGCATTTCAATAAATTCAAATTGGTGGCCGTTCAGTTCGGCCACGGAGCGGAGGATGCGCAGGGCCTCTGCGGTCACTTCCGGACCGATGCCATCGCCTGCCACGACCGTTATTTTCAATTGCATGGACAAAAGACCTCAACCCAATGGGTACTTGTAGTGGAATGCGAGGACGATGGACGGTGCGTGTGCGCCAGCCGTCATGGTGCAGTGGCGTAGTTCCCTTCCGCTGGTATCTGCCGGATGGACGCCGTCAACAGGGCAATCAGGTCCTGGTCATACAACGCCCGTTTGCGGTCCGCCAGATGAATGAACCGCTGGTAGGCCGCATCCAGTTCGCTGCGGTCCAATTGATACCCCAGCTCGTTCAGCCGGTGGCCCAGTGCGTGCCTGCCGGAATGTTTCCCCAGCACCATGCGATTGCTGGGCACGCCAACCAGGGAGGGCGTCATGATCTCATAGCAGAGCGGATTGGAAAGCACCCCATGCTGGTGGATGCCAGCTTCGTGCGCAAAGGCATTGTTGCCCACCACGGCCTTGTTGGGGGAAGGCCCATAGCTGATGGTCTGGCTGAGCAACTGGCTGGTGGGATAAAGCTGGTCCAGCGCCAGCCCATGGGTGTACGGCAGTTTGTCCTGGCGCACATGCATGGCCGCCGCGATCTCTTCCAGCGCCGCATTGCCGGCCCGTTCGCCGATGCCATTGATGGTGCATTCCACCTGCCGTGCGCCCGCATCCATGGCCGCCAGACTGTTGGCCACCGCCAGGCCGAGATCATTGTGGCAATGGCAGGAGAGGGTGACCTTTTCAATGCCGGGGACCCGTTCCTGCACCAGGTGAAAGAGGCCCGCATATTCCTGGGGGATGGTGTACCCGACCGTGTCAGGCAGGTTGATGACGGTGGCCCCGGCCTCAACGGCGACGGTGACCATCTGGCAAAGGAACTCCGGGTCTGTACGGGTCGCATCTTCAGGGGAGAATTCGACATCATCGACGTACTGGCGCGCCAGACGGACAGAGATGGCCGCCTGCTCCAGGGCCTGTTCGCGGCTGATCTTCAGCTTGTATTGCAGGTGGATGTCCGAGCTGGCGAGGAAAATGTGTATGCGGGAGCTTCTTGCCGGGGCCAGCGCGCGCGCGGCGGCCTCAATGTCTTCTTTTTTGGAGCGCGCCAGGGAGGCGATCTGCGGGCCGCGCACCTCGCGGGCAATCAACTGCACGGCATCAAAGTCGCCTTCAGAAGAGATGGCGAAGCCCGCTTCTAGGACGTCCACTCCCAGCGTCTCCAGTTGCTGGGCCATGCGCAGCTTTTCCGCCTTGTGCATGCTGCATCCCGGTGACTGTTCGCCATCGCGGAGCGTGGTGTCAAAGAACTGTATCCGTTGCTGTTTCATGCTGGCCCTCCGGTGTTGCGTGACTTGTACACATTGACCATGAAACAAAGCTAGCATAAAAATATCTTATTGATTATGATGTATGCATTAGAATATATTATCGAATTAGGTTTGCTACGCAGTTGGAAAGGTGGGACCTATGGACCTGTTTCAGTTGGAGACGTTCCTCGCTGTGGCGGAGGAGCGCAGTTTCTCCCGCGCCGCCGTGCGTTTGCACCGCACCCAGCCGGCCATCAGCCAGGCCATCCGCAAGCTGGAAGAGGAGTTGGGCGAAGTGCTCCTGGACCGCGCCTCGCGCGACGCCACGCTGACTTCTGCTGGAGAGGTGCTGCGGGACTATGCGCAAAAGCTGTTGAACCTGCGTACCGAGGCCAGTAGCGCGCTGGGCGAGTTGCGTTCCCTGCACCGGGGCCGCTTGAACCTGGCCGCGAATGAATACACGTCCTTATATCTGTTGCCCCTGGTGGACGCTTTCCGCCGCCTCTCTCCGCAGATCAAGGTCGTGGTGCAGCGGTCCCTGGCCAGCCGCATGGCGGACGACGTGTTGTCGCACGCGGTGGAGTGTGGGATTGTCTCCTACCGCCCGGACGATCCGCAGGTACGGTCCATCATTGTTTACCGCGATGCGCTGGTTTTTGTCATGCACCCGCGGCACCCTCTGGCCAAGGCGGAAGAGGTCTCCATCCATCAGCTTGGCGCAGAAAATTTTGTGGCCCATAATGTCCCGTCGCCGCTCCGGCAGAAGGTCCTGCAGGCATTCCGGCGGCACCGCACGCCGTTGAACATGGGGGTGGAACTGCCCAGCCTGGAGGCGATCAAGCGGTATGTGGCCATGGGCAACGGGGTGGCGCTGTTGCCGGGACTGTCTGTGCAGCGCGAGATCAAGAGCGGGGAGTTGGTGCAGGTGCGCGTGCCGGAGCTGCAATTTGAACGTCGCCTGCGTTTGGTACATCGCAAACACGCCAATCTTTCCCATGCCGCGCTGGCCTTTATGAAGGTGGTCGAGTCGATGGCCGCGCAGCGCGGTGATCCCTTTTATTTTCAACCGGAACGCGGTGCATAACTGCCTTTGGGCCAGGACGGCGTATGCGGCGGGACCAGGAAATTGCTACAGGGACGGCAGGAAGAATGCGCCGAGGGTGCAACTTCTGTCGCAATGGGGACGTCTACGTGTATGACTGTTTGCAGGTAGGTCGCAGGCAGAACAATCCAACCGAACAAAGGAGATACCAACCACCATGGACCAATCCACACGTCATCTACCCGCGACAGGTCTACTTTTGGGCCTGGCCCTGTTACTTGCCTTTCCAGTGGCCCTGTATGCGCAGAACGCACCCCCGCCGCCTGCGCAAAACCCAACGGCCCCCATGAACAATCCGCCCATGCCAGGCCAAATGCAGGGCCAAATGCAAGGCCAAATGCAAGGCCGGATGCAGGGCCGACGCATGGCCCCGCAGAGGCAGCTCCGGCGGTTGACCCGGATGTTGGACCTGAATACAGCACAACAGCAGGCGATACTGCCCATCCTGCAGGACCGGGACCATCAAATGCAGTCCCTTCGCAAGGACCAGACGACCTCGCGGCAGGTCCGCCGTCAGCAGATGCGCAGCATCGCATTGACTTCCCAACAGAAGATCAAAGCGGTGTTGAACGAGACCCAGAAAAAGCAGTATGACGAGATGCTGGCCAACAACCGCAAGCGCATGCAGGACCGCATGCAAATGCGTATGCAGCAGAACAACATGCAGCCGCCCGCTGGCGCGCCCCAGGGACCGCCTGCCAACAGTGGCAGCCAAGGCCCCCAATAAAGGCCCCGCCGGAGCTGGTCTGGCCCCTGCTGGACCGGCCCCGGCCCCATTGCCTGTCCCACCCCAAGGGACGCCTTTCTGTGCCCCTTCCAGGCCAATATCTTCAACATCTTTCTGACGCCCTCCCGCACAAGCGCTTCGACAGGTACAATTAAGTGAAGTTAAAGGTCCAGGGCCAGGCAAGAATTTTTACGTCGGCCCGCACGCGTATTATGAGCGTCGGGCCTGACGGATGAGGGGTTCATTTGCGAATGAAGAAGTTGTTTTTTTTCCTCGGGCTGCTGTCCACGCTGGCCGCAACCGGTCTGGCGCAGCAAAGCAGGCAAGACATCAGCATGAGCTTTGTTGGCACAATACAGCCAATCATCACGGGCAACAACGTGACACAGGCCTCCACTTTGGGCATTGGGGACCTGATTGAATACCGGTTCATGCTGAACCCAAGCAACGCGCTTGAGGCCAATTACCAGTACAGCCAGTTCACCCAGAAATATGTGACCAGCTTTGCCAACGCGCGTATCCACAGCCGTTTCCAAGAGGCCTCGTTTGAATACGTGCACAGCTTTGTATACAAAAAATTCAATCCATTCGTGGGCGCAGGCGGTGGCATGTTCATTTTCAACCCGATTGACGATACCCACACCACGGACCTGGCCGCCAAGCAGACCTCCACAATGGGTCTCCTCTTTGGCGGGGGGATCGCTTACGAATTAAGTCCCAGTTGGGACCTGCGGGTGGAGTATCGCGGCACGGTGGTCAAAGACAGCGAGTTTGGTCTGAAGATATACAATACCAACCGTTTCTACGTGATTGAACAGCCGGCGATTGGCTTTGCCTATCATTTCTAGGGGCCTTCCGCAGGCCCCCTGTGTGCGACTGGATGCAGGAAAATACTGGCCACGGACAAGGGATGGTTGTTGGATGCGGTCACAAAAACTTACGCGGTGGAGGGTTGCGGTGGTCCACCAACCAGGGGTCCATTACCGAATGAAGAAGTTGATTTTTTTGCTCTTTCTGCTGCCCGCACTGGCCACAGTGGGGTCTGCACAGGAGGCCCGGCAGGACGTCAGCCTCAGCTTTATGGGCACCATCCAGCCGTATGTCAACGGGGGCGTGAACAACGTCACGGCCAAAGCGACGCTGGGGGCCGGTATGCTGTTGAGCTACCGCTATCAGTTGACCCCCAACGGGGCCATGGAAGCCAATTATTCCTACAGCCGCTATACGGAAAAATTCACCACCAACTTTGCCGCCGCCCGCGTATACACCTCCGTGCAGGAGGCGACCTTCGCCTATGTGCGCACCATCCCGTTCAAACGATACAATCCATTTCTTGAGTTGGGCGGCGGGGTCCAGTTCTTTGTGCCTGAAGGCAGCATCAAGACCACCACCTACGATACGGAGCAAACAGAGGCGATTGTCGGCATGTTTGGCGGCGGCATCGCTTATGAATTAAGCCCCAGTTGGGACCTGCGCGTGCAATACCGCGGATACGTTTCCAAGCCGCAGACCTTTGACCTGAAAACATTCAGCACCGGACACTATTATATTGTTTCGCAGCCTGCCATCGGCTTTGCGTACCACTTCTGAGCACACCATCCACGCAAGAAACAAAAAGGGCCTGCCCAAAGCGACAGGCCCCTTTTTACGCCAGCAGGTTTTAATTGTCGGCCTTGTCCCCGCTGTGGAAGCTGGCCCACGGACTGCCCGGCATGTCGCGCAACAGCGGACGCTCCCAATCAAATTGCGGGTGCTGTTTGAGAAACGGAGTGGCCCAAAAGTCCTCACCACAAGGGCGCCCGGCACGCGCCACAAAGGACATGTGCCGCACCATGGTGCTGTCTGCCGCCTTGGCGCTGACCGCACCAGCCGGGTCATAGGCCGACCAGCCCCACTCCGGCACGCCACGCGGGGAGGTGTCCAGATGGCCGCACAAGGCGCGTTCGTCCCGCGCCTCCTTGCCGGTATAGGCGTCGATGTGGTCGGCCAGGAACTGCTGTGCCAATGCCACGTCGATCTGCCCTTTGTATTGCGCCATCAAGGCGTCCCAGCGCTTGTGGCGCGCGTTGGGGGAACTGGCCGGGTTGTTGGGATTGAAGTCCGTTTCCTTGCGGATGAACTCCGGGTCGCTGGGGAAATTGGAGCCAACAAAATATCCGTTCTTTGTGCGCCAGAGATGGTGCATCGTCAGGCCCAGTTCAAAGCGCGCAATTTCCCCGGTCTTCATGTCGGCCAGCAGCCAATCGTTGGCGTAGGCCCCGTTGTTGTTCTCCAGCATGGTGCGCACGTAGTCATCAATGCTGGAGGCGTACTGCATGGCCTTGCGCGCGCGGACAAATTCCGGTGCGCCGTTTGGGTCAAACCCATGGAACCCGGTGATGGTGGTCTCCGTAATGGCGATGCCAGCAGCATTTACGCCAAAATCGTCTGCGCTGTCAATGTTTCCGGGAAAGCCATCCATCAGGAAAGGATGGCCGTGTTCCGGCACAACATCAAAGATAATGTGCCAGCGTTCACCGTCAAGGAACGAGGTCCAATTGTTGTGGGCAATCACCGGGCGATGGTCGTGCGTCCAGTCGCCTGTGGCGACGAAGGCGCTGCAATCGCCGGGGGCCTTCAGCTTGGGCGCGTTTTTCGTGTGCTGTTCCTTGTCCAGCATGGGCACGTAGTATTCGGGCAGCTCCATCATTCCGTTGATCGCCACCACGTCCCATAGGTCGATGTTGGTCACGCCGTGGGCGCGCAGCCCGTCCACAATTCCCCGCAATTCCTGGCGGTATTCGGTCTCAATGTGCGGCCACAGGACGTCCCGTGACGCTTGACGGAAAAACCTCCAGTCCCTGTTCGTGGAGTGGGTGTTTTCCATCTGCACCACATGGAAGGCGTCTTCAATCTCCGGCGCCAGCAGCCAGCCATGCTGGAAGCCAATCTGCGCGGGCGTCCCTTGCAAATGGACGTAGGTCCAATGCGCACGCTCAAAGCGATAAGCGTGCTCCAGCCGTGGGTCCTGCTTGGCCGTGGCCTGTTTGGCCGGAAGCTGGCCCGGTTTCTGTCCCGCCTGCTGCCCGGAAACGGCAAGCGGCAGGGCAAGCAGGCAAAGCGCCAAGGCGAAGGGCATGGGGTGGAAGCGGTGGAATGACAGACGCATGGATGGTCTCCTAAAAATCCAGGAATGGGCGCAGAGTACCGCATTTCCAACTGCAAAGGCAATGCTTGCGCAGTACCCCCGACGCCAAGATTGTTTGACCGGCGCGGCCCCTTATTGCGTTTTCAAAGGCACCGCCTCCAACGACGCCAGCCGCCCCACCGGGTAGACGCCCACTTGATTGGCGGCATACCACGGCGAGTGCTGATAGAAAAATTCCAGCCGCGCGTAGGGGTCGCCCGCAAATTTTGGGTCGCTGGTGAGCTTGTTCTCAAACTCCGGTTCCAGCTTGGGGTCCTTGGCGATCATCTCCCGCGCCAGCTTTTCCAGCACGTAGTTCTCGCCGTCCTCTTTTTGCTCAAAGATTGAATCAAAAAATCCCCAGGCCATTGCCGAATCTGGCGCTGCTGGTTCCAGCCATTGCATGGCCACTTGCGAAAGCCTCTGGTTGAGCGGGACGACAACGGAGCCTGCCGGATAGGTGACTGTCTCATTCACCAGTGTGCAGGCGCCAAATTTTCCTGGCTTGCCGCCATCATTTTCCCCGTCCATGATGGGATGGCGACCTTCAAAGGGGGGCCCCTGCCACTGCATTGCGCCGCAATGATAGCGCGCCACCGTGCCGGTCCAGGCCTGCGCGATGGGGCGCATCTCCACCTGGTGCGCGCGCAGCACATGGATGACGTGTGTCCACTGCACAGGAATGATGTAAGCAGCGGGTGGCGTGGCCTGCGTGGCGACGCGATAACCCGTCTGCATCGGCAGCGTGGCGTTCCACGGCTGGTGCGAGTAACGCACCCACACGCCGCCGGAGATGGCGCTCAACTCGCGTGTGAACTGGTACCCACGAAAGGGGAAGGTCCCCATCTTTCCGCTCCATTCCAGGTCCAGCGGTATAGGACGGTCCTTGTCTTTGTCCAACGCCATGGCGGCAGCATCGGCCTTTTGGTTCAGGGCAATCAGCGTGTCGGCGTCGCGGTTGACCAGCTCCAGCAGCGCCCGCAGGAGCTGATAATTGCCGGTCACGCGCGTCTGGTAGTCCTTCAGCATGTGCAGTTCGACCAGCATCCCCGGACGATTTTCCAGCACCATGTAGCCGGTGGAGAAGCGCGGCGGATCGTTGTTGAAGCTGAGTCCCTTGGCGGGATTGGTGTCATCAATCAGCGTGATGTACGTGGGCGCGGCCAGATGGCCGCTGGCGTCCACCTGCTTTTCCAGGTAGGGATTGACCGTGTCATCAATCCAACGCGCCGTCGCCGGGAAAACATTCGGGCCGTCGTCGATGGTGAAGGTGACGTCGTACTGGTAGTCCGCGCCGTCGGTGACGTGGTCATCGACAAAAAAATCCGGCAGCCA
This sequence comes from Acidobacteriaceae bacterium, assembly GCA_049977205.1. Classification (GTDB taxonomy): domain Bacteria; phylum Acidobacteriota; class Terriglobia; order Terriglobales; family Acidobacteriaceae; genus JBMFGT01. The sequence continues at coordinate 53,054 of JBMFGT010000005.1, read as the reverse complement.
GCGGTGGAACATGGCCAGAAAGGCGCGCGTCTCCGGCGCGTCGGCCTTCATGTAGTCGCGGTTCAGGTTCAGGTTGGTCCCATTGGCGCGCCAGCCCATCGTCTCTGGGCCGTTTTGGTTGATGCGGTTGTACGGACTGCGCTGCTCATGGCCATCGGCGTTGTAGATGGGGATGAAGACAAAGACAGCGCGGTCCAGCAGGTGCGCCTGGGTGCGGGTGATGACCATGTCGCGCAGCAGCGCCAGGCAACTGTCTTTGCCGTCCATCTCTCCGGGATGGATGGCGTTTTGCACCAGCACGATGGGACGCTTGGCGGCGTGGAGCCGGGCCGGGTCAAAGTCGCCGTCTTTCGACGCAATCACAATGTCCAGCTCGCGGCCTTCGCCGGTCTTGCCGAATGCCTCGATCTTCACCTGCTGGGGCGCGGCTGCGGCCACTCGTTGCAGATAGGCCATTGTCTGCGCGTAATCCGGTGTGGTGCGATAGTGGGACTGCTCGGCGGGCGTCAGCCACTGCGTGGGGACGCTCTGCGCCATGGCGCAGGGTGCGGCAAGCATGGCCAAAAGGAAGGCGGCCAACGTAAGCGGGGCCAAAGAGAAGTTTGCAGGGGTGTGGTCTGTCACAGTGTTTCCTCAACGTTGGCCCACGGGCAAATGCCCCGTGGGGAAGGGCTATGTTATGTCTTCGGTGTTGAAGGCCGGTTTACGGGCCGGTTTTGCAGGGCCTTCCCCCAATAACCTACGGACAACTTCCTCCACGGTCGTTGGCGAATCAACGGAAGCGGCCATTTGTCCCAATTGCTCCGGGTCAGCCAGCCTTTCCAGCAGCACCACGGCGTGCGCAATGGCGACGTTGTCCTGGTTGAGTCCTTCGGGCGTCTTGGCCTTGATGCCGACATCGCGTGGTCGAATGTGCAGCAGGTCGGCCACATGTTCGCGCAGCCGCTCGGCAATGGGGGCAATGCGGGGCGCGGCCAGCACCAGCGTGGTGTCCACGTTGGCGATGCTGTAACCGGCGTTACGCACCTCCTCCAGCGCGGTCTCCAGAAAGAGGGAGGAATCGGCGCCTTTCCAGCGCGGGTCGCCCGGCGGGAAAAAACTGCCAATGTCGCCACAGGCCACGGCGCCCAGCAGGGCGTCGGTGATGGCGTGCAGCAGCACGTCGCCGTCGGAATGGCCCTCCAGCCCTTCCGGGTGGTCCAGCGTCAGGCCGCCTATCTTCAACGGCACTCCAGGTTTGAAGGCATGGGAGTCCCAGCCGTAACCAATCCTCATGGTGTGTGTCCGCTCTTTTCTATGCGCAGAATGGTATGTCTCCTTTGCCGCAGAAGCGGCCCTCACCTCAATTACCGGAGCGGCAGCAGGCCGGGAAACTCCAAAGTGGCAGGATACATGAGTTTCCGTGGTCTTTCTGCAAGGACCGTTTTCCGGGCCGGTCCTGCCGCTGCTTAATGGCCGCTGTGTTGCAGATAAAACTCCGCCAGCTCCAGGTCGCCCGGCTGTGTGATCTTGAAGTTGTGCGCGGCACCCATCACCACGGCCACGGGGACCCCGGCGCGTTCGGCCAGGGAGGCCTCGTCAGTACCGAGAAAGCCATCGGCCTCCGCCTCACGGAAGATGCGGCGCAGCAGGCCGCAGCGAAAGCCCTGCGGGGTCTGCGCCAGCATGATGCGTTCGCGAGGGATGGTGGTGCTGATGAGGGCCCCATCGGCGGTGCGCTCCACCTGCTTGATGGTGTCAATGGCCGGTACGCCGACGATGGCCGCGCCATGCTTGGCGACGGCCTCAATGGTGCGCTCAATGGTGGCCCGGTCAATCAGCGGACGGACGGCGTCATGCACCAGCACGATGTCATCGTCCCCGGCCTGGAGCGCCCGCAGGGCGTTGCCCACCGATCCCTGCCGCGTCTCTCCGCCAGCCACGGTCGTGGTCCTGTCGTCCAGGGCGTATTCGTGGACCTGCGCGCGGACGCGCCCAGTCTCATTGGGGCGCACGGCAACAAAAACATGCTGCACGGCGGGCACGGAGAGGAAGGCACGCAGCGTGTGGATGAGGATGGGGACGCCGAGCAGTTCGAGGAATTGCTTGGGCGCGGGGGCCATGCCCGGCGCGGCATTCGGCGCGGAATGGGGGGCCGCACCCATGCGCGTGCCCAGCCCCGCCGCCGGAATAATGACATAGACCTGCATAAACACCTGTTTCGATGCGGAATGCTACCTGCGGAGGCCCAAAGCGCGGCAAAACAAGCACCTTGCACCGCTACCGGCCCCACGCACCAGAGTATACGAGTCCGCGCCCCGGAGTTCCATCTTTGCCATTGTTTTCGATAGATAGGGACAATTCCACCGGGGCAGGGTGCTCCCAGGGGCGTGCGGGGCGATGGTCGCCGGGTGGCCTATCCATAACAGAATCAATGCATACAACAGGCCTTTTGCGCATGTCCCTTGTAGGCCACGTAATAAAAACGTTGGATTGGTGGCCGCTGTATTGCCTCTCTATCGGAAGACCGACAACACAGTCCTCCCTCCGAGGCACCCCAAAAGAAATATCGATTGGCCCATGATTGGGCCAGGTAATACTATGATGTTACGGGCCATCGTAGCAGTCCATATGGGCCACATACAGTAATTCCTGCTTCAAAATACTGGCACGGAGGCGCCACCTGCAAATGCTTCGAGTTTCTCCTGTCGTCCCACTGTTTCTTGCTCTGGCTTGTCCATCCTTGCTGGCACAAACAATGGCCCCTGCTTCTATGCAGGCCCCAGCCCCGGCACCCACGGCAGCTGCACCCCTCGGCATGCCAGCGATGATGGGGCCACTGGGCACGGCGCCCCCGGTCACATTTGATGCAGGCCCGTTCGGGACCCTGGATGTTACAGGCATTCTTAGCGGCCTTGGTTATTGGCAGGGCCACCCCGAAACAGGCGACCAGGCCGCCAGCGCGGACGTCAGCAATGGGCAGGTGTTTGTGCAAAAGGTCACTGGGGTGGTGCAGTTTTACCTGCAAGCCGGGGCATACACCCTGCCCATGTTGGGGATGCCATTCTTCTCCACCAGCGATACGGTCCGCGATTTCTTTGGGGCGTTGCCCCAGGCGTACTTAAAGCTCGCCCCAAAAGGCAGTTTTTCCTTGCTCATAGGGAAACTTCCATCCTTGATCGGCACCGAGGACACCTTTGACTTTGAAAACCTTAACATTGAAAGGGGCCTGTTGTGGAACCAGGAAAATGACATCAATCGCGGCATACAGGTCAACTACAGCAAAGGGAAGCTTGCCGCCTCTCTTTCCTGGAACGATGGCTTCTACTCCAACCGCTATAACTGGCTTTCCGCCCAGGCCACTTACGCTTCCAGCGCGGCCAATAGTTATGAATTTACAGCGGGAGGAAACTATGGGACCACGGTCCATTCCAGTATCGCCACGCCTGTGTATCAAAACAATAGCAGTATCTACGACCTGATCTATACGCACACCGCCAAAAAATGGATGTTGGGACCATACATCCAGTACACATACGTGCCACAGGATGCAAGGATTGGGGCGGCGAGGGCCACCTCTACCGTGGGGGGGGCGGTGCTAGGAAGTTATACGCTCGGCCCGCATATTTCCCTGACGGGCAGGGCGGAATATATAGGAAGCAGTGGGGACCGCAGCGATGGGGCAGTCAATCTGCTCTATGGGCCGGGGAGCGGCGCATGGTCCATAACGGTGACGCCGACATATCAAGACAAGGCATTCTTCACCCGGGCAGAGTTTTCCATGACCAGGGCAACAAGTTCTACATTGGGCGATGCATTCGGCCCACACGGAGCAGACCCAGGCCAGGCGCGCGGTTTGATTGAATCTGGATTTATGTTTTAAGGGGACCTCGGAACAAGTCACCCAACTGCGTTGCGACTACATCCAGTCCTTTGAAATCGAGCAGAAATGCGGGTCGCTCCAGGAAAACAGTCTCCAACCTTCAGCATAGAAAATACCAAGGCCTGCTCAGCGGTCCCCTGACCCACGGGCAGCGCAGGGGACCGGTCACTCCAGGATGACTCAACAGCAATTGATCTCCATTCCCTCCTCTTGCTGTGGGTTCTATGATAGAAGCAGGCATGGACATGCACACGAGCAGCGCGCTTCGCACGCCATTCGCCCCAGGCGCGGTGGAGGACGCTACTTGCCCTGCCGCCACCATGACCAACAGCGCAGGGCAGGAGGCATTGCTGCGCGTGGAAGGCCTGGGCAAGGTGTACCGCACCGGCCCAGAGGCGTTGGTCCTCTTTGAGGACCTTGACCTGACGGTCTACGCCGGAGAGATGGTCGCCATCGTCGGCGAATCCGGTTCCGGCAAGAGCACGCTGCTGCACCTGCTGGCGGCGCTTGATCGTCCCACCAGCGGTGCCGTATACTGCGCCTCAACCTGCATTGGGAGGTTGAGTTCCAAAGAGGCAGCGGTCTTTCGCAATCGGGAGATCGGCTACGTGTGGCAGTTCCACTATCTGTTGCCGGAATTTACGGCGCTGGAGAATGCGGCCATGCCCCTGCTTGCACGCGATGAAGACCGGGCCTCCGCCTTTGCCCAGGCAAAAGAATGGCTGCGGCAGGTGGGACTCGAAGACCGGATGCACCACCGCGCCGGGGAACTTTCCGGCGGCGAACAACAACGTGTCTCGCTGGCGCGGGCGCTGGTCACGCGGCCCCGCCTGTTGCTGGCGGACGAACCGACTGGCAACCTTGACAACCGCACCGCTGAGGCGGTCTTTGTGTTGATGGAACAACTGCACAAGACGCACCGGCTCACCTCCATCATCGTCACCCACAACCTGGAGTTTGCCCGGCGTTGTGGCCGCACCTTCCGGCTGCACCAGGGCCGGTTAGAGGAGTGTCCCTGACCATGCGAAAACACTGCATCTTTCGGGACGCTGAAGAGTCCAATAGTCAGGAGCGGCCCTGCCCCGCAGGGCGTGGATAAAGGGGGAGTATGTTTGAACGGTATACAGAAAAAGCACGGCGCGTCATCTTCTTTGCGCGCTATGAGGCCAGTCAATTTGGTTCCCCGTACATTGAGACGGAACATCTGCTGCTCGGCCTGCTGCGGGAAGACAAGGCCCTGAGCAACCGTTTTCTGCGTTCCCACACCTCGGTGGAATCAATCCGCAAGCAGATTGAAAACCACACCACCATTCGGGAGAAGGTCTCCACCTCGGTTGACCTGCCCCTCTCCAACGAATGCAAGCGGGTGCTGGCCTACGCGGCGGAAGAGGCCGAGCGGCTCTCCAACAAGCACATTGGCACGGAGCACCTGCTGCTGGGCCTGCTGCGCGAGGAGAAATGCTTTGCGTCAGAGATACTGCTGGAGCGCGGCCTGCGCCTTTCCACGGTGCGGGACGAACTGGCGCGCACCACGCAGGAGCGCGCCCCGCAGGCCCAGCGCACCCGCGAATCCAGCACTCTGGCCGAGTTTTCCCGCGACCTGACGCAGGCCGCCACCGACAGCCAGCTTGACCCACTGGTGGGCCGTGACCAGGAACTGGAGCGGGTCATCCAAATCCTGTGCCGCCGCACCAAGAACAATCCCGTGCTGATTGGCGAACCCGGCGTGGGCAAAACGGCCATTGTAGAAGGGCTGGCGCAAAAGATCGCCGACGGGGACGTGCCCACCTTCCTGGCCGACAAGCGCGTGCTGGGACTGGACCTTTCCTTGATCGTGGCCGGGACCAAATACCGCGGCCAGTTTGAGGAACGGCTGAAGACCATCATGAAGGAGCTGATCGAGAACCAGAATTGCATCATCTTCATTGATGAACTGCACACGCTGGTGGGGGCCGGTTCCGCTGAGGGGTCCCTGGATGCGGCCAATATCCTGAAGCCCGCGCTCTCGCGCGGGGAAATCCAGTGCATCGGCGCCACCACCCCGGCGGAATATCGCAAGTCCATTGAGAAGGACCGTTCGCTGGAACGGCGCTTCCAGGCCGTCAAAGTGCCCCCGCCGAATGAGGAAGACGCCATCAAGGTCCTGATGGGCATCAAGGACCGCTATGAGAAGTTCCATGCGGTCAGCTACACAGACGATTCCATCCTGTTTGCGGTCAGCCACTCCAGCCGGTATATCTCGGACCGCTTTTTGCCCGACAAGGCCATTGACCTGATCGATGAGGCGGGCGCGCGCGTCAAACTGCGCCAGACCTCCTTGCCAGAAGAGATCACCGAAGTGCAGAAGCGCATCAAGTTCATCGTGCACCGCATGGAAAACGCCATTGCCAACCACGAATTTGAGAAGGCGCGTTTCTACTCCGATGAGGAGCGCAAGGAGCGCGAGAACCTGCGCGCCATGCGCGACAAATACCACCTGGACGACTCCTCCGCAGGCATCGTGACCCGCGAAGACATTGAGGACGTGGTCAGCCGCTGGACCGGAGTGCCCATCACCTCCATCAAGGAAGAAGAGACACAAAAGCTGCTGCGCGTGGAAGAAGAACTGCACAAGCGCGTGATCTCGCAGGACAAGTCCATCTCCGCGCTGGCGCGGGCCATCCGCCGTTCCCGTGCGGGACTCAAGTCCCCACTGCGGCCCATCGGCTCCTTCCTCTTTCTGGGGCCGACCGGCGTGGGGAAAACAGAGATGGCGCGCACCCTGGCGCAGTTCCTCTTCGGCAGCGAGAAATCCCTCATCCGCTTTGATATGTCAGAGTTCATGGAGAAGCACTCGGTCTCCAAGCTGATCGGCTCGCCCCCTGGATACGTGGGCTACGAGGAGGGCGGCCAGTTGACCGAGCGCGTCAAGCGGTCCCCTTACTCCGTCGTGCTGCTGGATGAGATCGAAAAGGCGCACCCGGATGTTTTCAACATCCTGCTCCAGGTCTTTGAAGACGGCCAGTTGACCGATGGGCTGGGCAACACGGTCGACTTCAAAAACACGATCCTGATTATGACCTCAAACATTGGGGCGCGTCATCTGCAAAAGCGGCAGGGGCTGGGCTTCCAATCGGACCGCGAAGACACCGTCTCCGAAAAAGTGGAGGAGCTGGTGAAGGGCGAAGTGAAACGCACCTTCAACCCGGAGTTCCTCAACCGGCTCGATGAGATCATCATCTTCCAGGCGCTCTCAGACGCAGACCTGGTCCAGGTGCTCGAATTGATGGTGCAACAGTTGAATGCGACCCTGGTACAGAAGGCGATCACGCTTTCCGTGAACGAAGAAGCGAAAAAGTGGATACTGGAGCGCACATTGGTGGACCGGAGCTACGGGGCGCGCCCGTTGCGCCGCGCCCTGCAACGCTATGTGGAGGACCCGCTTTCTGAGGCCCTCATCGCGGGACATATCCAGGAGCGTCCGGCATTCCTGGAGGTCTACCTGAACAACAACCAGCTCTTCTATCGTCCCATCGTCAAAGAAGGTGAGAAGGAAGGTGAGGAGCGGGCCGATGGGGTCCTGCTCTTCAGCAATTGAGGGGCGACCCAGCAGGACGCACCCCAGAAAGGACAGGCCCCGCCGTGGCGGGGCCTGTCCTTTTGGCTGCCATTCATCCGGCTCCATGTTTTCGGTAGGCCGAGGCAGCAGTTCCGGGTCCACGACCCGGGAGCTTATGCCATACGTTATACAGCATTTGTGATCTTGCTGGCCATCCATTCCGCCTTGGACTTCATGTTTTCCATGGCCTCCATGCCTGCGCGCACGGAGCGTTCCGCCTGTTTGCCCAGCTCCTCCGCCGTTTCTTTCAGATAGTCCGCCGCATCCTCCAGGCCCCGCTGCAACTGTTTGCGCGTCCTGGCCCCGGATTGTGGGGCGTACACCAGCGCCACGGTGGCGCCTGCCACCACTCCCAAACCAAATGCCGCCCAGATTTTCCATGTATGCATGTCCTTGCTCCTTGTCTGCGGTCTTTTGCGTCTGCCCTGGCCCCTTGCGCTCACTTCGCCCAAGGGTGCCGATGTCTACTCAGAGTTCTTCCCCTTCCCTGCGGTTGCCTGCTTGATACAATCTCCCCCTCGTCACCGGCCCCAGCCAGAGATGATGCCGCACTTTTCTTGCGTCTGCTCCAGACCGGGGGAAATGACTGTACGATAAAGATGGTCTTCTATTTATCTTCTTTTGTCACGATTGATCTTCCTCCATGCGGCAAAGGTTTGAGTATGTTTTTACATGGTGTCTGGTGCAGGCCCTGGGCCTGCCCCCGCGTCCACTGGCACGGCGCGTAGGGGCGGTCCTTGGGGCCTTGGCCTATCGCTTTGTTCCGCGCCTGCGCCGCGTCGGCCACCGCAATCTGCAACTCGCCTTTCCAGAGAAGTCCCCCTGGGAACGCGGGCGCATCCTGCGCGACATGTATCGTTCCCTGGGCTGGCAACTGGCGGAGTTTTGCCAGATGCCCCATACCACATCCGACCAGGCCAACCGCATTGTCCGGTACGAGGGCCTGGAAAATTATATTGCTGCACGGGACCGTGGCAAGGGCGTGCTGGTCCTCACCGGACATCTGGGCGCATGGGAACTGAGCAGTTTTTACCATTCCCTTTTCGGCCATCCTATGAGCATGGTCATTCGCCGCCTGGACAATCCCCATGTGGACGCACTGGTGAACCGCATCCGATGTCTGCACGGCAACCGCGTCCTGCACAAAGATGACTTTGCCCGCGGCCTGATTGCCGCCATGCGCGCTGGCGGGACCGTTGGCATCCTGATGGACACCAACATGACGCCGCCGCAAGGGGTCTTTGTCGATTTCTTTGGCCACGCCGCCTGCACTGGCTCCGGAATGGCGCGTATTGCATTGCGCACCGGCGCAGCCGTTGTCCCCGGCTTCCTGCTGTGGGCGCCAGCCGAAAAAAAATATGTGCTGCATTTTCTGCCTGCGCTGGAGCTGGCGCGCACGGGCGACGACGATGCCGACGCACAGGCCAACACGCAAATCTTCACAAAGACGCTCGAAGACATCATCCGGCGCTCTCCTGAACAGTGGCTCTGGGTGCATCGCCGTTGGAAGACGCGCCCGGAGGGCGAAGCCCCGCTATACTAGGGGCAAATACGCCCATGTTGACATTACAACAACTCGCCACGGCCCTCGGCGCCCAATGCACACCATCCGGGGACGTCCTCCTCGCGCGTGTGGCAGGCCTGGCCCAGGCTGACACGCAGTCTGTCGTCTTTGTGGAGGGCGCGGCTGCGCTGGCAGGGGCACTGGCCTCCAACGCTGGCGCGGTGTTGTTGACGCCGGAACTGGCCGCCACCGTGCCGGATGCCACAAAGCCCCTGCTCTGCGTAGCGCAGCCGCGTCTTGCCTTTGCCCGGGCCGCGCGTTTATTGCGACCGGAGCAACCAGCCAGCGGCATCCATCCCACCGCGGTCCTGGGCAAGCAGGTACACCTTGGCAAACATATTTCCATTGGCCCCTATGCCGTGCTGGCAGACCGTGTGCGCGTGGGGGACAACACCCGCATTGATGCCGGGGCCGTCATTGGCGAGGGCGTTGCGATTGGCGCAGATTGCCACATCTATCCGCGCGTGGTGGTCTATCCGGGGACCACGCTGGCGGACCGCGTGGTGCTCCACGCCGGTTGCGTCCTGGGCGCGGATGGCTTTGGCTACGTGCGCGACCGAGAGACCGGCGCGTACACGCAATTTCCACAGCAAGGCACGCTGGTGATTGAAGAGGATGTCGAGATTGGCGCGAACTCGACCGTGGACCGGGGCGCGCTGGAAGAGACCCGCATCGCGCGCGGGACCAAGCTGGACAATCTTGTCCACATTGGCCACAACGTGCGTGTTGGCCGTGACGTGGTGATGGCGGCATTGACCGGCATCTCTGGCAGCAGCTCGGTGGGCGATGGCGCAGTTCTGGGCGGGCAGGTGGGGGTTGGCGAACACGCGGAAATTGGCCCACAGGTGGTCCTGGGTGGCGGCGCAGGCGTACTCAGCAAGAAGAAGCTGCGCGGCCCTGGCATGGTTTTCTGGGGCCGTCCGGCGCAGCCATTGCGTGCATACCTGAAGGGCCTGGCTGCTGTGCAGCGGCTGGCGCGCGGGCCAAACGAAAAAGCATAAGGGGCGACCAGCATGGCCATCGTGGTGGTGGGAGGACACGCGCGCAAGATCGGCAAGACCTCCGTGGTGGCTGGAATCATTTCCTCCCTGCCGCAGTACGACTGGACGGCCATCAAGATCACGCAAGACGACCACACTCCCAGCTCCGCCAGCAATGGACCACGCGATTGCGGGACCGCTGCCACAGGCTTCTCCGTAATGGAAGAACACGGCGACTCCAGCGGGACAGACAGCGCCCGTTATTTGCAGGCCGGGGCCTCGCGCTCCTTCTTTGTGCGCGCCCAACCGGGACGCCTGGCGGGGGCCATGCCGCGCATCCGCGAAGAACTGGCCCGCGCCGGGAACGCCATCCTGGAATCCAACAGCATCCTGCGCTTCCTGGGGCCAGACCTTGCCTTGATGGTGCTGGATTTCCGCGTCGCTGATTTCAAGCCTTCGGCGCAGCATTTTCTGGACCGGGCTGACGCCGTGCTACTGGCCCCTGCCATCTCCACTCCAGGCCCCGCGTGGCCTGCAACCTTGCTGCACCAGATCGAAAACAGGCCCCAGTTCCCCATCGGACCGCCTTCCTATGTCTCCGGTCCTTTGGTGGCTTTTGTCCGACAGCGTCTGACCAGTCCGCGCCAGGAGATTTACATACGCACCGCGCATGACAGGCCTTCCAAGTAGGGGGATAATCCCCTATGGGGGCCTTTGCTCCCTCTCGTTGCACAGGCCAAAGGCCCGTTGCAAGTTCAAACCAGATACGGCCAGGCGCATTCCTGTCCCGTCCGTTGCAGAAGGACGCAAAGTGCAAGGAGACAGTCATGTTCAATCTTCTTTTAAGCAAGGAACAGACGGAACTATACAACGAGGCCCAGGCCTTTGTAACTGGTGTGGACCGTCAGCTCTTAATCGACATGGACCACGACAAGATTGAGTATCCACGGGAGGTTGTACAGACCCTGGGAGAACTGGGCCTTCTTGGCCCAAGGTTCCCCATAAATTATGGGGGCAGGGGCCTGGGCTGGCAGGAAGAGGTCGTGCTGGTGGAAGAAATTGGGATGTTGGGTACGGCCATTGGTTGCGCCAGCGTCATGCCCAGTATTGTGGGGGAGGCCATCCACACCTTTGGGAGCGAGCAGCAGAAGGAAAAATATCTCCGCCCCACTATCCAAGGGGAGTTGATTGCCGCAGAAGGCCTGACGGAGCCAAGGGGTGGTTCCGATTTTTTTGGCGCCACAACGGTGGCCAGAAAAGAGGACGGGCACTGGGTGTTGAATGGGCAAAAGCGTTTTATTGTGGGGGCGAAAGGCGCGGACTACTTCCTGATTTACGCCAGGACATCCGACAAAAAAGACCAACGCGAAAATATAAGCGCCTTCCTGGTGGACCGGGACCAGGTCATCGTGGAAAACCTGTATGAACTGATGGGCACGCGGGGCGGAGGGACCGGCAGGGTCGTATTAAAAGACGCGATTGTGAAAGAAGAAAACCTGGTTGGGGAAGCGGGCCAGGCATCCAGGATTTTTTATCAGATGATGATACCGGAGCGTCTTACCACCGCCGCCGCCGCCCTGGGCCTGGCCAAGGCCGCACTGGACATCGCCCTGCGTTACTCAAAAAACAGGAAGGCCTTTGGTGTCCCCATCAAGAACTTTGAGGCGGTAAGTTTCAAGGTCGCCCAGAGTTCCGCCTTGCTGGACGCCGCGCGGGCCTTGGTGCATTATGCCGCACGCGCCATTGATGAAAACGCTGCCGCTGGCGTGCAAAGAAGGCTTGTTTCTGAGGCCAAACGCTTCTCTACGCAAGCGGCATGGGACATCATCAACAATGCCATGCAAGTGATGGGTGGGATCGGATACACCAATGTCTATCCAATTGAACGATACCTGAGGGACGCCAGACTGATGATGATCTGGACCGGCACAAATGAAATCATGGACCTGATCGTGCAACACGAGCTATACAAAGAAGCAGAACAAACACGGATACCGCGGGAGGTCGAACTGGACGCAACGGGACACGCCAAGACCGAAGAAAAGGTCTACGAATAGCGCTGTAAGAAGGCCCAGAACGGGGCCTTCTTGTAGGGCCGCGTCCCCTTTGTGGCCAAGGCCCGCGTTGATCGCGCAGACTTGGTACACTGGGGCCATGTTGGACGAAATGACATTTCGCCGCCATGCGGATGCTGCCCTGGAATCGCTGAAGAAGGCGCTCCTACAAACCGAGAGCGAGGCGGATTTTGAAGTGGATGAACAGGACGGGGCGCTGAACATCCTGTTTGAGGACCCGCCGGGCAGGTTCATTCTCAGTCCCAATGCCCCGGTGCGGCAGATATGGATTTCCGCGCTCTACACCAGTTTCAAGCTGGATTGGGACGAGAGCAGCGGGGGGTTTGTCCTGTTGAAGACCGGCGAAGCGCTGCGTCCTCTGGTCGCCCGCCTCATCAATGAACAACTTGGCGGCGAGGCCGTGGTCCTTCCGCAATAGGCCCTGCCTGGACACTGTTGCCCTTGTGTCGCCTGTCTTGTGGAGTGACCGGACCGCTGCACAATACAAAGAACATAGAAGAGAAAGCGGAAATTGTAGTTGCCTAGCTTGCCGTGCATCGCCTATTCTAAGGCGTTTGCATAGGAGTGAAATTGTCCGTGCCTGAAAACCATACTGGACCCGGCCCCGCATCTGTCCCTTCAGCGTCCACTGGAACGCGCCGTCCTTCGCCTGCGGAACGCGCCTGGATAGAGAAGACGCTGGGGCCGGCCCTGAAGAAATCGCCAGAGCGGCCCATTGGGGCCTTCACTGGGACCAATCGCAATGCCGACGGCACTGCGCGCTACACCACCATCTCCGGCGTGCCTGTGGAACGGCTGTACACCCCAGCGGACCTGCCGGAAGACTGGGACACGCACCCGGAAAAATATCTTGGTCTTCCCGGTCAACCTCCGTACACGCGCGGCATCCACCCGACTGGCTACCGCGGCAAACTGTGGACCATGCGGCAATTTTCCGGCTTCGCCACGCCGGAGGAGACCAACCAGCGCTACAAATATCTGCTGGCCAACGGCGGCAACGGCCTCTCCGTCGCCTTCGACCTGCCCACCCTGATGGGCTACGATTCCGACCACCCCAACAGCGAGGGCGAGGTGGGCAAGTGCGGCGTGGCCATTGATTCGCTGGAAGACATGGAGATACTTTTCTCTGGCATTGACCTGGAAAAGACCACCGTCTCCATGACCATCAACTCCCCGGCCAGCGTGCTGTGGGCCATGTATCTGGTGGTGGCGGAAAAACAGGGCGCCGACTGGAAGAAAATCTCCGGCACCCTGCAAAACGACATCCTGAAGGAATACATCGCGCAGAAGGAATACATCTATCCGCCCGCGCCCTCCATGCGCCTGGTGATTGACACCTTCGAGTTTGGCTCCCTTTTCACGCCGCGCTTCAACCCCATTTCCATCTCCGGCTACCACATCCGCGAGGCCGGGGCAACCGCGCTGCAAGAGCTGGCCTTCACTATCTACGATGGCGTGGAATACGTGGAATGGGCCATGCGGCGCGGACTGGATGTGGACGATTTTGCGCCACGGCTCAGCTTCTTTTTCAATGCGCACAATGATTTTTTTGAGGAGATCGCCAAGTTCCGCGCCTCGCGCAAAATCTGGTATCGCCTGATGACCGAGCGTTTCCATGCCAAGAACGCCCGCTCACAACTGATGCGCTTCCATACACAAACGGCAGGCGTCTCCCTGACCGCGCAGCAGCCGCTCAATAACATTGCGCGGGTCGCCATCCAGGCGCTGGCCGCGGTGCTGGGTGGTACGCAATCGCTGCATACCGATTCCTACGATGAGGCCCTCGCGCTGCCTACCGAGGAGGCCGCGCGCATTGCCCTGCGCACCCAGCAGATCATCGCCTATGAGTCCGGCGTGGCGCAGACCATTGATCCTTTGGCCGGGTCATATTTTCTGGAGGACCTGACCCTGAAGATGGAGCAAGGGGCCTTTGAATACTTTGCCAAGATGGACGCCATGGGCGGCATGGTGCGCGCCATTGAGCAGGGATTTCCGCAGAAAGAGATCGCCGAATCCAGCTACCAATACCAGCGCGCCGTTGAGGCCAAGGAAAAAATCATTGTCGGCGTCAATGAATTCGCCGTGGAAGAAAAACCACCGCAAATCCTCTATATTGACGAGTCCGTGCGCCGGTCGCAGGCGGCCAAGCTGCGCCAGCTCCGTGCGCGGCGCTCGCAAGAGGACGTAGACCGCACCCTGACCGCGCTCAAAAAGGCCGCAGCGCAGGAACCACAGGCCACGCCGGGACGCATCTCCGAGGCAAACACCATGCCCTATATCCTGGATTGCGTGCGGGCCTACGTCACGGTGGGGGAAATCTGCGAGGCGCTGCGCGAAGTCTACGGCACGCACGAGGAATCAAGCTGGACCTAAGATGGACCCATATACGAAATGCTGGAGGCAGCAAGGATGATGCAAGCAAAAATGCCAATACGGGTGCTGGTCGCCAAGCCGGGACTGGACGGCCATGACCGCGGGGCCAAAGTGATTGCACGCGCCCTGCGCGATGCCGGCATGGAGGTCATCTACACCGGCCTGCGCCAGACGCCGGAGATGATCGTCAACGCGGCCATCCAGGAAGACGTGCAGTGCATTGGCCTTAGCATCCTTTCCGGCGCGCACAACGCCATTGTGCCGCGCGTAATGGCCCTGCTGAAAGAACGCGGCATTGACGACATCCTGGTGGTCCTCGGCGGGACCATCCCAGAACAGGACATCGCGTCCCTGAAAGAACAGGGCGTGGCCGCCGTCTTTGGGCCGGGGACCTCGCTGGAAACCACGGTGGAGTTCATCCGCCAGAACGTCAGGCCGCGCGACGTGGCCGCGTAGCCTGCAAACACACCCTCATTTGTGCAGGTCGCGGCGCACGCGGGCAAAGGCCGTCACATACTTTTCTGGCAAACTGCGTTTTTTCAATTCGCGGTCTGTGATCAGGTGCGTGGTCCCTCCTTCGGCCAGCAGCGTGTGGTCGCCAGCGCGCAGCACGCGATACTGGAACTTCAAAACAGACCCGCGCAGGGAGGCGATCTCCGTCTCAACCAGCAATTCATCGTCGTATCGCGCCGGTGATTTATAGCGACAACTGGCCTCCACCACAACAATGTGGCAATTGTCCTCCAGCTCCATTTTTTTGTAATCGAAGCCAAGCTGCCGCATCAGCTCCACGCGGCCCACCTCAAACCACACCAGATAATTGGCGTGGTAGACCACCCCCATCTGGTCGGTCTCCGCATAACGCACACGCAGGCCTGTTTCTCCGGGCCTTGCCGAAGTATGGGACGTATTTTTTGCTTCCACATTGGACATTCTTTTTTGTTCTTCCTTCTTTGCTCAGGGGATGGATGGCAAAGCGCCTTTCGGCGCAGGTCATGCTTGTATGCGCGAAGGCCAAACGGGGGCGCGTTTTTCCAGGAACGCGGCGATGCCTTCGTGGAAATCTTTGGTGGACCGGGCCACAACGCTCCAGTCGATGGCCAGTTGTAGTTCCTGGTCCAGGCGGTCTTTGGTGTGCGCGGCGAGCAGTTTTTTGGTGGTGCGCAGGGACTCCGGGCTATTTTGTAACAGTGACTGTGCCAATTCCATGGCGCGCGACACCAACTGCGCTCCGTCCACCACTTCATTCACCAGGCCCATCCCTTTGGCCTCCTGCGCCATGACCAGGCGGCCCGTCAGCAACAGGTCGCGGGCCTGCTTCTCGCCCACCTGGAGCACCAGGAACGAGGAGACAACAGCCGGAATGAAGCCAATACGCGCCTCCGTATATCCAAACTTTGCCTCTGGTACGACGAGCGTGAAATCGCAGATGGTGGCCAGCCCCATGCCCCCGCCAATGGCGGCCCCATTGACTGCCGCTATGGTCGGCAGCGGCAGGTCGTAGAGGGTGCGAAAGAGCCGCGCGATGTGCGTTGAGTCTTCGCGGTGCTCGGCCTGCGACTTTGTATTCAGGGACTGCAAATATCCCAGGTCCAGTCCTGCGCAAAAGGCCGTGCCCGCGCCAGTAAGCACCATGACGCCAGCGGACCGCTTCCCCATTTCGTCCATGACGCGCAGCAGATCATCGATCAGCTCCGGCCCCAGGGCGTTGCGGCGCTCCGGGCGGTCCATGGTGACGGTGACCACGTCTTCCGCTTCCTGCACCTGCAATGTTTTATAGGTCATCTTTTATTTTTCCTTTCCCGTGCTGCCAATGCTTCTCCGCATTGGATGGTCTTACGAAAATAGTCAAGAAGCACCGCAGCGTGGTCACGGGTGCTCTGGTCCGTACAGGGACGCCAATCTTTCCGTGGCGGCCATCAGTCCCTCCAGCGGTTGCAATTTTGGCAATGTAGCGCCTGCCTGCCGCAACGCCTCCAGCGCCGTCTCCGTGGCAAGGTTCCCGACCAGCGCGTCCTGGGCAAAGGGGCAGCCACCCAGCCCGCGCACCGCCATATCAAAGCGTCTACATCCGGCGTTGTACGCGGCGAGCACCTTCTCCGGGACCTCCGCTGGCCGCGCGTGCAGATGTACGCCAATCTCTGTCCCCTTTTGCGTTTCCACCACTGCGGAGACGGTCCTGCGCACTAAGTCCGCATCGGCCATCCCTACCGTATCGGCCAAGGAGATTTGCGTCACGCCCATCTCCGCCAGCAGGTCGCAGGCCCCGATGACCTCTTCCTCGTTCCAAAGGTCGCCGTAGGGATTGCCAAAAGCCATGGAGATATAGACCACCACGTCCATCCCTGCGCGGTAGGCCATTCCGCCGACACTCTCCAACTCATCCAAGCACGCTTCCGGCGTCTGGTGCTGGTTGCGCTCCAGGAAGGTTGGGGAAATGGAATAAGGGAAGCCCAGCGTGCGCACCGCTTCGGTGGCCACGGCGCGCTCCGCACCTTTAGCGTTGACAATAATCCCGATGATCTCCACATCGTCTGGCGGGTCAAGAAACGCCAGCACCTGCTCGGAGTCCGCCATCTGCGGCACGGCCTTGGGAGAAACAAAGGAGACCGCGTCAATGTGCCGAAAGCCCGCTGCAACCAGCGTGCGCAAATACTCCACCTTGATGTCCACAGGGATGTTTTTCGGCAGGCCCTGCCAGGAGTCGCGCGGGCATTCGATGATTTTGATGGTCTTTTCTTCCATGGTTTTTCCTGGTCTTTCTACACCGTCCGCCAACCTGCTCCGTTTAGCCTGCACTCTGCTCCAGCGCCTCTTCCAGTCCTTTTGACCACGCAGAAATCCCCGGCTGCACCTGCTGGTATTGCCACAGGCTGACGCCGCCCAACGCGCCTGCGTGTAGCGGGGCGCACTGTTCGCGGATGCTGCGCAGTGTTTGCGCGCAGAATTCCAACGGCTGCGGTGGGTTGGAACCCGGGTCGAAGGTCGGCTGCAAAAAATGCAGCGGCTGCGCAATGCCGGTCTGCGCGCGCATCTGCAACAACGGGACGGCCAGCGATGTCTTGTAGAAGCTGGCGATCTCCTCGCTGCTGCCTCCGCCAATCTTTCCGCCCTCGTACAATTGCACATTCAGCCAGTCCACATGATTGCCGTTGCGGGTGCGCGTGCTGGCCAACAGACCTTTCCCCAGGCCATCGATGGCCGTGTCTTTGGCGTAGAACTCCGCCGCCACCGGCGCAATGGGAGCATGGCTCACCACATGGGAGGGATGCACGCGCTTGTATTCGTTGGTAAGCGCAACCAGCGTGGCGCTGTATTCCCGGTGCGCTGCGGACCATTGCTCCAGGCCGCCCTGCATCGGTTCCAGATCAAGGTCAATCCCGTCCAGATGCAGCGGCGCAATCACCTCCTGCGTCAACTGGCGCACAAAGGCCGGGGCGCCCATGCTGCGGATGGCCGCAAAGACAGCGGTGTTTTTCCATCCGCCAATGGAAAGAAGGACCTTTCGGGGCAGGCCGCTGCCCGTGCGCAGGTGCTGGAACATCTCCGGCAGGCGCGGAGAAAGCGCCGCAAAGGAATGCCCGTTGTATAGCAGTTGTGGCCTGCTCTGGGAAGCATCAATGCCGAGAAATGCCAGCGTGAGCACATTGAAACTACTCTGGCCAAGCGATGCCACCACCGCGTCCAGCTTGGCGGGGTCCGTCTGCTCAAATTGCCCCAGGATGTAAAGATTGCGCCGCGTGGCGTTGGGTTGGGTTGGGCGTACATCTGCGGCCAGCAAAGCAGACCGTCCCAGGGGGCGCCCCACTACTGAGATCGCCCCTGCAAAAAATGCCGACTGTAAAAATGCGCGACGCTGCATGGCCCCTTTCAAAACGTTTTACGTTTGCAGTATACCGGGATGGAAGCGGGGCACGTCTGGGGCCAGTGAGACCGCTTCCAGCGCCGTCATCAGCACGTCGCGTGTGGCCGCCGGGTCGATGATGCCGTCCACCCACAAACGCGCAGCGGCATAGCGTGGATCGGTCTGCGCTTCGTAGGTCGCCTTGGTCGATTCATACAGCTCTTTCTTCTCCGCGTCGCTCAGTTTCTTCCCGCCGCGCTCCAGTTGCTTGATCTTCACCTCGACCAGGGTATTGGCCGCAGAGGCCCCGCTCATCACCGCATAGCGGGCCGTGGGCCAGGCAAAGATAAAGCGCGGGTCATAGGCCTTGCCGCACATGGCGTAGTTCCCTGCACCAAAGGACCCGCCAAGGATGATGGAAATCTTTGGCACCACGCTGTTGGCCACGGCGGCCACCATCTTGGCCCCAGAGCGGATGATGCCGCTCCACTCCGCATCGCGGCCCACCATAAAGCCGTTTACGTCATGCAGAAAAACCAGCGGGACCAGATTTTGGTTGCAGTCCATGATGAAGCGCGCGGCCTTGTCAGCGGACTCGGTATAGATGACGCCGCCAAACTCCACACGCTTTTCGCCAGAGTGGCTGGTCTGCGGCTGGTGCATTTTTTGGTTGGCCACAATGCCCACGGCATGGCCGCCAATGCGCGCATAGCCGCAGAGCAGCGTGCGTCCGTAGTCCGGCTTGTACTCGTCGAAACGCGAGCCATCCACCAGCCGCGCAAGGACCCCGTGCATGTCATAGGTGTGCATGGCGGCCTTGGCCGGGTCCAGGTTCAGGATGCCACGCAACTCCTCGACGGGAAATTTGGGCGCGTCCTTGTCTGGGCCAAATGGAATGCGATCAAAGGGTGCGCCTGCGCGATGGCCAAATCTGGAAACCAGGGAGCGCAAGCGCGCCAGACACAGATGGTCGTTCGGCTCCTTGAAGTCCACCGTGCCAGAGATTTCCGCGTGCATGGTCGCGCCACCCAGCTCTTCGGCGGAGGTCTTCTGCCCGATGGCCGCCTGCACCAACGCCGGTCCAGCAAGAAAAAGCCCGCTGCCCTCAGTCATCAGCACATGGTCCGTCATCACTGGCAGATACGCGCCCCCGGCCACGCACATACCCATGATGGCGGTGATCTGCGGGATGCCGCGCGCTGACATGACGGCGTTGTTGCGGAAGACACGGCCAAAATCGTCCTGGTCCGGGAAGACATCTTCCTGCAACGGCAGAAAAACGCCGGAGGAATCGACCAGATAGATGGTCGGAATGTGATTTTCCATGGCAATGTGCTGCGCGCGTAGCACTTTTTTTGCCGTCATGGGGAAAAAGGCCCCGGCCTTGACTGTGGCGTCGTTGGCGATGACCATCACCAGACGGCCAGCCACGCGGCCCAACCCGGTCACCACGCCTGCCGCAGGCGCGCCACCCCACTCCTCATACATGCCATAGGCGGCATACATGCTTAGTTCCAGAAACTCCGTACCAGGGTCCAGCAGCAGGTCCAGGCGCTCGCGCACTGTCAGGCGCTTTTTTGCGTGCTGGGCCTCAATGGCCTTGGCGCCACCGCCCATGCGGATGGTTGCCTGCTCCTGCTCGAACTGGCCTAGCAAGGCGCGCATGGCCATCTCATTGGCGCGAAAACGCCCGCTGCCGGTGTCGATGGCGCTGGGGAGAATGTTCGGAAGTGGTTCCTGGGTACGCTGCTCGGTCATAGTTGGTCAAAGAAAACGGGAGACTGCCCAGCATAGAACAGAGATGGGCCGAGAGTAAATGGGGGCCATGCTGGAGGTCCTATCCCTGGCGTGGTCCCTGCCGTGCAAAAGTGAAGACAACGCAGCGATGGCGCACTGGCCTGTTGGACCATACAATAACAGCATGCATGACACAGACCCATCTCCCGCCACGCAGCAGTTGCTGAGAATCCTGGAAAACAACTGGCAGGCGGAGATGCGTGGGCACCACACGTACAACACGCTGGCGCAGCGCGAACAGGACCCGGACCGGCAAAACGCCTTGCAGGGCATGGCCAACTCCGAACGCCATCATGCGGAGCTATGGGCCGAGCGCATCCGCACCCTGGGCGGGCCAGTACCGGTCTATCAGGGCAAGGAAAGCGGGGACGTCAACCGCTTCGTCAATCGCCTGGGCGGGCTGAACGCCACCCTGCGGCGGCTGGAACTGGACGAAAGCCGCGACATTGCACGCTACGGAAAACAGTTGAAGGAGATTGGCGATGAAGCCAGCATCGCCATCCTGCACAAGGTGCTGGCGGACGAGGTCGAACATTATCAGACCCTCAACGACCTGATCCAGGACCATCTTCCCCGGCACAGGATTTCCCCGGACCAGGCACGCCAGGAACTGGACGAGTTGGTCGCGGTCCGGCAAAAGGGACAGCCCAAATCGACGGGCTGGATCGGCGACGCCATCTATGGCGTCAACGACGGGCTGGGGGCCATTTTTGGCATTGTCTCCGGCGTCTCCGGGGCGACCGTGGGCAACAGCAAATATGTCTTGATCGCCGGCCTTGCCGGCATGATCGCCAGCGCGCTCTCCATGGGGTCCGGCGCGTATCTGGCGGCCAAGAGCGAACGCGAGATATTCGAGGCGGAAATGGCCCGTGAGCGGGACGCCGTGAAGTACAACGAGGCCGAGGCCCACGAGGTGCTTGTCCTCAGTTATCAGGCGCGCGGCGTGCCCCGCCGGAATGCGGAACGCTTTGTCGGGCACCTGGCAAAGGACCAGGAGCAGTTTGTGCGGTTGCTGGTACAGGAGCGCCTGAACACGACCGAGGAGGCGCTGCCCGATCCCTGGGTCTCTGCCGGGTCCGGTTCCCTCTCCACGGCCATCGGCGCGTTTATTCCCGTCCTTCCGTTTTTCTTTATGGGAGGGTATCCCGCCATCATCCTTGCGGCCATCATTTCCCTGCTTGCCCACTTCGCGGTCGGCGCCGCCAAGTCGCTCATCACCATCCGCTCCTGGTGGGCCAGCGGTCTGGAGATGACCGCTGTTGGCGCACTGGAAGGGGTGGTCACCTATGCGTTGGGACTGGCGCTCGGAAAGATATAGCGGGCGCGCCTTTTCGATCGGACCAGCGAACACAACTACGCGCCCAGTCCCGGCCTCCCCCTTCAGCCCTGCGTCTTGGTCCCTTCCAGGCCCAGGGCGGCGGCGTTTTTCTGCATGGCGGCAATGCAAAACGCGATGTGCGTGTCCAGATCGACACCCAGGTCCGCGGCCCCGTTCACGATGTCCTCACGGTTCACGCCGCGGGCAAAGGCCTTGTCCTTCATCTTGCGGCGCACGGAGCTGACATCCACATCGAAGATGGACCTGGACGGCTTGACCAGCGTGGCCGCCGTCAGAAGTCCCGCCAGCTCGTCACAGGCAAAGAGCGTCTTGTCCAGGTGCGAGAGGCGAGGCGTGCCACTGTACTCGGCATGGGCCAGGATGGCGTGGCGGACCTCCTCTGGCCAGCCCTGCTCGGCGAGGATGCGGACGCCAACAAAAGGGTGCTCCTCCGGCGTAGGGTGCTTCTCGTAATCGAAATCGTGCAGCAACCCGGCGACGGCGTAGGTCTCCACCAATTTGCGCGCTTCCGCGCCCTCCAGGTCGAGTTCCACGGCCAGCCGCTCGCCGTAGGCGCGGACGCAGCACTCCACGGCCAGCGCGTGCTTCCGCAGACTGGCGGACTGGGTGTGTTCCTGCAAAAGCTGCCACGCTTCGGCGCGTCCCCAGCGGCGCAGAGGTACAGACTGTGCTTCAGCAGATGGCTGGTCCGCAGTGGCATGGTTCCCGGCAATATCAGCAAACTTGCTTATGGGCGCTTCCGTCATTTGTAAGGTCCCCTTCGGTTTTGTTCCCTGCATTTGCCGATGGGGCCTGGATTTTTCCGTTCCCCTTCGATTTTTTCCTTGACAAATGCGGCATTCATAGGCAGTGTAACGGAAGGTGCATGTTCGTGTATGCACTGGGTGTCCCGCTCTGGCACTCCGCGCCATCATTATGGCAACAGCAATGGCCCCCGTGGCCTCACGGGACGTTCTGCGTTGTGATTACTGCTCTTTGGTGCAGTTCCGCGCCAGCAATGGACAGTGTCGGCGCTGCCACAGGCCCCTGGAAGTCGAGAGACCTGCGCCGCCACCTGCCCCAACAGAAATTACATCCGTCCCCCAGCCGGCCCAGCGCAAAGGCCACTCGGTTGCATTACGCATCCGGGAGGTCCGCACCCAGAGGTGCATGAGCCAGCGCCAGGTGGCGGCCCGAATGTCTGTCCCGCGGACCTATATTTCCAAGGTAGAGAATGGCCGCGCGGTGCCTACGCTGACCTCCCTGGAACGGCTGGCCGCTGCGCTGTCAGTGCAGTTGAGTGACCTGGTGCAAGACGGCCATTCAACGCGCCAACAGGAGATTGCTGCGTTGATGGCAGACCCGTTTCTATCGGAAATCAGCACCTTTGTGGCCCGGATGAACGCCTTGCAGCGCTCATTGGTGTTACATCATATCAGGGAAATGGCGACAGGGCAGCGCAGGACGGCATAAGGCGCAGCAAGTCCCACTTTGCAGGCCCCCAAACGCTGTGCTACGGTCGAATATACCGAGGTTGTTGCATTGGGTCCGCATACCATATCGAGCCGTGTCCATGAGCTGCCCCCGGAAGAGTTGGAGATTTACGACCAACTGGACCCGGAGCGGCTCCCGCAGCACGTTGCCATCATCATGGATGGCAATGGCCGCTGGGCCGGGCAGCGCCGGATGCAGCGGTTCTTCGGGCACCAGCAGGGCGCGGAGTCCGTACAGTACGTGGTGGAAACGGCCTCGCGCATTGACCTGCCCTGGCTGACGCTTTACGCCTTTTCCCTGGAAAACAATCTGCGTCGGCCAAAAACGGAGGTCGGCTTCCTCATGCGGCTGCTCAAGAGCTACTTGACCAGCAATGTCCGCCGCATGAATGACAATAACGTCCGCATCGCCTACATCGGGCACACGGAAGAGCTGCCCGCAGAAGTGCAGGAGACCATGCGCTGGGCCATGGAGCAGACGGCGCAAAACACCGGCACCACGCTCACCCTGGCCTTGAATTATGGCGCGCGCAGTGAGATCGTTGACGCCTTCCGCGCGGCCATGCGCAAGGCCCTTACAGAAAACGCCCCTCTGGGCGCAAACCTGGAAGAGCTGCTGCCGCTGATTACTGAGGAAGCGGTGTCCAAAGAACTCTACACGGCCCACATGCCGGACCCGGACCTGGTCATCCGCACCAGCGGAGAGATGCGCATCAGCAACTTCCTGTTGTGGCAGATTGCTTACTCAGAGATTTTTGTGACGGAACGCTTCTGGCCCGACTTCCGGGGCAAACACCTGCTGGAGGCCATTGCCGACTATCAACGCCGTGACCGCCGCTTCGGTGGCTTGGGCGAGGACAGGCCCCCGGAGACACCTGCGCGCAAGGAAGCACTTGTGCAGTCCTGACGCCTGCAATTTGAAAGTACCTTCTGCGGAAGGCCCTGCCTTGGACATCATGGAAATGGAAATTGGAGCAGTGCGATTGGTTGGCATAGCATGAAGCGCGTTTGGACAGCGGCCATTTTGGCCCCTTTGGTCCTGCTACTCATCCTCAAAGGCCCCAATTGGCTATTGATGGTTGCGGCGGGTGTGGTCGCAGAACTGGCCTTGTACGAATATCTGGTCCTGGCGGACGCCTCCGGGGCGCGGTTGCCGCGCTGGCTGGTCCTGGTCTGCGGGGGGGGGTTGTTCGTCATCGTCTATTGGGCGCCGGGCTTCCTGCTGCCTGCGCTGAGCACCTTTGCCATGCTGATTTTTGGCGTGTGCGCCTTACGTTCGCCCCTGCATCGCATCTTGCCAGACACCTCCTTCTCTCTCTTCGGACTGATGTATGTCTCCTATCCGCTGGTGCTGGCGCCGTTGCTGACCACGCAGGAAAATGGCACGGCCCTGCTGTTGTTTCTGTTGCTGGTCGTCTGGGCCGGAGACATTACGGCCCTTTACACGGGGCGGACCTACGGTCGGCGTCCCATGGCCCCCACGCTCAGCCCTAAAAAAACCTGGGAAGGTGCAGCCGGGTCGGTCCTGGGCAGCGTCCTGGTTGGATTGGGGACCATGGCCCTGGGAGACCTGCTCTATCAGCATGGCATTGTTCTGCTGCTATATCCCCAGCCGTGGTGGTACTGGGCGGGGCTGGCCGTTTTGTTGAATGTGGCCGCGCAGATTGGCGACCTGCTGGAGTCGGCCATCAAGCGTGGCGCTGGGGCAAAGGATTCCGGCACCTTGCTGCCCGGTCACGGGGGCATGTTGGACCGCGTGGACGCCCTGCTGCTGGCCCTGCCTGTGCTATGGTACGTTTTATTGTTCCAACAATTTTATTTCATGTAGGTATATTCCCTTGAAGCACCTCGCCATTCTCGGTTCCACCGGGTCCATTGGACAAAGCACGCTGCGTATTGTCGAGCAGTATCCAGACCGCTTTCAGGTACTTACGCTGGCCGCCGGACATAATCTGGATGCGCTTTTTGAGCAATGCCAACGTTGGCGGCCCAGGCTTGTCTCTGTGGCCACGGAAAAGGACGCGGCAACCTTGAAGGCCCGCCTTCAGGCCGCCGGTCTGGCCCAGATTGAGGTGCTGCATGGCACAGAAGGCACGCTGCGCGTGGCCACACTGCCGGAGGTCGATTTTGTTGTCAGCGCCATTGTCGGCGTGGCCGGACTGGAGGCCACCTATGCCGCTGTGGTCGCAGGCAAAGCGATCGGCCTGGCGAACAAGGAGTGCATGGTTGCCGCAGGCGAAATCCTGGTCCGCGAGGCGCGCCTGCGCAACGTCCCGCTGCTGCCCATTGACAGCGAACACAACGCCATCCACCAATGTATGCGCGGTGGGGCCAAGGCGGAGGTGCGGTGCATTTGGCTGACCGCTTCCGGCGGCCCATTCCGTACCTTGCCGCCGGACCAATTTGAGCATATCACCGTGGCCCAGGCGCTCCAGCACCCCACATGGGTGATGGGCCAGCGCATTACCATTGATTCGGCCACCATGCTGAACAAGGGCCTGGAGATCATTGAGGCCTGCCGTCTTTTTGACCTGCCACCCAGCGCCGTCCACGTCACGGTGCATCCGCAATCCACTGTGCATTCGCTGGTGGAGTTTGTCGATGGCAGCATTCTGGCGCAAATCTCCGTCACGGACATGCGTCTGCCCATTCTGTATGCGCTCAGTTACCCGGAACGCATTGCTTCGGACCTGACCTTTGACATGCGCGCCCTCTCGCACCTGGATTTTGGACCGCCGGACCTTGCCCGCTTCCCTTGCCTGCGTCTGGCATACGAGGCGGCGGAGATCGGCGGGGAACACTGCATTGCCCTGAATGCGGCGGATGAAATCGCAGTGGGCGCATTTCTTGCGAAAGAGGTCTCTTTCCCGGCCATTGCGCGTACAATTGAAGCTGTGCTGGAGCGTACACCACGCCACCATCCGGCGACCATCCAGGAAGTCTTGGAAGCGGATGCCCGGGCACGCAAGACCGCACGCGAGGTCCTGCATTCCGGCACAAAGAAACATACCGTCCTGCAAGGATGATTTGCGTGGGTACATTCTGGCCTGCGCAGACGCACCCCCTGTAAGGGCGTTGACATCTGTTTCTTCCAAAATCCAATAAGGTCCATCCCGGCAGGTTGCATGTCTTTTGCTCTTCTCAGTGTCGTCTCCATGATTGTCGTACTCGGCATCATGGTCCTGGTGCATGAATTCGGCCACTTCATTGTGGCCAAAGCGTGCGGTGTGCGCGTGGAGGTCTTCTCCGTCGGCTTTGGCAAGCGGCTCTTTGGTTTTCGCCGCGGCGACACGGACTATCGGATCAGCCTGCTTCCCCTCGGCGGCTATGTGAAAATGTCTGGCGAGTTGCCCTCCGAAGAGGCCACGGGCGACCCCGCCGAGTTCGCCAACCATCCCCGCTGGCAGCGCATCCTGATTGCCAGCGCCGGTCCGGCGGCCAATTTCGTGCTGGCCTTTCTGCTGCTCACCTTCGTTTATATGGCGCACAACGAGGTCCCCGATTTTATGTCGGGGCCGGCAACCATTGATTACGTGCAGCCTGGTTCCCCAGCAGCCAGCGCAGGGCTGGAACGGAACGACCAGATCGTCCGCTATGATGGCATCTTCCATCCCGACTGGCAGCAGGTCTTTGTCCACACCATTCTGGACCTGGGCCACACGGTCCGCCTGAGCGTGGAACGCCAAGGGCAAGTGGAAAACCTGCAAATGCACCTGCCCAACGTCAACAATCCTGATGATTTTTCCTTACAAGACCTGGGCATTGCCGCACAGGAGCAGCACCGGCCCATCCAGATTGCCTCCGTTGAGCCATCCATGCCTGGTTACAAGGCCGGTCTGCGCTCCGGGGACCAGCTTGACGCCGTGGACGGCGTCCCGTTCCGCTCCCTGTCTTCCGTCATCCTCTATTTGCAACAGCAGGCGGGCAGGCCGGTCACGCTGACCCTACTGCGCCAGGGACAAACACTGACGGTCCAAGTACAGCCGGACAAGGTGACCGGGCCAACCGGCCAGCCGGTCTATCAAATTGGATTTTCAGTCGCGTTGCCCCCGTTCCATGTGGAGCACCTGCCCCTGTTTGCCGCCATGCAGCAGTCTGTGCATGAAAACATCAAAGGCTCCACGCTGATTGTGGAGGTCCTGCGCCGCATGGCCACACTGCGCATGTCCATGCGCTCCCTGAGCGGGCCAGTGGGCATTGCCCGCGAGACGGGACACATTGTTTCCATGCCCGGATGGTCGCCGCTCTTTGGCGAGATGGCCACCATCAGCCTGAACCTGGGCATCTTCAATCTGCTGCCCATCCCGATCCTGGACGGCGGCGCAATCCTGATCCTGCTGGTTGAGGGCCTGCTGCGGCGCGACCTGAACCAGGTCTTCAAAGAGAGGATTTATCAGACGGCCTTCGTTTTCCTCATCCTTGTCTTCGCCTTCGTGCTGGTCAACGACCTGACCAAGATACCGCTGATCGCGCACTTCCATCCGTACAACTGATGGCCCCATAGCTATAGCGCGTTTTCTTTTTCCAGCGTCTCCTCTTCCATTTCAGAGGACCGCGCCACCTTGCGCAGGGAGATACGCTCTGCGCGGGCAAAGAGCAACCCTGCCGGGACCACGCTCAAAAACGTCACCAGATAGAGCAGGAGACCACAGGCCGTGGCCGCTTCTGCACCCACCCCCAGCACGCTAATCATGGCGTGGATGGTGGCCAACTGCGACCCTCCGCCCACCACTGGCAATTGCAGCACCGAGCCAAACATGCTGTACATCATCAAAATAATGGTCTGCGCCGGGGCAATGGAGTCCAGGGCCGGGATGCGGAAGGCATGCACCACCTGCACATAGGCCAGCGCGATCAGTCCCCAGGTGGCAAAAGACCAAAATAGCGCCAGCAACAGGTCGCCCACGCTGCCAATGGTGTCCAAGCCATGGCTAAAAGCCAATATCTTTTCCTGGAAAAAATGGCCTGCGGCCCTGGAAAACCAACCAAAGGCCCGCCCCGATGCCGCTGCCAGGCGGTCACCAGAAATGCGCGCCACAACCGCCACCCCTCCCAACAAAACGGAGACCAGCATGGCGATGTATCCCGCGCGGCGAAACTCCTCGCTGTGGGGCAGCGCGCTGACGGAGCTGCTGACCGTGAGCGTGACGGCAATGATGGTGGCCGCGGCCAGCAGGTCAAAGACACGCTCCACAGCGTAAACGGCAAGCTGTGAGGTGAAGGTGATCTGCTGCCGCCGCGCAATCAGGTAGGGACGCACAAACTCCCCCAGCCTGCCCAGCACGGCCACTGCCGTAAAGCCGATGAATTGCGAGGGGAACAGCGCGACGGCCCTGGCCGGTTTCGTGGGCCGCAGAAAAACGCTCCAGCGGAAAGCGCGCGTCCCATACGCCCCATAGATGAGCACCACGGCCCAGCCGACGCGCAACCACTGGATGGAGCCAAATACCTTTGCCAGCACCGGCCACTGGAAGCTGCGCAGGGTGCGGAATTGCAGGTAGCCCAGCAGTAACAAGAGCAGCAGCACTGCCGCCATCAGGAGCCATCGTTTTGTTTTCATGGAATGTAGGTCTCGCTTACCTGTTGGCCGCGCGGGATGGGACTTCTGCGGCAGCGGTCTGGTCCCCGGCCTGCTGCCGAAGCACCTGGCGCTTGCGCTGGTTGAAGTCGTGGACCACGCGCGCCACGTAGCGCCGCGTCTCCGTATAGGGAGGGACACCGTGATAGCGGTCCACCGCCTCCGGTCCCGCATTGTAGGCCGCCAGCGCCAAGACAATGTCATCATGGTAGCGGGCCAGCAGCCAATCCAGATAGGCCGTGCCTCCGGCGACATTTTGCGCCGGGACAAAGCTGTCTTGCACGCCCAACGCGGTTGCGGTCCCCGGCATCAGTTGCATCAGTCCTTGCGCCCCGGCGCGAGAGACCGCCCAGGGATTGCCATTGCTCTCCGCGCGCACCACGCTGGCCAGCAAGTCCACATCCAGATGGTGCTCTGCTGCGGCACGGGCCAACAGTATGGGCAGGTCCGCGGTGGCAGGCGCTGGGGCCGTAGTTTTGGCCGCTATTACAGAAGTAGCTGCCTGCGCAGGTGCAGGTGTGGATGGCGCGGGAAGATCGGGGACCATTACAGTGCGCACAATGTCGCCGGGACCGACCTCCAGATAATTGTCCTCTGTTGGGGCCAGAAAAAGCCGCACCTGACCATTGACTATGCGCACATGATCGCAGAGCACGTTGGAACCGGAACGGAGCGTGACGCGCTGCGCCGCTTGTGCTGACATCGCGCACACCGCAGAGGCAGCAAGGAGAACAAACGCGCGTTGGAATGATAAGGACATCCGTCGCAAAGGCCCTGTAGCTCAATTTACCACGGGAACAGGGCCGGTCACGCCGCTTTTCCTGCCTGCCAGCACGCCCTCAATGGCCTGGGCCGCGCCATCTTCCTCATTGCTGGCGGTAAACGACCAGCCGCGCTGCCGGGCCAGAGCGCACAGCTCTGCCGCGGCATTGGCCATCACCACCGGATGCCCGCTCCACGCCAGCATCTCCGCATCATTCATATTGTCTCCAATGGCCAGCACCTGCGCCGGTCGGGCGCCATAGGAGGCGGCCAGCCGCGCCAGCGCGTGCCCCTTGGAGCACCCCCCTGGCAACAGGTCCACAATGCAGAGGTCGCGCGCGGCATACTCCGTGCGATGGATGGAAATCTCTGCGCGCAGTTGCCGTGCGGCAGGCGTCTCCGCCTCCAAGGTCGCCACGGCCTGCGCCATACGTTCCAGCGTGCCGCAGACCATCCCCTGCACGGGGCCTTCGCCATCCGCAAAGGCCTGCTCCAGGCTGGGCACTGCGAGTATCTCGTGCGCATTGGCCTCTACCCAGTGGGCTATGCTGCGGTGCAGCGTCTGCAAATGCTCCACCACCAGCGCGCCTGGTCCCACGCGGTCAAAGGTAAAAATCATGGCGTTGCGGAAAGCATCCAGTTGCTGGCACAATTGCCGCGCCGTCGCCGCAGGCAGCAGATGGCGCTCCATCAGCCTGCCATCCAGCGTACGCACGATGGCCCCGTTGGCGGTAATCAGCACGGCGTCCGGGCGCAGTCCCACGGTCCCCAGGGCCTGCATGGCGAAGCTCTGGCGGCGTCCCGTGGCAAAGACCAGGCGCATCCCGGCAGATTCGGCGGCACGCAGGGCGGCAAGAGTACGCGCACTCAACTGGCCTTGCGGAGTGAGCAGCGTGCCATCCAAATCAGCGGCCAGCAGGCGGATTTCTTCGGACATGCTTCCAGTCTATGCGGGGAAGGTACTACGCTGGTAGAGAGGGCCGGAACAACACAGTACGAAAATGGAAGCGGGATGGAAATAAAATGATGGACGCAAAACCAGGAGACCTCTGCACCTGTTGCGGAAATGCGACCACACTGGAAGAAGCGGCGCTGCTTTGCCCAGGCTGCGCGGCCACGCTCCGCAAGAAATGCCAGGACGAACACCAGCCCGCCGCGCACGGACCAGAACGCGAACACGACCATCGCGGCGTCCTGTTGCCCCGGCGCACGCGCGTGGGCGGCATCATTACGCCACAATGAGCGGCGTACTTGCGGCCCACTACAATGCAACCAGAC
Organism: Acidobacteriaceae bacterium; assembly: GCA_049977205.1. Classification (GTDB taxonomy): domain Bacteria; phylum Acidobacteriota; class Terriglobia; order Terriglobales; family Acidobacteriaceae; genus JBMFGT01. The sequence goes on along the minus strand of JBMFGT010000005.1, from coordinate 22,532 downwards.
CTTCCACCTTGAAAGAGACATGACCGAACGCCTTTATTACACCGATTCCCTGCTGGCCGACTTTGACGCTGTGGTCACGGACGTACAAGAACTTTCCCGCGCCAACGGCCAGGCCATCTGGCGCATCGCGCTGGACCGCACGGCCTTTTATCCCACCAGCGGCGGCCAGCCCTTTGATACAGGCCGTCTGATGGCCACAGCACGCAGCGGCACGGAACTGACCGCTGCCATCACCTGCGTGGAAGAAGACGACAACGGCCAGATATGGCACCACACAACCAAGCCCTTGCAGGCCGGGACAGCGGTCCACGGAGAGATTGACTGGCCGCGCAGGCTGGACCACATGCAGCAGCACTCCGGCCAGCACCTGCTCTCTGCCGCCTTTGCCCAGGAGTGTGGCGCGGCGACGGTCTCCTTCCATCTGGGCGAGGAAAGCTCCACCATTGATCTGGCCATTGAGCACCTTGCAACGGAGACCTTGCGTGCCGTGGCCGGGCGCGCCAACCAGATCATTGCCGAAGACCGCGCGGTGACCATCGAGAGCGTGACGCAGGCGCAGGCCGCAGCGTGGCTGGCCGCCGGAGAGGTGCGCAAGCTGCCCACACGCGATGGGGCCATCCGCATCATCACCATTGCAGATTTTGACCGCAACGCCTGCGGTGGCACGCATGTCCGCAGCACCGGCCAAATTGGTGGCCTGCAAGTGCGCGGCGTGGAAAAGGTACGGCAAGGCGTGCGCGTGGAGTTTGTTTGCGGCCTGCGCGCCATGCGTGCCGCCCGGCGTGATTTTGAAACGCTGACGGCGGCGGGACGGGCCTTGTCCCTTGCCGCAGCGGAGGTCCCCGAGGCCGTTGCCCGCTTGCAGGCGCAGAACAAACAAGCCGCCAAGGAGCGCAGCGCATTGCTCAACCGGCTGGCCGCGTATCAGGCAGCCGAACTGCTGCGCCAGACCCACAGTGCAAACGGCATCCATCTCATTCGCCTGACGCTCTCACCGCCCGATGCGCCAGATGCGGCGTATGTAAAAATGTTGGCCAGCAAGATCGTTGCGACCGCGCAGAGCGTGGCCCTGTTGGCATGGCAGCCGGAGACTGGCCACGAAGAAGCTGCGTCTGTCTTTCTCGCTTGCAGCAAAGACCTGCCGCTGGATTGCGGCGCGCTGTTGCGACAAGCGGTCGCGGCCCACGGCGGGCGCGGTGGCGGGACCAAAGAGATGGCGCAAGGCCCCGTCTCCATGGACGCGCTGAGTGCCGTAATGGACGCACTGGCTACGGCCTGCCGCTGACCCGCAAAAGGTCTTGACCCGCAGGAAGCAAATGCCGCGAAAACGAAAAAGGTCGTGCGGAAAAAGTCCCTTTTCCATGCGATTTCGCACAAATGCATCTCCCTTCCCGTACACTGGAAAAGACCATGCGCCCTTGGAACCTTGCAGCACTCGCGCCCGTCCTGTTTCTTGCCTCCATCGCCTGCGCGCAAAATGCGCCCCTTGCAACCGACGGCGATGGCGCAGGTGGAGATGTACTGCTTGCCACTGCGGCCACGCCACAGTCCGTCCCAGCAGCGCCCGCAACTACATCCGTGGCCACGCCCACAGTGGGGACGCAAACAGCGCAAACCATCTGTGGCATCACGCACCTGGTCCGCTGCATTGAAGACCTGGGCCAGGACGACAAGGGCATTTTCACCAGCCCCTTGCGCGTGAAGGCCACCGACGCCTACTGGCTGGCGCCGCTGGGCGCTGCGACCGGGCTGGCCTTTGCCTATGACACGGACGCCATGCAGCAACTCGGCGTAGACCAGGACCGTATCAACACGGCCAACAACATCTCCAACTTCGGCTCTTTTTACGCAACCGGGGCGGAAAGCGCCGGGCTTTACTTCATCGGCCTGGGCGTGAAGGACCCTCATCTGACAGAAACGGGCCGTTTGGCGGCAGAGGCGGTCCTTGATTCCGGCACTGTGACCCTGGCCACCAAACTGGTGGCCAACCGTCAGCGCCCGCTGCAAGGAAACGGCGACGGCGGCTTCTGGCAATATGGGACCTCGCAATACGATTGGGACTCCTCTTTCCCATCGGACCACGCCACGGCCAGCATGGCCTTTGCGCGGGTGGTTGCGGGCGAGTATCCACGCTGGTATGTGGCCGCTCCGGCCTATGGGTTCGCGGTCACGGTCAGTGTCTCGCGCGTACTGGCGCGGGAACATTTCCCTTCCGACGTGTTGGTGGGTGACGCGATTGGCTTCCTAACGGGGACCTACGTCCTGGACCATCGGGCCACGTACCGGCCTGGGAAAAAAGGCGTGGTGGCGCGCATGATGGGCACAGTCACGCCTGTCATTGCCCCGTCCACGCGCACGATTGGCGCTTCCATCGCCATCCCCACTGGGCGGTGACGCATCTGCACCTTCCGGCTGGAGAAACGCTTTAAGGAAACTCTGGTCCAGTCCTACTGCTGTCCCTCAGGGGCTGGGGCCCACTATTATTTCAGGGACTTACGGCGGAACCATAGTCCCGCCCCTTCAAAACGCTGACTGGTTCAGAGGCCCCTTAATGTCCCTGCATTCCCGGTGGAAGTGGGATGGTGATGTCCAGCGTCTGCACCGGCCCCAGCTTCGTCAAGGGTGTGCCAAACTCCTTCCCATTGCCAACAACAAGAATGGCCAGCTTGCTGGCGTCGATGTACTTTTGCGCAACGCGCGTCACGTCGGCTGCGGTCACCTTCTCAATGCCTGTGCGATATTTCTCGATAAAATCCAGCGGATAGCCATAGAAGGCCAGATTGGCCTGTTCGCGCAGTATCTTCGACCGGGAATCATAGTGGAAGATGTAGGAGTTGAGTAACTGGTCCTTGGCCTTATGTAACTCACTTTCCGTTGGCGGAACAGTCTTCAGGTCGCGCACCTGTTGCAGCATGGCCTGCGCAGCTTCCACAGTGCTCTGGCTTTTTGTCCCCGCAGTTACATAGAACATGCCGGGATGGTCATAACTGGCGCCATACGAGCCATAAACGGAGTAGGCCAGCCCCAGCCGCGTGCGCACGGCCTGGAAGAGCCGCGAACCAAAGCCGCCGCTAAAGATTTCATTCATCACGCTGAGCGCATAGTAGTCGGGATTGCTGCGCTGTGTGCCCAGGCCAACCAACCAGATGTTGCTCTGGTCCACATCGCCCTTCTGCGCAAAGTAGACACCGGGCGTTGGACCTGGAAAGCTGATTTTAGCGGAAGCAAAGACCGCCCCGCGCGGCATGGCAGCAAAGGCCGCGCGTAACTTGGCCTCCATCGCAGCGGTATCAAAGTCCCCAGTCACGCCGACTATCATGTTGTTGGGCGTGGCCGTCCGCTCGTGCCACTGTTCCAGGTCGGCCAGCGTGACCGCCTCCACCGTGGCGAATTCCGGCGTGCGCGCGTAAGGACTGTCCTTTCCGTAAACCAGTTGACGGGCCTCACGCTCAGCAATCTCGCTGGCATTGTCGTTGCGGCGGATGATGCCCGTCTCCTCCTGCCGCTTGGCCAGTTGCAGCTTGTCCGCGCGGAACTGTGGGTGCTCCAGCAGATCGACAGCCATGCCAAAGACTTGGTCAAAGTCGTCCTTGAGGCACGACCATGAGAGTGAAGTCGAGTCTGTGTCCCCATCGGTCTCAATCTTGGCGGCCTTGGCCTCCAGAATGTCGTCCATCTGGTCGCCCGTCATTTTCGCCGTGCCGCTGGTGCGCCATGCCTCACCGTATAGGTCAACCATGCCGACCTTGGACGCAGGCTCATCGCGCGAGCCGCCACGCAAAATGACAAAGCCTTCGATGAATGGAAGCTCGTGGTCTTCTTCCAGGAAGATGGTCATGCCATTGTCCAAAACGATGCGCTTTGGCTGCTCTGGATGGAAGGCGGGCAACGGCGGAATGGGGACCTTTTTCCACGGCTGCGCCTGCTGCGTAGCGCCACGCGTAGTGGTAGCTGCGGATGCTGCGTGCGGCCTTGCCGGGGTGGTAGCGGAGGAATCTGGGGCCGTCTGTGCAACGCTACTGGCCAGCGCAGACCCAACCAACAATGCCATCATGGCCGTATATTTTTTTGTGCAGTGCAGCATTAGCGTGTCCCTCCGTTGTTGTGTTGGCTGGGCGTGGCCTTGACGGCAGCCGCAGGCGCTGCGGCAGGCGGCTGCGCGGCAGGCGGCGCGAACTCAATCATGGAGTAGGTCCTATTGCTGGCCGTAAAGACCTGGTTGGCCACGCGCCGTATGTCGGCCTTGGTCACAGCATTGATTTTGTCCAGTTGCCGGAAAAGCATCCGCCAATCGCCATAGCGCAATTGGTTGGTCGCCAGTTCTTCCGCCAGCCCCTGGTTGTTACCCAGGCTGCGCAGGATGCCCACCCGCGCGCGCGTTTTGAACATGGACAGTTCCTCATCGGTCACCTCCTGCGTCTTGAGCAGGTCAATCTGCTGGTGGATGGCCGTGCGCATCTCCTGCGGCGTGTGCCCCGGCGTGGGCACGGCGTAGAAGGCAAAAAGATTGGGATATTTTTCGCCGGGAAATCCGCTAAATCCGGCTGACACAGCGGCAATCTTCTGGTCGCGCACCAGGCTGCGATAGAGCCGCGAGGTGCGTCCGTTGGACAGGATGTCGCTGATGGCGTCATAGACAGCGTCGTCTTTGTCAAGATAATCGGGGCGATGGTAGCCCTCAATGTAAAAGGGCTGTGTCGGCATGCGCAGAATGACGGAGCGTTCGGCCCGCTGCTGCGGTTCGATGGTCGCCAGGGGCAGCGGTTTTGGCCCAGCAGGTATGGGGGCAAAATACTTTTCCATCATGGGCAGCGCCGTCGCAGGACTTATGTCCCCCACCACGGCAATCACGATATTAGCGGGGACATAATACTTCTTGTGGAAGGCGTCGGCCTCGGTCGCGCTTACCTGGCTTATCTCTGACTCCCATCCCAGTCCGGGCCGCCCGTAGGGATGGGCCACATACGCCGCCGCAAGAAATTGCTCCACCATGTAGCCGATGGGGTTGGAGTCGGTGCGCATCCGCCGCTCCTCCATCACCACGCTGCGTTCCTTGTAGAACTCGCGCGGCACGGGGTTGGCGATGCGGTCGCTCTCCATGTAGGCCCAGAGTTGCAGGCGATTGACGGGCATGCTCCAGAAATACTGCGTGTCGTCAAGCGAGGTACTGGCGTTTACGCCGACGGCCCCGTTCTGCTCGGCAATCTCAGTGAACTGGTTGGGTATGACGTATTTCTCGGCGGCAGCCGTGGCCGCGTCAAATTGCGCGTGCAGCGCCTTCAGCTTGGCCGGGTCGCGCCCCACGCGCTTGCGGAACTCGGCATCATACGCGGCGTAGGTCTTTTCCACTTTGGCCAATGCAATTTTTTCCGCCGGATAGTTGGTCGTGCCAATGTCCTTGGTGCCCTTGAAGGCGAGGTGCTCAAACATGTGCGCCAGGCCGGACTCGCCTGTTGGGTCCTGCACGCTGCCCGCGTTCACGATGGTGAAGTAGCTAAAAACAGGCGCCTCCGGGCGTTGGCAGACAATCAGCGTCATACCATTCGGCAGCACCTTGACGGTGACGCGCTTCTCAAAACTGCCCAGGTCCTGCCCTTGCGCCAGATAAATCGTAAATAAAACGCACAGTAAGATTGGGAAGGTGCGGCGGAATAGAATGCTCATCGTGTTCATCGCGATAGGGCCTCCTGAACTGGAATCAACTGGAATGATGGTGCAACTACTGTCCTTGCGCGGTGCGGCAGGGCCACATGCGCTAAAAGGCTGAATCTAAATGCTGCTGCCGTGAAAGTCAATCCGGCGGTCCTGGCGAAGAGCAAGCGGCCATTTGCCCTATGCAATGCGCTGCTACGGGGCCATCGCCTTTGGCAGGCCAGCCTGCGCCACACAGGTAACCATATTGCATGGTTACGTAAGTAAGTTACCTTGCGGCGTTTCCTGTGCGTTAGCGGCCTTCCAAAACACGCCTTGATATTTTTTATTCAAAATTAAATTTTTTTCTTGACGAACCGTCCCCTCGCGCCTATACACTTGTTCAACATAAGAAACACTTATGTGTTCATAAAGTCGACCTTCCCGGATTGTCCCTTGTCCACGGAGGCCCCCTGGTCAAACAAGGGACGAACACGCATTGAGGAGAGCAGAGGAGCACCATGCAAACCAAGCTAATTCGCTACGCTTTAGGACTAATGGGTGCAATTTTCTTGTGCCTGGGTCTGTCCACCATTGCCAGCGCGCAGGCCGCGCAAGACCGCATCACCCAACCCATCAATACGCAACAGGTCATCAAGCTGCATGACCGCCTGAGCGTCCTGGACAAGGCAACCGACCTGGGGCACCTGGCCCCAAACACCCGGTTCGACCGCATGGTGCTGGTATTAAAGCCCAGCGCCGCGCAACAGCAGGACCTGGACAATCTGGTGCAGATGCAACAGGAAAAAGGCTCCTCCAGTTACCACCAATGGTTGACCCCACAGCAGTATGGCGAGCGGTTTGGGGCCAGCCAGAATGATATAAACAAGATCACATCATGGCTCCAGGGCCAGGGTTTCCATGTGGAACCAACGCCAAACAGCCGTCGCTGGATTATTTTCTCCGGCACGTCGGGGCAGGTGGAGCAGACCTTCCACACACAAATCCACAATTACAGCCTGGATGGCGAGCAGCACATTGCCAATGCAACAGCAACTTCCATTCCAAAGGCCCTGTCGCCGGTCGTGGCTGGCATCCTGAGCCTGCATAACTTCTTCTCCAGACCGAACATCACCCCCATTAAAAAGGGTGGGCCGAGCACGGACCTGGGGGGCGGTAACTTCGCCTTGTCCCCGGCGGATTTCGCCACCATATATGACATCAACCCACTTTATAAAGCCAGTATCAACGGCGCGGGCCAGACGATTGCCATTGTGGGCCGTAGCGATATTGACCCGGTGGACATTGCCGATTTCCGCGCGATGACCGGACTGCCGGCCCCGAATTTCCAGACCATTGTGAACGGGCCCGATCCTGGGGTCAACGGGGACGAAGTGGAGCAGGACCTGGACGTAAGCTGGTCCGGCGCAGTCGCCCCAGGCGCAATGATTGACCTGGTCGTCTCCGGCAGCACGGCCACCACCGATGGCGTGGACCTTTCCGCTGCGTACATTGTGGACAACGACCTGGCGCCCGTGATGAGCACCAGCTACGGAATCTGCGAACAATTCGATGTCCTGGACGGCGTAACGTATGAAGGCACGATCTGGGAGCAGGCGGCAGCCGAGGGCATCTCCTCCTTTGTCTCCGCAGGCGATACGGGAGGCGCAGGCTGCGACAGCTCATCGGAACCAGCAGCGCAACTTGGCTTTGCAGTCAGCGGACTGGCATCCACGCCCTTCAACGTGGCCGTGGGCGGCACGGAGTTCAATGATTTCGCCAACCCTGCGCAGTATTGGGCGGCCACCAACAATAAGACGAACATCTCCTCTGCGTTGGGCTATATTCCTGAAACGGCGTGGAACGAAAGCGGCACCACAGCAAACAACGATATTGGCGCACCGAACATACTGGCCGGCAGTGGCGGCGTCAGTATTATGTATCCAAAGCCTGCATGGCAGACCGGCACGGGCGTCCCGGCTGACGGGATGCGCGACCTGCCGGATGTTTCTTTGACCGCCGCAGTCCATGACGGATATATCATTTGCTTGCGCGCGCAAGGTGGGGACTGCTCCCAAGGGTATTTCTTCCTGGTGGGTGGCACCTCGGCCTCCAGTCCGTCCTTTGCTGGCATCATGGCGCTCATCAACCAGCAGACCAACTCCATCCAAGGCAATCCCAACCCAACGCTCTACGCCCTGGCCAACTCCAAAAACTACGGGACCATCTTCCACGACACCACGGTGGGCGACAACAAGGTCCCCGCAGTGGATGGCAGCCTGATAGGCTACTCCACCACGCCCAGCTTTGATCTGGCCACCGGCTGGGGTTCCGTGGACGTCAACCAACTGGCCACCGCATGGATGCAGGTCGGCACCGGCAAGAGCGGGGTCTCGCTCACGTCCAGCGCAACCACCATCACCCACGGTACCCAGGTGACGCTCTCCTCGACCGTCACGCCAACTGCTACCGGCGGGGCAACTCCCACGGGAGACATCAGCTTCCTGGCAAGCTCCAGCGGTGTAAATACTTCGCTGGGCTTTGGCACCCTGGCCAGCGGGGCCACCCAACTCCAGACCAACATCCTGCCCGGCGGCACGCAGTCCGTGGTGGCGCATTATGCCGGTGATCCCAACTATGCCAGCATGAGTTCCAGCCCGGTCAGCATCACCGTCACCCCAGAGAACAGCGTTGTCACTCTGATGGCCTCTGGTGGAAACTATGGACTGCCTGTACCGTTGAGTGCATCGGTTGTCGGCGCGACCTCTGGATTGAGTACCGCAACCGGGACCATCACCTTCAAAGACGGGTCAACGGTCTTGAACACCACGGCCATGCCTCTGATTGGAGGCAGCGTCAACGGGGGGGCCTTGCCGCCCAGCGGAAGCACATCCTTTACCGTGCCGTATTTGTCTGTCGGGAACCATGCTCTGACGGCCAGCTATTCTGGAGACGTCAGCTACAACGCAGCCACATCCACAGCCAGCACGATTGCGATCACGCAGGCCCTTGGTCTGCTGACCCTGGAGTCCAGCAACATGAGTCCGTTGGCGAACACCCCGGTGACGCTAACGGCCCAGGTGGTGCTGGGCAACGGTGGTTCCCCCAGCGCACCGATCACCGGCACCGTCACCTTTTATGCCGGGGCAGGAGCAGGAGCAACACCCCTCGGCACTGCGCCGGTGGCGGCCACTAGCACCAGCAGCACGACTGGTTTCTACGTGGCGCAACTGCCGGTGACCTTCAAAACGGCTGGCGCACAGCTCATTACTGCGTCGTACAGCGGGGACGCCAATGTTTCTGGGGCAGTACCGGCAAGCCTCACCCTCAACGTGACCAACCAGAGCGCGACCCGCACTTCGCTGACCGCCTCGGCTGCGTCGGTCCTCTCCGGGGCCAGCGTCACCCTGACGGCAACGGTGACGGGAGATACGACACCGCCGCCCACGCCTACGGGGACGGTCACCTTCTATGACAATGGCACCTCCATTGGCACAGGGACCGTGGCCAGTGGCGTGGCCACCTTGACCACCACCAAGCTGCCGGACGGTGCGCAGAACATCACCGCATCCTATGGCGGAGACAGCAACTTCTCCGCATCCCAATCGTCGGTGACGCAGGTACAGGTCAACGACTTCACCTTCACCGCTGGCTCAACCACGGCCACTTTGGTCCAGGGGCAAAGCACGCAGGTGGTGTTGACGATTGCCGCCAACGCCAATGCATCCATTAACACGCCGATTACGCTCACTTGCAGCGGCATGCCGACGGGTGGCACTTGCAGCCTGACCCCATCAACAGTCACTCCGGGGACAGGGTCTGCGGAGTCGGTGCTCTCCCTGAGCACCACCGGGCCGACCCTGAGTCCGGCGCTGCATCATTCGGCCCGGTTGGAGCAGCCTACGCTGTCGTCCAGCATGGTCATCCGTCTGGGTGGGGCATTGCTGCTGGGCCTGCCGCTCTTCGGCTTCGGCTTCCGCCGCAAAGGGCGCGCCATGCAGAAGCTGCTGGGCCTGGTGGGTCTGTTTGTCCTGATCGGCATGATGGGTTGCGGCGGCAGCGGCCCGCAGAAGTACACCATCAGCAACGCGGGCACTCCTACGGGGGCAGCCACGGTCACGGTGACCGCTACGGCGATCACGCCGACGGGCACGCTGGTCCACACGACAACGGTGGCGCTGACGGTGCAATCGGCAGTCCCAGCCAAATAGTCTGTTCTTGCAGCAAATTGGAAGGCCGGTCCCTTGCGGGGCTGGCCTTCTTTTTCATGGGGCAATAATATACACAACAAAATCCTGTTTCCTGCGTCTACACTGGAAACAACCCGGGTTCTGGGTGCTTGGCGCACAGCGCGAAGAAAACGCCCTTCCGGGTCGCACTGAAGGTCTCTGCGGGGACCTGTAATTTTCTCCAGGGGAAGTTCAAAGCTATATGAAACCATCTGTATTCCGGCTGTTCTCTGGCCTGGTGGCCGCAACGCTCGTGACATGCATCGGGGCCCCCCTCCATGCGCAGGTGCTGGTGAAAAACCGCATCACTGCCCCCATCCGCTCGGACCAAATGGTCCTTGTGCAGGGGAGCATGCACCCATCCGTCGCCGTGGCCAAAGACGAGGGCCAACTCCCCGGCGATTATGCCATTCACGGCATGGCGCTGGTCTTTGGCCGCTCCGCCGCACAGCAGGCAGACCTGGACAAGCTGCTGGTGCAGCAACAGACGCGGGGCAGCGCCATGTATCACCAGTGGCTGAGGCCCTCCCAGTTTGCTGCACGTTATGGCGTCAGCCAAAGTGATTTGCAGGCGACCGCGGCCTGGCTGCGCTCGCAGGGGTTCACCATTGACCAGATTCCACCCAGCGCCGACCGCATCGTCTTTAGCGGCACGGCAGCCCAGGTGGGAACGGCCTTCCACACGGAGATGCACCGCTACAACCTGAGGGGTGTAGAGAACTGGGCCAACAGCACGGAGCTTTCCTTCCCGCAGGCCATCGCCGGCATGGTGGTCGGGGTGCGCAACCTAAACACCTTTCGTCCCTTGCCGACCCATTTCAAAAAGACCATCCTGCACGCGGTCCGTAGGCCCGGGTCCTCGGCCACCCATCCGCAATACACGCTGCAAAACCAAAACGGCCAATATATGAGTTTTCTGGCCCCGGCAGACGTCCAGACCATCTATGACATCCAGCCGCTTTATAACACCACGGTCTCTGGGACCGGCCAGTATATCGGCGTCATGGGGCAATCGGACATCACGGCATATCCGAATGACATCCTGAATTTCCGCGCGCTCAGCGGCCTGAGCACCAGCAATCTGCCGCAGCAAATCGTGGTCCCCAACAGTTGTACCCCCTCTTCGACAACATGCCAAGGCGAATTAAGCCCCACTACCAAAGGTTCCCCAGGGGGAGACCTGAATGAATCGGACCTGGACGTGGAGTGGGCCGGTTCTGTGGCCAAGGACGCGACCATCCTCTACGTGACAGTGGGCAACAACCAGAATTACAGCGTCTTGAATGCGCTGGAGTACGCCATCCAGACGCCCCTGCTGAACAATGGCCAGAATGTCATTCCGGTGCTCAGCCTCAGTTATGGCGGCTGCGAGCAGGGGTGGTCGCAATCGGACATTGCAGCCATTGTGCAGGATGAACAGCAGGCAAACTCCCAAGGGCAGACGGTGATTGTCTCTTCGGGAGACGACGGTTCGGCGGATTGCGACGGGACCATCACGGTGAACGGCCAGCAGACCACGGAAATGGCCGCGACCCTGGGTCTGGCTGTGGACTTCCCCGGTAGCAGCCCGTACAGCACCTCTGCGGGTGGGACCTCGTTCGTTGCGGACCGCAACGGCAACCTGGCCCAGTATTGGAACACGAGTGGCAACTACACCACGGCCACCGGCGCAACCAACGGCTCAGCCTTGTCCTATATCCCAGAGGGCGCATGGAATGATTCCCCCAACGCCTCCATGGCCAGTTCCAATGGCGGTCTGGGTGCGGGCGGAGGCGGCGTCAGCGAGGTCTTCAACGCCAGTCCAAATTACAGCGTTGCCGCGCCCCCGCAGGCGCCAAAGTTGCCCTCCAATTTGGGCTATCTGGCGGGAAAACCCTCCTGGCAGGCCGGGCCAAGCGTGCCCAACGATGGCGCCCGCGATGTGCCCGATGTCTCCCTGGCTGCTGACCCCAATTGGGACGGATACGTGGTCTGCACCGAAGAAACAGACACCAACAACAACCTGACCGGCGTCTCCAGTTGCCTGTCGCCCAGCGCCATCAGCGCCAGCGGGGGGGTCCCGTATACGGACGCCAATAGCAGCCTCAGCTCCTTTGGCGGCACTTCCGTGGCCGCGCCGCAACTTGCCGGTATGATTACGCTGTGGAACCAGGCCTCAGGCTACGTGATTACATCCACCAATGCCGGTGGCGTGGGCAACGCCAATTACCTCTTCTATCAGCTTGCGCAGACGGCCCCATCGGCCTTCCATGATGTGGTCCCCAACACCATCTATCCAGAGGCCAATAGCAATGCTGTGGTCTGCAAATCTGGCACGCCCTCCTGCATCCCGGACCCGACGACCAGCGGGAATTATGTCATGTCAGGATACAGCGTAGGCCCGGGCTATGACTTGGCCACGGGACTTGGTTCCGTGGACGTATCGGCGATGGCCACGGTCTGGGGTTCGGCCTCAGCATCCGGGAACGGATTCAGCACCACAGACACGCCCGTACCTGACTTCCAGATTGTCGCCAACCCAGCGCAGGTGAACCTCTCCCGTGGCAGTTCCACCAATGTGACCATTAGCGTTGCGGCGCTCAGTGGCTTTACCGGTACGGTGACGCTCTCCTGCCAGGGGCCATCCAAGGACCCCGGCATTACCTGTAGCTTGTCCCCCGCCACGGTCACATTGGGGGCCAGCGGGTCCACAACGCTGACCATCGCGGCCTCTTCCACTGCCAGCCTGCAACGCCCGCACAGCTTTCCAAGTGGCCCCCACCCATCCAGCGGCCCGTGGCAGTCCTTGGCCGGCGGAGGGACGGCCTTCGCTGCGCTCTTCCTGCTGGGTCTGCCCGCGCAACGGCGGCGTTTCCTCTCCCGCTTTGGCAGGCAGGCGCAGTGGATGACGTTGGCCATGCTCCTGCTGGTGGTCTGCGTAGGGGCGACCCTGGGATGCAATCAAGGACTCATCGGGACGGGGATGGGAACGGGGACGGGCAGCACAGGTGGCACCACGTCTTCCACCACACCTCCTCCATCTGGCCCGGCACCCAACATCAGCAATGTGGTGTTTGTGACGGCAACCTCCGGCAGCGGAGCAAGCGCGACCACGCACTCCATCGCGATTGCCTACAACCTGAATTAGCGCTGTCTCCCTTTGGGGCCTATCGCTTTGCGGATGGCCCTCCAGTCCTGTGGCCGCACGAACGTCCACAGGACTGGGACCCAACAGTGTAGTGTCACCGCGGGTATTTATTTGCCGAGCGCGGCCAGCACATCTTCCGGCTCTGGGCGGACGCGATGGTCCGCATGGGCCTCGGCAAAGGCGATGCTGCGGTCCTGGCGGACCACGAAGGTGGCGGGCAGCGGCAGACGCCAACTTGGGTCGCCATTGATATATGGGACGTTCACCAGGACGCTGCGTAAATATTCCTGATGATATTCCGGCACGGTATATGTCAGGCCAAACTGGGCGGCCAGGGTGCAACCGGCATCGGCCAGCACTGGATATGGCAGATGGTGCTGCCCTGCAAGAAAATCATTTTGCCGCACCGTTTGCGGAGAGATGGCGGCAAACAATGCGCCACGCACGCGCACCTTTGGATATAACTCGCGCCAAGTCTCCAGTTCGGTGACGCAATAAGGGCACCAGCGCCCGCGAAAGAAGCTGACCACCAGCGGCCCCAGCGCCAGCATGTCGCAGGAGCGCACCACGCGGCCCGTCACGTCCGGCAGAGTGAACTCCGGGGCCAGGGCGCCAACAGGAAGAATGCGCTGCTCAATGCCAGAGGCAAATAGTTCCGCAATCGCGCGCTCGCCCACCTCTAACCGTTCCGGCTGCACCAGACGGCGCGTTTCCGCGGTGATCTGGTCGAGTTGGTCCTGTAATTTTGGCACCTACTTCCCTTCCTGCTCGCGTCAACGCCCCATGCCGCGCATGTTGGCCATCTGTCCCATCAGCCGACGCTGCATTCCGCCGCCCTTGCCCATGGACTTAAACATCTTGCTCATCTGGATATACTGGCGGAGCAGTTGATTGACCTCCTGCACGCTGGTGCCGCTGCCACGCGCGATGCGCTTGCGCCGGCTGCCAGAGATGATCTCGTGGTGCGTCCGCTCCTGCTTCGTCATGGAGTTGATGATGGCCTCCACGCGCGAGAACTGGCCCTCGTCCACGCTCCCAGCGGCCTGTTGCAAGCCTTGGAACGGGCCGACCGAGGGGAGCATCTTCAAAATGCTTTGGATGGAGCCAAGCTTCTTGATCTGGCGCAGTTGGTCGCGGAAATCTTCCAACGAAAAACCGTCTCCAGCCAGCGCTTTCTTGGCAAACTCCTCGGACTTCTTGCGGTCGATCTTCTCCTCAACGTTTTCAATCAACGTCAGCATGTCGCCCATGCCGAGAATGCGGCCCACGATGCGGTCCGGATGGAATGCCTCAAATGCGTCTGGTTTTTCGCCCGTGCCGAGGAACTTGATGGGCTGGCCAGTCACCTGCCGGATGGAAAGCGCCGCGCCACCGCGCGCATCGCCATCCATCTTGGTCAGCACCACGCCGGTCAGCGCCAGTTGCTGGTGGAACTCGCGCGCCGAGCGCACCGCGTCCTGGCCGGTCATGGCGTCGGCAATGAACAGGATTTCCTGCGGATTCAGCAGCGCTTTCAGCCGCCGCATCTCATCCATCAATCCGGCGTCAATGTGCAGACGGCCCGCCGTGTCCACGATGATGACATCGCAGGCAGACAGGACGGCCTCGCGCCGCGCCTCCTTGGCCAGCCGCTCAACCAGGGGCGTGCCTGCGGCCTCGCCTTTGGTGTCGCCCTCGTAGAGGTTCGCGCCAATCGACTGCGCCACCACCTTCAACTGCTCACGCGCCGCCGGACGGTAGACGTCCACGGAGACCAGCAGTGGACGATGGCCGCCTTTTTTCAGCCATGCAGCCAGCTTGCCGGAGGTGGTCGTTTTTCCGGAGCCTTGCAAACCGGCCATCAAAATGACAGTCGGCGGCTGCGAAGCGAACTTGAAGCGCGCCGTGTCCTTGCCGAGCACCAGGACCAACTCATCGCGGACGATCTTGACGACCTGCTCTGTGGGCGAGAGCGCCGTCAGCACCTCTTGTCCAATCGCCTTCTCGCGGATGTGCCCAATCAGGCCCTCGACCACATCCAGATTGACGTCAGCCTCCAGCAGGGCAATGCGGATTTCCTGGAGCGCCCCGCCGATGTTTTCCTCGGTGATGACGCCTTGTCCGCGCAGGTTTTTGAATGCGCGTTGCAGTTTTTCTGATAAATTTTCAAACATATCGTTCCATGCCCAGTGTAACAAGCAGGTGGACATGGAGGGGGCACATTTTGGCAGGGCCGGAAAGACCGCGCCTGTTACTTCTTTGCCTCGTCAAACTTCATTGCCACGGAGTTGATGCAGTAGCGCAGTCCCGTGGGCCGGGGGCCGTCTTCAAAAACGTGGCCGAGGTGCGCCCCGCAGCGGGCGCAGGTGACTTCAGTCCGGATTTTTCCGTGGCTGGTGTCTTCGTGCATGACAATCGCCGCCGGGTCCGCCGTCTGCCAGAAGCTGGGCCAGCCGCTGCCGGAATCAAATTTCGTCTCGGAAGAAAACAACTCCGCGTCGCAGCAGACACAGCGATATTTCCCGTCCGCATGGTTTTGATAGAGCGTCCCGGAAAAGGCCGGTTCCGTCCCCTTTTGCCGTGTCACGGAATACTGTTCTTCTGTGAGTTTGGCGCGCCATTCCGCATCGCCCAACGAAATTTTCTTTGCATCGCTGCCGCTTGTTTCCTTACTGGTCATTTTGACCTCCTACCATGCAGCTTACGGGAAACCAATTATTGGCTCAATAGCGGCCTTCGAAGGCATGGAAGCGCCCCTCCAACTCCCATTGCTGCTGCGCCTTCTGGCTGCCTGCAAGAAACGCCGCACAACCTCGCGACGGCCCCCCTGCTCCCGGTACATCGTGCGCGCAAGGGGCCGCAATCTGCGTAAACGCCTCCGGTGTCGTCCTGGCTGCGGAAGGCCACAGACTTGCGCCGGGGAGAAATGCGTGCTCCAGACTGGTGCGCGCCATCTGTTTCAGGTCTGCATAATGCAGCCCGTAACTTTCCACCGCACGCACGTATTCATGCGTCAGATCAATGCGTGAAACGCCTTCATCGTCTGTTGAAAGGGCCACCGGCACGCCATAGCGCCGGTAAATTGGGAATGGGTGGTCCGCACCTTTCACGCCAAGGATTTCATCGTTGCTGGTCAGGTTGATCTCCACCATCACATGCTTCTGCGCCATTTCCCGCAGCAAATCATAGGGACGGTCTTCGTACATCACGTCCACGCCATGTCCGATGCGCTCCGCATGGCCCAGGTCCATGGCCTGGCGGACATGGAAACGCAGCCCCTCCGGCGGCACCAGCCCTGGGGCCAGTTCGCCCGCGTGCAGACTTAAATGCACCTGCGGATAGTGCCGGTGCAGCATGTCAAACATCTGCATCTGCAAATGGTAGTCGCGCATGGAAATGTACCCGTCCTCGGGCATCACAATGTTGACGCCCACCACGTCCGGCACGGCGGAAGCAACCTCAAAGCCCAGCAACATCTGTGCAAATACCTGCTCCTTGGGGAAACCGCGCAGCACCTGAAATAGAAAACGGACCGTTACCGCACAGGATGGGGCGGCATTCGGCTGGCCGCAATGCTCCAACATATCGCGCTGCTGTTCTGCTTTCGTCAATGCATCTTTGGCCTTGGCCACGCCATTGCGCAGGCCGTGGGCCAGCAGGTCCCGGCGAAACTGCTCCAGGTCCGGGTCCCATCCCAGTTGCGCGCCCAGCTTTGCCCCATCGCCAAAGTCCGGCGTGTCCATCAGCTCCAGATACTGCGTGTTTTCTTCCGCTGCCAGCGTGGCCTCCTCATCCAGCCATTCCCCGGCATACGTGTGGGGGACAACGCCAAATTTTCCAAAGGCCGCAAAGAAATGATCGTGGCCGGAACTTGCCTCGCTGGGCACAAAGGCCCGCATGGAAAAAGCGTCCACCAGCGCATCATAGAGCGCAGCGTCTTGGAGCGCATGGGACGCCGCCACGCGGCCCGGACCGCAGACAGGCGGCGCAGACAGGCGGCGCGTCTGGCCAATTGGTCTTACCAGCGTGTCCGTCGCCAGGTCCACACACAGATTGTCCTCAGCGGCCTCGCGTATCCATGTCTCTGCGTAGACGGCGCCCGTCAGATGATTGTGCAGGTCCGCGCCCTTCGGCATCTGCTCAAGAAATACGTGCAGCTCCAGCGGACCATTGTGGAGTGCGGTGTCAAAGGCGCGTGCCGTGCGCTGTTCCGGCGGGGCGGCAGAAGGGACGGAGCGGGGCTGCCTACTTGCTGTCTGCGCCGGGGCCGACGCAATTCCCACAGGCCCAAGGCAGAATGACGCCAGCACGGCCAGGAACAGTGTGCGATAGGAGCAATGCCATTGCATGCGTGGAATGTATCACGATTTGCAGGGACGTTTGCCTACAAATTGCATTCTGGCGCAAACTTCCGGCAGAATTTGGCATGGGAAGACGTGGTTGATATACTGCAAAAAGCGCAGCAGCCACCAGCAGGGACTTTGCAGTATCTGGCGGACGTTGCGTCCCTTCTGGAGTCCGCTCCGATGGCCAGGTAGCTCAGTGGTAGAGCGCGGCCCTGAAAAGGCCGGCGTCGGCGGTTCAATCCCGTCCCTGGCCACCATTTTTTGGCAACCGCTGCCAGGAATGATTGCACCGAATGACTGCCGGACTCAGCCAAAGGCGGCGCAGGCCGTGGCTTCATCTGGATGCAGCCTGGTGTATTTCGTAATGCCCACCATGGTGAAGACCTTTTGAAAGTGCGGGGTCAACCCAAAGGTCTGGATGGCCTGGGCCTTATTACTGGCCGCATATAGCATTTGAATGATGAGCGCGATGCCGCTGGAGTTGATATATTCCACCTTGGAAAAATCCAGCAGGATGCGCTGCGATGCCCCGGGTGACAGCCCTTCATAGGTGCCCAACACCACGGCCTCCGATGCGCTGGTAATGTCGCCAATGAAGCGCAGCACAGTGACCGGCAACCCGTCCGGGCACGTTACTTCCTCTATCTTGACCCGCGTATCTGGCCCTTGGTTGTTCTGTCCCATCTATTTTTCTTCCTTCCCCATGCGTATCACCATGCGCACATAGCTGCCGTGGGGGGACGAACTGACCCACTCCGCCTCATCCACCAACTCCTGGATCAGGAACATTCCCATCCCCCGACTGGCCTCTTCCCCATGCATTTTCTTGTCAATGTCCGGTGTATGCACGTTGCCCTGTGGCCCGGTCCCGGAGTCGAGCACCTTCACCTCCAGCGAGCCTTCGTCCATGGACAAGATCACGCCGACTGACAGCGATTCGTCCATCTTGTTGCCATGTTCCATGGCGTTGATGCAGGCCTCGGCCACGGCGGTCTTCAGGTCCTCTATCCGCCCCTCATCAAAACCTATCAGCTTGGCCACGCTGGCCGCCGTATTCATGGCGATCTTCTCGTAGCCCATGCGCGAGGGCAAGCGGACCTCTATCGTATTGGAACTCTTCTGCCCCACCATGTCTCCTCTAGCAGCCTGTGGTGAAAGTCGGGTTTTGAAGGGGCACGGCTTCAGCCGTGCCGTAAGGGCCGCAAAATCAACGCGGCTTTGGCCGCCGAGGGACGTTTTTGTGGCATCTCGACTTTCACCACGGGCTGTTAGGCATGTCTTTGCAGCACCAGCGCAGTCATGTCGTCACTTTGTGACTCTTCCGTGGAAAACGCCCCAACGGCCTGCCACAGCGCATCCAAAACGGCATTGGCATCGCTGTCCCTACACGCACGGAAGCTCTGCAACAAGCGGTCCTGGCCGAACTCCTCGTCCTCGTGAAAGACCTCCGTCATCCCGTCCGTATAGAGTAGCAGCCTGTCCTTCTTTTCAAACACATATTTTTCCGCGGAATAGCTGGAAAATGGCAACATGCCGACCGGGGTCCCGCTGGCCCCAATCAGGACCGCGTCCTTGCCGCCCTGCAACAAAAAGCCAGGATTGTGCCCCGCGTTGACCACTTCCAACGCGTGCTTCTCCGCATCCAGGCGCAGGAACATGGCGGTCACATAGCGGCGGCGCGATTCTTCCCCTTCCCCATAATGCAACGCATTCATGCGCGCGGCCATCTCCGCCAGAGGCATGGGCGAGTTGGCCATGGCGCGAAACGCAGAGCGAAAGGAGCTCCCCACCAGCGCCGAGGTCAGCCCCTTGCCCGCAACGTCGGCCACCACCATCATCAGTTCCCCGGAGGGCAAGGGGATCACATCCAGATAGTCCCCGCCAACTTCATAACAGGTCTGCGATCGTCCAGCAATGCTGTAACCTGGCACACTGGGGATGGACTGTGGCAGAAGGCTGCGTTGGATGTCCCGCGCACTGGCCAGGTCCTGCTTGACGCGCGCCATGTCCAGCATCTGTTCATGGTAGCGGGCGTTCTCAATGGCGACCGCTGCCTGGATGGCCAGGTTCTCCAGAAAGTCCTGCTCGTAAAGCGACAGCGGCGCCCCGTTCCGCGTTATCACCACCATCTCGGTCAGCATTTTCCCCTCGTGGTCCAGCAGGGGAAAACGAAAACAGCCGCGCTTGGGATTGGAGGAGGGCGGATGCAGCAAAAAGCCCGGGGGGATTTCCCCATGGGAAAACGGGAACGCTGTGAAAAAGGCCCCGCCCATCTCCAGCTCGCGCACCGTGATCTGCAAGACGGAGCGCAGCACGCTGTCCAGTTGGATGGTGCTGTGGATATGATGGCCCACCTTCAGCAATGCCTGCAAACGGACAATCTGCTGCTGTAGTTCGAGCGTGCTGACCAGTTCCATACCTGGCTCCTTCGTGTAGGACCCACGCAGTCGCAATCGCAACCAGCCTTGCGCCGTATCTTCCCTGTCAGTCCTACAGCGGTGTGTAGGACTGGCAGGGCAGCGTGGTCTGCTCAAGGCCAATTCCCCGTCCTGGCCTGTCCTAATTGGGCTGGCTGGAAGTTGTAGCTGGCTTATTGTTTGTGGTCGCTGGCTTGTTGGCCTTGGCCTTCGCTTTCACCTTTGGGTGCGCCTTGGCGGTGGCATGTGCTTTGGATGGCTGTTTGGTGGTCTCTCCGTGGCTTACTGTGTCTCCATGGCTTACGGTATTAGGCTGGACGGCGTCTGGGGTGTTCTGCTGGGCGACCGCCATCGGCGCCAGGCCCAAGGCCCCCGCAATCGTCAATGCTAGAAACATGTGCTGCTTCATGGACTTCTCCTTGTCTTGAGGTTGTGGATGGTGACTCCCGCCCTCAGGGGGTGCTGTGGCGGGCCACAAGAACAGTTGGGACTTGCGGGGTGGTTTTGTCAATCAATATTTATATTTATTTTCATTTTCAACAAGCACCCTCCTGCACACGTTCCGCGGGGGCCGGAGGGGCCACCTCCCGCACCAGGCTGATGACCGTGATGTCGTCCTCCTGCCCAAATCGCTGCGCCGTCTGCGCGATCTCCTCGGATGGCCGGTGGACAAGGGCCTGGGTCTTCTCAAAGCCATAGAGTTCCCCCTTCCGATTGCGCGCTTCCACCACGCCGTCGGTCAGGAAGACAAGGCGCCCGCCGGGTGGAACATGGAAAGTACGCTCCAGATAGTCGGAATCTGGGACGATGCCCAGAGGCAGGTCCGTGGGAACATCCAGTTCTTCTCCATTGAGGTACGGCGGCAAATGACCGGCATTGGCCAGCGTGATCGTGCCGTCCCGGGTGATGCGCGCACACACGCAGGTGGCAAAACCTCCCTCCATGCGTTTATGCAGATGACGGTCCATTGCTTGCAGCAGTGCTCCTGGCGACAGGCCCTGCTCGGCCAGTGTGCGCAGCGTGCCGACGATCAGGCTGACCAGCATGGCTGCGCGCAGGCCCTTGCCGCTTACATCGCCAACGACCACAAGCAGCCCATCTTCCCCGCTCGGCAGCACTTGGAAAAAGTCCCCTCCGACCTCTGCTGCGGGGCGATAGGTGCTTTCCACCTGGAATCCGGGCAGCGTGGCCAGGGCTTCCGGCAGCAAGGTCTTCTGTATCTGCTGCGCCTGGCGCAGTTCCGTATGCATCTGCTGCTGGGCACGTTGGGAGTAGCCAAAACGGAGCAACAAAAGAAATATGATCCAGAAGGAGACGACCAGTTCCATCAACATGCGGGTGGACATTTGCACGCCGAATGCAAACCAGACCAGCGGAAGATGCAACCACACCAGCGGCTCTGGATACAGGCCCAGGGACAAAAGCAGCAAGGCCGGAGCTGTAACCCAGCCTTCCCGACCACCCTGCCGGACGCCAAAGTAGAGAATGACGAGGGGCAGTACCCCCATCAGCAAGTGTGCGCTGCGGCTGGCGATCTCCCAGGGACTGGAGCTGAAAAACGGATACAAGGCCCGTCCCAAAAAGACGTATTGCAGATACTGCATTAGGACCAGCCAAAGCGTGAGTCCGTAAATCGCCCGGCGCAGCCAGCGTTTGCCGCCAAGATCGAACCATGCATACCACGTCATCAGCCAGGCCCAAAACACAACAGAAAACAAGAGCTGACGCAGGATGAGGAGCCTGTCGTTGACAAGCGTGGTGAAAATTGCGGCAAGTACAAATGCCAGATACGCCATACTCAGGGTCGCAGCACAGCCCAGCCATGCGGAGACCCGGTCTTTTCTGTCAAGAAGAAAAAGCGTAAAGGCGGCAAGCGCGGCCAGCAGATAGTTGAAGATGGGGACCAAATAAAGACTGTATGTGGTGACCAGCGCGTGGCGTTGCAGCCGATAGTACGCTGCAACCACAGGGGCCAGACCGAGTTGCGGCGTGCCGTGCAGGCCGCCGGGCTGGGGGTCCTCCAGCAAATCGGCTGGCTTCATGTAAAAACGCAGCGCAAGGACAATCTCCTGCGTTGCAGGACCGCTGTTTACCGCAACAGGCAGGGGGAACATCCTGGGCTGCCCATAGTAAGTACGGGGCGGCAGGCTGGAAAAATCCCCAAACCCGCCCAGTAACTGCCCATTGCAGTACACCTGGTAGCCATCATCCATGTCGATTGGCATGAGCAGCGACAATGGCCGGCCATCACTACTTATATGCAGTCGTACCCTGTACCACGCATAGCCGGAGTAATTCGGATGGCCCTTGGCCGTCCATCCTGGAAGATAGCCGGAGGTGCCAAGTCCTGGGTCCACAGAACCAGCCATAGGTGTCAGGTCCATTGTCTCCCAGCCGGCATCGTCAAAATTGGCATCGCCCCAGCGGGAACCGTCGCCGGTGTGGAACCTCCACGGCCCAGTCAGCGCGACCATGGACGGGGCAAGCCTGATCTGTATGACGCCTGTCTGGTCCGGTGCCGACGTTGGTTTTGCAAGGGAGTGCAGACCGGCCAGCGACAACAAAAGACAAAGAAGCCAAGGTCGTCCCATACACACGCCTTTCCGTCCCAAAGCAATCCACTAATATCAGTTCCACGGTGGTTTGGCAACGAAGCAATAAACGAAGCAATACCGGGTATGCGGAGATGTTGGAGGGCCACCGTCCACCTTGACACGGTTGTGGAAGGACAAGCAAACTGCCGCTGTGGGCAATTTCCACTTGGCATGGCGCGAAGTCTTCCCTGAATGAAAGCATGGCAACC